>NZ_JAEQAZ010000017.1 GCF_016654115.1 Streptomyces sp. MBT53
GGCCCGCCCGGCCGAGGAGATCGGTGAGGCGGTGCTCGCGCTCGTCGCCGAGGGCCGCCGCCGCGAGATCAACGCCATGCTCGACGCCTACGTCCGGGTCCGCACCCCCGAGGAGGCGGCCCGCAGCGTCGCGGCCGACCCCCAGCAACTCGTCCCCCTGCTGCTGGAGGCCGCCCAGGGCGTCTCGGACGAACGCCACTGGGACCTGGTCCACGCCCTCCGGGTCGCGGGCTTCACTGCCTGACCGGCTGGGGCCGGTCGCCACAGACTCGCCCACCGGAGTGTGAAACGCGATCGACTCCGCGGGTTAACGACGATGGTCTTGGCAAGGCTCCTCCGGAGGCTTACGTTCATGCCTCTACGGCCTTTGTCTACGGGCGTAGAGGCTCTGACGTCCCCGTCGAAGGAGCAGCTCATGGCCAACGTCGTACGCGCCGCTCTGGTCCAGGCCACCTGGACCGGCGACACCGAGTCCATGGTGGCGAAACACGAGGAACACGCCCGCGAGGCGGCCCGACAGGGGGCCAAGATCATCGGGTTCCAGGAAGTGTTCAACGCCCCCTACTTCTGTCAGGTCCAGGAACCGGAACACTACGACTGGGCCGAGCCGGTGCCCGACGGGCCGACCGTGCGTCGTATGCAACAGCTCGCGCGCGAGACCGGCATGGTGATCGTCGTCCCGGTCTTCGAGATCGAGCAAGACGGCTTCTACTACAACACCGCGGCCGTGATCGACGCCGACGGCACCTTCCTCGGCAAGTACCGCAAGCACCACATCCCCCAGGTCAAGGGCTTCTGGGAGAAGTACTACTTCAGGCCGGGCAACGCCGGCTGGCCCGTCTTCGACACCGCGGTCGGCAAGGTCGGCGTCTACATCTGCTACGACCGCCACTTCCCCGAGGGCTGGCGCCAACTCGGCCTCAACGGAGCCCAGTTGGTCTACAACCCGTCCGCCACCTCACGCGGCCTCTCCGCCTACCTCTGGCAGCTGGAGCAGCCCGCCGCGGCCGTCGCCAACGAGTACTTCATCGCCGCGATCAACCGGGTCGGCAAGGAGGAGTACGGGGACAACGACTTCTACGGGACGTCGTACTTCGTCAACCCGCGGGGCCAGTTCGTCGGCGACGTCGCCAGTGACAAGGACGAGGAACTCGTCGTCCGCGACCTCGACTTCGGCCTCATCGAAGAAGTGCGGCAACAGTGGGCGTTCTACCGCGACCGCCGCCCCGACGCCTACGAAGGGCTGGTGCAGCCGTGACCAAGGATCTGCTGGGACGCCACAAGGCGGTGCTCCCGGACTGGCTCGCCCTCTACTACGACAACCCGCTCGAGATCACGCACGGCGAGGGCCGGCACGTCTGGGACGCCGAGGGCAACAAGTACCTCGACTTCTTCGGCGGCATCCTCACCACCATGACCGCGCACGCGCTCCCCGAGGTCACCAAGGCGGTCAGCGAGCAGGCCGGGCGGATCCTCCACTCGTCCACGCTCTACCTCAACCGCCCGATGGTCGAACTCGCCGAGCGCGTCGCCCAGTTGTCCGGCATCCCCGACGCCCGTGTCTTCTTCACCACCTCGGGCACCGAGGCCAACGACACCGCGCTGATGCTCGCGACCTCGTACCGGCGCAGCAACCAGATCCTGGCCATGCGCAACAGCTACCACGGCCGCTCCTTCAGCGCGGTCGGCATCACCGGCAACCGCGGCTGGTCCCCGACCTCGCTGTCCCCGCTCCAGACGCTGTACGTCCACGGCGGTGTGCGGACGCGCGGACCCTACGCCCAGCTGTCCGACGCCGAGTTCATCGCCGCCTGCGTGGCCGACCTGAAGGATCTCCTCGGTCACGTCCGGCCGCCCGCGGCCCTCATCGCCGAACCCGTCCAGGGCGTAGGCGGGTTCACCTCCCCGCCCGACGGCCTGTACGCGGCCTTCCGCGAAGTCCTTGCCGAGCGCGGGGTGTTGTGGATCGCCGACGAGGTGCAGACCGGCTGGGGCCGCACCGGCGACCACTTCTGGGGCTGGCAGGCGCACGCGCAGAACGGTCCGCCGGACATCCTCACCTTCGCCAAGGGTATCGGCAACGGCAGCTCGATCGGCGGTGTCGTCGCCCGCGCCGACATCATGAACTGCCTCGACTCCAACAGTATTTCGACCTTCGGCGGCACCCAGATCACCATGGCGGCGGGCCTCGCCAACCTCAGCTACCTCCTGGAGCACGACCTCCAGGGCAACGCCCGCCGCGTCGGCGGCCTCCTCATCGAGCGCCTGCGGGCCGCCGCGGCCAAGCATCCGGGCGTACGGGAAGTGCGCGGGCGCGGACTGATGATCGGCGTCGAACTGGTGAAACCGGGCACCGACGAGGCCGATCCGCAGGCCGCCTCCGCGGTGCTCGAAGCGGCCCGCGAGGGCGGGCTGTTGATCGGCAAGGGCGGCGGCCACGACACCAGCGCCCTGCGCATCGCCCCGCCGCTGTCCCTCACCGTCGCGGAGGCCGAAGAGGGCGCCGCCATCCTCGAACGGGCTCTGGCGAGCACGCAGTAGCAGCAGTACGAGCAAGGGAAACGCGCTATGGCCACCACCCTCGACCCCCTGGAACCCGCTCTGTCGGTCCGTCAGGTCCTCGCCCTGGAACGGGTGCTGGCCGGGGAACCCGAGGTGGTGGCCGGCGCGAGCCAACTCGACCGCGCCGTGCGGTGGGTGCATGTCGCCGAGGCCGCCGACGTCGGCGTGATGCTCACCGGCGGCGAGATGGTCCTCACCACCGGAGTGCTCCTCGCCGGTGACGAGGGCGCCCAGGCCGAGTACATCCAGTCCCTGCACCGCGCGGAGGCCTCGGCCGTCGTCCTCGGTCTCGGCCGCGCCTTCCCCGCCCCGCCGGACGTGATGCGCCGCGCGGCCGAGCGGTGCGGGCTGCCCATGGTGGTGCTCCACCGCCCCTTCCCGTTCGCGGAGTTGACGGAAGAGGTCCAATCCCGGCTGGTACGGCGGAAGTTCGCCGCCGTCAGCCTCTCCGAGGCCGTACGGACCGCGCTCACCGGACTCATCACCGGCGGCGCCCCGCTGCAGAGCCTGCTCGACGAGGTCGCCGCGCACAGCGCCTGTCCCGTGGTCGTCACCAACCTCGCCCACCGCGTCCTGGCCACGGCGGGGGAGCGGTCGGCGGTGGACGACGTGCTGCGCGACTGGGAGCGCATCTCCCGGCAGGCCGGCGGCAGCGAGGGCGACGGCTGGATCCGCGCCGAACTGGGCGGACGCGGCGAACGCTGGGGCCAGATCATGCTCTGCGGCCACCGCGGCGACACCGCCACCGGCCGCCTTCTCGCCGACCGCGCCGCCGAGGCCCTCGTCCTGCACCGCATGCTCGGCGGCTCCGCCCACACCTGGGAGGAACAGTCAGCGCAGAGCCTGCTCACCGACCTGGCGAGCGGCGTCGTACCGGCCCGCCAACTCCTGCCCCGCGCCCGCGCGGCCGGACTCCCCGTCAACCGGCGCACCTTCGTACCGATGGTCGTCCGCGACGGCGACACGGCCCAACTGGACCGGGTGCTACGGCTGTTGGGCCTGCCCGGACTCGTCGCCGAACTCGCCGACGGCGTCACCGCCGTCCTTCTCAGCCTCCCCCGCGACCAGGACGCGGACGCCCTCGCCGCGCACTTCGCGAGCCGGCTGCGCACCGAGTCGGGGGCGTTGAAGGCGGTCGTGGCCGCCGCCGGCCAGCGCACCGTCTGGGACGACGTGCCCGCCGGACTGCGCGAGGCACAGCACGTGGCCGACGCCGTAGCGGATTCCAGCGACGCCCTCGAACTCCCCACCGTCGTACGCCTCAAGGACGTCCATCTGCGCGGCCTGATCCGGCTGTTGCGGGACGACCCCCAGGTGCAGTCCTTCGCCGAACGGGAGTTGGACGGGCTGCTGTGCGCCGCCGACGAGGACCTGCTCGCCGTACTGCGCACGTATCTGGCCACCGGCCGCAACAAGTCGCGCACCGCGCAGCTCCACCATGTGTCACGGCCCGCGCTGTACCGCCGGCTGGAGGCGATAGAGGGCCGGCTCGGCGTGGACCTCGACGACTTCGAGCAGGCCGCGTCGGTGCACATCGCGCTCCTCGCGCACGACGCGCAACAGGGGTGAAACATGGGACTACCTGCGAAAACGGCGGTGAAACATGCGGCCACGACAGGGTGACACCGTGGAACGCCGAGCCTCCGCAGACGTGACACCGTGCAACTCAAAGACGACTTCCGGACTTCCTAGGCTCCTCCCACACCTAGCGACCGGAGGTCCCGATGAGCACCGTGATTCGTGCCGCCCTGTTCCAGACAGCCTGGACGGGCGACAAGGAGTCCATGATCCAGGTCCACGAGCAGGCGGTGCGCGATGCCGCCGCGCAGGGTGCTCAAGTCCTGTGCTTCCAGGAGCTGTTCTACGGACCGTACTTCTGCCAGGTCCAGGACAAGGCGTTCTACGAGTACGCCGAGGCGATCCCGGACGGCCCGATCGTCAAGCGCTTCCAGGCGCTCGCCAAGGAACACGGCATCGTGCTGGTCCTGCCGATGTACGAGGAGGAGCAGCCCGGCGTCCTCTACAACACGGCCGCCGTGATCGACGCGGACGGCTCCTACCTCGGCAAGTACCGCAAGCACCACATTCCCCAAGTCCCCGGATTCTGGGAGAAGTTCTACTTCCGCCCGGGCAACAGCGGCTGGCCGATCTTCGACACCAAGGTCGGCAAGATCGGTGTCTACATCTGCTACGACCGCCACTTCCCGGAGGGCTGGCGTGCGCTGGGCCTGGCGGGCGCGGAGATCGTCTTCAACCCGTCGGCGACCTCGCGCGGACTGTCGGCCTACCTGTGGCAGCTGGAGCAGCCCGCTGCCGCCGCCGCCAACGAGTACTTCGTCGGCGCCATCAACCGTGTCGGTGTCGAGGAGTTGGGCGACAACGACTTCTACGGCACGACCTACTTCGTCGACCCGGAGGCCCAGTTCGTCGGCGAGGTGGCCAGCGACAAGGAGCCCGAACTGGTCGTCCGCGACCTGGACTTGGCCAAGCTGCGGGAAGTCCGCGACCGCTGGCAGTTCTACCGCGACCGCCGCCCGGACGCGTACGGCCCGTTGACCGCACCGTAAGAGACCGTAGGTTCCCCCGCGCTTCTTTGGAGGGCGCAGCCCTCCCAAAGGGGCGCGGGGAACTGCGCGACCAGCCCCCACCGACCCGCACCCGACCACAACCCAGCGGAGTCAATCGATGAGCACCCGTACCGTAATCCGCGGCGGCCTAGTCATCACCGCGTCCGACGAACTCCACGCCGACGTCCTCATCGAGGACGGCCGCATCGCAGCCCTGGCCACCTCCGGCACCCCGACGGCCGACGCCTGGACCGCCGAGCGGGTCATCGACGCCACCGGGAAGTACGTCATCCCGGGCGGGGTCGACGCCCACACCCACATGGAGATGCCGTTCGGCGGCACCAAGGCCGCCGACACCTTCGAGACCGGCACCCGGGCCGCCGCCTGGGGCGGTACGACGACCATCGTCGACTTCGCGATCCAGAGCGTCGGCGGAGCCCTCCGCGAGGGCCTCGACGCGTGGCACGCCAAGGCCGAGGGCAACTGCGCCATCGACTACGGCTTCCACATGATCGTCTCCGACGTCAACGAGGACACCCTCAAGGAGATGGACCTGCTGGTCGAGGAGGGCGTCACCTCCTTCAAGCAGTTCATGGCCTACCCGGGCGTCTTCTACAGCGACGACGGCCAGATCCTGCGCGCCATGCAACGCGCCGCCGACAACGGCGGGTTGATCATGATGCACGCCGAGAACGGCATCGCCATCGACGTGCTGGTCGAGCAGGCGCTGGCCCGCGGCGAGCGGGACCCCCGCTACCACGGCGAGGTCCGCAAGGCCCTCCTCGAAGCCGAGGCCACCCACCGCGCGATCAAGCTCGCGCAGGTCGCCGGCGCCCCGCTCTACGTCGTGCACGTCTCCGCGATGGAGGCCGTCGCCGAGCTGGCCAAGGCGCGCGACGAGGGCCTCCCCGTCTTCGGCGAGACCTGTCCGCAGTACCTGTTCCTCTCCACCGACAACCTCGCCGAGCCCGACTTCGAGGGCGCGAAGTACGTGTGCAGCACGCCCCTTCGGCCGAAGGAGCACCAGGCCAAGCTCTGGCAGGGCCTGCGCACCAACGACCTCCAGGTGGTCTCCACCGACCACTGCCCCTTCTGCTTCGTGGGCCAGAAGGAACTCGGCCGGGGCGACTTCTCGAAGATCCCCAACGGTATGCCGGGCGTCGAGAACCGCATGGACCTGCTCCACCAGGGCGTCGTCGACGGGCACATCAGCCGCCGCCGCTGGATCGAGATCGCCTGCGCCTCCCCGGCCCGGATGTTCGGCCTCTACCCGAAGAAGGGCACCATCGCCCCGGGCGCCGACGCCGATGTCGTCATCTACGACCCGCACGCCGAGCAGACCGTCTCCGCCGAGACCCACCACATGAACGTCGACTACTCGGCCTACGAGGGCAAGCGCCTCACCGGCCGCGTCGAGACCGTCCTCTCGCGCGGCGAACTCGTCATCACCGAGCGGGAGTACACCGGGCACGCGGGCCACGGCGTCTACACCCCGCGCTCCACCAGTCAGTACCTCAACTAGGAGTGGCGCACATGGACTTCGGACTCGTCCTGCAGACCGACCCGCCGGCCTCGCGGGTCATCAGCCTGATGAAGCGCGCCGAGCGCAACGGCTTCACCTACGGCTGGACCTTCGACTCCGCCGTGCTGTGGCAGGAGCCGTTCGTGATCTACAGTCAGATCCTGGCCAACACCACGAAGTTGACGGTCGGCCCGATGGTCACCAACCCGGGCACCCGCACCTGGGAGGTCACCGCCTCCACCTTCGCCACCCTGAACGACATGTTCGGCAACCGCACGGTCTGCGGCATCGGCCGCGGCGACTCCGCGATGCGCGTCGCGGGCCGCACCCCGAACACCCTGGCCCGGATCAGCGAGGCCATGAAGGTCATCAGGGCGCTCGGCTCCGGCCAGGAGGCGGACCTCGGCGGCACGGTCATCAAGTTCCCCTGGGCCAAGGAGGACGCCCAACTCCCGGTCTGGATGGCCGCGTACGGCCCCAAGGCCCTGAAGATGACCGGCGAGGAGGCCGACGGCTTCATCCTCCAGCTCTCGGACCTCTACCTCACCGAGTACATGGTCAAGGCGGTGAAGGACGCGGCCGTCGCCGCCGGGCGCGACCCGTCCGAGGTCAAGATCTGCGTCGCCGCCCCCGCCTACGTCACCGAGGACGACTCGCCCGAGGCGCTCGCCCACGCGCGCGACCAGTGCCGCTGGTTCGGCGGCATGGTCGGCAACCACGTCGCCGACCTCGTCTCCAAGTACGGCGAACACTCCGCCGCCGTACCCGAGGAACTCACGGACTACATCAAGGCCCGTGAGGGGTACGACTATTCGCACCACGGTCGCGCCGACAACCCCGACACCGCCTTCGTCCCCGACGAGATCGTCGACCGGTTCTGCATCATCGGCACGGCCGAGAAGCAGATCGAAAAGCTCAACGCCCTGCGGGAGTTGGGCGTCGACCAGTTCGCCGTCTACGACATGCACGACGCGCAGGAGGCCACGATCGACGCCTACGGCGCGAAGATCATCCCGGCCGTCAACGCCTGAGCCGCACCGCTGAAACCGCTCAACTCCCCGTCCCCCCACTCCAGTTCTCCCCCTCCCCACCGTCCTGGGGAGGGGGGCCGGAGCCCCGCACGGCCTTTCCGGACCCACCTCATTGATTGGCCTGCCCATGACCGACACCGCTCCCACGGCCATAGAGCCGACCGCTCAAGTCACCCTCGCCGACGGGCGGGTGGAGATCGCCCCCGGATCTCCGCAGCCCAGCGGGCCGTACGCCAACGACGATCTGCTGCCGGTTCCCGTCGAGAAGCGCACCTGGACCACGTACAACTTCTCCGCGTTGTGGGTCGGCATGGCCCACAACACGGCCTCCTGGACCCTGGCTTCCGGGCTCATCGCCGTCGGCATGGACTGGAAGCAGGCGGTGTTCACCATCGCCCTGGCCAACCTGATCGTGCTCGTGCCGATGCTGCTCACCGGGCACGCGGGACCGAAGTACGGCATCCCCTTCCCGGTCTTCGCGCGTGCCTCGTTCGGTGTGCGCGGCGCCAACCTCCCCGCTGTCGTTCGGGCGTTGGTGGCGTGCGGCTGGTTCGGCATCCAGACCTGGATCGGCGGTGAGGCGATCTTCTTCCTCGCCGGCAAGCTGATCGGGGACAGCTGGGCCAACGCCTCGCAGATCGGCGGGTACGCCTGGACGATGTGGCTGTCGTTCGCGCTGTTCTGGGTGCTCCAAGTGGCCATCATCTACCGGGGCATGGAGACGATCCGCCGCTTCGAGAACTGGGCGGCGCCCTTCGTGCTCGTCGGCGCGTTCGTGATGCTGTGGTGGATGAGCAGCAAGGCCGGCGGCCTCGGCCCGCTCTTCGACCAGCCGTCCAAGCTCGGTTGGGGCGGCAGCTTCTGGAAGCTGTTCTGGCCCTCGCTCATGGGCATGATCGGCTTCTGGTCCACGCTGTCGCTGAACATCCCCGACTTCACCCGCTACGGCAAGAGCCAGAAGGCCCAGACCTGGGGCCAGGCACTCGGTCTGCCGACCACCATGACCCTGTTCGCGTTCCTGTCGGTACTGGTCACCTCCGGTTCGCAGGCCGTCTACGGCAAGGCGATCTGGGACCCGGTCCAGCTCGCGGCGAAGACCGACAACGTCGTAGGTCTGCTGTACGCGCTGGTGACCGTCCTGGTGGCCACCCTGTCCGTGAACATCGCGGCCAACCTGGTCTCGCCCGCCTTCGACTTCTCCAACATCGCGCCCCGGAAGATCAGTTTCCGTACCGGCGCCCTGATCACCAGCGTCCTCGGCGTGCTGATCTTCCCGTGGAAGCTGTACTCCGACCCGCAGGGCTACATCTTCACCTGGCTCGGGCTGGTCGGCGGTCTGCTCGGTACGGTCGCCGGCATCCTCATCGCCGACTACTGGATCCTGCGCCGCGGCAAGCTCGACCTGACCGACCTGTACAAGGCGGGCGGCCGTTACTGGTACGACGGCGGCTGGAACTGGCGTGCCGTCGTCGCCTTCCTGGTGGGTGGTGTGCTCGCCGTCGGCGGCGCCGACTTCCACCCGCTGATCGACGGCCGTCCCATCCCGGCCCTGTCCTCCCTCGCCGACTACGGCTGGGCGGTGGGCCTCGGCACGTCGATGGTGCTCTACGTGGCGCTGACGCTGCTGACCGGGAAGAAGGAGGCGCCGCAGGGGCCGACGCTCGTCAAGGCGTAGGACTCGTCGTGCCGGAGGGTGCTGGGGCCGGGCCTGACGTACAGGCCCTAGCTGGCCTTGGCGCCCTCCAGCGCGGTCACCGCTTCCTTCGCGGCCTTGATCGCGCCCTTGTTGATGACGTCCGTGCTCGGCGCCTTCTTGTTCTCGAAGTCGCTGCCGTTGTAGGTGATGGTCACCAGCGCGTTGCCCGCGCGGACGACGACCGTGCCCTCACGCGTCTGCTGCTTGTCCTCCGTGGTGAGGTTCACGATGGAGTAGGCCGCGTCCCCGAGCCCGGGCACCACCCCGCCGCCGCTCTTCTCCGTAGTCGTCTCGGTGTACGACTTTTTCGCCGCTTCGTCCGATTCCGTGATCTCGTACGACACGTCGAGCCAGCGGTAGTCGTAGCCCTTGAGCGCGTTCCACGAGCAGGTGCGGCGCACCTTCGTGTCCGTCGACGGGATCTCCTTGCCGGCCGTCTTGGCGCCCGGAACCAGTGACTTGAGCGTCGCCACCGTCACACTTCCGCACGGGGCGGGGGACGTGGAGTACGCCTTGACCACGGGCGCCGTCGACGGGGCTGAGCTCCCGGACGAGGAGTCGGACTCGGGCGTCGCCTTGTGATCGGCGGTCGTCGTCGCGGCGAACGGACCGGACGTCAGGGCCCAGCCCATCGCGGCGAGCACGACGACCGGCGACAGACGCGCGGTGAGAGCGAGCGGCAGAGGTAGAGAACGCAAGTCGCACTTCTCGTGGGGGAAGGGTGCGGAGCGGGTCCGCACTGCGGACAGGAACGTCAGTGTCACATGACTCCCTGTGAGGCGGAAGTGTGAACTCGCTCCGTGCCTGTGCGGTGACAGTGCCTGACTGTGGACGCGTTGTGTGTCCTCTTATGTCCGTCCTCCTGTGTCCACGTGTCAGGTGCGAGCGGCCGGCACCCGCATCGTCGTCTCGATCCGTTCGACGGCGGCGAACGCCCCGTACGCGACGAGCCGCACGAGACTCGCGTCACTCCGCGACGGCTCCCGCCAGGCGGCCACGTCCTCCTCCGTTATCCGGTACGGCGCGAGCGCGGCCAGTACCGCCAGTCGCGCCGCCGGCCGCTCCCGCCGGTTCGGGAAGCCGCGCAGCACGACCGGCGGATGCGATCCGTCCCAGGCCCACAGCGTCTCCCGTACGAGGGTCAGGTCGTCCGTGTCGAGAAGGTCCGCGCCCGCGAGCGCCGCCGTGCGCAGGGCGTCGTAGGCCGGGCCCACCGGGGTTCCGGCCGCCCAGCCAGGGCCGGGGCCGGGCGTGTCGAGCAGGGGGAGTGCCGCTCCCGGTACGGCGCTGCGGCGCACGGTGCGGGCCACGCTGCGGCCGGCGAGGCTGCGTACGGCCCGGAACCGCTGGGCGTTGCCCGGCAGCAGCTGCTCGGTCAGCAGGGCCGACACGATGCGGTTGATGAAGTGGAAGGCGAGCGCGGTGCCGAGGTAGGCGGGTGCCTGCTCGGGCGGGAACGGGTACGGCGCCAGGTCCGCGCCCGGGACCCGGGTGCGGCGGCCCCAGTCGAGCACACGGGCGTGCTCCTCGTCCTCCGGTGTGCCGCCGCGCGCCAGGTGCTCGGCGAGGGCGTGGTCGCCGGTGGCGTGCAGCAGGACGGTGTGCGCGTCCGCGCAGAACGGGCACTTGTTGGCGAGCGAGACCCCGAGCGCGGCCAGCTCCTTGCCGGTGCGGCTGCCGTCGCCCGCGATCAGCGACTCCCGCATCAACGCCCAGGTGGGCGCCAGGAGTTCGGGCACGGAGGACAGGACCACGAAGGTCGGGGGCCGTTCGATCCCGAAGTCGACGGCGATCTGCTCGAAGACCTCGGCGGTGCGGCCGGTGGCGGACTTGGGCGACGGGGGCAGGGTGTGACGGAAGGGTGTGGGCATGGCAGTAGCGTGCGCTGTCCGGGTGCCCCGGGTCGTCGTACGGCCGAAGCGAGTTGACGCTGCGTCGGCCGGGTGGCGCGGGGCCGGGGAGTACTGCGTGGGGAGTAGTCCAGGAGTTGTCCACAGGGCTGACGCCCGCGTCGGCGCGGCGGTCTACTGTGCGGTCATGAGCGGGTACCCGGTCGATGTGACCCCACGCAGGCGCCTCGCCGACGCTTCCCTCGCGGTCGTGATCGGCGCCCTCGTCATGACCGTCGCCGCCTTCGACGCGGACACGACCGCCGTCGACTACGCGCTGATGGCGCTCGCCTCGGTGACCCTGGCGTTCTACCAGACGGCTCCGCGCGCGGTCCTCGCCGTGGCCACACTGGGGGAGGCGGCCTACGTCCTGCACGCCCACCCGGGGCCGGTCGCCGGTCTGCCCGTGCTCGCCGCCATGCACACGGCGGCCCGCGCGGGACACCGCGGCTGGGCGGCCGGGGCGGGCGGGCTGTTCCTGGCCGCGTACTTCGCCACGGGCCCGACGACCCAGCAGGTGGTCGAGCGGACCGCGCTCATCGCCGGCTGGTTCCTGTGCGCGGTGGTCACCGGCCTCGCCGATCGCAACTGGCAGGCGTATCTGCGCCAGACCGAACAGCGCGCCCTGGAGGCCGAACGCACCCGCGAGGAGGTCGCGTTGCGCCGCGCGGGCGAGGAACGCCTGCGCATAGCGCGGGAGTTGCACGACTCCCTCACCCACAGCATCTCGATCGTCAAGCTCCAGGCGGGCGTCGCCGTCCACCTCGCCCGCAAGCGCGGCGAGGAGGTGCCACCCGCCCTGCTCGCCATCCAGGAGGCGGGCGGCGAGGCGATGCGGGAGCTGCGCGCCACCCTGGAGATCCTGCGCACCACCGAGGAACCCACCGGCACCCCCGAGCTGCTCGTCGAGCGGGCCTGCGCGGCCGGCCTCGCCGTCGAACTCGCGGTGACGGGCGAGGAGCGCCCCCTCGCGGCGACGGTCGACCGCGCGGTGTACCGCATCGTCCAGGAGGCCCTGACCAACGCGGCCCGGCACGCGGGCCCGGCCAAGGTCAGCGTCCAACTCGACTACGGAGACGACGACTTGACGATCCGGGTGGAGGACGACGGAGCGGCCGACCCCGGCTGTCCGCCGAAGCCCGGAATCGGACTCACCGGCATGCGCGAGCGCGTCACGGCCCTGGGCGGCACCCTGCACACCGCCCCGCGCGCGGAGGGCGGCTTCGCGGTACGGGCCGAACTGCCACTGGGGGAGGCGGGATGATCCGGGTCGTGGTCGTCGACGACCAGGCGCTGATGCGCGCGGGCTTCCGCGCTCTCCTCGACGCCGAGGACGGCATCGAGGTGGTGGGCGAGGCGGCCGACGGCGAACAGGGCGTGGCCCTCGTCCGTGCGCAACTGCCCGACGTCGCGCTGATAGACGTACAGATGCCGGTCATGACGGGCATCGAGGCGACCCGCCGTATCGCCGCGGACCCCGCGCTCGCCGCGGTCCGGGTCGTCATCCTCACCAACTACGGTTTGGACGAGTACGTCTTCGAGGCGCTGAGGGCGGGCGCCAGCGGCTTCCTCCTGAAGGACACCGATCCGGCGGACCTGCTCCAGGCGATCGGGATCGTCGCAGGCGGCGAGGCCCTGCTCTCCCCGTCGATCACCCGCACCCTCATCGGCGAGTTCGTCTCCCGGCCCCCCGACCGCTGCACCGCCACCGGCCTGGAACACCTCACCCGCCGCGAACGCGAGGTCACCGCCCTGGCCGCGCGTGGCCTCACCAACGAGGAGATCGCCGCCCACATGGTCATCAGCCCGTTCACGGCGAAGACCCACATCAGCCGGGCCATGACCAAGCTCGGCGCCCGCGACAGGGCCCAACTCGTGGTGTTCGCCTACGAGTCGGGCCTCGTGACGGCCCGCGCTCCGGAATCCCGTTGCGAGGCGGTGACGCCGGATCGCAGTCTGGGGCGATGACCGAGACGACACGCGCACAAGGCCCTGCCGTCGCTATTCGCGAGGAGATCCTCGCCTACTACGCCGAGGGCAACGAGGACGGACGCCTCAGACAGGGCTCCGACCGGCTGGAGTTCTGGCGGACCCAGGACGTACTGCGGCGCCTGCTGTCGACGGCCCCCGCGAAGGTGCTGGACGTCGGCGGCGGCAGCGGCATCCACGCCGAGTGGCTCGCCAGGGACGGGTACGAGGTCGAACTCGTCGACCCCGTACCGCTGCACGTGGAACAGGCGGGCCGGCTGCCGGGGGTCACCGCCCGTGCCGGGGACGCCAGGGCGCTGCCCGCCGAAGACGCGTCGTACGACGTGGTGCTGCTGCTCGGACCGCTCTACCACCTGCCCGAACGGGCGGACCGCGTACGGGCGTTGGGCGAGGCGCGTCGTGTCCTGCGACCGGGTGGGCTGGTGGTCGCGGCGACCATCAACCGGTTCGCGGGACTGCACGACATGCTCAGGCAGGAGTTGTACTTCATCGACCCGCATCGCACGCGGATCGACCGCGAGATGGAAGAGGGACGCCACGACTCCGAGGACGGCGGCCACTTCACGACCGCCTATTTCGCCCAACCCCACGAGGCCCCCGAGGAGTTCGAGGAGGCCGCACTCACCGTCGACGCTCAGTACGGCCTCGAAGGCGTCGCCTGGCTGATGGGTGGCATCGAGGACTGGCTGGACGACCCGGACCGCCGCGAGGCCGTCCTGGTGGCCAGCCGCCACATCGAGTGCGAGCCCACCCTGCTCGGCACCAGCGGCCATCTGCTCACCGCGGGCAGACGGCCCCGCTGACCGTGCGCCTCGCCGCGTCCGGTCAGCGGGCCGTCCTCGTGAGTTCGAGGAGCAGGGCCTGCTCGGGGTTGAGGTTCGGCAGGGGCAGGCCGGCGACGGTGAGCACCGAACCGGGCAGCGACAGGCCGTCGTCGAGGGCGGCGGACAGCCAGGCCGGTTCCGCTGTCTCGTGGAAGGACGGCAGGCCCAACTCGGCGCGTACTCGCACCCGGTAGGTCGCCTCGGGGTCCAGGCCGGGCAACTGCACTCGCCCGTACTGGCCCTCGGGGGACGTGGCGAGCCGCGCCCAGCAGTACAGCGCGGCCGACCCGTCGTGAGCCACGACTCCGTGCAGCAGCGTCGACTCGTCGGCCAGGTCGGCGCGGACCGTGCGGCCGCCGTGGAGCAGCGGGCGCAGTTCGCGGTGGAGGGCGGTCCAGGCGGTGAGGCGGGCCAGTTCCTCGGGGGAGCAGCGGGTGAGGTCCTGTTCGATGCCTGCGTGGCCGAACAGGGCGGTGCTCAGGCGGAGTTGGTCGGAGCTGACGCGGTCCGTGGTGTGGCTGGTGCGCGGGCCCACATGGGTGCCGACCAGTTCGGGGGGCAGCAGTTGCGCGGTCCAGCGTTGGATCGTCTGGCGCTCCACCGGGTCGTTGCAGTCCGAGGCCCAGACCCGGTCGGTCCGCTCCAGGATGCCCAGGTCGATCCGGCCGCCACCGGCGGCGCAGCTCTCGATCTCCAGCGCGGGATGGCGCTCCCGGAGGGCGTCGATCAGCCGGTAGAGGGCCAGGACCTGTGCGTGCGTCACGGGACGGTCGGCTGCGGAGTGCACGGTCTCGTGGAGGTCCCGGTTGTGGTCCCACTTGAGATAGGCGATGGCGTACTTCTCCACCAGCGCGTCCAGCGCGTCCAACAGGTACTGCCAGGCATCGGGGTTGGCCAGGTCCAGCACATGCTGATGGCGGGCCGCAGGGCCGACCCCGCGGGCGGGGCCCAGCACCCAGTCGGGGTGCTCGCGGGCCAGGTCGGAGTCCAGGTTGATCATCTCCGGTTCCACCCACAGCCCGAACTCCATGCCGAGCGACCGCACATGGTCCACCAGCGGGGTCAGTCCCTCGGGCCACACCACCGGGTCGACGGTCCAGTCGCCGAGCCCGGCGTCGTCCGAACGACGGCCCCGGAACCAGCCGTCGTCCAGCACGAACCGCTCGACACCGACCTCGGCGGCCCGGTCGGCCAGCCGTAGCAGCCGGTCCAGATCGTGGTCGAAGTACACCGCCTCCCAGCTGTTGAGGATCACCGGGCGGGGGCCGCGCGGATGCGTGGGGCGGGCCCGGAGGAGGGTGTGGAAGCGGTCGGCGAGCCCGTCCAGGCCCCGGTCGGACCAGGCGAAGTGACAGACCGGAGCGGTGTACGACTCGCCGGGCGCGAGCCGGATCTCCCCGGCCCGCAGGAGTTCGCCGCCGCCGAGCACCCCCGCATGGGCGCCCGCGCCCTCCGGCAACTGCTCGGCCAGATACCGCTGGTCGCCGCTCCAGGCCACATGAACGGCCCAGATCTCCCCGTCGCGGAACCCGAACCCGGGCACACCCACCGCCATGACGTACGGCGAGTCCACCCCCGGCTTGCCCCGCCGCACCTCACGGGCATGCGTGCCGAAGCCCAGCGGCTGCCGCTGCGGTGAACGTTCCCGGCTCCACTTGCCGGTGAAGTCTAGAACCTCGGACGCCCGGCGCGGCAGCGGCAGCAGCGTCGTGAGGCCCGCCAGGTCGTACGGCACCGGGTCGGCGTCCGGCCGGCGGGTGAGCGTGGTCCGTACCCCCAGTACCCCGGAGGGCTCCAGAACGTAGGAGAGCGTGACGTCGAGTCCGGTGCCGGAGTCGGTGAGGTGAAGGGTCAACTCCCCGCCCGCAGAACGGGGTTGGTGTGAACTGCCGGTCAGGGTCAGCCGGGGTGCGGCGAACGCGCCCGCGAGATGGCCCTCCTGGGCCGGGGTGCCGGACCAGGCGTCGGCCTCGGTGGGCCAGACGGTGAACCGGCGCGGGATGTCGACGGAGTTGTTGAGCACGGCGGGCTCGCCGGTCAGGGCGAGCGCGGCCAGGGCGTCCTGCGGGAGGTCGCCGAGGTCGGCCCCCCAGTGCAGCACCCTGGGCACCGGTTCGGTGAGCTCCACGACGAGGGCGGTGCCCGCCGCGCGCAGGATGTGGATCCGCGCCGTGGTGTCCGGCATGAAGAGTCCTTTCCGAGCGCCCGGATCTCACCGGACGGGCCCGGCTCAGTGGGCCCGTCCGGCGGCCGGACAGGGAGTGCGGAGGAGTGGTGGGGTCACTTCTTGGCGAGCAGCTGCTTGCTCTGCTTCTGCATGTCCGTGAAGACGGAGTCGCTCTTCTGCCCGGCGAAGTAGGCCTGGAACAGCGGCTGGAACGCGTCCTGGAGGGCCGCGCCGTTGCCGTAGACCGGGGACGGGTAGAGCACCTTGTCCTTGATCATGTCCGTGAAGACGGACAGGTCCACGCCCGTCTTGGCCAGCGCCGCGGCCGAGGCGTCCATGGAGGCCGGGATCGACGGGAAGAAGGTACCGGTCAGGGAGGCCTTGGACTGGCAGGCCTCACTGCCCATGTAGGAGACCCACTTCCAGGTCTGCTCGGGGTTCTTGGTGCCGGCCCAGATGTTGTTCCCGTTGGAGTTGCTCAGCACGGACCTGGTCTTGCCGTCCGGGCCGTAGGGGGTGGGCGCGATGCCGACCTTGAGGCCGGGAATCTTCACGAAGGTCGAGGCCTCCCACGAACCGCCGGTCTCCATCGCGACCTTGCCGGAGGAGAGCAGGTCGACATCGCTGACGCTGTCGTTGAACTGTCCGATCTTGGGCGCGTAGCCCTTGTCGGTCAGGGAGCGGATCCAGTCCATGGTCTTCACGAACCGCGGGTCGGCGTAGTTGAACACCGTCGGCCAGGTGGTCTTGTCGCCCAGCCGCCAACCCGTGGTGCTGACCAGCGGGTTCCAGGTGAACTGGCCGATGAAGTCCTTCGACGCGACCTCCCCGTAGCCGTACGTCTTGACGTGGGACTTGTCGAAGCCCTTCTCGTCGCCGCGACGGCCCTTGGTGTCGATCGACAGGTGGGCGATCATCTTGCCGAGCGTGCCGCCGTTGTCCGGGTTCCAGTTCAGCGACTTGACGTCCTGGTCGGTGTATCCGGCCTTCTTTACGGCGTCCTCGTTGAAGTAGACGCCGGACGCGGCCCAGTCCAGCGGCAGGGCGTACTGCTTGCCGTCGGTGAACTTCCAGGCGTCCACACCCACCGAGAACCGGGACAGGTCGAAATTGTCCTTCTTGATGAAGTCGTCCATCGCCAGCAGTTGGTGCTGGGAGGCGTACGCCTGGAAGAACTGGACGCTGTTCTGGAAGGCGTCGGGCGCGTTGCCGGCCACGAACCCGGCGGTCAGCTTGGTGAAGTAGTCGTTGACGTTGTACTGGGTGATCTTCACCTTGATGTCGGGGTTGGCCTTCTCGAAGTCCGTGGCGCACACCTTGTACGCGGCGGCCTGCTTGTCGTCCCAGGTCCACCAGTTGACGGTCTTCGAACCACCGGCGGAGGAGGCGCCGTTGGAGCACGCGGAGAGCAGCGCGGCCAGCGTGAGCGTGGCGCCCAGCGCGACCGTCTTCCGAACTCCCTTGATTCTTCTCATTGTTCCTTCTTTCGGGATGACGCGGTCGGTGCGGGGGACGGCTGCACCAGCGGATGGGACGACGTCTTGAGGAGGGCGCCGAACGCGCCCAGTGCGATGGCCAGGTCCTCGGGCCCGCCGGCGTCGTGGCCGTTGAACTCCCAGAGCCGCAGCTCCTTCTGGCCGGCGTAGGCGTGGTAGGCGGCGATCGCGGTGACGGCAGGGCACACCTCGTCGCGCAGCCCGGCGGAGAACCAGGCCGGGGCGTTCGCGCGGCGGGCGAAGGCGAGTCCGTCGAAGTAGCCGAGGGTGTCGAAGGTCTGCTCCACCCGGTCCCGGCGGGCACCCAGATAGCCGACGATCTCGGCGTAGGGCTCGGCGGAGGTGAGCCGGGTGGCGTGCCGGATGTCGCAGAGGAACGGCGACTGGAAGTGCGCCGCCGCCAGGTCGGGCACCAGTCCGGCGACCGCGAGGGCGATACCGCCGCCCTGGCTGGGGCCGACCACGGCGACCCGCTCCGGGTCGACGAGATCGGTGCGGGCGCGCAGCGCGTCCACGGCCCGGACGGCGTCGGTGAACACCCGCCGGTAGACGTAAGTTTCCTTGTCCTCGATGCCCCGGGTGAGGAAACCGGGATGCGCCGGACCGCTGCCGACCGGGTCGGGGGTCGCGCCCCCGCCCGCCCAGGCCCCGCCCTGGCCGCGTGCGTCCACCAGCAGATGCGCGTACCCGGCGGACGCCCACAGCAGGTCGTCGATCGGGGCGCCGCGCCCGCTGCCATAACCGTGGAACTGGACCACGGCGGGCAGTTGGCCGCTCCGCCGCCGGGGCATCCGCAGCCAGGCGCGGACGGGGTGGCCGCCGAAGCCGGGCAGCACGGCGTCGTGGACGTCGACCGTCTCCAACCCGGTGGCGACCTCGGTCAGTTGGAGAGTGGCCTGCTGTCCGGCGCGGGTCTCGGCGAGAGTGCCCTTCCAGAACGTGTCGAAGTCGGCGGGTTCGCGATAGGCGCTGCGATAGGCGAACAACTCGGGGACGTCCTGCTCGGTCAGCACGGCACCGGCTCCCCTCGGGGCCGAAGCTCGGCGTCCAACTCGACCTGGTGACCGGCCGGAAGCAGCAGCTCGGTCGTCCGGTCGCGGTACCGGACCCGCACGGTCTCACCGGAGTCACCCGCGTGCCGGCGTACGGTCGCACCGGTCAACTCGCCCTCGTTCCAGGCGAAGTCGACGGCCAGCCCGCCCCGGCAGCGCAGGTCCCTGGCCTCGCCCTCGGCCCACTGCACGGGCAGCGCGGGCAGCAGATCGAGGGTGCCGGTGTGGCTCTGCACCACCATCTCGGCGATGCCCGCCATCAGCCCGTAGTTGCCGTCGATCTGGAACGGCGGATGCGTGGAGAACAGGTTGGGCAGCAGTCCGCCCCAACGCGAGCCGTCCACGGGGGCGTTCACTCCCGAGTCGCCGTCAAGTGGCTGTACGGCCTCGAGGAACAGCGAGCGCGCGGTGGGGGCATCACGCAGCCACGCCCGCAGAGCGATCTTCCAGGACCACGACCAGCCCATCGCCCCGGGCCCGCGCCGGTCCATCGACTTCCTTGCCGCGGCGGCCAGTTCAGGGGTCGAGTCGGGATCGATCAGACCCAGCGGGTGTACGGCGATCAGGTGCGAGAGGTGCCGGTGGTGCGGGTCGGCCTCGGTCAGATCCTCGGCCCACTCCTGGAGCCGGCCCTCCGGAGAGACCGGCAGGCGGCGCAGTCGGGGCAGCGCCGCGCGTATCTCGCCGGTCAGCGGGGTGTCCAGACCCAGCAACTCGGCTGCCGCCAGGGTCCGTTGGAAGGTGGCCCGGATCAACGCCAGGTCCATGGTCGCGGTGCGGGTCAGCGACCTCGGGACGCCGTCGGCCAGGAACAGGTTCTCCGGAGAGGTCGACGGCAGGGTGTCCAGACAGCCACTTCCGTCGTCGACGAGCCAGTCGAGCAGGAACTCCGCGCAGCCACTGAGCAACGGCCAGGCCCGCTCCTGCAGGAAGACGGGGTCGCGGGTGAACTCGTAGTGGTCCCACAGGTGTTGGGACAGCCAGGCGCCGCCCATCATCCACAGCGCCCACGAGGTGTTGCCGTGCCCCATGCCGACCGGCAGCGCCCATCCCCACGGATCGGTGTTGTGATGCGCCACCCAGCCCCGCGCGCCGTACAACTCCCGTGCCACGGACGCGCCTTGGACGGCCACGCGGTCGAGCAGGTCGAACAGGGGCGCGTGACAGTCGCTGAGCCCGACCGTCTCCGCGCCCCAGTAGTTCATCTGGGTGTTGATGTTGATCGTGTAGTTGGACGACCAGGCGGGTCGCAGCTCCGCGTTCCAGATGCCCTGGAGGTTGGCCGGGGGGCCGGTGTGCGGGCGGGAGGCGGTGGCCAGGAGATGGCGGCCGAGCTGGAACAGCACGGTGGCGGTGAGGAGTTCGTCGTCGCCGCCGAGGATGTCGCGGGCGACGTCGAAAGTGCCGGAGCGGCGCGGCCCGACACGAAGGGACGTGCCGCCCGACAGGGCCCATACGTCGGCCTCGTGGTCCTTGAGGAGACGGTCGGCGCCCTGCGCCACGGCCCGTGCCGCGAGGTCGCCCGCGGTGGCCAGATGGGCGGCGCGGGCCACGGCCGGGGCCCCGCTCCAGTCGCGGTCGGCCGCGGTGGAACTGGCCAGGGTGAGCAGGACGTGCGAGGCGCCGGTGACGCGCAGACCTCCCTCGTCGTCCGCGGTCGTCTTGCCGTCGGTGTGCGCGGCGAGCGCGAGGGCGCCGAAGGGGTCGTAGCCGTCGACGGGACCGTCCGCGTAGCGCAGCGGTTCCGCGACCTCGGGTTCGTGGGCGGGGGCGCCGTCCACGGGAATCTCGATGCCCAGGGTGATGCCGTCGGGCGCGGCCGAGCGGAGTATCTCCCGCAGGGGAGTGGAGAGTTCGACGGCCAGGTCGACCGTGCCGCCGTCCGCGTCCAGGGTCGCGCACAGGGCGCCGGTGACGGCGTCGGCCCAGACCCGGCGCCGAACCGTCGTCCCTCGAAGGTCGAAGGAGTCCTCGGCGACCGCCGTGTCCAGGTCGAGCGTCCTGCCGTGGTAGGTGGCGTGCTCGCTGCCCGACACCGTCAAGTACAGGTCGGCGTACGGCAGATACTCCTGGCTGTAGGGGCCCTCGAAGGTCATGAGGAGGGACTCGGCGCGGTCCTGGTCGCCGGCGCGCAGCGCGGCGCGGACCTCTTCGAGCCGCTCCGGGCCTGCCCCTTGCGCGCGGAGTGCGGCGAGGGCGGTCGCCGGTCCGGAGGGGGTGCCGGACCAGACGGTGGAGTCGTTGATCTGGATACGGGTCCGGCCGGTGCCGCCGAAGACCATCGCGCCGATCCTGCCGTTGCCGACCGGGGCGGCCTCCGTCCAGGTGGCGGCGGGCGCGGGCCAGCTCAGCACCAGGTCGCTGGAGTGCATGGCTGTGTCGTCCAATCGAGGGGTACGGCCGGTCACTTGAGGCCGGAGAAGCCGATGGAGTTGACGATGCGCTTGCCGAAGGCGACGAACAGCAGCAGCATCGGCAGGGCCGCGACCAGGGCGGCGGCCATCAACCCGGCCCAGTCGGGGGCGGCTTGGGGCGAGGACTGCTTGAAGACGCCGAGCGCGAGCGTCAGCGGCTCCACGTTCTCGCTGTTGGTGATCAGCAGCGGCCAGAAGTAGTCGTTCCAGGCGTTGACGAACATCAGCAGCGACACCGTCGCGATCGGTGCCGTCGACATCGGCAGGATGATCCGGAAGAAGATCCGCAGCGGGCCCGCGCCGTCGATGATGGCGGCTTCCTCGACCTCCGTGCTCAGGCCCAGCATGAACTGCCGCAGGAAGAACAGCGTGAACGCCTGGAAGAGTGCCCCGGGCAGGATCAGTCCGGCGAACGTGTTCGTCAGGCCGAGGTCTTTCACGAAGACGAAGTTGGGCAGCAGCGTGAAGACGCTGGGCACCATCAGCGCGGTGATCAGGATGTTGAACACCAGGTTGCGGCCACGCCAGTGCAGCCGGGAGAACGCGTAGGCGCCGGCCGAGGCGAACAGCACGATCAGCACCGTCTGCACGGACGCGTAGATCAGCGAATTGCGCAGGTACAGCGCGATGTTGATGGCCGCGCCCGAGCCGCCCTGGGCCTGTGCGTCGGCGGTGGAGGCGATCCCGAGGACGCGTTCGAAGGCGCCCCAGGTGAAACCGACCGGCAGCGGCGAGGACGGGTGCGTCGACAGCTTGTAGTTGTTGGACAGCGCGGTGCGCAGGATCCAGTAGAACGGGAAGAGCGTGATCAGGACGATGATGCCCAGATAGATCCAGGCGACGATCCTGCCGGGGGAGAGGCTTCTGCGGTTCTTCCGGGGCCGGGGCCGCGCGGTGGCCGCCGGGCCGGGGGCGAGGGTGACTGCCATGACGGGCTCCTTCAGCTCAGGTCGGATTCGTTGGCGCGGGCGAGCCGCAGCTGGGTGAAGGTGACCGTGATGAGCAGGGCGAACAGGGCGAGCGAGAGGGTGGCCGCGTAGCCGAAGTCGAACTGCCTGAACGCCTTGCTGTAGATGTACATCTGCAGCACGTTCGAGGCGTTGGCCGGGCCGCCCTGGGTGGTGACCTGCACGATGTCGAACACCTGGAAGGAGTTGATCACCGTCAGGACGACCACCATGACCAGGATCGGCCGCAGCAGGGGCACCGTGAGGCGCCGGAACATCTGCACCTCGCTGGCGCCGTCCACCCGGCCGGCCTCGTAGACGGTGGCCGGGATGGTCTGCAGTCCGGCGAAGATCAGCAGGGAGTAGTAGCCCATCCACTTCCAGATGCTGATCGCGGCGAGGGACGGGATGGCCCAGGCGCTGCTGCCGAAGAAGAGAATGGAGTGGCCCGTCAGATGCTGCAGGACGAGGCTGACGACACCGAGGGACGGGTCGAGCATCCACTGCCAGACCAGCGCGGCGATCACGTTGGAGATCAGGAACGGCAGCAGGATCACTCCGCGCAGCGCCGACGACTTGGTCACCCGGTGCAGCACCACCGCCGTCACCAACGAGGCCAGGGTGTCGAAGACGACGGCCAGGATCACGAAGTAGACGGTGACGAGCAGCGAGTGCCAGAAGACGTCGTCGCCGAACATCTGGTGGAAGTTGGCCAGTCCCACCCAGTTCGGCGGGGTGAGGACATGGAAGTCGGTGAAGCTGAGGTAGATGCCTCGGAGGGTCGGATAGGCGTAGAAGACCGCGAATCCGACGACGGACGGGATGATCAGCAGGAGTGCGACCGGCAGGTCGCGGCGGCGGGCCGCCGCGGACCTGGTCGGCGCGTTGCGGCTCGCTCTGCGGGCCGAACGGGTCTTGCGGACGTGGGGGGTTGGGCCGGGGGCGGTGGCCGTGGTGGTCACCGCGGCGGACGGCGGTGTGGTCGGCGTCTTGGGCTCGCCCTGTGATGTGACCACCACGGAACTCTCCTCGGATGTCGGTCGGTTGGAGGCTGGTCAGGTCGGACGGACGACGGTCAGAGGACGATCCGGTCCACGTCGGCGGCGTAGTCCGTGGCGTTGCCGAAGGTGATCGTGTTGTCGCCGGCCTTCAGCTGGACGGGCACGGTGATAGAACTCGGCTGTCCCCAGACGTTGTCGTTGCTGCCGGGCAGGAACTGCTGGAAGGACGTGCCGCCGGTGGTGATGATCATCGTGCGGCCGGTGTCGCCGTCGGTGTAGTCGAGCTTCATCAGGTACGTGCCGTCCCGGGGCGCGGTGACGTGGTTGACCGCCACGGTTCCGGTGCCGCCGAGGTTGCCGACCTTCTTGCCGCCCGAGCACGCGGAGCAGTCGCCCACGGAGGCGTTGCCGCTGAGGGTGTTCCCGGAGGCCTCGGACTCGTAGGACACCGGTCCGCCGGCCGCCGGGGTGGTGACGTCAACTCCCTTGCTGGGGGCGGACTTTCGTCCCTTGGCGTCATGCGCGACCACGGTGAGGGAGTAGGCGGTGCCCGCCTTCAGACCGCTCACGGTGGCGGAGGTGCCGGTGACGGTGGCCTTCTTGGTGCCGTTGGCGTACACGTCGTAACCGGTGGTCTTCGTACCGGAGTTGACCGCGCTCCAGGCGAGCGAGACGCTGCCGGCCGTCGACGCGGTGCCGTGCACGTTCAGCGGCACACCCGGGTGGCTGCCGGTGCTCGGCGGTGTGATGCGCAGCAGACGCGAGCCGTGCGGGGCCAGGTTGGCGGTGAACTTGCCGCTCGCCGAGGCGAGGTTCTTGTGGCTCCACAGGTCGCGGACCTTGGCCTTGCCGGTGATGCCGAGGTCGCTGAAGTCCGCGGTCACGTCCGAGTAGCCCTTGCCCAGGTTGAACAGGGCCACGGTGTAACTGCCGTCGGCGTTGCGGGTGTACCAGGTCTGCTGCGGGGTCTTCTGGCTGACCGGCCGGGCGGGGGTGCCCGCCTGGTCGACGGCGATGACCTCGTCGTTGGTGAGCAGCTTCAGGCCGTACTTGTCGAGCTTGGTGAGGTCGTCACCGATGTACAGCGGCGCGGCCTCGATGGCCCACAGCGTCATGTAGCTCTGCCGCTCGGTCTGGTTGACGCCGTCCATGACGTCCGAACCCACGTCGAGCGAGTCGAGGTTGTTCCAGTGGCCGGGCCCGGCGTCGTCGATCCACGGCACGACGTCGTTCCAGCGCGCCTTCACCGAGTTGTTCCACGTCACCAGGGTGTCGCAGTAGCACTCGACGTCCGTGTCGATGCGCCAGCCGTTGGAGTTGGCCTTCCAGACGTCGGCCTGGTTGTGGCTGAGCGACCAGGACAGGGTGAACTCGATGGGCCGCCCGGTGTTCTTCAGGGCGGTGTGCCAGGCCTGGATGTCGGGGACGTTGTTGTGCGCCGCGTCGCCCTGGTTGGAACCGGGGCCCACGCCGTCGATCTTGAGGAAGTCGACGCCGAAGGAGGCCAGTTGATCAGCCTCGGACTGGATGTACTTGGTGGTGCAGGGGCTGGAGAAGTTCAGCTGGTAGGAGACGTCGTCCCAGCCGCTGGTCTTGCGCAGGTCCGGGTAGACGATGTCCTTGGTGGTGCAGCCCGGCGCGTTGTAGATGGGCGTCTTGCCGTCGTTGTACGCCTGCTGGTAGAGGCCCACGGCCAGATAGAGGCCGAACTTCAGTCCCTTGCGGTGGAGTTGGTCCGCGAGGTACTTCATCCCGTGCGGGAACTTCGTCAGGTTCGGGGTCGGCCGGGCGTAGGCGTCGCCCTTGGCGTCGTTCCAACCGGCGTCCACGTTCACGTAGTTGTAGCCGTGCGACTTCAACTTCGAGGACAGCACGTCCGCCTGTTGCAGGACGTGCGCCTCGGTGAGCCAGTCCCCGCCGTAGCCGGGGAAGTTGGTGGATTCGACGCTCCAAGTGCTGTAGCCCATATAGGGCTTGGCGGCCACGACGGGCGCGGTCGTGGCAGTCGTGGTACCGGATGCCCGGGCCCCCGAGGCGTCCGCGGTGGTCGCGGCCCGTGCGGAGGCGGGCACGACGAGCGCCGCCGTCAGCGCGGTGAGGCAGGTGAGAGTTCTCAGACGGGTGGATCGAGCTGGACGAGGCATGTGTGTACTCCGTCAGGGCGCGGCTGCAGGCGGGGTTCCCGCCTGAGGTGTCGAGGTGCGGGGAGCCTCTCGGTGGTGGTCGTCCCGGGACATCACCGAGAGGGTTCGCTGGGACCAACGGGCGAGTGGGTGGGGGCCACACACTCCTCACCGGCGCAGGACCGTCCCGTCCGCCCCGACGAGGAGTGCGGCGAATCTAGGCTTAGTTTCCTTCCAGCGTCAACATAGTCAACGCCCAGAAAACTCCGACCTTTGTGTGGCCTGGTGGGGGGTTTCAGCCACCTGCTGCCGAATGACCTGCGGTTTCAGGCCCATAGGGCCGATGAATATCCCTTGTCTTAGTTTCCAAAGGAAAGGTAACGTCGCCCCATGACCCTCGCCGACCAGCCCCCCGCGGCCGCACTCGTCCTGCAGACCCTGCTCCAGCACGGTCCGCTGAGTCGCGCCGAGATCGGCCGGCGGACCGGACTGACCGCGGGAGCCGTCACCAAGGTGGCCACCTCGCTGATGGCCGACGGATGGATCACCGAGGGCGGCAGGACCGCCACCGAGCGGACGAACGGCCGCCCGGCGACCCCGGTCGAAGTACGGCCCGAACGCGCCCTGTTCGCCGGTGTGAAGGTCACCGGCGAGGAACTCATCGGCGTACTCGCCGATCTGACGGCCCGTCCGCTGGCCTCCCGGCGCGTCCGCCTCGACTCGCGTGACGTGGGCACCGTGGTGCTGGCCATCGCCCGGCTCGTCGACGAACTGCGCACGGCGGCGAACCCGGCGGGCGCCGCCGACCTCCACGGCGTCGGGGTCACCATCTCCGGTGACGTGGACAGCCAGTCGGGCACGGTCCAGTACTCGCCCTTCCTCAACTGGCGCCGGGTACCGCTCGCCCAGCTCGTCGAGACGGCCACCGGGACACCCACGGTCATCGAGAACGACGTACGCGCGCTGACCGTGGCCGAGCAGTGGTTCGGCGCCGGTGTCGGACTGTCGATCTTCGCCCTGGTCACCGTCGGCGCCGGCATCGGCGCCGGGCTCTGTGTCGCCGGCCGGGTCGTCTCCGGAGCGCACGGCGTCGCGGGCGAGGTGGGACACCTCCCGGTGAGCGGCACCGACCGCATCTGCACCTGCGGCAACACCGGGTGCGTCGAGGCGGTCGCCTCCACCCACGCGATCGTCGAACAGGCCCGACAGGCCACCGGCGACGCGGAGTTGACCATGGACGGCGCGATCCGCCTCGCCCACACCGGCGACCCCGCCGTGCGGGCCGTCTTCGCCCGCGCAGGCCACGCGGTCGGCCTCGCCCTCGCCTGCGTCGCCAACCTGATCGGACCGGAGCGGATCATCATCTCCGGCGAGGGCGTCGCCTCCTACGACCTGTTCGCCGACCACATCCGGCAGGCCTTCGTGGACCACGCCTTCGGCGCGGCGGTGGACTGCGATCTCGTGGTCCGCCCCCTGCCGTTCGAGGAGTGGGCACGCGGCGGTGCGGTGGTCGCGGCGCAACGCGTGTTCGCGCCCGCGAAGTAGGAAGGTGACGTGTGCACGCCCCCGGTCGATAGTCTGCTGCCCGATCAGGACGACCACGCGCGCGACCGCAGAGGTGAGACATGTCCTTCACCACCCGCCCCACCCTCCAGGGCACCTTCGGCATGGTGTCCTCCACTCACTGGCTGGCCTCGCAGTCGGCGATGGCCGTCCTGGAGGACGGCGGCAACGCCTACGACGCCGCCGTCGCCGGGGCCTTCGTCCTGCACGTCGTGGAGCCGCACCTCAACGGCCCGGCCGGCGAGGTGCCCGTCCTGCTCGCCCCGGCCGGCGGCGAGGTCCGGGTGCTGTGCGGACAGGGCGTCGCCCCCGCCGGAGCCACGATCGACCACTACAGGGGACTCGGTCTGGATCTCGTACCCGGCACGGGCCCCCTCGCCGCGGCCGTCCCCGGCGCCTTCGACGCCTGGATGCTGCTGCTCCGCGACCACGGCACGAAGTCCCTCGCCGACGTCCTGAAGTACGCCATCGGGTACGCCGAGGACGGGCACGCGTGCGTGGAGAACGTCGGCGCGACCGTGGAGACCGTACGGCCCCTCTTCGAGACGGAGTGGACCTCGTCGGCGGACGTGTACCTCCCCGGCGGGAAGGCGCCCCGCCCCGGAGAGCTGTTCCGCAACCCCGCCCTCGCCGCCACCTGGAAGCGGCTGCTCGCCGAGGTCTCCGGGGCGGGCGACCGGGAGGCCCAGATCGAGGCGGCACGGGCGGTGTGGCGGTCCGGGTTCATCGCCGAGGCCCTCGTACGGCAGTCCGGGCGGCCCACCATGGACACCAGCGGCGAACGCCACACCGGCACCCTCACGGCCGCCGACCTCGCCTCCTGGTCCGCGTCCTACGAGGCCCCGGCGACCTACGACTGGAACGGCTGGACACTCTGCAAGGCCGGCCCCTGGAGCCAGGGCCCGGCCTTCCTCCAGCAACTCGCGCTCCTTCCGCCCGAGTTGCCGCCCTACGGGTCCGCCGACTACGTCCACCTCCTGATCGAGGGCTGCAAGCTCGCGATGGCCGACCGGGAGGCCTGGTACGGGGACGCGGGCGAAGAGGCCGTACCGCTGGGGGAGTTGCTGTCGGCGGAGTACAACGCGGCGCGGCGGGAGCTGATCGACGAGAAGGCCTCGCACGAGCTGCGGCCCGGCAGCCCCGGAGGGCGCGTTCCGCGGCTGAGCGGGCACGCGCGCGTGGTGGCGCCCGCGGAGTCCGGGTTCGACCCGCTGGGGGCGGGGGAGCCGACCGTCGCGCGGGTCACGGCCGACGGCGGCACCCGGGGCGACACCTGCCACCTGGACGTCGTCGACCGCTGGGGCAACATGATCGCGGCCACGCCCAGCGGCGGCTGGCTCCAGTCCAACCCCGTGGTGCCCGAACTGGGCTTCCCCCTCGGTACCCGGCTGCAGATGGCCTGGCTGGAACCGGGGCTGCCCAACTCCCTTGCCCCGGGCCGCCGTCCGCGCACCACGCTCACGCCGTCGATCGCCCTGCGCGACGGAGTGCCGGTCCTGGCGTTCGGCACACCGGGCGGGGACCAGCAGGACCAGTGGCAGCTGCACTTCTTCCTCGCGGTCGCCACGCGCGCGAAGGCACGCGGCGGCCTCGACCTCCAGGGCGCGATCGACGCCCCGAACTGGCACAACGACAGCTTCCCCGGCTCCTTCTACCCGCGCGGCATGCGACCGGGCAGCGTGACTGTCGAGTCCCGCATGGACGAGGGGGTGGTGGAGGAGCTGCGGCGGCGCGGCCACGACGTGACCGTCGGGGACGCCTGGTCGGAGGGACGGCTGTGCGCGGTCGCCCGGGAACCGGCGGCCGGGATCCTCTCGGCGGCGGCGAATCCCCGGGGCATGCAGGGGTATGCCGTCGGACGCTGATGCATCCACTGGTTCGGTCGGTGATCGCGAATCCGGGTGTTCATGGTGATTCCACCCGGAGTGCACCGGGCGGGTGTGGATTGTCAGTGGCCCGTGCTCTCATGGAGACATGATCGAAGACACCGAAACCATCGACGAGTTTCTCGTACAGCACACGGCCGACGTCGCGGACGCGATCCGCAAGGCGGCGGCGGCCGAGATCATGCCCCGCTTCCGGCAGCTCGCCGCGCACGAGATAGACCAGAAGAGCGGCCCGCACGACCTGGTCACGGACGCCGACCGCAACGCCGAGCGGTATCTGACGAAGGAACTCGGCATCCTCCTGCCCGGCTCGGTCGTGGTCGGCGAGGAAGCGGTGCACGCCGACCCGGAGACCTACGAGGCGATACAGGGCGACGCCCCGGTCTGGATCGTCGACCCGGTCGACGGCACCCGCCAGTTCGTGCGCGGCGAGACCGGCTTCTGCACCCTGGTCGCGCTCGCCCGGCACGGCGAACTGCTCGCGTCCTGGACCTACGCCCCCGCCCGCGACCAACTGGCCACGGCGGTGAAGGGCCGCGGCGCCTTCCTCGACGGCGTCCGGCTGCACTCCGGAGCCCCCGACCCCGCCCGGGACCTGGAAGTGGCCACCTCCCACCCCGACTACACGACGGACGCCCAGAAGCGCGCCCTGCTCGGTCTGTGGGCGGACGGGGTGCGCACGCGCCCGTGCGGATCGGCCGGACTGGAGTATCTGGCCATCGCCCGGGGCGAGTTGGACGCCACGGCCTTCTCCTGGGAGGCCGCCTGGGACCACGCGGCGGGCCTGCTCCTCGTCGAGGAGGCGGGCGGCGCCCACCTCACGCTCACCGGAGAGCCCTTCCGCATCACGGGCGGCAACGCACTGCCGTTCACGGCGGCCCGGGACGCGGCGACGGCCCGCCGCGTCATGGAGCTGCTGAGGGCGTCGTAGGGTCACGGGTTCCGCACACTGGACGGACCGGCCCCGGCGATGTCGGTCCTGCGGCATATCCTGGCCCCCAGGGCTGACGAAGAAGGGGTCCGAAGGTGCCGTCGATGCTCGATGCGGTCGTGGTGGGTGCGGGGCCGAACGGACTGACGGCTGCCGTGGAGCTGGCCCGGCGCGGCTTCTCCGTGGCCGTGTTCGAGGCCCGGGACACCGTGGGCGGCGGCGCCCGCACCGAGGAGCTCACCCTCCCCGGCTTCCGGCACGACCCCTGCGCGGCGGCGCACCCGCTCGGCATCAACTCGCCCGCGTTCCGCGCCCTGCCCCTGGAGCGCTACGGCCTGGAATGGCTGCACGCCGAGCTGCCCATGGCGCACCCCTTCACCGACGGCAGCGCGGCCGTGCTCTCCCGGTCCGTCGCGGAGACGGCCGCCTCCTTCGGACCGCGCGACGCGGGGACGTACCGGAGGCTGGTCGAGCCCTTCCTCCCCAAGTGGGACACCCTGGTCCGCGACTTCATGTCCCTGCCGTCCACCTCGCTGCCCCGCGACCCGGTCACCCTCGCCCGCTTCGGCCTCGCCGGACTGCCCCCGTCGACCTGGCTGACGGGCCGCTTCCGCGACGAGCGGGCCAAGACCCTGTTCGCCGGACTGGTCGGCCATGTCATGGCCCCGCTCAACGGCTTCGCCACCGGCGCCATCGGCCTGGTCTTCGCCCTCGCGGCACACGCGCGCGGCTGGCCGGTGGCCCGCGGCGGCTCCCAGTCCATCTCGGACGCCCTCGCCGCCTACCTCAGGGACCTCGGCGGCGAGATCCACACCGACTACGAGGTCAAGCGCCTCGACGACCTCCCCCCGGCCCGCGCCTACGTCTTCGACACCTCGCCAACCGCCCTGGCGAAGATCGCGGGCTTCGGCAACCACTACGACAGCTACCGCTACGGCCCCGGCGTCTTCAAGATCGACTACGCGCTGGACGGCCCGGTGCCCTGGACCGCCAAGGAGGCGCGCACCGCCGGCACCGTGCAGATCGGCGCCGACAGCACGGAGATCGGCAACGCCCTGCGCGCCGCGTCCCGCGAGAACCGAGCCCCCGAGCGGCCGTTCATGATCACCGTGCAGCCCAGCGTCGTCGACCCCACCCGGGCCCCGGCCGGCAAGCAGGTCTTCTGGGCCTACGGCCACGTCCCCAGCGGCTGGACCGGCGACCTCACGGACGCCCTGGAACGCCAACTGGAGCGCTTCGCCCCGGGTTTCCGCGACCGCGTCCTTGCCCGCGCGACCGCGGGCCCGCCCGAACTCGCCGCCCGCAACGCCAACTACGTCGGCGGCGACATCGGCACCGGAGCGGTCTCCGGACTCCAGATCCTCCTCCGCCCCAAACTCTCCCTCTCTCCCTACGGCACCCCGCACCCGGCCGTCTTCATCTGCTCCTCGGCGACCCCGCCGGGACCCGGTGTGCACGGCATGTCGGGCCATAACGCGGCGAAGGCCGTCTGGCGCAGACTGAGGCAGGCATGACCACCAGCACCACCATCAAGCTCGTCCGGGGCGACATCACCCGCCAGAGTGCCGACGCGATCGTCAACGCGGCCAACTCCTCGCTCCTGGGCGGCGGAGGCGTGGACGGCGCGATCCACCGCCGGGGCGGCCCCGCGATCCTGGAGGCCTGCCGAAAACTCCGCGCCTCGCACTACGGCAAGGGCCTGCGTACCGGGCAGGCGGTCGCGACGACGGCCGGCGAGCTGGACGCCCAGTGGGTGATCCACACCGTGGGCCCCGTCCACTCCCGCGAGGAGGACCGCTCGGACCAACTCGCCTCCTGCTACCGGGAGTCGCTGCGCGTCGCCGACGAACTCGGCGCCCGCACGGTCGCGTTCCCCGCGGTCTCCGCCGGGATCTACGGCTGGCCGATGGACGACGCGGCCCGCATCGCCGTGGAGACGGTGCGGGATACGCCGTCGGCGGTGGAGGAGGTCACGTTCGTGCTGTTCGACGAGGCGGCGTACGAGGCGTTCGGTCGGCTGGTGCGCTGAGGGCGGTCGGGGAGCGGGTGCTCAACTCCCCGTCCGTCAGGGCGTCTTCCAGAGGGTCAGCTCGGTGACGTAGTCGCGGGCCTCGACGCCGGAGGCGTCCTTCCGGACGACGACGTCCTTGATGTCGAGCAGCGCCAGGTTCTTCTCGTCGGTGACGGTGCACAACAGTGTGCCCTTGGTCAGTTCCTTGCCCTGGTCGGCGTCGGCGAGTTGGGAGGGCAGCGCGTTCGCCGCCGCGCCCTGGGCGCACTGTTCCGGCGTGGGGCCCGCGCTCTTGCCCATGGTCGTCACGAGGTTCAGGGTGTGGGCGGTGCCCCACTCCGCGTACTGCAGCTCGGCCCCGGTCGTCGAGCTGGAGGCGTGGGTGTCGATCCGCGGTGCGTCCAGGTCGACGTTGGTGTACGAGCTGCGGCCGGTCGTGAACTGGGCGCGCAGGGTGAGGGGTTCGGCCTTGAAGACCGTGGTGTAGCCGTTCGGTGTTGCGGTCGTGTTCGTGCCTGCGCTCGTGCTGGGGGACGAGGCGGTCTTTCCGCCGCCTCCCTGTGCGGCGGTGTCCTTGCCCTTGTCGTCGTCGCGGGTGAGGACCCAGGCCGCGGTGGCCACAACCACCACGGCGAGCGCGGCGGCGCCGACGACCAGCGGGGTTCGCCTGCGGGTCGGTACCGTCGGTACCGAAGCGGAAGCCGAAGCCGAAGCCGGGGGCGCCGGGTCGGCCGGGGGCCGGGGCGGCCGTGTCGGGGCATGCTGCGTCGGCTCGCCGGGCCCCGACCCCGGTACGTGGGTGGGTGTGTACCCGTCGGGCGGTACGGTCGTCGCGCCGGCCGCACCCGCACCCGTGGAGGCACCCGCGACGCTCACATCGCCGCCCGACACCCCCTCCTCAAGCGCGAGTTGCTCCTGCCGGGCGATGTCCTCCGCGACCGCGGCGGGCAGCCAGCCGGTGAAGTCCCGCAAGGGGCGGCCCGCCGACTCCTGGCACAGGTCGGCCAGTTCGGCCGGGGTCGGGCGGGCAGCCGGGTCGGCGATGAGGGTGCGTTCCAGGATCGTGCGCAGCGGCTCGGGGTACGAGGACAGGTCCGGTGGGCGGAACTCGGTGTTGGCGATCTTCGTGGCCAGCGTGATGGCCCCCGAGTCGCCGTACGGATGGCGGCCGGTCGCGGCCACGGCGGCGATCAGGCCGAGGGAGAAGACATCGGCGGCCGGGGTCTGTTCCTGGCCGTTCGCGTGCTCCGGCGACATGAACTGCGGGGTGCCGATGAGCCCGCCGCTGCGGGTGAGCTGGGTCGCGTCGGCGGCCCGTGCGATGCCGAAGTCGATGATCCAGGGGCCGTCGGAGCCGACGAGGACGTTGCTCGGCTTCATGTCCCGGTGGATGACACCGGCCTTGTGCACGGCCTGCAGCGCCTCCGCCGCGCAGCCGGTCAGCTGGAGCACCGTGGGCAGCGGGAGCGTCCCGTACCGGGCGAGGACCCGGTCCAGGGCGAGGCCGGGGACATAGACGGTGGCGAGCCAGGGCTGTGGCCCGGTGGTGTCGTGGTCGACGACCGGGACGATGTGGTAACCCTGCACCCGGCGGGCGGCGGCCGCCTCCTGCTCGAAACGGCGGCGGAACTCCTCGTCCTCGGCGTACTCCCGGCGGATCACCTTCAGGGCGACCGGCTGGTTGCCGCGGGTGCGCGAGAGATAGACGGACCCCATGCCGCCCTCGCCGATCCGGGCGAGCAGTCGGTAACCGGCCACGTCCTGCGGGTCGTCGGGACCCAACGGTCTCAAGTGGCCAGCGTTTCCAGCGTCGTTCAAGATGATCGGCCCCCCTCGCCAGGCGAGTGATCGTACCGGTGCAACCCGGTCATCCGGAAGGGCCCGAGGAGATCAAGGAATCAAGGCGAAGTTCGGGGAGAATCAGGGCAGTTGACGGTCACGTCGGACGGTGAGGCGCGCATGGAACACCACCTGGTCCCTTCGGCGGAGGGCGCCGACTATCTGCTGGAACTCTCCAACGTCGTACGCCAGACCTCCATCGGCCCCCGAGGACCGCGCTCGCTGCGCCGACTCGACCTCGTCCTGCGGGCGTTGACGGAACTCACGGGGGACCCCGATGTCTCCGTCTACCTCGTCGCCGACACCAGTCTGCTGGGCGGGCACCGGGAGTTCGGCGATCCGGCCGAGGTCCGGCGGCTGCGCCGGTGGGTGGCCGAGGGGCTGGTCGAGGAGGTGGACGACGCCGACGAGCGCGTCCTGGACCTGGCGCGGATGACCGGTACCCGGGTCGTCACCGGGGACCAGTACGTCGACCATCGCGTGGAACACCCGTGGATCCAGGGGAACACCTGGCAGTTCCTCAGACCCGAGCCCCGCCCCGACGGCTCGGTCGCCCTCGTGGCCATGGACATGGGCGTGCGCACGGAGGCCGAGATCTCCTACCGCATGGAACTCGCGGCCCTGAAGAAACAGGGCCTGCTCGGCCCGGCCCGCACCCCGCTGACCGAGGTCGTCATGCGCAACTGGCGCTGCCCGGAACCCCGTTGCACGCTCTACGACGTCCACCGGGGTGACCGCGTCCTGCTGCCGCGCATGCGGCGCGGTGTCCCCACCTGCGAACTGCACGGCGCCCCGCTGGCCGACGAGGGGCCGAGGCCCGCCGCCGCCCAGCTCAAGGTCGTCATCGACCGTGTCTGCGTGGCCCGTTACACCCTCGCCGAGGGTTCCGAGGCCCATGTCGGACGGCTGCCGGGACCTGAGGGCATCGCCCTGCACAGTCTGCTGTCGCCGGAGGTCGCCGCGCGGGTCAGCCGCCGGCATGTGGCGCTCTCCGCGCGGGGCGGGACGCTCCTGGTCCGAGATGTCAGCACCTACGGGACACGGATGCGCGGCGCCGGCCGTAGAGGTGTGCCCGGCCCCTGGGAGACGCTGCCGCCCGGAGTGGACCGGTCCTTTCGGCCCGGCGACGAGGTCGAACTCGCCCCCGGGGTCGTGCTCGTCCGCAGCGGCCGGCGTTTCCCCGCCGAACTCGCCGACGCCTGGCGTACGGAGGCCGGCGGGACCGTCGTACCGCCGGCCGCTGTGGCACCCACACGACGGGTCTGACCGCAGAGGGGGGTCGGCGTGCCACCGCCAACCCCCCTTCCGCCGGCCGATGATCAGCCGATGATGCGGTGTGTCGTCCAGAACGAGGTCAGGTCCGTGGTCGTCGCGGCCTGGGCCGCCGCCTTGAACTCGGCCGTGGTCGAGACGCCGTACCAGTGCGAAGTGGCGTAGTCCTTCAGGAGTTTGGCCATCACCGTGTCACCGAGGGTGCGGCGCAGGTCGTGCAGGGCGCACTTGCCGTAGCCGTAGACGACGGTGGAGTAGCGGGACGAGTGGGCGTCCCAGTACGCCATCGAGTTGGTGATGTTCTCCGCCGAGGACGCCCAGGAGACGCTGTTCCAGCAGTTGGTGCCGGTCAGGCCCTGGGCCAGGTCGGTGGCGTAGTCGGTGAACGCCTCGTCCAGCCAGGGGCTGTTGTACTCGTCGTCGCCGACGATGCCGTAGAACCACTGGTGGCCGATCTCATGGGTGAGGGCCGTGGTGCTGACCAGGTCGAGGACGAAGCCGGGGTACTCCATGCCGCCGAACCAGAAGTTGTTGTCGATGACGGCGTCCAACTCGCCGTACGGGTAGGCCCCGAAGCGGCCCGCGTGGGCGTCGACTGCTGATTTGGCCGTGGTCAGCATCGACTGGGCGTTGGCCGAACTGATGCCCGTCACCGAGTAGATGTTGATCGGGGTGCCCGCCGTCGACGTACCCGAGATCTTGGTGAACGGGCCCGCCGCCCACGCGAAGTCGCGGACCTTGGAGGCGGTGGCCGTGGTGATCGTGCGGCCGCTGGAGCCGGCGGTGTCGACCGACGCGCCGGTGGCCGGGACCAGCAGGGTGGTCGGGTGGTCCAGGGTCACCTTGAAGTCGGCGGCCAGGGAGTAGAAGGACTCGCCGTTGTTCGTGTACGGGTCCAGGTGCCAGCCCGAGCCGTCCTTGATCGCGAGGACCGGCAGCGCGTTGCCGATCATGCTGAACGCGCCGTCGTAGCCGAACCGGTCGGCGCCGCTGGGGACAGTGATCCCCAAGTCGAAGCCGATCGTGGTGGATTGGCCCTGCGCGAGCGGGGTCGGCAGCGCGATCTGGAGGGCCGTGCAGGCGACCGAGAGGGCGCCCGCGGTGCCGCCGGTGACATTGGTGACCGTGATCGGCGGGGCGGTGCAGGTGCCGTGGTAGTTGTCCCACAGCCGCAGGTACACCTCGGTCAGCGGAGTGGCCGAGGCGTTGGTGAAGGTCGTGCTCTCGTGGCCGGTCCAGACCGTGCCGGCGGTGTTGCTGCTCAGGCTCACGGTGTACGCCGGGGCGGCCGGTGTACGCGTCGAGTCGGCCGGCGGGGCGGTGTCGCCCGAGGTGTTGAGGGCGATGTCGTCCACGACGAAGCTCGTCTGGAGGCTGGAGTCCTCGACACCGGAGAAGGCGAGGCTCACGGTCTGGCCCGCGAACGACGACACGTCGAACGACTTCTGAACGTATCCGGTGGCCTTGTTCAGGTTCGAGTAGGTCGCCAGCGTCGTGCTGCCGATCTTCGCCGTGAGCTTGTCGTACGCGGTGGACGAGGTCGTCTCGGCGGTGTCGATGTGCAGCCAGAAGGTCAGCGTGGCGCTGGCGCAGCCGGACGGGATCGTCACGCTCTGGGAGAGCGTGTCGGTGTGCGTGCCGCCGGTGCCGTCCAGCCAGGCGAAGCTGGTGCCGCCGTGGGCGCTCTGCCCGGTGCGGCTGGTGATGACGGTCGTCGAGGACTGGGTCCAGGACGTGGTGCCGCTCTCGAAGCCGCCGTTGGCGACCACCTGCGCCGGGGCACAGGCGGCGGCCACGGGAGCCGCGTCCGGTGCCGCGGCGGCCGGGGTGACGGGGAGCGAGAGGGCGGCCACCGCGGCGACGGCGAAGACGCCGGCTGCGAGAGCCTTGTGGGGGGTCGGTCTCACACGGAACTCCTTATACGGCGGCCGGGATTCCGGCCTGCTCGGTGGCCGCCCGGCCGGACTGGGTGTGCCGGCGGGTGGCCTCGGGAACGCGCGTAGCTGGTGCGTGATCGCGGGGGAAGCTTCGCAGATTTGACCGGGCCATGCCATAAAAAGAAGGAAGTGTGCGCATGGAGTGGAGGAAGGTGCGAACGAGGGCCGGAGTGTGCCGTACGTAGGCCTACGTTGACCGGGCCATGCCTGGATTTGGCCTCCGGTTGGCCGAATGTACGCCTTCGATTGCTTCCATCGAGCGATGGACCACATCACGTTCCTCGTGGCCGTCGTCATCGTCACGGCCTTGGCCTTCGACTTCACCAATGGATTCCACGACACCGCAAACGCGATGGCGACATCCATCGCCACCGGGGCGCTGAAGCCCAAAACGGCGGTCCTGATCAGTGGGGCCCTCAACATCGGCGGCGCCTTCCTGTCCACGGAAGTCGCCAAGACGATCTCCGGTGGCATCGTCGACGACACCCTGGTCACACCGGGGATGATCTTCGCGGGGCTCGTCGGAGCGATCCTCTGGAATCTCCTGACCTGGCTGCTGGGACTCCCGTCCAGTTCCTCGCACGCGCTCTTCGGTGGCCTGATCGGTGCCGTCTGGGTCGGCGCGGGCTCCAACGGCGTCCACTTCGACAAGGTCGTGGAGAAGATCCTGATCCCGGCGGTGGCCTCCCCGCTCGTGGCCGGAATCGCCGCTCTCCTCGCCACCTACCTCGCCTACAAGATCACCGCCCGGGCCCGCAAGGACTCGGTCACCAAGGGCTTCCGGATCGGCCAGATCGCCTCGGCCTCGCTGGTCTCCCTCGCGCACGGCACGAACGACGCGCAGAAGACGATGGGCGTCATCACCCTGACCCTGATCTCCGTGGGCGCGCTCGGCCACGACGCCGGTCCGCCGGTGTGGGTCATCGCCTCGGCGGGCCTCGCGATCGGCCTCGGCACCTACATCGGCGGCTGGCGCATCATCCGCACGATGGGCAAGGGCCTCACCGACATCGAGTCGCCGCAGGGCTTCGCGGCCGAGGCCGCCTCCACGACCGTCATCCTCACCTCCGCCCACCTCGGCTTCGCGCTCTCCACCACCCAGGTCTGCTCCGGCGGCATCCTGGGCGCGGGCCTCGGCAGGCGCCTCGCCGAGGTGCGCTGGGGTACGGCCGGCCGTATGGTCATCGCCTGGCTGGTCACCCTTCCGGCCGCCGCCGCGGTCGGCGGTCTGTCCGCGAGCGTCGTCAAGCACGGCGGCAACCTCGGTACGGCCCTGATCGCGCTGATCGCCGCCGCCGTGGCCGGATTCATCGTGATCGCCTCGCGCCGCAACCCCGTGCACGCGGACAACGTCAATGAGACCCACGAGGTCACCATCCGCGGTGGCGCGTCCTCGGACGTCCGTACGGCCGCCTGAGTCAAGGGAGTTGACTGATGAGTGTGGACTGGAACGCCCTCGGCGAGGTCTTCGCGGTGAGTGTCGGAGTGACCGTCGGTGTGGTCGTCGTCTTCGCGCTGGGGGTGCTCGGCATCGCCCAGGTCGAGGCCGCCCGCGAACAGGACGGCGGCACCCACGCCCTCGGATTTGCCCAGGCGGGGTTGTGCTTTCTCGCCTGTGCGGCTGTCGTGGCATACGGCATATATCTCATCGTGCCGCAGTTCCACTGAATACCGCTGATACCAGTGATCAACCGAACACCATCGAGAAGGAGGCCGGGATGACTGAGCTGTTGTCGGGGCTGCGCGTCGACTACACGGACCAGGACGACCCGGTGCTGATCCGGCCCGACGGCAGCCCGGTGGACACCTGGCGGGAGAACTACCCGTACGAAGAGCGCATGGAGCGCAAGGAGTACGACTGGCACAAGCGGCTCCAGCAGATCGAACTGCTGAAGCTCCAGCGCTGGGTCAAGGAGACCGGCCGTCGTCTCGTCATCGTGTGCGAGGGGCGCGACGCGGCCGGCAAGGGCGGCACGATCAAACGGTTCACCGAGCACCTGAACCCGCGTGGTGCCCGTGTGGTGGCGCTCGAGAAGCCGAGCGAGCGCGAGAGCGGTCAGTGGTACTTCCAGCGCTACGTCCAGCATCTGCCGACCGCAGGCGAGATCGTGCTGTTCGACCGGTCCTGGTACAACCGGGCCGGCGTGGAGCGCGTGATGGGGTTCTGCTCGGACGACGAGTACCGCCGCTTCATGCGCCAGGCCCCGCTGTTCGAGCGGATGCTGGCGGACGACGGCATCGACCTGATCAAGTTCTGGTTCTCCGTCTCACAGGGTGAACAGCGCACCCGTTTCACGATCCGCCAGGTGGATCCTGTACGGCAGTGGAAGCTCAGTGCGATGGACCTGGAGTCCCTGGACCGCTGGGACGACTACACGGCCGCCAAGGTCGCCATGTTCCGGGAGACCGACACCGAGCAGGCGCCCTGGACCGTGGTGAAGAGCAACGACAAGAAGCGGGCCCGTGTCGAGGCCATGCGCAGCGTGCTCGCCCGCTTCGACTACGCCGACAAGGACGAGGAGGTCGTCGGCAGCCCCGACCCACGCATCGTGGGCGCGGCGGCGACCTTGCTGGAGGCGGGGGAGGACGACACGGCGGCGGTGTTCTAGGGGCGAGGTCCTTTTGGACCGGTCCTAGTCGCCGTCGCGCGGCACGAGTGTCACCCGGTGGAAGTTGCACCCGGTCATGGGCGGGTTCCCGGAAGGGGGCCCGCCCGCGTGTGCCTTGAGGGCGACGCTGACCAGGCTCAGCAGCAGGTCGACGTCCGTCTCGCAGTCCAGGTGGACGGTCACCCAGCGGGAGCCCGGGATGATCCGGATCGCCGTCGACTCACTGAGATCATGATGGAACCGCAGGATCGCCCCGACGGTGAGATGCAGATCCACATCGTGGTCGGAGTGGAAGTGCACGATCTCGCTGTGGACGGATCGCAGCGCCCGCCCCGTGCCACAGCTGGCCGGGCCCGGACTGAGGTCGGGCCAGCCTGTCAGTCGCTGCATGGCTCTCTCGGCCAGGGTCATGTCCCCATCGTGGACTGCTCACCGCTTCGCAACCAGAGGTTGAGCGATTTGTAACCGTGGCGTGAGGTACCGCACACCTCCGGGACGTCCGGTGTGCGGTGCCTCGCACCGGGTCAACTCGCGTCCGCCACCAGCTTTTCGTAGCCCACGAGCCGTACACACGTGGCCACCCCGTCGATGATCTCCTCGATCTCCGAGGCGTCCGGGAAGGAGGGGGCGATCCGGATCGTACGGTCCTGGGGGTCGTCGCCGTACGGGTGGGTGGCGCCCGCCGGCGTGAGCGCGAGACCGGCGTCCGCCGCGCGGCGCACCACCTCGCGGGCGCAGCCGTCGGGGACGTCGAGGGTGATGAAGTAACCGCCCCTGGGCGTCGACCAGGTGGCGAGACCGGTGTCTCCCAGCCGGTCGGCGAGGATGCGCAGCACGGTGTCGAACTTCGGCCGCAGCAGCTCACGGTGCTTGCGCATATGGGCACGCACCCCGTCGGGATCGCGCAGGAACATCGCGTGCCGCAGCTGGTTGACCTTGTCGGGGCCGATGGAACGCTTGGCGCTGTAGCCGCGCAGCCAGGCCACGTTGGCCGGGGACGAGCCGAAGAACGCCACGCCCGCACCGCCGAGCGTGATCTTCGAGGTGGACCCGAAGACGAAGACCCGGTCGGGGCTGCCGTGTTCGGCGCAGGCCGCCAACAGGTCGGCGATCTCCACCTCTTCCTCGGTGAGGTGGTGCACGGCGTAGGCGTTGTCCCAGAAGATCCGGAAGTCGGGCGCCGCCGTCGGCATCGCGGCGAGCCGTCGTACGGTCTCGTCGCTGTAGCAAGTCCCGTCCGGGTTGCTGTACTTGGGCACGCACCAGATGCCCTTGACCGCCGGGTCCTCGGCGACCAGGCGCTCCACCACGTCCATGTCGGGACCCTCGGCGGTCATCGGCACCGGGATCATCTCGATGCTGAACCGCTCGCACAGCGCGAAGTGCCGGTCGTAGCCGGGGACCGGGCACAGGAACGCGACCCGCTCCTCGTCCGCCCAGCGGCGCGCCGCTCCGGGAAGCGTGCCGAGCAGTGCGTGCACCAGGCAGTCGTGCATCAGCTCCAGGCTGGAGTTGCCCACGGCGAGCAGTTGCGCTGCCGGTACCTGGAGGAACCCGGAGAAGATCTCCCGGAGCTCCGACAGCCCTTCCGCGCCACCGTAGTTGCGGCAGTCCGTGCCGTCGGCGGCGGTGTACCGGTCGCCGGGCAGCGAGAGGAGTTCGGCGGAGAGGTCGAGCTGCCGCGCGGAGGGCTTGCCGCGGGTCAGGTCGAGCGACAGTTTCTTCGCGAGGAGGGCTTCGTAGTCGCTCCGGGCCGCGTCGAGGCGGGCCGGGAGGGAATCGGCGCTGTGCGAGGGTGAGGGAGGGGTCACGGAGGTCGACGCTACAAAGCCGCGTCTCACACCACAAACCGATAAGCCCGGCCTCCACCGGCACCGACCGGGGCGAGGACCAGGCCACGCGACGTCGATGTCGGATTCCCGCCAGCCCGAGCCCGGCCCGTATCGGATGCTGGACATATGCAGAACGGGATGCACACCGATACGGAGCGCTGTGTACGCGCGGTCCAGTCCAAGGACGCGCGCTTCGACGGCTGGTTCTTCACGGCCGTCCTGACCACCCGCATCTACTGCCGGCCCAGCTGCCCGGTCGTACCGCCCAAGCCCGAGAACATGACGTTCTACCCGAGCGCGGCGGCCTGCCAGCAGGCGGGCTTCCGGGCCTGCAAGCGCTGCCGCCCCGACACCAGCCCCGGGTCCCCGGAGTGGAACCAGCGGGCCGACCTGGTCGCCCGCGCGATGCGCCTGATCGCCGACGGAACGGTGGACCGCGAGGGCGTCCCCGGCCTCGCCGCCCGCCTCGGCTACAGCACCCGGCAGATCGAACGCCAGCTCCTCGCCGAACTCGGCGCCGGCCCCCTCGCCCTGGCCCGCGCCCAACGCGCCCAGACGGCAAGGCTGTTGATCGAGACGACCGCGCTCCCGATGGCGGAGATCGCCTTCGCCGCCGGCTTCTCCTCGATCCGCACCTTCAACGACACCGTGCGCGAGGTCTTCGCCCTCTCCCCGAGCGAGCTGCGCAACAGGCGCCCGAGGACGACCGTCCTCACCCCCGGCACGCTCACCCTCCGCCTGCCGTTCCGCGCCCCCCTCAACCCCGACAACCTCTTCGGCCACCTGGCGGCGACCGCCGTACCGGGCGTCGAGGAGTGGCGGGCCGGCGCGTACCGCCGCACCCTCCGCCTCCCCTACGGCCACGGCATCGCGTCGCTCACCCCCCAGCCCGACCACATCGCCTGCCGCCTCACGCTCAGCGACCTGCGCGACCTGCCCGTGGCCATCAGCCGCTGCCGCCGCATGCTCGACCTGGACGCCGACCCGGTCGCGGTGGACGACCAGCTCCGTACGGACCCCGTCCTGGCCCCGCTGGTGGACAAGGCACCGGGCCGCCGCGTCCCGCGCACGGTCGACGAGGCCGAGTTCGCCGTACGGGCCGTACTCGGCCAGCAGGTCTCCACGGCGGCGGCCCGCACCCACGCGGCCCGCCTGGTCACCGCCCACGGCGAACCGGTCGACGACCCCGAGGGCGGCCTGACCCACCTGTTCCCGTCCCCGCAGGCACTGGCGGCCGTGAACCCGGAGTCGCTCGCCATGCCGAACACCCGCCGCACCACGTTCACCACGCTCGTCGCCCAACTGGCCGACGGGACGCTCCACTTGGGAGTGGAGAGCGACTGGGCGGAGGCGCGAGCCCAACTGCTGAACCTTCCCGGCTTCGGCCCCTGGACGGTCGACGTCATCGCCATGCGTGCCCTCGGCGACCCCGACGCCTTCCTCCCCACCGACCTCGGAATCCGGCGCGCCGCACAGGAGTTGGGCCTCCCGTCGACCCCGGCCGCCCTCACCGCCCGCGCGGCGGCCTGGCGGCCGTGGCGGGCGTACGCGGTCCAGTACCTGTGGGCGACCGACACCCACCCGATCAACTTCCTCCCCGTATAAGGGAATCGCAGACAGCGGAGTACGGACGACATGAAGCACCACACCGTGATCGACAGCCCCTACGGCCCGTTGACCCTCGTCGCGGACGAGGACGGCGCCCTGTGCGGCCTCTACATGGTCGACCAGCGCCACCGCCCCCCGGAGGAGTCCTTCGGCACTCCCGACGACACCCCCTTCGCCGAGACGACCGCCCAACTACAGGCGTACTTCGCGGGCGAGTTGAAGGAGTTCACCCTCGAACTGCGCCTGCACGGAACCCCGTTCCAACGCACCGTCTGGGACCAGCTCCGCCGCATCCCCTACGGCGAGACCCGCTCCTACGGCGACCTCGCCGACGCCCTCGGCAACCCGGGCGCCTCCCGCGCGGTCGGCCTCGCCAACGGCAAGAACCCCATCGGGATCATCGTCCCCTGCCACCGGGTCGTCGGCGCGAACGGCAGCCTCACGGGCTACGGCGGCGGCCTGGACCGCAAGCAGCGCCTGCTGGACTTCGAGAGCGGGGCGGCGCTTTTCTGAGCGCTCGCCCGACGGGCGCCGGATCCCGCCAAAGTGCTTTGCGGGCACGGGAGTTGAAAGGAGTCGTTCGGCAGGTCCGTGTAGTGTCCTGTCGCGTGCTGGCCGAACAACGACACCAACTCATCCTGCGGGCCCTGCGATCCGGCGGCACTGTCACCGTGACGGATCTCGCCGGCCGCTTGGACGCCAGTGCCGCGACGATCCGTCGTGACCTCCTCAAGCTGGAAGCGGACGGGCTGCTCACGCGGGTTCATGGCGGAGCGGTCGTGGAGGAGGCTCCCGCACCGTTCACCGAGGCTGCCGAGGCCCAGGTGGACGTGAAGGACGCCATAGCCGCCGAGGCGGTCAGGATGATCGAGGACGGTCAGTCGATCATCCTGGACTCCGGCTCGACGGTTCACCGGCTCGCCCGGCGGTTGCACGGGCGCCGGATCACCGTGATCACCAACAACCTGGCGGTGTACGAGGAACTCGTCCAGGACGAGCACGTCCAGCTCATGCTGCTCGGCGGCATGGTCGTACGGGAGTCGCGCATGCTGGACGGCTTCATGGCGGAGGACAACCTTCGCCAGGTGCACGCCGACTGGCTCTTCATGGGAGCCTGCGGGGTCCGCGCGGGTGCTCAGGTCATGGACACCACGGTCGCCGAAGTGCCCGCGAGACGGGCCATGATCGCGGCCAGTGACAAGGTGGCGCTGCTCGTCGACGACACCAAGTTCCCCGGAACCGGCATGGTGAAGATCTGCGGTCCGGAGGACCTGGATGTCGTCGTGACCGACGCGGTGCCCGGCGCCGCGGCCTGGACGGCTTTCGAGGAAGCGGGCGTGGACGTGATCCGGGCGAAACCCGTTGGAGCGGTCCAAACCGCTGCTGTCGTCGATGCCGTCGGCGCCTAGGAGTCCCGCTCCTGGCTCAGCCGGTGCAGCAGCTCGGGCAGAGCCGTCCCGATCGGCTCTCGTACGACCTCGTCGGCGAGTTCGTCGTACGGCGTCGGCTCGGCGTTGACGATGATCAGGCGGGCGCCGTGGTCGGCGGCGACGCCGGCGAGGCCCGCGGCGGGCTGGACCTGGAGGCTGGTACCGACGGCGATGAAGACCTGGCAGGCCTTGGTGATGGCGACGGCCTCGCCGAGGACCGCCGGGTCGAGGCGTTCGCCGAACATCACGGTCGCCGACTTCAGGATTCCGCCGCACTCCAGACACGGCGGGTCCGCCTCGCCGGCCGCGACGCGGGCCAGGGCGTCCTGCATCGGGCCCCGCACATGACACTTCGTGCACACGAAACTCCGTGCGCTGCCATGGAGTTCGAGCACTTTGCGGGCGGGCACACCGCCGAGCTGGTGGAGTCCGTCGACGTTCTGTGTGATGACCCTGACCGGTACCCCGGACCGTTCCAACTCGGCCACCGCCCGGTGCGCGGCGTTCGGCTCGGCCCGGAGCGCGCGGTTGTCGCGGCGCATCTGCCACGACCGGCGGCGGATCTCGGGGTCGCCCATGTAGTACTCGTACGTCACGAGTTTCTCGGCCTCGGGGTCGCGCCGCCACAGCCCGTTGGGGCCGCGATAGTCGGGGATGCCGGAGTCGGTGGAGATGCCCGCGCCACTCAGGAGGGCGACGAGAGGCTTGTTCATGGGCCGAGGGTAGGTCGCCCGGGCGCCGGGAGGCGAACGGATATCAACCGCCCGTCGCCCAGCGGATCGCCGCGATCGCACCGGCCAGTACGGCGGGGCCCGTCCACCACCAGCCCGTGATCCGCCGCACGGACGGCAGCGAGCACACCGCCACCACCGCACCGGCGGCACCGATCGCGAGGACGCACGAGAGGACGATCCCGGCGTACGCGTCGCCGTCCCAGGGCCCCGACGGGCGGATGGTCAGCGCCGTCCAGCAGCACAACACGGCGGTGAGGGTGAGCAGGACGAGCGGTACGGCGAGGACCAGACGCAGGCAACCGCGGTCGTCGTCCACGGGGGAAGGGCCGGTCATCGGTGCGGTGGATTCCTTGCCTCGTGCGGATGTTCGGGGCGCGCCGGCGGGTGCTAGCGTCCACGCATGGCCAAGGTGAACGTCTCGCTCGACGCAGCGCTCGTCGTGGAAGTCATGGTCCTCGCAGGAGTGAACAACCCGCAGGACGCCGTCGAACTCGTCGTCCGCGACTACATCCAGCGCGGCCACCGCACCGAGGCCAGGGCCGAGGCCCGCGACGACGCGCGGCGCGAGGTGGACGTGAAACCCCGCGAGGTCGAGGGCTGAGACCGGCGGGGCCGTCGGGAAGGGGCTCAGCCCACCCGTCGCCCGTTCTCCAGCTCCGCCGTCCCCGCCCCCTCCGCCAGTACGTCGAGCCCGACCAGGACCCGGAGTCCCAGGGAACCCGGCAGGTACTCGGTGAGTTCGTCGCGCGGGACGAGGCGCCAGGACAGGAGTTCCTCCTCCTGGAGCCGGATCGACTTGAGGTCGTTCGCGGTGAGGACTCCGCCGTCGTAGAGGTAGGCCACCAGTGGCGGGTACTCCGGCCCGTGGTAGATCCAGTCCACGGCGAGGAGTTGCCCGAGTTCGACGTCGAGGCCGATCTCCTCCAGCGTCTCGCGGCGCGCTCCCTGGCGCGGTGTCTCGCCGTCGTCCGACTCGATGGTGCCGCCCGGAAGAGCCCAGCCCTCACGGTAGTTGGGCTCGACGAGCAGGACGTTGCCCTCGGTGTCGCGAAAGAGCGCGGCGGCCCCGGCGAGGATGCGGGGGAGTCCGGCGAGGTACGTGGCGAAATCTGGCGTGGTGGTCATTCAGGAAGGGTAACCAGCCCGCGCAGCCGTCTCTCCGACTCGCTGCCGGGCTCCGGGAAGTGACAGATCAGGCTCAGCCAGGGCGCTTCCTGCACCGCGAGCCGTACGTACGACACCTCGATGTCACCCGCGGAGGGGTGGCGGTAGCGGCGCACGGAGGAGCGGAACTCCACCACTTCGTGTGCTTCCCACAGACGTGCGAAGTGCGGGCTGGTGGTGGTGAGTTCGTCGATCAGCTCGGCGAAGCGCGGGTTGTCCAGTTCGTACGCCGCCTGCTGCCGCAGCAGGCCCGCCATCCACTCCGTCTCCGCCTCCCACTCGGGCATCAGGGCGCGGATGCCGGGTTCCCTGAACAGCAGCCAGGCGCTGTTGAGTTCACGGCGCGGCCGGTCGAGGAGGGCGGCGCCGAGGACGGCCTCCTGGGCCCGGTTCCAGGCCAGGACGTCGAAGCAGCGGTCGATGACGAACGCGGGGTTCGGCATCAGCGTGTCGAGGAACGCCCGTACGGCGTCCGGTACTTGGAGGGACCGCTCGGCCGGCTCGGGCGCCGGCCTGCCCGCCAGCCGGAACAGGTGGGCGCGTTCCACCTCGTCCAACTGCAGCGCGCGGGCCAGGGCGAGCAGGATCTGCGGGGAGACGTTGATGTCACGGCCCTGCTCCAGCCACGTGTACCAGGTCAGGCTGACACCCGAGAGGAGGGAGACTTCTTCGCGGCGCAGACCGGGAGTTCGGCGCCGGCCACCCGCGGGCAGCCCCGTACCGTCCGGGTCGGCGCGCTCACGGCGGGACCGCAGGAAGGCGGCGAGGGCCTTGCGGCCGTGATCCCCGGATTCTGGTGGTGGTGTCGCTGGCACCAGTCAATTCTGCACTCTTCAACCGGGCGGCCCACCGGCGCAGGGTGAGAGGGACACCGGTCTCCATGGTGTTCTGAACTCCCTTGTGAAAGGCGGCCCTTGTGGCTGAGCTTCCCCTGTCCACTCCCCGCACCGTCCTGGTCACCGGCGCCACCGGCGGCGTCGGCTCCGCCGTCGCACGCGCCCTGCGCACCGCCGGCTGGACCGTGTACGCCGCCCACCGCCGCCCCGAGGACGCGGAAGCGCTCCGGGACGCCGGCTTCACCCCCGTCCGGCTCGAACTGACCGACGAGGACTCGGTGTTCACCGCGGCCGAGCAGGTCGGAGCGCGGCTCGACGGACTCGTCAACAGCGCCGCGATCATGGGCCAGGGCCCCGTCGAACTGACGCCCGTCGAGGCGTGGCGCCGCCAGTTCGAGATCAACGTGATCGGCCAGGCCACCGTGATCCGCGCGTTCCTGCCCGCGCTACGGGCGTCCGGCGGCCGCATCGTCAACGTCGGCGCCGTCTCGGCCCGTGTCCCGCCGCCCTTCTTCGGCCCCATCGCCGCCTCCAAGGCCGCGCTCGCCGCACTCACCCACTCCCTGCGCGCGGAACTCCGCCACCAGGGCGTCAAGGTCACCCTCGTCGAACCCGGCGCCATGGACACCCCGATCTTCGCGACGGCGGACAAGGCGAGCGCGGACCTGGGCTGGGCGGCCTCGGCCAGGACCCAGCAGCACTACGCCCGCGCCCTGGACGCCGTACGAGCGACAGCCGCCCGCCGGCCGCTCGGTCCGGTCACCCCCGCGGTCGACGCCGTCGTACGCGCCCTGACCACCCGCCACCCGGCCACCCTCACCACCACCGGCCGCGACGGCCGCGCCCTCGCCCTGCTGCGGTTCCTGCCGGACGGCCTGCGGGACCGGCTGGTGCTGAAGGCGTTCGGAGTGACGGCGGAGGCGTTCGACGACACGGCCCCTACGGAGTCGCCCGCAGCCCGTCGACGATGAGATCGAGGATCCGCCCGGCCCGCTCCTCCGAGCCCGGCCGCGCCGGATCGATCCGCCACAACACGCTGAGCTGGAGCAGCACATCCTCCGGGTCGATACCGGACTTCAGCGAACCGTCGGCGGCCCCGGCCTTCAGGAGGACGTCGATCGCGGCCACGAAGGGCGCGAAGTACTCGTCGTCCGCGCCCCCGTCGGTCGCCGCGTGGATGACCTCGGCGACGCCGTATTTGAGCCGCCCGTAGTGGGCGACTTCGTCAAACCAGAGTCGTAGCGCTGCGAGCGGCGGATGTTCGGCCAGCAGCGCGGGCGCGCGGTCGATCAGGTGCTGGATGTCGTGCCGGTACAGCTCCAGGATCAGCGCCTCCCGGGTGGGGAAGTGCCGGTAGAGCGTCCCGATGCCGACGCCCGCCTGCTTGGCGATCGCGGTGAGGGAGGCGCCGCTCGACGCGGCGACGGCCTCGCGGGCGACGGCCAGGATGCGCTCCCGGTTGTCGAGGGCGTCGCGGCGGGTCGGTTTCGGGTTCACGGGTGCGGGTCGTCCGTCCGGTGTCGGATTGCTAAGCGGAGGGCCCTCCGGTACGTTGGTGAATGTACCGGAGGGGCCTCCGTTTCGCTCTCCATTCTGGCACACCCCCACCCGACACCGCAGGGAGCACCGTCATGCCCGAACTCGTCCTGGTCACCGGAGGCAGCGGCTACATCGCCGGCTGGTGCATCGCGGAACTGCTGCGCCGCGGCTACGACGTCCGTACGACCGTCCGCGCCAAGGGCAAGGAGCGCGCGGTCACCGACGCCGTCGCGACCGTGGCCGACCCCGCCGGGCGGCTGAGCTTCGCCGTCGCCGACCTCACGGCCGACGCGGGCTGGGACGCCGCGCTCAAGGGCGTCGACTACGTCCTGCACGTCGCCTCCCCGCTCGGCGCCGCCTCGGACGACCCCGACGCTCTGATCGCCCCGGCCCGCGACGGCGCCCTGCGCGTCCTGCGCGCGGCCACCGAGGCGGGCGTACGACGCGTCGTGATGACCTCGGCCGCGAACGCCGCGAGCCCCTCGTCGTACGCCTCGGAAGGTGTCACCGACGAGACGCTTTGGACCGATCCAGACGACCCGACCCTGATCCCGTACCGCCGCTCGAAGACCCTCGCCGAGCGGGCCGCCTGGGACTTCATGAGCGGCTACGACGGCCCGACCGAGCTGACCACCGTGCTCCCCGGCGCCGTCTTTGGACCGGTCCTCACCACCGCGAACCTCGGCTCCGTCGGCATCATCGCGCGCATGGTGAGCGGCAAGATGCCCGGCGTCCCGCGCATCGGCCTCGAGGTCGTGGACGTCCGGGACCTGGTCGACGTACACCTCCGGGCGATGACGTCACCGGAGGCCGCCGGTCAACGCTTCCTGGCCACCGGGGAGTTCGTGTGGATGGCGGACATCGCGCGCACCCTGCGCGACGGCCTCGGCGAGCACGGTCGTACCGTCTCCACGCGCCGCCTCCCGGACTTCGCGGTCCGTCTCGCCGCCCGCTTCTTGGACCGGTCCCTCCGTGAGATCATCCCCGCGCTCGGCCGCCGCAACCGCCACAGCACGGAGAAGGCGCGCCGCGTCCTCGGCTGGGAACCGCGCCCGGCGCGGGAGGCCGCCCTCGACTGCGCCCGGAGTCTTGTCGCCCAGGGGGCCGTCTAGTTGTCGGCGGTCTGCGCCAACTGCACTGTCCGCTCGGCGAGTTCACTGATCCGTACCCCGTCGAACCCGAACACCGCACTGCGCACGGTGTTTTCGAGCGGGTCCTTCCACTGTGCCGGGATCGCGGCGGCGCCGTTCAGCACCCCGGCGACGGAACCGGCGGTCGCGCCGTTCGAGTCGGTGTCGAGGCCGCCGCGGACGGTGAGCGTGATGGTGCGGGTGAAGTCGCCGTCGCCGTACAGGAGTCCGGCGGTGAGGACGGCCGCGTTCGGGATCGTGTGGATCCAGCCGAGGCCCGCCGTCTCCTCGGACAGTGTGGTGAGCGTGTCCTCCCAGGTCATCCGGGTCTCGTGGAGCGTGAGCACCCGGCGCACGGTGCGGGCGAGACGGCAGCCCGGCGGGATCACGGTCAGCGCCGTGTCCAGCGCGTGCCGCACGGTCGGCGCGGTGAACGCCGCCGAGATCAGGGCTGCGGCCCACATCGAGCCGTAGACACCGTTCCCCGTGTGGGACAACACGGCGTCCCTGCGCGCCAGTTGGGCCGCGCGGCGCGGGGCACCAGGGTTGGTCCAGCCGTGGATGTCGGCGCGGATCAGGGCGCCGATCCACTCCTGGTACGGGTTGTCGTACGTCGCCGTCAGCGGTGGCTTGAGGCCGTTGGCGAGGTTGCGGTAGGCGGCGCGCTCGGCCGTGTACGTCTGGAGGTACGGGAGGCGCAGCAGCCACAGTTCGCCGACCTGCTCGGTGCTGAAGCCGAAGCCGTGGGTCTCCAGGAGGTCGAGGCCGAGAATGGCGTAGTCGACGTCGTCGTCACGGCAGCTGCCGTGGATCCGGCCGCGCACGCACCGCTGCCACTCGGGGCGCAGCTCGAAGCCGTCGTCCTCGCCGGGCGGCTCCGGCAGGTAGTCGGTGAGCGGCAGGGCGGCGGCCCGCCGGAGATAGCGGTCGATGCGGTCGCGGGTCCACAGGTCGCCCTGCTCGACGGGCTTGCCGAGCATGTTGCCCGCGATCCGGCCCAGCCAGCCCCCGAGGACACGGTCCGCGAGCGCCTGCTCAGTACCTACTGGGGTCATGTCTCCGGTCTACCCGATTCCGGGCCCGGCAGCGGCACAGCGGACGCTCAGCCCGGTCCCAGCGTTCGGTCGGGGCATGACGGCGGGGGCGTCGGCCGGTTAGGGTCGCAAGCGGCGCGACTGGCCCTGAAGTGTGCGGGGCCCGTAGAGCAAGGGGATCGCAAGGTGGCGGACGCTGCACAGAGGGGCACCCACAGGGTGCTCATCGCCGCGGACAAGTTCAAGGGGTCGCTGACGGCCGTGCAGGTCGCCGAGCGGGTGACGGCCGGGCTGCGCCGGGTCGTACCCGATCTGGAGGTCGCCGCGATGCCGGTCGCCGACGGCGGCGACGGCACGGTGGACGCGGCCGTCGCGGCCGGGTTCGAGCGACGGGAGATACGGGTCGCCGGACCCCTCGGCGACGAGGTCACCGCGGCCTTCGCGGTCCGCGGCGACACGGCCGTCGTGGAGATGGCCGAGGCGAGCGGGCTGCAGAGACTGCCCAAGGGCGTCTTCGCCCCGCTCACCTCCTCGACGTACGGCTCCGGCGAACTGCTGCGGGCCGCACTCGACGCGGGCGCCCGCACGATCGTGTTCGGCGTCGGCGGCAGCGCCACGACCGACGGCGGCGCGGGCATGCTCTCCGCGCTCGGCGCCCGCTTCCTGGACGCGGACGGCGAACCGGTGCCCCCGGGCGGCGGCGCCCTGATCGACCTGGCCTCGGCCGACCTCTCGGGCCTCGACCCGCGCCTCGCCTCCGTCGCCCTCGTCCTCGCCAGCGACGTCGACAACCCGCTCACCGGCCCCAAGGGCGCCGCCGCGGTCTACGGCCCCCAGAAGGGCGCCGCACCGGACGACGTGGACGCCCTCGACGCGGCCCTCGGCCACTACGCGAAGATCCTCGAGGAGTCGATCGGCGCTCGGGCCGCCGAGTACGCCATCGCGCCCGGCGCGGGCGCGGCGGGTGGCATCGGCTACGGCGCGCTCCTCCTCGGCGCCCGCTTCCGCCCCGGCATCGAGGTCATGCTCGACGTCCTCGGCTTCGCCTCCGCGCTGGAGGGCGCCACCCTCGTCATCACCGGCGAGGGCTCCCTCGACGAACAGACCCTGCACGGCAAGGCCCCGGCCGGAGTCGCCGCGGCGGCCCGCGCGGAGGGCAAGGAGGTCGTCGCCGTCTGCGGCCGCCTCGCCCTGCCCCCACAGGCCCTCGGCCACGCCGGCATCCGCCGCGCCTACCCCCTCACGTCCGTCGAACCGGACGTCGTGAAGTGCATCGCCGACGCGGGCCCGATCCTGGAGCGGGTGGCGGAGAACATCGCGCGGGACTTTCTGGTCTGAGTCCCGCACGAGGAACGCTGAAGGGCCCCGAGCCAAGCGGCTCGGGGCCCTTCGTTCTTGTCTGCTACGACCGCTGCGACTACGGCTGCGCTGCTCGCGCCTCGCGCCGGTTGTCGCGGAAGTTGTTCACGCGGCGGGCCGTCGCGAACAGGGGGATCACCGCGCCCATGACCAGCTGGAGCGCGCAGCCCGTCTGGAGGAGCAGTTGGCCGCTCGGGGCGTCGAACGCCCAGGCCGCCAGCAGGCCCATCGACAGGACGATCCAGGCGAGCATCGCGACCGCGAGGCGACCGCGCGGCTTCGGGTACTCGACCCGGCTCACCATCAGCCAGGCGGTGCCCAGGATCGCCATGAGCGTTGCCACGAAGGGCAGCTCGAGGAGCACGATCGAGACCACCGTCAGCGCGCCGAACGGGGAGGGCATGCCCTGGAACATGCCGTTCGGCGGGGTCACGCACGAGAAGCGGGCGAGTCTCAGCACCACGGCCAGCAACACCACGATCGCACCGACCGCGGCCACTCTCTGGTGCGCGTCGTCCGCGACCATGCCGTAGACGAGGACGAAGTACGCCGGTGCGAGGCCGAAGCTGATCAGGTCCGACAGGTTGTCCAGCTCCGCGCCCATGGGGGAGGAGCGCAGCTTGCGGGCGACGAGGCCGTCGAAGAGGTCGAAGACCGCCGCGCACAGCATCAGGATGACCGCGGTGGCCGCGCTGTGGCGGGCCATGCCGGTCGACTCGTCGTTGCCCGTCAGGTGCGGGATCAGGATGCCGGTGGTGGTGAAGTACACCGCCATGAAGCCGCAGGTGGCGTTGCCGAGGGTGAGGGTGTCCGCTATTGAGAGGCGGAGAGAAAGAGGCATCTCCTCCTCGTCGTCCACCTCATCGGCCTCGGGCACCCAGCCCGCCTGTGTCTCCGGATCAATCACGGTCAATGCGAGTCACCCCAGCCACCGTCTTCTGACCGACCTCCACGTCCACCTCGACACCCTCGGGGAGGTAGATGTCGACACGCGAACCGAAGCGGATCAGTCCGATGCGCTCGCCCTGCTCGACCTTCGTGCCCTGCGGGACGTAGGGGACGATGCGGCGGGCGACGGCGCCGGCGATCTGGATCATCTCGATGTCACCGAGCTCGGTGTCGAAGTGCCAGACGACCCGCTCGTTGTTCTCGCTCTCCTTGTTGAACGCGGGAACGAAACCGCCCGGGATGTGCTCGACCGAAGTCACCGTGCCGGAGAGCGGCGCGCGGTTGACGTGGACGTTCAGCGGGCTCATGAAGATGGCGACGCGGGTGCGACCGTCCTTCCACGGCATGATGCTCTGCACCACACCGTCGGCGGGCGAGATGACCCGGCCCCGGGTGATCTCGCGCTCGGGGTCGCGGAAGAACCACAGCATGCCCGCCGCGAGCGCGGTGGCGGGTACGGCCACGGCCTTGGCGGCGCCGGACTTGCGCGCACGTACCAGGCTGAGGGCTGCGGTGGCGACGGTCGGCAGGAGCCACGGCGATGCTCCGCGCGCGAGGCGTACGCCTGCCAGGCTGTCGCGTGGTGCAGAGGTTTGGCTGTGGGGCATGGATGACCTTCGTAGCGGATGATGCCGCACTGTAACGGGGGACGGCGGCTTTCCCGGGATCGTACCGGTCGTGAGCCACAACTGGCTAAGCCAGTAAGTCGAGTCGGCGGCTGAAGAGCGTTGACGGGGTGTGATCTTCTTCTCGAAGAAAACACCCCGAAACGGACAATCAGCCCTGGAATCGATACTCTTCGAGCAACCTGCGCCCGATGATCATTTTCTGGATTTCGGCGGTACCTTCGCCGATCAACAGCATCGGCGCCTCGCGGTAAAGGCGTTCGATCTCGTACTCCTTGGAGAACCCGTACCCGCCGTGGATCCGGAAGGCGTCCTCCACGACCTCCTTGCAGTACTCGGAGGCGAGGTACTTCGCCATCCCTGCCTCAAGGTCGTTTCGTTCGCCGGAGTCCTTTTTGCGTGCCGCATTTACCATCATCGCATGGGCGGCCTCGACCTTGGTGGCCATCTCCGCCAGCTTGAACTGGATCGCCTGGTGCTGGGCGATCGGCTTCCCGAACGTGTGACGCTGCTGCGCGTAGGAGACGCCCAGCTCGAAGGCACGCTGAGCGACGCCGCAGCCACGCGCCGCCACATTCACGCGGCCCACCTCGACTCCGTCCATCATTTGGTAAAAACCTCGGCCGGTCTGGCCGCCGAGCACACGGTCGGCCGGGATCCGTAGACCGTCCATGATCAACTCGGTGGTGTCGACGCCCTTGTAGCCCATCTTGTCGATCTTCCCGGGGATGGTGAGACCGGGCCGGACCTCCCCGAAACCGGGCTCCTTCTCCACCAGGAAGGTCGTCATCGACTTGTGCGGCGCGGTGCCCTCCGGGTGCCCTTCGTCACTGCGTACGAGTACGGCCACGAGCGACGACGTGCCGCCGTTCGTCAGCCACATCTTCTGACCGGTCAGGACGTACTCGTCGCCGTCCTTCACCGCCTTCGACGTGATCGCCGAGACGTCCGAACCGAGCGCCGGCTCCGACATGGAGAACGCGCCCCGGATGTCGCCTGCCGCCATGCGCGGCAGGAAGTGGTCCTTCTGCTCCTGCGTGCCGTGCTGCTTGAGCATGTACGCCACGATGAAGTGCGTGTTGACGATGCCGGACACCGACATCCACCCGCGCGCGATCTCCTCCACACACAGGGCGTACGTCAGCAACGACTCGCCCAGGCCGCCGTACTCCTCCGGGATCATCAGGCCGAACAGGCCCAACTCCTTGAGCCCGTCGACGATCTGCTGCGGATACTCGTCGCGGTGCTCCAGCTCGGTGGCGACCGGGAGGATCTCCTTGTCCACGAAGTCGCGGACGGTGGACAGGATTTCCCGCTGGATGTCGGTGAGACCGGCGGTCTGGGCGAGTCGCGCCATGGCTACTTCTCCTGCTCCTTGAGCTGGGGGCGGCCGGGCTGCTCGCCGCCGCGCTCCTTGATGTACGTCTCGGTCGGCACCATCACCTTGCGGCGGAACACACAGACCAGCGTGCCGTCCTGCTTGTAGCCCTTGGTCTCCACGTAGACGATCCCGCGGTCGTTCTTCGACTTCGAGGGCGTCTTGTCGAGGACCGTCGTCTCGCCGTAGATCGTGTCCCCGTGGAAGGTCGGCGCCACGTGCTTCAGCGACTCGATCTCCAGGTTGGCGATCGCCTTGCCCGACACGTCCGGCACCGACATGCCCAGCAGCAGCGAGTAGATGTAGTTGCCGACCACCACGTTCTTGCCGAAGTCCGTCGTGTTCTCGGCGTAGTTGGAGTCCAGGTGGAGCGGGTGGTGGTTCATCGTCAGGAGACAGAAGAGGTGGTCGTCGTACTCCGTGACCGTCTTCCCGGGCCAGTGCTTGTAGACCGCGCCGACCTCGAACTCCTCGTAGGTGCGTCCGAACTGCATGGTCACGCCTCCGGAATCTCGAACTCGGTGGTGCGCTTCATGCCCGCCGCGCGCCCCTTGCCGGAGATGACCAGCGCCATCTTGCGGCTGGCCTCGTCGATCATCTCGTCGCCGAGCATCGCCGAGCCCTTCTTGCCTCCGGCCTCGGACGTGTAGTAGTCGTACGCGTCCAGGATCAACTCGGCGTGGTCGAAGTCCTCCTGGGACGGCGAGAAGATCTCGTTGGACGCCTCGACCTGGCCCGGGTGCAGCACCCACTTGCCGTCGAAGCCGAGCGCGGCGGCCCGCTGGGCGACCGCGCGGTAGCCGTCGAGGTTGCGGATCTGCAGGTAGGGGCCGTCGATCGCCTGGAGGTTGTTGGCACGGGCGGCCATCAGGATCTTCATCAGGATGTAGTGATAGGCGTCCGCCGGGTAGCCGGGCGGCTGCTCGCCCACGACGAGGGACTTCATGTTGATCGACGCCATGAAGTCGGCCGGGCCGAAGATGATCGTCTCGACACGTTGACTGGCTTGAGCGATGGCATTGACGTTGTTGAGTCCCTGCGCGTTCTCGATCTGCGCCTCAATACCGATCTTGCCGACCTCGAAGCCCATGGTCTTCTCGATCTGCGTCAACAGGAGATCGAGCGCCACGACCTGCTGGGCGTCCTGCACCTTCGGCAGCATGATGCAGTCGAGGTTCTGGCCCGCGCCCTCGACGACCGTGACGACGTCGCGGTACGTCCACTCGGTCGTCCAGTCGTTGACGCGCACGACCCGCGTCTTGCCCGTCCAGTCGCCCTCGTTGAGGAACTTGACGATGGTGTGCCGCGCGTCGGGCTTGGCCAGCGGCGCGCACGCGTCCTCCAGGTCCAGGAAGACCTGGTCGGCCGGGAGGCCCTGCGCCTTCTCCAGGAAGCGCGGGTTGCTGCCCGGGACCGCGAGACAGGAGCGCCGCGGGCGAAGCCGGTTGACGGGGGCGGGCGTGGTCATGCGGGGACCTCCAAGGGGTCGAGCAGGGGGTCGAGCTTGTTCGCCTTCCGGATCTCGTCGACGATGCGGCCGATGATTCCGGTGATGTCGAAGTCCTTCGGGGTGAAGACCGCGGCGACCCCGGCAGCCCTGAGCTGCTCGGCGTCGCCATTGGGGATGATCCCACCGGCGATGACAGGTATGTCTGTGGCACCGGCCACACGGAGCCGTTCGAGCACGTCCGGCACCAGCTGGGCGTGCGAGCCGGACAGGATGGACAGGCCGACCGCGTGCACGTCCTCTGCGAGTGCCGCGTCCACGATCTGCTCCGGGGTCAGCCGGATGCCCTGGTACACCACCTCGAAGCCGGCGTCACGCGCGCGGACGGCGATCTGCTCGGCGCCGTTGGAGTGCCCGTCCAGGCCCGGCTTGCCGACCAGGAAGCGCAGCTTGCCGACGCCCATCTCGCGCGCCGTCACGTCCACCTTGCGGCGGACCCCGGCCATCGCCGAGCCCTCCTCCGCGGGGACCGCGACCGGTGCCGACGAGACGCCCGTGGGCGCCCGGAACTCGCCGAACACCTCCCGCAGGGCCCCGGCCCACTCGCCGGTCGTGACACCGGCGCGGGCGCACTCCAGGGTGGCCTCCATGAGGTTGTCCGTGCCCTTGGCGGCCTCCTTCAGCCGCTCCAGCGCCTTGCACGGGCGCGGGTGGTTGAACGGCGGCTGGTAACGCGTGTCACGCCACCGCTGCAACGACGCGACGACCCGGGCCTCGACGGCCGGGTCGACCGTCTGGATCGCTTGATCAAGGTCGGCGGTGAGTGGATTCGGCTCGGTCGTGTTGAAGATGTTGACTCCGACGATCTTCTCTTGACCGGACTCAATACGGCCCCGCCGCTCCGCGTGCGAGGACACGAGCTGCGACTTCAGATAGCCCGACTCGACGGCGGCCATCGCGCCGCCCATCTCCTCGATGCGGTCGATCTCGGCGAGGGACTCCTCGACCAGGGAGGCCACCTTCGCCTCGATGACGTGCGAGCCCTCGAAGATGTCCGCGTACTCCAGCAGGTCGCTCTCGTGCGCCAGCACCTGCTGGATGCGCAGCGACCACTGCTGGTCCCAGGGCCGGGGGAGCCCCAACGCCTCGTTCCACGCCGGGAGTTGCACGGCACGCGCGCGTGCGTCCTTCGACAGCGTCACGGCCAGCATCTCCAGCACGATCCGCTGGACGTTGTTCTCCGGCTGCGCCTCGGTCAGGCCGAGCGAGTTGACCTGGACGCCGTAGCGGAACCGGCGCTGCTTCGGGTCCTCGATGCCGTAGCGCTCGCGCGTGATCTCGTCCCAGATGCGGCCGAAGGCGCGCATCTTGCACATCTCCTCGATGAAGCGGACGCCCGCGTTCACGAAGAAGGAGATACGGGCGACGACATCGCCCCTGCGGTCCTCGGGGATCTGCCCGGACGCGAACACCGCGTCCAGGACGGCGATCGCCGTGGACATCGCGTACGCGATCTCCTGGACCGGCGTGGCTCCCGCCTCCTGGAGGTGGTAGCTGCAGATGTTGATCGGGTTCCACTTGGGGATGTGGTTGACCGTGTAGCAGATCATGTCGGTCGTCAGCCGGAGCGAGGGGACCGGCGGGAACACGTGCGTGCCCCGCGACAGGTACTCCTTGACGATGTCGTTCTGGGTCGTCCCCTGGAGCTGGGTGATGTCGACGCCCTGCTCCTCGGCGACGACCTGATAGAGCGCCAGCAGCCACATGGCGGTGGCGTTGATGGTCATCGAGGTGTTCATCTGGTCCAGGGGGATGTCCTGGAACAGCCGGCGCATGTCACCGACGTGGGCCACCGGCACGCCGACCCGGCCGACCTCGCCGCGGGCGAGGATGTGGTCGGAGTCGTAGCCGGTCTGCGTCGGCAGGTCGAACGCGACCGACAGACCGGTCTGGCCCTTGGCGAGATTGCGCCGGTACAGCTCGTTGGACGCCTCGGCCGTGGAGTGACCGGCGTACGTGCGCATGAGCCACGGCCGGTCTTTCTGGCGCTCAGTCATGTAGGGGACCTCAGCCCTCAGATGTTCCGGAAGCGGTTGATGGCGTCGATGTGCTGCGCGCGCTTCTCCTCGTCGCGCACACCGAGGCCTTCCTCGGGGGCGAGGCACAGGACGCCGACCTTGCCCTGGTGGAGGTTGCGGTGGACGTCGTAGGCGGCCTGGCCGGTCTCCTCCAGGGAGTACACCTTGGAGAGCGTCGGGTGGATCTTGCCCTTCGCGACCAGCCGGTTGGCCTCCCAGGCCTCGCGGTAGTTGGCGAAGTGCGAGCCGATGATCCGCTTCAGGGACATCCACAGGTAGCGGTTGTCGTACTCGTGGTTGAACCCGGAGGTCGAGGCGCAGGTGACGATCGTGCCGCCCTTGCGGGTGACGTAAACGCTTGCGCCGAAGGTCTCGCGGCCCGGGTGCTCGAAGACGATGTCCACGTCCTCGCCGCCGGTGAGTTCACGGATACGCTTGCCGAACCGCTTCCACTCGCGCGGGTCCTGGTTGTGCTCGTCCTTCCAGAACCGGTAGTCCTCGGCGTTGCGGTCGATGATCGCCTCGGCGCCCATCGCCCGGCAGATGTCCGCCTTCTGGGGCGAGGACACGACACAGATGGGGTTGGCGCCGCCCGCGAGCGCGAACTGCGTGGCGTAGGAGCCGAGTCCGCCGCTCGCGCCCCAGATCAGGACGTTGTCGCCCTGCTTCATGCCGGCGCCGTTGCGGGAGACCAGCTGCCGGTAGGCGGTGGAGTTCACGAGCCCCGGGGCGGCGGCCTCCTCCCAGGAGAGGTGGTCCGGCTTGGGCATCAGCTGGTTGGACTTGACGAGCGCGATCTCGGCGAGCCCGCCGAAGTTGGTCTCGAAGCCCCAGATCCGCTGCTCCGGGTCGAGCATCGTGTCGTTGTGCCCGTCGGAGGACTCCAGCTCGACGGACAGGCAGTGCGCGACGACCTCGTCGCCGGGCTTCCAGGCGTTGACGCCCGGGCCGGTGCGCAGGACGACGCCCGCGAGGTCGGAGCCGATCACGTGGTACGGCAGGTCGTGCCGCTTGGTCAGCTCGCTGAGCTTGCCGTAGCGCTCCAGGAAGCCGAAGGTCGACAGCGGCTCGAAGATCGAGGTCCACACGGAGTTGTAGTTGACACTCGATGCCATGACGGCCACGAGGGCTTCGCCCGGGCCGAGTTCGGGCACCGGGACGTCGTCCAGGTGGATCGACTTGCGGGGGTCCTTGTCGCGGGTGCTGAGGCCCGCGAACATCTCCGTCTCGTCCTTGTGCACGGTGATCGCGCGGTACGACTCGGGGAGCGGCAGGGCGGCGAAATCGGCCGGAGTCGAGTCCGGCGACTGGATCGCGGCGAGGATGTCCTTCACGGTCACGGTGTTGCCTCCGGCGAAGTGCGCCCTGAGGGAGGGGCGCCGATGGTTACGTCGGTGCTGCTGCTGAGGGTGGGTGGAGAGGTGCCGTCGGTTCGGCGGGTGGTGCTTCGGCAGCGCTTTGTGGCGCGGGAGGGTGCCTGTGACGCAGGCGTCCGGGCGCGCAGCCCAGTGGTGGGTTGCGGGGACAGCCGACGTACGGGAGATCTCTGTACGCCGGCCGCCCGGACACCTTCAACGTATGACACTGCGTGTCACCCCGCAAGGCACCGAGTGCCATGAATCGCTCTCAGGTGAAATCTTTACGTAACAAATGAGCGATGATCGATCGAACGGGGTCTGAAAGGTGCGTGAAAAGGGGCTCTGACATGCCAAAACGGCCACCCCGGAGGGTGGCCGTCATCACATGGTGCAGGGCGGGTCAGCGGTCCCTGAGTGCCTCTTCGATGGTCCGCATGACCTCATCCAGCGGGGCGTCGGTGCGGGCGACCGTCACCAGGACCTCACCCTGCTGGTGCACCATCGCCGTGGCCGGCTTGGGGGTCGTGGTGCGGCCGGCGCCGATGCCGCTGCCGAAGGTCTTCCGTACGATCCCGAAGGCGTGGTCGAGCTGTGCCTCGACGTCGCCCTGGCCGCCGGCCCGCAGCCAGCGCCGCAGCACGTGGTTGTGGGCGGTGACCACGGCCGAGGCGGCGACCTCGGCGAGCAGCGGGTCGTCGTTGGCGTCGTCGTCGTGCGCGTGCTCGTCGAAGTGGCCGAGGAGATAGCGGGTGAACAGCCGCTCGTAGCGGGCCACCGACGCGATCTCGGCCTCGCGCAGGGTGGGCACCTCGCGCGTCAGCTTGTAGCGGGCGACCGAGATCTCCGGCTGCGCCGCGTACATGCGCATGACTTCCTTGATGCCCCGGCACACCGTGTCGAGCGGGTGCTCGTGCGCGGGGGCGGCGTTGAGGACCGCCTCGGCCCGGATCAAGGTGTCGTCGTGGTCCGGGAAGATCGCCTCTTCCTTGGAGCGGAAGTGGCGGAAGAACGTCCGGCGTGCGACCCCGGCCGCGGCGGCGATCTCGTCGACGGTGGTCGCCTCGTACCCCTTCGTCGCGAACAGCTCCATCGCCGCGGCCGCCAGTTCGCGCCGCATCTTGAGGCGCTGGGCGGCGGCACGACTCCCCGCGGCACTCTCCGGTGCGTCGGGCGCGGCTGCGGTACGTGAGGGCTTGGCGGGCTGGGGCATGACCCGAACGTACTGCATGTGCGCAGCCTGCCGCGCACGTCGGGGGTTTCCCCCGCCCGCCAGGGGCAGGGGCCCTCCGGTGGGGTCGAGCAGCCCGCCCCAGTCCCCGTCGCCGTCCTCGTCGTCCCCGAACCAGTCGCCGGGACGATCAGCGGCGGGCATATTCGCGGAAGCCGCGGCCCGTCTTGCGGCCGAGGCAGCCCGCGGCCACCAGGTGCTCCAGGAGCGGCGCCGGAGCCAGGCCCGGGTCGCGGAACTCGCGGTGCAGGACCTTCTCGATGGCCAGGGAGACGTCGAGCCCGACGACGTCCAGCAGCTCGAAGGGGCCCATCGGGTAGCCGCCGCCCAGCTTCATCGCCGCGTCAATGTCGTCAAGAGATGCATAGTGCTCCTGCACCATCTTGATCGCGTTGTTGAGGTACGGGAAAAGCAGTGCATTGACGATGAATCCAGCTCGGTCACCACAGTCGACGGCATGCTTCTTGATCTTGACGCAGACCTCGTGAACTGTTGAGTGGACGTCAACATCCGTCAACACTGTACGGACGACCTCGACCAGCTTCATCGCCGGTGCGGGGTTGAAGAAGTGCATGCCGATCACGTCCTGCGGACGCGAGGTGGCACGGGCGCACGCGACGACCGGCAGCGACGAGGTCGTGGTCGCCAGGACCGCCCCCGGCTTGCAGACCTTGTCCAGCGTCGCGAACAGCTGCTGCTTGACCTCCAGATCCTCGGCGACCGCCTCGACGGCCAGATCGACGTCCGCGAACGCGTCGTAGGAGCCCGCCGGAGTGATCCGCGCCAGGGTCTCCGCGGCGGCCTCGGCGGTCATCCGCCCCCGGTCGACAGAGCGCGAAAGCGACTTGCCGATACGGGACTTGGCGACCTGCGCCTTCTCCTCGCTGCGCGCGGCGAGCACGACCTCGTACCCGGCCTTGGCGAAGACCTCGGCGATACCCGACGCCATGGTCCCGGAACCGGCGACCCCGACCGAGCGGACCGTACGGCCCGGGGTGAGCCGCGCGCCCTCCGGCGGGGTGAGCGCGTCTCGCACGACGGTCGCGCTGCCGGGTGCCTCGTAGGAGTAGAAGCCGCGGCCCGTCTTGCGGCCGGTCAGGCCCGCCTCGCTGAGCTGCTTGAGGATCGGCGCGGGGGCGTGCAGACGGTCGTGGGACTCGGCGTACATGGCCTCCAGGACCGTGCGCGCGGTGTCGACGCCGATCAGGTCGAGCAGCGCGAGCGGGCCCATGGGCAGTCCGCAGCCGAGCCGCATCGCCGCGTCGATGTCCTCGCGGGAGGCGTACTTCGCCTCGTACATCGCGGCGGCCTGGTTGAGATAGCCGAACAGCAGCCCGTCCGCGACGAAGCCGGGGCGGTCGCCGACCGCGACGGGCTCCTTGCCCAGCTCGATCGCCAGCTCGGTGACGGCGGCGACGGCGGTGGGCGCCGTCAGCACCGAGGAGACGACCTCGACCAGCTTCATCGCGGGCGCCGGGTTGAAGAAGTGCAGCCCGAGCACCCGCTCAGGCCGCGCCGAGTCGGCGGCAAGACGCGTGACGGACAGGGCGTTCGTGCCGGTCGCGAGAATCGTCTCGGTGCGCACGATCCCGTCCAGCTCACGGAAGATCTGGTGCTTGATCTCGTACGACTCCGGGGCCACCTCGATGACCAGGTCGGCGTCGGCCGCCGCGCTCAGGTCGGTGGAGGTGCGGACCCGGGCCAGGGCGTCGGTGCGCTCCTGCTCGGTCAGCCGGCCGCGCCGCACGGCGTGGGCGGTCGCGGTCTCCAGGGCGGCGACGGCGTGCGCGGTCGCGGCCTCGCTGACGTCGATGCCGACGACCTCGCGGCCGGCCCGGGCGAGGACCTCGGTGATACCGGTGCCCATGGTGCCGAGACCGACGACGGCAATGGTCTTGAACGGGGACAGGGGAGCGTCGGACAGGGGAGCTGCCATCGCGGGACTCCTGGAATGAGGGTGACGACTGGGAGCGCGCGCCGTACGCCGAAGGGGCGCACGGAGTGCGAGAAGGAGTGCGGGTGGTGCCGGGCAACGAGCGCACACGCCCGGCGAGTTGAGAGTTCCGACCGGCCCTGTCCCAAGCCGTGTCGTACTGCGGCACACGAGGTGCCGAACCGACTGCACTCGCCGCGGCTGCGTCACCAGGCCACGGCAAGGAGATACACGAGTGGGTAACTCGCTCACCTGAGCTTAACCGGTGGGTAACGAGCGCGCCAGCCCCCGGAGTTTGTGATGTAGGTCCCGTCTGTCCCGCGACCCCCATAGGCTCGGTTTCATGGACGAAGAGTTGCGATCACTCACGGAGCGCTTACGGCAGGAGTCGGGAGGAGCGGCGCCGTACGAGCGACTTGTGTCGACCGACGACCTCGACGAACTGGCGGAGGTGCTCACGGCCGTCGGACAACCGCTCTGGGCCCGGGAGTTGGCCGCGTTCCGGCTCGGCCTCGCGGGCGACCCGCGCGCCTTCGAGTCCCTCGTCCTGTTCCTCAACCACCGCGACCCACCGCGCTGCGCCTCCGCCGCGTACGCCCTGGCCCGCCTCGACGACCCCCGCACCGCCCGCGCGGCAGCCGCCCTCGCCACCAACGAACTCCGCGTCGCCTACGCCCTCCACCCCGTCCGACTCCTGGCCGACCTCCACGCCCCCGAGTCCGTCCCCGCCCTCATCACCACCCTGGAGCGACGCCTGCGCCCCCACGACCCGTACCGCCGCGTGGCCCTCGCCTGCGTACAGGGCCTCGGCGAACTGGGCGACCCCCGCGCCAGACCCGTCCTGAACGACGCCCTCGCCCACCCCGCACTGGCGGAGGCGGCGGTGCACGCACTGGGGCGGATTCCACGCCAGGGCTGAGCCCGCCTACCGCCCCCTCAACGCGTCAGCTTCCTTACGTACCGGATCTCCGGCACCAGGACCCCGTCCACCTCGTACGGCTCCTCCGTCCCGTCCGCCCGGAAGCCCGCCCGCTCGTAGAAGCGGCGGGCGCGGGCGTTGCCCCGGACCACCCAGAGGTACACGCGGTCGTGACCGAGGGCCGCGCACCGCCGTAGCGCCTCCTGCATCAGGGCCCGTCCGGTGCCGGTGTTCAGGTGGTGCGGGTCGAGGTAGATCGCGTACAACTCGGCTTCCCCGGTGCGGACTTCGCCGTCCCGGTAGGGCCCGAACGCGGCCCAGCCGACGATCTCCTCGCCCCGCTCGGCGATCAGGTTCACCACGCTGCCGTCACCCCGCGCGAAACGGGCCCGGCGGCGCTCGGCGTCGTCCTGCGCGCTGAGGGTGTCGAGGAAGGGCTGCGGCATGAGGCCCCGGTACGCGAACTGCCAGCCGAGGACGCGGATTTCGGAGACGCGGTCGCAGTCGGCGAGGATCATGGGGCGGATCTGAAGGGGGTCGGCATCGTCCATGGCGGGCACCCTAGGGACTCGGCCGCCGGGTCGGCGCCTGATTATTCGCCGATCACCGCGAACGCCTCGATCTCCATCAGGAACTCCGGTCGCACCAGCCCGGCTACCTGTACGGCCGACGCGGCGGGGAGCCGGTCGTCGGGTATGTGGGCGGCGCGGGCCGCGCGGATGGCCGGCAGGTGGGCCATGTCCGTGACGAAGAAGGTCAGTTTGACCACGTCGTCGAAGCCGGCGCCCGCTGCGGCGAGGCAGCGGCGGAGGTTCTCGAAGACCTGGCGGGCCTGGGCCGCCGCGTCGCCCTCGCCCACGAGCCTGCCGTCCTCGTCCAGGGCGAGCTGGCCGGAGATCGCGACGAAGCGGCCGGTGCCCATGACGACGTGCGTGTAGGCCGTCGCGGGGGCGACGCCGTCGGGGGCGGGAATCCTCGTCAGCTCACTCATGCGTCCATGGTGGACCATGGGTCTGACAACGAGGATTCCCGCCCCCGTGGGACCGTCAGGCGGGGCTCAGCCGCGGAAGCCCAACAGGCCGTGCAGCGTCGAACCGTGTGCCGTGCTCGTCGCCGACTTCGCCGTGGTCAGCGGTTTCGGGTCGGGCGTCTTCTGGCACACCGCGTCGACCTCGCCGCCGCTGCGCGGCACCGTGCCGTCGGTCAGATAGGTCGCCAGGTACTTGTCCAGGCAGGCGTTCCCGCTCAGCGTGATGCCGTGGTTGCCGCCGCCCTGCTCGACCACGAAGCTGGAGTCGGCCAGCAGCTGGTGGACCGTCGCGCCGCCCTGGTAGGGGGTCGCCGCGTCGTTCGTCGCCTGGAAGAGCAGCACCGGTGGCAGCTTGCCGTTGGCGATGTTGACCGGCTGCTCGGACTTCGTCGGCCAGAACGCGCACGGCGCGTTGTACCAGGCGTTGTTCCAGACCATGAACGGCGCCTTCTCGTAGACCGCCCAGTTGTCCTTGCGCCACTGGTTCCAGTCGCGCGGCCAGGACGCGTCTCGGCACTGCACCGAGGTGTAGACGCTGTACCCGTTGTCCCCCGAGGCGTCGATCGCGGCGAAGTTGTCGTAGGCCTCGACCAGGGGATCGGCGTTCTTGTCGTTCACGTACGCCGCGAACGCCTCGGCGAGGTAGGGCCAGTAGCCGTTGTAGTAGCCGCCCGGGATGAAGGTGTCCTCCAGTTCGGAGGCGCCCACCTTGCCACCCGCCGGCTTCTTGGCCAGCGCCTTCCGCATCGCGTACCACTTGGCCTCGATCCTGGCCGGGTCGGTGCCGAGCTTGTACGTGGAGTCGTACTTCGCGATCCACGCCATCAGCGCCTGCTGGCGGTCGTTGAAGGCGTAGTCCTGCCCGAGGTTGTCGTCGTACCAGACACCCGTGGGGTCGACGATCGAGTCCAGCACCAGGCGGCGCACGCGCTCCGGGTAGAGCTTCGCGTACACGGCGCCCAGGTAGGTGCCGTACGAGTAGCCGAAGTAGTTGATCTTCTTGGCGCCGAGTGCCGCCCGGATCGAGTCCATGTCCTGCACCGCGCTGATGGTGTTGATGTACGGCAGCACGCTCGCGTACTTCTTGCCGCAGGCCGCCGCGTAGGCCTCCACGCGCGTGAGGTTGGCCTTTTCCAGCACCGGGGTGCTCGGCACGGAGTCGGGGCGCACCGGGTTGAAGTAGCCGGGCTTGCAGTCCAGGGCCGGGGTGCTCTTGCCGACGCCGCGCGGGTCGAAGCCGATGACGTCGTACTGGGACGCCACCGCCTTGGGCAGCGAGGAGGCCACGAAGCCCGCGAGGGTCAGTCCGCTGCCGCCGGGGCCGCCGGGGTTGACCAACAGGGGTCCCTGGTACGTCTTCGCGGTGTGCGGGACCCGGGACAGGGCGAGCGTGATCTGCGTGCCGTGCGGGTTCGCGTGGTCGAGCGGCACCTTGACGCTCGCGCACTGGAGCGTCGGATAGCCGGTGGTGGCACAGCTCTTCCAGCCGAGCTTCGCCGTCTGGACGGTGGTCGTGGGATGCGTGGTGCTCGCGTCTGCGGGGAGAGCGGTGACCGTCCCGGCCACGACGACGGCGGCACCGCACAGTACGGCTGCGCGTTTTCTCATGAGTCCTCCCAGGACGGAGAGGCAGCCGACCGCGGTGCTCGCGGTCGCTCCTCGCCGCATAGTCCCGAAAAGCCGGGGCGGAAGAACCTGTTCATCCGATACTTGACCCAATTGGGCCGCCGGATGCGCTCGAACGCCCTCGGATCAGCTCATTGAGAAGCGCCTTCAGATCAGCGAGAGCTGCGTCGGCTCGCTCACCGGCTCGTCGACCGGGTCCGCCGGTTCGGGAATCCGGCGCGGCATGCCCGCGCGCGCGGGACCGATGCCGTACTCCTGCGCCAGGTCGTGGACCTGACGGGTGATCCGGCGCTGGTACCACTTCGGGGCGTACGAGCCCTCCGCGTACAGCCGCTCGTAACGGCGCACCAGATGCGGGTGGTGCTGCCCGAGCCAGGCCATGAACCACTCGCGCGCACCGGGCCGCAGATGCAGCACCAGGGGAGTCACGGAGGTGGCCCCGGAGGCGGCTATCGCCCTTACGGTGGCGCGGAGTTGGGCCGGGTGGTCGCTCAGGAAGGGGATCACCGGGGCCATCAGGACGCCGACGTCGATGCCGTGCTCGGTCAGCGTCCTTACGGTGTCCAGGCGCCGCTCCGGGGAGGGCGTGCCGGGCTCCACCGTGCGCCACAGCGCCGGGTCCGTGAAGCCGACCGAGACCGAGATGCCGACGTCGGTGACCTCGGAGGCCTGCACCAGGAGGTCCAGGTCGCGCAGGATCAGCGTGCCCTTCGTCAGGATCGAGAAGGGGTTCGCGTGGTCGCGCAGGGCGCCCAGGATGCCCGGCATCAGCCGGTAGCGGCCCTCCGCGCGCTGGTAGCAGTCGACGTTCGTGCCCATCGCGATGTGCTCGCCGAGCCAGCGCCGGGAGCCGAGCTGGCGGCGCAGCAGGTCCGGCGCGTTCACCTTGACCACGATCTGCGAGTCGAAGCCGAGGCCGGTGTCGAGGTCCAGGTAGCTGTGCGACTTGCGGGCGAAGCAGTACACGCACGCGTGGGAGCAGCCCCGGTACGGGTTGACCGTCCACTCGAAGGGCATGCGGGAGGCCCCCGGCACGCGGTTGATGATCGAGCGGGCCCGCACCTCGTGGAAGGTGATTCCGCGGAACTCGGGCGTGTCGAAGGTACGGGTGGTCACCGCGTCCGCGCCGAACAGCGCTACGTCGGCCGTCCGGCTGTGGCCGTCGGACTCCAGGGTGAGGTTCTCCCAGCGCATGACGCCTCCTAGGTAGGCCTGCCCCCCGAGTGAAACACTTGTTCGAATTACTGTGCAAGTGTCATTCCCTACCTCTTCCGACGCCCTGGGGTACCCCGATTTGGGTGACCGAGTGCGGGGGTGGTTGGCTTGCCCCGACCCCGAGAACGCAAGTCCTGGAGGAACGAAATGGCGCAGGTCGAGGCCACCACCGAGCGGGTCGTCGCAGCCGACGCGGAGAAGGTGTTCGACGCCCTCGCCGACTACACCGGCACGCGCGCGAACCTGCTGCCCGAGCAGTTCAGCGAGTACGAGGTGCGTGAGGGCGGCGACGGCGAGGGCACCCTCGTCCACTGGAAGCTCCAGGCCACCAGCAAGCGCGTCCGCGACTGCCTCCTGGAGGTCAGCGAGCCGACCGACGGCGAACTGGTCGAGAAGGACCGCAACTCCACCATGGTCACCACCTGGCGGGTCACCCCGGCCGGCGAGGGCAAGTCCCGCGTCGTCGTGACGAGCACCTGGAACGGCGCGACCGGTATCGGCGGCTTCTTCGAGCGCACCTTCGCGCCCAAGGGCCTCGGCCGCATCTACGACCTGGTCCTCGACAAGCTCGCCACCGAGGTCGAGAAGTAGACCCCAAGGGCCAAGCCTCCAGGGCGCGTTGACGCCCTGACTGCTTCCCTCACCGGTTCGAGTGGATCTCCGTTCGAGCCGGGCGTACGCCGTAACTCGTCACGCTTGCTCACAGTTGTCGCCTAAAGCGGGAATTGTGCGGCAGGCGCGACGAGGGGAGCGGTACGTGGGCGGGACGACTCTGGTGCAGGACGAACGGCCCTCGACGCCCCCGGAGACCCCGGTCCCCGCACCCGTCGAGAAGGCCGAACTCAGCCCGCGCCGCGTGCGGTTGGTCTTCCTTGGCCTGATGCTCGCGCTGCTCCTCGCCGCCCTCGACCAGATGATCGTCGCCACCGCGCTCCCGAAGATCGTCGGCGAACTGCACGGCCTGGAGAAGATGTCCTGGGCGATCACCGCCTACCTCCTCACCTCCACGGTCGGCCTGCCGGTCTACGGCAAACTCGGCGACCTCCTCGGCCGCAAGAGCGTGTTCCAGTTCGCGATCGCGGTCTTCGTGATCGGCTCCGCACTGGCCGGCCGCGCCCAGTCCATGGACCAACTCATCGCGTTCCGCGCGGTGCAGGGCATCGGCGCCGGCGGACTCATGATCGGCGTGCAGGCGATCATCGCGGACATCGTGCCGCCCCGGCAGCGCGGCCGTTTCATGGGCCTGATCGGCGCCACCTTCGGACTCGCCTCCGTGGCGGGCCCGTTGCTCGGCGGCTACTTCACGGACCACCTCTCCTGGAGGTGGTGCTTCTACATCAACGTGCCTTTCGGCGTGGTGACGTTCGCCGTCGTGACCGTCGTACTGAGACTGCCGAAGCCGACCGCGAAGGCGCGTCTCGACATCCTCGGGGCGCTGCTGCTGGCCGCCGCGTCAACGTGTCTTGTCCTGCTGACCAGTTGGGGCGGGACCGAGTACGCCTGGGGATCGCGCGTCATCCTCGGGCTCGGCGCGGGAGCCGTGGCCGCCGCCGTCCTCTTCGTCGTCGCCGAGCGGTTCGCGCCCGAACCCCTCATCCCGCTACGGCTGTTCAGGGACGCCGTCTTCAACGTCACCGCTCTGGTGGGCCTGGTGATCGGGGTCGCGCTGTTCGGGGCCGCCAGCTATCTGCCGACCTTCCTGCAGATGGTCGACGGGGCGAGCGCCACCGAGTCCGGACTGCTGATGCTGCCCATGATGGGCGGCATCGTCGGCGCGTCCATCGTCTCCGGCCAACTCATCAGCCACACCGGCCGGTACAAGATCTACCCGATCCTCGGCAGCGCGCTCTCCGTCCTCGGCATGTGGCTGCTGTCCCGGCTCGAAGTCGACACGTCCCGGCTGCAGTACAGCGTCTGGATGGCCGTCCTCGGCGCCGGCATCGGCCTGGTGATGCCCGTTCTCGTCCTCGCCGTGCAGAACTCCGTACGACCCGCCGACCTCGGCACCGCCACCAGCGCCAACAACTACTTCCGGCAGATCGGCGGCAGCGTCGGCGCCGCAGTCTTCGGCACCCTCTTCGCCGACCGGCTCACCGACGCCCTGCGCGACCGCCTCCCCACGCGCGCGGGGGCGGGCCTCCCCGACCCCGAGTCCATCACCCCACAGCTCGTCCACGCGCTGCCCCCGGCGCTGCGCGACAGCTACATCCGGGCCTACGCCGACGCGATGCCCCGGATCTTCCTCTACCTGGTGCCGGTGCTCGCCCTCGGCCTGCTCATCGCCTTCTTCCTCAAGGAGAAACCGCTGGTGTCCCACAACGCCCCCGCCGAGACGGCGGAGACCGCGCCCTTCAACTCCCCGATCCCGCAGGCCCGTTCGGCGTACACCCCCGGAATTCCCGTCTGCGGCACGGTGCAGCACCCCGACGGGACCGTCGTGCCCCGGGCCGCGCTCACCCTCATCGACGTCGCCGGGCAGCAGATCGGGCGCGGCGCCAGCGGAGCGGACGGGCGGTACGCGCTGTCGACGCCCGGCTCCGGGTCGTACGTCCTGATCGCGGCGGCCGGCGGGCACCAGCCGCAGGCGGTGTCGGTGACCGTGGGGGAGCGGCCCGTCGAACTCGATGTCGTCCTCGGCGGCGCCGGACGCCTCGCCGGGAGTGTGCTGACCGCGGACGGCACCCCGGTGCGGGAGGCCGCCGTGACGCTCACCAATGTGCACGGCGAGGTGGTGGCCAGTACCCGCAGCGGGCGCGAAGGCACCTATGTGATCAGCGAGTTGGTGGCCGGCGAGTACACCCTCGCGGCCAGCGCCCCCGCGTTCCGCCCGGCCGCGCTCCCCGTCAGCGTGCAGGCGTCCCGCGAGACCCGCCAGGACGTCGAACTCGCCGGCGGCGCCGTGCTGCGCGGCACCGTCAGGGCGAGCGGCGGGCGGCCCGTCGAGGACGCGCGCGTGACGCTCCTCGACGCGGCGGGCAACGTCGTCGACACCCTCACCACCGGACCCGACGGCACCTTCCGGTTCGTCGACCTGTCCTCCGGCGAGTACACGGTGATCGCCGCCGGGTATCCGCCCGTGGCCACCGTGCTCCAGGTGGCGGGCGGGGGACGCACCGAGCGCGATCTGCAACTCGGCCACGAGGACTGATCAGCCGCCCCACGGGGCGCGCAGGCGCACGCCGGTGCGGATTGGATGGAACCAATTCCAGGAATGCCGCACATCGCCACCGGCCGCCCCCGTAGCGTGGTGGGTGGCGGCACAGATCTTGCGGAGCCGTGGGGAGAGAGGGCCTGGGCCATGGACCGTGGCACCGAGCGGGAGGCGCCTCCCGGCCGCGGAGCCGGGGACGACGTGGTGAGCGAGCACACCGCGGCGGGCCGTATCCCGCTGGCTGTGATCCTGATCGACCGCGACGGACTCGTCTCGCACTGGAGCCGAGGCGCCCGACGGCTGTTCGGCACCACCAAGGAAGAGGCGATCGGCCAGACGGCCGTCGACCTGCTCCCCGTCTCCGGCGCCCTGCCCGACGAGGAGGAGACCAGCCCCTACGGCGCGTTCGCGTCCTACGACGGACTCGGCCCCGACCTGGAGTCCTCCCTCGACGGCCAGCTGTCCTACCCGGCCGCCGGACGCGCCCGCCTCACCGTGCCCGAGCGAAGCGAGATGGGGGTCACCCCGGCCGAAGGCTGGGGGAGGGACCGGGTGGACGTCCTGTGGTGGGCGTACCCGCTGGTCGGCCCCGGTCAGGAGCGGCTGCTCGTACTCGCCGCCGACGCGGACGGACTGCGCCAGGACCTCCCCGAGGCGGACGGCGCCTTCGAGCGCATAGCACCCGCCTTCGCCCACCACACCGACTTCTCCGGCGCCGACGAACTCGCCCGCAGGCTCCCCGAGATCCTGCCCAGCATGAGCGTCGACGAGAGCGCCCGCATCGTCGCCCAGGTACTCGAACTGGGCTACCCCGTCCTGGAGTTCAGCCAGAACGAGCGGGTGCCCGTGACCCCGGACTGGGGCGTCGCCCGCCGCGCCGAGCGCAAGGCGCGCCGCGAGCGGGCAGCGGCGGCGGTCGCCGAGGGCCTGCCGGTGCCCGAGGAGGTCGTGGACGAGCGCGAGGACCTCGAATACGTCGCCGTACGCGAGCGGTTGGAGTTCCTCAACGAGGTCAGCGGATGCATCGGCACCTCGCTCGACCTCGCCACCACCATCGTCGAAGTCAGCCGGGCCGTCGTACCCCGCTTCACCGATGTCGCCGGCACCTATCTGCGCGAACAGGTCGTCGCCGGCGAGGGGTTCCCGGACGGTGTGCCGGACACCACCACCATGTGGCACCGGGTCGCGCTGGAGCACACCGACGAACCCGGCCGCTGGGACGACGTCGTACCGGTCGGCGAGGCCATGCCGTTCCCCGCGCACACCCCGTTCTTCCAGTGCATGACCAGCGGCGAACCCGTCCTCGTGCCGCGCATCAGCGAGCAGATGGGGCACATGATCGCCTCGCAGTTCGAGAAGCGCGACATCCGGCCGCTGATCACCGGACGCTCCATGCTGGTCGTCCCGCTCAAGGCGCGCAATGTCGTCCTCGGCTTCATGATCCTGCTGCGCCACCCGGAGCGCGTCGAGTTCAACGACATGGACCGCGTCACCGGCGCCGAACTCGCCGCCCGCGCGGGCCTCGTGCTCGACAACGCCCGCATGTACACCTACCAGGAGAGTGTCGCCGAGACCCTCCAGGACAGCATGCTGCCGCACATCCCGGCACGCATGGCGGGCTGCGACATCGCCACCCGCTATCTGCCCGGCACGCTCCTCGGACGCGTCGGCGGCGACTGGTTCGACTCGGTGAAACTGCCCGGCGCCCGCACCGCCCTCGTCGTCGGCGACGTCATGGGCCACGGCCTCAACTCGGCAGCGATGATGGGCCAGTTGCGCACCGCCGTGCAGACCATGGCCGCCATGGACCTCCCGCCCGCCCAACTCCTGCGCAACCTCGACGACTTGGCCCAGCGCCTCGGCGACACCTATCTCGCGACCTGCCTGTACGTCGTCTACGACCCGATCGCGGGCGAACTCCACATCGGCAACGCGGGCCACATCCCGCCGGTGATCGTGCGGGCCCGGGACGGCCGCAGCGAGCTGCTCGACCTGCCCACGGGCGCGCCCATCGGCGTCGGCGGGGTGCCCTTCGAGGCGGTCCGCGTACGCGTGGAGCCCGGCGACCGGCTGGTGATGTGCACGGACGGTCTGGTCGAGGTGCGCGGCGAGGACATCGGCGTAGGACTCGCGACGCTGAGCGAGTCGGCCGCGCATCCGGCCGCGTCCATGGACGACGCCTGCGACACGATCATCCGCTCCCTCAACACCCGCGGTGGCCGCAAGGACGACGTCGCCCTCCTGATGGCCCGTCTGAACGGCATCGAGCCGGACGACGTCGCCGAGTGGCGGCTCGCCCTCGACCCGGCCGAGGTCGGCCGGGCCCGCGCGGTGGTCCGCGAACAGCTCCACGAGTGGGGCCTCGCCAAACTCGCCGACACCGCCGCCCTGTTGGCCGACGAACTGGTCACCAACGCCGTACGCCACTCTCACGGCCGCCGGATCGAACTGCGCCTGGTGCGCGGCGACACCCTGCTGTGCGAGGTGGACGACGACGATCCCACCCTGCCGACCCTGCTCAGCGCGGGTCCCGACGACGAGTTCGGGCGCGGACTGCACGTGCTCGGCACGCTCGCCCGTGAGTGGGGCGCCAGCCGTACCACCGCGGGCAAGACCGTCTGGTTCGAACTCACGCTGCCCCGCCGCTGAAGCCCTGCCTCGCCGCTGAAGCGCAGGTGACCGAGGGGGCGCGCGAGGCGCACATCGGCGTACACGTGTCGAATGAGCGGTGAAGGAATGCGCCGTGTGCTTGTGAGCGGGACCCGGGCGCGATAAACCGTACTGGCCCGTCACTTACGGCGGAACGGCCTTGCATCCTGGGGAGTTGGGCATGAGCGTGACCAGTCGGTACCGGGACGCCTGGGAAGGTTTCTGGCGCGAGGCGCCCGAGGAACAGGGGGCCGTCTTCTGGGACGCGTCACCGACACAGACGGTGGGACTCCATCTCGCCCTGTTCGAACCGAAGTTGCGCGACCCCGGCCTCCAGATGATCGACCTCGGCTGCGGCAACGGCACGCAGACCCGGTTCCTCGCCGACCGCTTCAACCATGTCATCGGCGTCGACCTGTCCGCCGCGGCCATCGACCACGCCCGGCACGCGGACCCTGCCGGGCAGGCGACCTACCGGCTGCTGGACGCCACCGACAAGACCGAGGTCGAGACGCTGCACGCCGAACTCGGCGACGCCAACGTCTACATGCGGGGCGTGCTGCACCAGGTCGACCCCGACGACCGGCAGCCGCTGGTGGACGGGATCGCCACGCTCGTCGGGGAGCGCGGCCATGTCTTCCTCGTCGAACTCGCCGAGGCCGCCCGCCCGATCATCGGAGGCCTGGCCCAGGATCCGGAGGGGCCGCCCGCGAAGCTCGCCCCGATCCTCCGCCACGGCATCGCCCCCGGAGAGGTGGCCGACGACGAGGTGCCCGAACTCCTCCGCGCGGCCGGCCTCACCATCCTCGCCAGCGGTGAACTCCCTCTGATCACCACCGAGTTCAGGCCCGACGGCGCGCGCATCGAGCTGCCGTCGAAGTGGCACATCGCGGGCCGCGCGACCAGCTGAGGCGACAGGGGGGAGGCGGGGCGGCTCACCGCCTCCCCCCTGCCCGTCCTATCCGAACTGGTGCTTGAGGAACGACCCGGACCACGCCATCAGGTCCGCGGGCACGTAGTACCCCTTCTCGTCGTTGATCGCGTCCCAGTTCTTCGCGACGTCCTCGACGGAGGCATCGCCCCGCTCGTGCGCGTACCCCTCCGTCGAGGCCAGGAAGACCCGCGCGAAGCGGCCCGCGCCGGCCGTGTAGATCTCGCCGCTCACCGGGACGCTCTCGTGCGCGAGGTAGGCCACCATCGGCGCCACCGCCGACGACGGCATGTACGGCATACCCGCCGCGGTCGCGGCGGGCTCCTCGTCGGGGCCGCCGCCCATCCGGGTCATCGCGGCCGGCGCGATCAGGTTGACCTTGATGTTGTGCGGCTCGCCCGCCAGCTTCGCGCTGCGTGCCATGCCGACCGTGCCCGCCTTCGCGGCGGCGTAGGACAGGTTGTTGTCCATGCCGAACATGCCGCTGGAGGTGGTGAGCACGACCCGGCCGTAGCCCTGCTCGACGAAGTGCGGCCAGGCGGCCCGCATCGTGTTGAAGGAACCGAGGAGGTGGACGGCCAAGTGCCGTTCCAGGTTGTCGAGTTCGATCTCCGGCAGGCCCGCGTAGCGGATGATCCCGGCGTTGTTGACGAGGACGTCGATCCGGCCGAAGTTCTCGATCGCGGTGTCGATGATGGCCTCGCCGCCCGCGGTCGTGGACACGTCGTGGGTGTCGGCGACGGCCTCACCGCCCGCGGAGACGATCCCGTCGACGACCTTCTGCGCGGGTCCGGCGTCCGAGCCCTCGCCCTCCATCGACCCGCCCAGGTCGTTGACGACGACCTTCGCCCCGCGCTCCGCCAGCAGACGGGCGTAGGCGCGGCCGAGGCCACGGCCCGCGCCGGTGACGACGGCGACGCGTCCTTCGAAGCCGAACTCGCTCATGGGTGACTCCAGTTGTGTGCGGGAAAGCGTGGGTCGCTACCAGGTGACCGGCAGCTCGTGAATGCCGTAGGCGAGCGCGTCGTCCCGGCGGAACCTCAGCTCGTCGAAGCCGACGGCGAGGCGCAGGGTCGGGACGCGGCGGTACAACGTGCCGTAGACGACCTGCAGTTCGATGCGGGCGAGCTGCTGGCCGAGGCACTGGTGGATGCCCCAGGCGAAGGCGTGGTGGTGCCGGGCCTCGCGGGTGATGTCGAACTTCTCCGGCTCGGGGAAGGCCGCCGGGTCCCAGTTGCCGGCCGGCAGCGCGGCGATGATGCCCTCGCCGGCCTTGATGGTGACGCCCTCGATCTCGATGTCCTCGGCGGCGATCCGCCGCTGCCCGAGGGCCGGGATCGTCAGATAGCGCAGGATCTCCTCGACCGCGTTCGCGACGACCTTGGGGTCGTCCGTCTCGCGCAGCAGGGCGAGTTGTTCGGGGTTCTGCAGGAGCAGGGCGGTGCCCAGGGTGATCATGCTGGCGCTGGTCTCGTGACCGGCGATCAGCAGGATCATGCACAGCATGACGGCCTCGGGCAGCGTGACCTCGCCCGCCTTGATCCGCCCGGCGAAGTCCGAGATGACGTCGTCGCTCGGCTCCTCGATCCGCTTCTGGAGCAGCCCGGCCAGATAGCCGCCGAGCGCCTCCATGGCCGCTCGGTCCTGCTCGGCGGTCTTGTCGCTGCGGGTCGCCAGCGAGGCGTGCTCCTGGAAGAACGCGTGGTCCTCGTACGGCACTCCGAGCAGCGCGCAGATCATCAGCGAGGGCAGCGGCAGCGCGAGCGCCTCCACCAGGTCGACCGGTTTCGGGCCCGCGAGCATGGTGTCGATCAGCTCGTCGGTGAACCGCTGGATCTCCGGCCGCAGCTTCTCCATCCGGTTGCGCGTGAACGGAGCCGTCATCATGCGGCGGATCCGCGTGTGGTCGGCGCCGTCGGCGTTGAAGATGGTCAGCGGGTGGTGGGGGGAGTTCTCCGCCATGGCCTGGTTCGGGTGCGGGAACCCGGCCTGCTTGTCGTTCGAGCTCACGCGCGGGTCGGACAGGATCACGCGCTGCGCGGCGTGCCCGGTCACCAGCCACGGGGTGCTGCCGTCCCAGAGCCGGCCCCGGGACACGGGCGCCGTCTCGTTCAGGGCGCGCAGCCCGGCGGGCGGGGCGAAGGGGCAGCCGCGGTCCCGCGCGCCGGGGTAGTCGAAGAGCTCCGCGTCAGGGGCGGCGAGTTCCGTCTCGGCCTCGGACATGGTGGTTCCTCCAGATGAGGGTGGGGTGGGGGGAAGACAGCGGCTGGGGTCATTCCTCGATACGGATCGCGAGCGCCGGGCACACGGCCGCCGCGTTCCGTACGTCGTCGGCCAACTCGGCCGGCGGGTTCTCGTCCAGCAGGACGACGATGCCGTCCTCGTCCCGCTGGTCGAACACGTCCATCGCGGCGGCGACGCACTGCCCGGCGGCGACGCATTTGTCCTCGTCGACGACAACCTTCATGACAACTCTCCTGATCGTTCAGTGGGCCGGGGAGGAGACGGGGGCGGGGGAGGAGACCGAGTCGACGATCTCCTGACGGCGCTGCCTGGCCTGCTTGGGCATGTTCCAGCCGAGGATCCCGGTCACCCGGCCCCCGCTGCGGTACCGCGTGACGAACCGACGGGTCGTCAAGTCGCCGTCCACGACGTCGACTTCGGCGTCGGCCGGCAGGAAGCCGTGCACCTGGAGCTTGGCGTCGAACTGGTCGGTCCAGAAGTACGGCACCGGCTCGTACGGTCGGTCCTCACCGAGGATCGCGCCGGCCACCGCCATGGCCTGCTCGGTGGCGTTCGTCCGGTTCTCCAGCCGGATCAGCCGGCCGAGCTGCTCGTGGTGCCAGCGGGCCACGTCACCGACGGCGTAGATCCCGGGCGCGGCCTGGCAACGCGAGTCGCACACCACGCCGTTGTCGAGTTCCAGCCCGCTGTCGGCCAGCCACTCCGTCGCCGGACTCGCCCCGATCGCGACGACCACCACATCGGCGGGCAGTACCTCGCCGGTGCTCAACTCGACGCCGGAGACGCGCCCTTGGGCGCTGGTGAACCCCGAGACGCCGTTCCCGAGCCGGAGCCGGACGCCCCGCTCGGTGTGCAGCTCCGCCAGCAGCCCCGACACCAGCGGGCCCACCTGAAGGGCCAGCGGTCCGGTGAGAGGCCCGGCGAGAGTGACGTCCAGGCCCAACGTCCGTGCCGTGGCGGCGATTTCGGAGCCGAGGACGCCCTCACCGACGACCACCAGACGTGACCCGGCGAGCAGATCCGTGCGCAGGGCGAGCGCGTCGTCGAGGGTGCGCAGCACATGCACACCGGTCAACTCGCCCTGCCCGGGCAGCACTCGGGGCCGTACACCGGTGGCGATCACGATCGCGTCCGCGCTCAGCTCGCGTCCGGACTCGGTGCGCACGGTCCGGGTCGCCGTGTCGAGACCGACCGCCGGATCGCCGTACACGAACTCGGCGTCCAGGCCGGTCAGCATGTCCTCGGTGCGCAGCGCGGCCCGGTCGGGCTCCCAGGCGCCGGAGAGGATCTGCTTGGACAGCGGCGGCCGGTCGTACGGGGCGTGCGGCTCGGCGCCGAGCACCGTGATCCGGCCGGTGTACCCCTTGCGGCGGAGGGCCTCCACCGTGGTCAGCCCGGACGCGGAGGCGCCCACCACCAGCACGTGGGCCACGGCCCCGGTGTCGTCCTCGATGCTCATGTGCGGCTCCGTTGCAGCGTCGTTGCGATGTACTTTGCGGGTGCTCACACGAGGTAGCGTCCGCCGTTGGTGCTGAGGGTCTGGCCGGTGACGTAGGACGCTTCCTCGGAGGCGAGGTAGGCCACCGCGTAGGCGACGTCCTCCGGCTGCCCGGCGCGCTTCATCGGCATGGTGGCGGCGGCCGCGTCCACGTCGACGGGGCCCTGGCGGACCAGCGGGGTGTCGATGAAGCCGGGCGGCACGTGGTTGACCGTGATGCCCTTCTCGATGTACTCGATCGCGAGGGCGCGGGTGAGGCCGATGACACCGCCCTTGGAGGACACGTAGTGCGCCATGGCGGGTGCGCCGGTCTGGGTGGAGGACGAGGAGATGTTGATGATCCGGCCCCAGCCCGCCGCGAGCATGTCGGGCACGATCTCCTGGGTGACCAGGAACGGGCCCTTGAGGTTGATCCCGATCATGCGGTCCCAGGACGCCTCGGAGATGCTGGTGAACGGCTCGTAGGCGGTGATGCCGGCGTTGTTGACGAGGATCGTGATCGGACCGAGGTCCTCGCGGGTGCGGGCCGCGGCCGCTGCCACCGCGCCGGCCTCGGCCGCGTCGCCCGAGACGGCGATCGCCGTACCGCCCGCCTCCTGGATGGCCGCCGCGGTCTTCTCGGCGCCCTCGGTGTTGAGGTCCCACACCGCGACCGCGGCTCCCCTGGCCGCGAGCACCTTCGCGATCGCCTGGCCGATGCCCCGGCCGCCGCCGGTGACGACCGCGACCTTTCCCTGCAGTGACATGTGCGCTCCCTTGCGCTCGTGCGCGGTGCCGGAGAACGGGCACCGGTGGTTCGTCCGGCTATTCGCCCAGGGCCTCGCGGGCCGCGGTACGGGCCGCCACGGCCTTGGGGAAGCCGGTGTACCCGGCGGAGTGGTAGATGACCTCGGCCAGCTCGTCCCTGGTCACCCCGTTGGTCAGGGCGACCCGGACATGGGTCTTCAGCTCGGTCTCGGCGCCGAGCGCGATCAGGATGCCGAGGGTGACGAGGCTGCGGTCGCGCGGGGCCAGACCCTCGCGGCCCCACAGCGCGCCCCACACGGTGGACAGACCGATCTCGACGAGATCCTCGCCGAACTTGCCGTCCCGCATGTCGAGATCGCCCTCCGCGGGCACCACCCCGGGCAGCGCGGCACGAAGGGCTTTCAGCCCCGCGGCGCGCAGATCGGTGGTTTCCTTGACGTCTTCGACGCTCATGCGTGACTCCCGGTGCATGCGGATTGCATTCGTCCCAAACGAAAGTTAGATCAAACGGTCGGTACAATCAATGCCTGTCGCGGATATGGCTGGTCCAAGCTCTCTCCGTCATCGCCATTGATCGGGCCAAGCCCCTCATCTACTCTCGGTCTGAATATTCGACCGACTGGTCGAACTATCAAACCAGGCTCATGTGGGAGCCGCAGCCCCAGTCACCATGGAGCGCAAATGAGCGAATCTTCGAAGCCGGCGGTCCAGGACCGGGTCGACGTCCTCGTCATCGGGGCCGGCGTCACCGGCATCTACCAGCTGTACACCGCCCGCGAGGCGGGCTTCTCGGTGCGGCTCCTCGAAGCGGGCACGGGTGTGGGCGGCACCTGGTACTGGAACCGCTACCCGGAGGCGCGCTTCGACTCCGAGAGCTACACCTACGGCTACCTGTTCTCGAAGGAGCTGTGGGAGGAGTGGGAGTGGTCGGAGCGGTTCGCGGGCCAGCCCGAGATCGAGCGCTACTTCAACCACGTCGTCGACAGGTTCGACCTGCGCCGCGACATCCGCACCGGCGTCAAGGTCACCTCGGCCGTCTTCGACGAGCCCTCCGGCACCTGGACCGTCCGCGGCAGCGACGGCACCGAGGTCAGGGCCCGCTACGTCGTCGCGGCCACCGGCAACCTCTCCGTGCCGTTCATCCCGGGCATCCCCGGCCGTGAGGACTTCCGCGGCGAGCAGCACCACACCTCGCGCTGGCCGAAGACCCCCATCGACTTCACCGGCAAGCGGGTCGCGCAGATCGGCACCGGCTCCAGCGGGGTGCAGATCATCTCCGCGATCGCCGACGACGTAGCACAGTTGACGGTGTATCAGAAGGACGCCGACTGGCTCACCCCGCTCAACAACGCGCCGATCACCGCGGAGGAACAGGCCGAGCTCAAGGCCAACTACGAGTCCATCAGGGACACGTTGAACACGTCACCCAGCGGCTTCCTGCACCAGATCGTCATGCGCTCCGGCCTCGACGACAGCCCGGAGGACCGCCAGGCGTTCTACGAGGAGCGTTGGAACGGTCCAGGCTTCACCAAGCTCACCGAGCACTACATGGACATGCTGTCGAACGAGACCGTCAACGCGGAGTGGTGCGCGTTCATGGCCGACAAGATCCGCAGCATCGTCAAGGACCCCGAGACCGCCGACAAGCTGATCCCCAAGGGGCATGGCTACGGCGGCCGCCGGCCCCCCTTCGGCACCGGCTACTACGAGACGTACAACAAGCCGAACGTCTCCCTCGTCGACATCAACACGACGCCGATCACCCGCATCACCGAGGACGGCATCGAAACCGCCGACGGTGTCGAGGAGTTCGACATCATCATCTGGGCCACCGGCTACGACTTCGGCACCGGCGCCCTCAACAGGCTCGGCGTACAAGGCCGTCAGGGCCTGTCGCTCAAGGAGTACTGGTCGGACGGCCCGCGCACCTACCTCGGTGTCGCCACGGCCGGCTTCCCCAACTTCTTCTTCCCCGGCGGCCCGCACGGCGCGACCGGCAACAACCCGCGCTACGCCGGCGACCAGGTGGAGATCATCACCGACGCCATCGTCCACGCGCGCGACCACGGCTACGACGTCGTCGAGGTCACCGAGGCCGCCGAGGAGGAGTGGACGGACAGCATGAACAACAGCAAGATGTCCTCCTTCCTGGAGAGCAGCTACTTCTACGGCGGCAACATCCCCGGCAAGCCGGTCAAGCAGCTCCTCAACCCGACGGGCCGCTGGGCGCTCCAGGAGGCGATCAACACGGTCAAGCAGAACGACTTCCCGACCTTCGTCCTCACGAAGGCCGAGCAGCCGGACGCCTGAACGCCCGGACGCNCGCGCTACTCCGCGAAGGTCGTGACCCGCTGCTTGAAGAGCCAGGTGCCGTCCTCGCGCCGCAGGACGTCGTCGTAGCGCCCGACCATCTGCACGGTCCAGCCCGCCTCGCCGCGCGCGAAGAACGCCAGGTTGCTGGTGGCCGTCGCCTCGTCCTCGGTCGCCGAGGTGACGACGGTGTTGGCGATCAGGTGCAACTGCGGTGCCTGGGGCGAGAATCCGCCGAAGCCCTGCCGTATCGCCTCCCGCCCTTCGAACTTGGCCATACCGACGATCTCGGCGACGCCGTCGTCGGTGTACAGGGCGGCGATGTCGTCGGTGCGTCCGGCGTCCAGGGCTTGGGCGTAGGCCGCGATGGCGGTCTGTACGGCAGCCGTGACGGACGGGTCGATCGAGGTGGTCATCTCACTCCAAGGTCTGGGTCAGGAAGGTCAACTGGCTCGCTGAGGGCGGCTGTTACGCCTGGTACGTCGTCTTCCTGCGGTGCAGCAGCCAGGTGCCGTCCTGGCGGCGCAGGGTGTCGTCGTAGTGCCCGACCACGCCGATCGCCCAGCCCGCCTCGCCGCGCTGGAGGAAGGCCACGTCGCTCAGCGCGCGGGCCTCGTCCTCGCCCGTGGACGTCACGACGGTGTTGGTCACCAGGTGGAGCTGCGGCTGGACCGGCTCCCATCCCTTGAAGGCCGCGTGGATCGCGTCGCGCCCCTCGACCGGGTCCATGCCCGGTATCTCCAGGACGGCGTCGGGCGTGTACAGGACGGCGATGTCGTCGGTGCGGCCGGCGTCCTGGGCCTGGGTGTGCGCGCCGAGCACGGCCCGTACGCCCGCCACGACCCACGCCTGTGTGGATTCGCTCATTCTTCGCTCCAAGGTCAGGGTGTTTCGACCACTCAGTCTATTGATGAGTCGAAGATAAAGGGAGGGGGGTGCGCCGGATTCGTTGACCGATCGGTACAATCACAAATAACATGCGGGCGGCTGGTCAACGGGGACTGTCGCCGAAGGAGGCGTGATCATGACGAAGCGTTGGAAGCAGCGTCCGCCGGGCTCTACGTGGGGCGATTGGGGCGATGACGACGAACTGGGCCGCATCAACCTGCTCACCCCCGAGAAGGTGCTCCAGGGGGTCCGCGAGGTCGAGCACGGCATCAGCTTCAGCCTGAGCCTGCCGCTCGACTATCCGGGCGGGAGCGAGCTGAACCAGCGGCGCTACCCTCCGATCCTGCGGCCCACCGAGGACCTGGAACACAAGCAGGACGTCTTCTACAACATCAAGGCGCGCGAGCACTTCTCGCCGCACCTCAGGGACGTCTGGTCCGACGACGTGGTGACCCTGTGGCTCCAGTACTCGACCCAGTGGGACGCACTCGCCCACCAGGGCCAGGAGTTCGACGCCGACGGTGACGGCGTCGAGGAGGCGGTCTACTACAACGGCTACCGCGCGGACACCGACATCGTCGGACCGCAGGAGGACGCCAAGGGCGACGGCAGCGGCACCCTCGGCTTCGCCCGCCATCTGGGCCTCGAGCACATGGCGGAGCACGGGGTCCAGGGCCGGGGCGTCCTGGTCGACCTCGCCCACCACCTGGGCAACACCTGGCAGCCGGTCAACCTGAAGACCCTTCAGGAGATCATGGCCGCGGACAACATCGTCGTCGAACCCGGCGACATGCTCCTCCTGCACACCGGCTTCGACACCGCGGTCCTCGGCTGGGGCAAGAACCCGGACCCCGTGGGCATCCACACCACGGCCTCCTACCTCGACGCGTTCGACCCGGCGCTGCTGGAGTGGATCGCCGACTCGCAGATCTCGGCGCTGATCTCGGACAACTACGCCGTCGAGGGCGTCGGCGTCGGCCCCGAGGACAACACCCCGCACTCGCTGCTCCCGATCCACAACCTCTGCCTCTTCAAACTGGGCGTCCCCCTGGGCGAGTTGTGGTACCTGGAGAAGCTCGCGGCCTGGCTGCGCGAGCATGACCGCAGCCGCTTCCTGCTCACCGCGCCCCCGCTCAACCTGCCCGGTACGCAGGGCAGTCCGCTGACACCGGTCGCGACCGTCTGACCGCCTGACAGCCGCTACGACGGGAAGGGCCCCCAGAGATTCTGGGGGCCCTTCCCGTGCGCCTCGTCATACCGCGGCGATCCGGCGGACCGTGTCCGCGATCGTGTCCCGCGAGGGCAGCCAGACGTGCTCCAACGAGGGTGCGTATGGCGCCGGGACGGACGGCGGGGCCACGCGGGTGACCGGGGCGTCCAGGTGCCAGAAGCCCTCGTCGACGGCCATCGCGGAGAGTTCGGCGCCGACGCCGAAGTCCCGTACCGCCTCGTGCGCGATGACGAGACGGTTGGTCTTGGCGAGGGAGGCGAGGACGGTCTCGCGGTCCAGCGGGGCGATCGTGCGCAGGTCGATCACCTCGACGCTGATGCCCTCACCGGCGAGCAACTCGGCTGCCGCCAGGGCGTCCTGGACCATCCGCGACCAGGAGACGAGGGTGATGTCGGTGCCCTCGCGGATCACCTTCGCCTTGCCGAGGGGGATGAGGTGGTCGGCCGGAGGCTTGGGGCCCTTCAGGCCGTACTGGAGCCGGTTCTCCACGAACACCACGGGGTTGGGGTCCTGGATCGCGGCGCGCAACAGGCCATACGTGTCAGCCGGGTTGGACGGCATCACGACCGTCAGCCCGGGGATGTGCGCGAGGATGGCCTCCAGGCTCTGCGAGTGCTGGCTGCCCGAGGAACGGCCGGCGCCGAACTGCGTGCGGACGACCAGGGGCATGGAGGCCCGGCCGCCGGTCATGAAGCGGAGTTTGGCGGCCTGGTTGAGGAGCATGTCGAGGCAGACGCCGATGAAGTCCATGTACATGATCTCGACCACCGGCTTCATCCCGGCCATCGCCGCCCCCACCGCCGTACCGACGATGGCGCTCTCGCTGATCGGCGTGTCCCGCACCCGGCCGGGGAAGGCCTGCGCGAGTCCGCGCGTGAGTCCGAAGACGTTGCCGCCCGCGCCGACGTCGATGCCGGCGACGAACACACTTGGATCGGCGGTCAGTTCGTGCTCCAGGGCCAGTCGTACGGCGTCCATGGAGCGGAAGATCTCGGCGTCGGCCGGGAGCGGCGCGGGCTCGGGGATGGGGAGGCGGGGCGCGGAGACGTAGTCGTGCAGGGTCTCGGGGGCGGGTTCCGGCAGGCTCCTCGCCCAGTCGATCGCCGCCTCGATCTCCTTGTCGATCTCCTCGTCCACGGCGTCGGCAGCCGCCGAGTCGAGCTGGCGGCGGGCGATCAGCAGCGGGTCGCGTTCCTTGGCGGCGGCGACCTCCTCGGCGGGGCGGTAGCGCTCGGGGTCGCCCTCGTAGTGGCCGTGCCAGCGGTAGGTCTCGGCTTCCAGCAGGACCGGGCCGCCGCCCGCGCGCAGCCGCGCGACCAGTCCGGTCATGGTCTGCGCCACCGCCAACACGTCGTTGCCGTCCACGTGTTGGTACTCGATGCCGTATCCGGCGGCGCGCGCGGAGAGCGGCGCGCGGTGCTGCTCGGACTCGGGGGAGAACTCGGAGTAGTGGTTGTTCTCACAGAGGAAGACGACGGGCAGATCCCATACGGCGGCCAGGTTCACGGCCTCGTGGAACATGCCCTGGGCCACCGCCCCGTCCCCGAAGAACGCCACCACCACGTCACCGGCCGCGCGGAGTTTCGCGGCGGTCGCGACCCCGGCGGCGATCGGGAGGCCCGCGCCGACGATGCCGTTCGCGCCGTAGATCCCGAGGCCGGGGTCGGCGATGTGCATCGAGCCGCCGCGGCCGTGGCAGGTGCCCGCGTCCTTGCCCATCAGCTCGGCCATCATCGACGCCGAGTCCAGGCCCTTGGCCAGGACGTGGCCGTGGCCGCGGTGGGTGGAGGTGATGCCGTCGCGGGCGCCGAGCGGCCAGCAGGCGCCGACGGCGCTCGCCTCCTGGCCGATCGACAGATGCAGGAAGCCCGGGATCTCCGTCGCCTTGTAGAGGTCGGAGGCCCGCTCCTCGAAGCGGCGGATGCGGCGCATCCGCCGGTACATCTCCAGGAGCTGGTCCGTCCGCGCGGTGCCGGTGGCGGTTCCGATGTGGTGCGATGCCTGAGTCATACGGTCCTCGCTTTAATGTACCGTTTGGTCTAGCAAACTAGAGCGACGTCCCCGGGGCCGCTTCCCCCAGGCGTGCCGCAGCGCGGCGCCTGTGCGGGCCCGGGACAGCACGCACGTCGTCACAGCCAGGGGAGAGAAGACATGCCACGACCGCCGGGTCATGGGCCGGGCTTCGAAGTCAGACGCCAGAAGATCATCGACACCGCGGCGTCCCTGTTCGCGCAACAGGGCTACGCGGCGACCTCCATCAACGACCTGGGCCGCGCGGTCGGGCTCGCCAAGGGTGCCCTGTACTACTACATCGGCTCCAAGGAGAACCTGCTGATCGAGATCCAGTCGCGGGTGCTCGGCCCGCTGCTGGCCCGCGCCAAGGAGATCGCGGCCCTCGACGAGGTGCCGCTGCTGCGGCTGCGCCTGCTGTCCGAGTCGCTGCTGACGATCATCTTCCGCCGGCTCGACCACATCTGGGTCTACGAGCACGACTACCGCAGCCTCAGTGGCAAGGAGCTGGAGATCGTGCTGCGGCAGCGCGCCGACTTCGAGCACCTGATCACCGGCCTGCTCACCGACGCCGTGGAGGAGGGGACCTTCCGTGCGGTCGAACCGCACCTGGCCACCCTCCAGTTCCTCAACCTGCACAACCACACCTACCAGTGGGTGCGGCCGGGCGGCAGCTGGGACGCCGCGTTCCTGTCCGGCGAGTACTGCGCGACCCTGTTCCGCGGTTTCGCCGCGTCCGTCGGCGACTTGCCCGATGTCGAGGCGCTGGCCGCCGAGTTCAAGCGGGGCAGGCCCGAACTGCCCCTGGATCCCGAGGCGTTGTGGGAGTCGGAGTCGGTCTCCGTCGCGAGCTGACCGGATCCGCGGTGCGCCGCCGCTTCGGCGCACCGCGGGACCCGTCGCCTCACGCGCCCTTGACGAGGGCCCTGGCGATGACATTGCGCTGGATCTCGTTCGTGCCCTCGCCGATCTCCAGGATCTTGGCGTCGGCGTAGAAACGGGAGATCTCCGACTCGCGTACGTACCCGTAGCCGCCGTGGATCTGAACCGCCTGCGAGGCGGCCCGGTTGGCGACCTCGGACGCGTACAGCTTGGCCATCGCGGCCTCCGTGCTGTGCGGGCGGCCCTGGTCGGCGAGCCACGCGGCGCGGTACACCATCCAGCGGGCCGCCTGGTACTCCGTACCGATGTCCGCGATCTTGTGCGCCACGGCCTGGAAGTCGGAGAGCGGACGCCCGAACTGGTGCCGTTCCTTGGCGTGTTTGATCGCGAGGGCCAGCGCCGCCTTCGCGAGCGAGAGGCCCAGCGCGGCCACGCTGATCCGGCCGCCGTCGAGCACGGACAGGAACTGCCGCAGCCCGTTGCCCTCCTCGCCGATCAGATGGTCGTCGGAGACCCAGCAGTCGGTGAACACCAACTCCCGTGTGTCCATGGCGTGCCAGCCGAGCTTCTTCAGCTTCGCGCCGACCGTGTAACCGGGCGTGCCCGTCGGGACGTAGAAGGTCGCGTAGCCCTTGCGGCCGTCCGCGCCCTTGCCCGTCGTGGCCAGCAGGGTGACGCCCTGGCTGATGTCGGTGCCCGCGTTGGTGATGAACATCTTCGTGCCGTTGATCACCCAACCCCCGTCCGCGCGGCGGGCGGTGGTCGCGATACCGGCGGCGTCGGAGCCGGCGTCCGGCTCGGTCAGCCCGAACGCGCCGATCGCCTCGCCCTTCGCCAGCGGGGTCAGCCAGCGGTGCTTCTGCTCCTCGGTGCCGTACGCGAGCAACGGCAGCGTGCCGATCGTCGAGTGCGCGTTCCACGAGGAGGCCACCGACTGGTCGGCGGCGCCGAGTTCCTCCATCACCGCGACATAGGTGACCGTGTCCGAGCCCGCCCCGCCGTACTCCTCCGGCACGAGCATGCCCATCAGGCCGAGTTCGCCGAGCTTGGTGAAGATCTTGGTGGGGAAGATCTCGTTCTCGGACCACTCGGCCGCGTGGGGCGTGATCTCGTTGGCCGCGAACTCGCGGACCATGTCCTGGAGAGCGAGGGTCTCCTCGGGCAGGTCGAAGTCCATGTCACAGTCCCTTCGGGGTCAGCAGCACCTTCAGGTGCTTGGCCCGGTCGGCGGCCAGGTCCTCGAAGACACCGGCTCCTCCCGAGAGCGGAAAACGGCCGGTGATCAGGGCGGAGGCGTCCAGCCGTCCGGTGCTCATCAGATCGATCACGCGCGGGATGTCGAAGTTGTAGCCGAGCGTGCCGACCACCGACCGCTCGTAGAACACGAGTTGGCCCATGTCGAACTCGACGCTGCCGTGTCCGACGCCGGCGAGTACGACCCGTCCGCCGCGCCTGACGATCGACACGGCCTGGCCCGCGAGGGCGGGTACGCCGGTCGCGTCGATCACGACGTCCGGGCCGATGCGGTTCGTTCGCACGAACACCTCGCGCCGTACGTCGCTCGCGCGCGGGTCGAAGGCCTCGGTGACGCCGATGCCGAGCAGCATCTCGCGGCGCCCTGCGAGGGGTTCGCTCACGAACAGGCCCGCGGCGCCCGCGATCTGGGCGGCCAGGACGACTGCCACGCCGATCGGGCCGCCGCCCACCACGAGAACGTTGTCGCCTGGTTTGACGCCGGCGCGGGTCACTGCGTGCAGGCCTACTGCCAACGGCTCTGCCACGGCGGCGAGTTCGTCGCTGACGTTGTCCGGGAGGCGGGTCAGGCCGGCCAGCGGCACGGTGACGCGTTCCGCGAAGCCGCCGGGGGAGGCGAGGCCCACGGAGCCGCTCTTGGGGCAGACGTGGTACTCGCCGCGCGTGCACCAGAAGCAGGTGCCGCAGCGCCAGACGGGGTCTGCGGTTACTCGGTCGCCGACCTCGATGCCGGGTACTGGTGTGCCCAACGCGGTTACTGTGCCGCTGAGTTCGTGGCCGAGGGCGAGGGGTGGCTTGGTGCCGGTGAGAGGGTGGGGGCCCTCTCGGATCATGTGGGGGCCTTCTAGGTACTCGTGCAGGTCTGTGCCGCAGACTCCGCACCAGGACACTTCTACGACGGCTTCGTGTGGGGCTGGGTCCGGTGGTTCGGGTACCTCTTCGAGACGTAGGTCCTGTGCACCGTGCCAGACGAGTGCCTCCATGTTTGTCCACCCCTTTCATGTCGATTTTTGGCTGCCGGCCGGTGGGGGCTGGTCGCGCAGTTCCCCGCGCCCCTTAAGGGGCGCTCTTCTTAGGCCTGTTGAGAAATGAGCGGAGGCCCGTCGTCGCGTCCTCTGTGCCGAACACCCCTGTGAACAAGGCGCGTTCAAGAGCCAGGCCCGCCGACATACCCGCGTCCGTGCCGTGGTCCACCGCCTCTTTGATCGCCTCCAGGGCGGCCGGTGGGCCCTCGGACAGTTGGCGGGCGTAGGTCTGGGCGGCCTTCAAGGCATCGCCCACCGGGACGACCTCGTCCACCAACCCCAGCCGTAGCGCCTCGTCCGCCTTCACTCTGCGGCCGGTCATCAGGAGGTTCTTCGCTCGGGACGGGCCGATCAGACGCGCGAGGCGTTGTGTGCCGCCCGAACCCGGCATGATGCCCAGCTGGACCTCCGGCTGGGCGAAGATCGCGTCCTCTGCCGCCACCCGGTAGTCCGCGGCCAGGGCCAGTTCCATGCCGCCGCCCAGCGCGTAGCCGGTGACCGCCGCGATCACCGGCATGGGCAACCGCGCCACCTCGTCGAAAGTGCGCTGCAACGCGCGGTTCCAGCCGCGTATCTCCTCCGGGCCCATCGCGGCCAGGGCCTTGATGTCGGCGCCCGCGGCGAAGAGCCGTTCGCCGCCGTAGAGGACTACGGCCCGTACCGAGGGGGAGTCGGCCAGCTCGCGTACGCGGGCGGACAGCTCCTCTCTCTGCAGGGAGTCGAAGGCGTTCATCGGCGGGTTGTCGAGGCGGAGCGTGACGACCGGACCGTCGGTGTCGAGCCGGATGCGTGGCACGTAGAACCCTCCTCGTCGGCGGAAGCGGCGGAAGCGGCGGCACGTGCGCCCGGGTGGTTGTCGATGCGCACGTGCCGTCGTAAAGTGCGGCTCATAGGTTTTATAGACCAAGGGGTACACTAAATTATGTGAGTGGGCAACCGACCGGTCGGGATCCGGTTTGCCCCATGAGCCGTGGTCGAGCCGTGTTCAGCGCCGAACACCACAGAGCGAGAGTGAGCCGTGCACAATTTCGCGAGCATCCTCGATTACCACCTGGCGCAGCGGCCCGAGGCCGTCGCCGTCGTCCAGGACGAGCGTTCTCTGACCGTCCGTCAACTGCATGAACGGGTGAACCAGTTGGCGGCCGGCCTGGCGGAGCTGGGCGTCGGGCGCGGCGATGTCGTAGGTCTGCTGCTCTACAACCAGCCCGAATTCCTGGAGCTGGTGTACGCCACCAACCGGCTCGGCGCGGTCTTCCTGCCGCTCAACTACCGCCTCTCGGAAGAGGAGTGGCAGTACATCCTGGGGCACGCCCAGGCCAAGGTGATCGTCACCGAGCCGGAGTTCGTCCGGGCGGTGGAGCGCAGCGCCGGGTGTCTGACCGATCTGGAGCACCGGGTGCTGATCGGCGGGGGCGAGCCCTCCGAGGAGCCGTGGACCGACTACGAGGAGTTGCTGGCCCGGCACAAGGGGGAGCGGGTGGAGCCCGTGGACGTCGAACTCGACGATCTTCAGCGGCTCATGTACACCTCGGGGACCACCTCACGGCCCAAGGGCGTTCGGATCACCTACGGGAACCTTGAGGCGAAGAACCTCGCGCACATCGTCCACTTCGGTCTTACGGCGGCGGACACCACGCTGGTGTGCGGGCCGCTCTACCACGTGGGCGGGCTGGACATGCCGGCCCTCGGGGTGCTGCACGCGGGCGGGAGTGTCGTACTTCAGCGGAAGTTCGACCCGCAGGGCGTGCTGGACGCGATCGAGAAACACCGGGTCACCAATGTGTGGCTGGCGCCCGCCATGGTCAACGCGGTGCTTGAGGTCCCGGATCGTGGGGAGTACGACACCAGCTCGGTGCGTTTCATTCTCGGCGGTGGTGAGAAGACACCCGAACCGGTGCTGCGGCGCATCATGACCGCGTTCCCCAACGCCTGGTTCGCCGACGCCTACGGGCTGACCGAGACCGTCTCCGGTGACACCTTCCTCGACCGCGAGCACTCGCTGTCCAAGCTCGGGTCGGTCGGGCGGCCCGTGCCGCAGACACGCGTGCGGATCGTCGACGACACGGGCGTCGAGGTTCCGGCCGGTGAGCTCGGGGAGATCACGCTGCGCGGGCCGAAGGTCTTCGCCGGGTATTGGAGGGATGAGAAGGCCACGGCCGCCGCGCTGCGGGACGGCTGGTTCCACACCGGTGACATCGGGCACGTCGACGAGGACGGCTTCCTCTATATCGACGACCGGAAGAAGGACATGATCGTCTCGGGCGGAGAGAACATCGCCACGCCCGAGGTGGAGCGTGTGCTGTACGAGCACCCGGCCGTTCTGGAGGCCGCCGTGGTCGGGCTCAACCACCCCCGGTGGGGTGAAGTCCCGCGCGCCTTCGTGGTGTTCAGGCCCGGCGAGGACGCCGGCGTGGAGGAACTGAGGGAGTTCTGCCGGGCCCGGCTCGCCAAGTTCAAGGTGCCGGCCCGCTTCGACATCGTCGACGAGCTGCCCCGTACCCCGTCCGGCAAGGTCCTCAAGCGGACCCTGCGCGACATCCCCGCGGAGGGCTGAGCCATGGCGGAATCCAAGGACGTGAACGACGCGAACGACGTGAATGCCCAACTCCGGCTCGACGGGCGGACCGTGTGGGTGACGGGTGCGGGGAAGGGGCTCGGGCGGGCGATCGCCGTCGCGCTGTCCCAGGCCGGGGCGACCGTGGCCGCAACCGCCCGTACCGCGGCGGACCTTGAGAGTCTGGAGGCCGAACTCGCCGCCCATGGCGGCAAGGTGCTGGTGCTGCCCGGCTCGGTCGCCGACTCCGCCGTCGTGCGGACCGTCGTCGAGCGCATCATCGACGGCACCGGCCGTCTCGACGCGGTCGTCAACTGCGCCGGTACGAGTCCCCACTTCACCCGCAGCGAGCGCGTCACCGACGAGGACTGGCAGCAGGTCATCGACGTCAATCTCCAGGGCACCTTCTACTGCTGCCGCGAGGCGGGGAAGGTGATGCTGGAGCAGCGTTCGGGTTCGATCGTCAACGTCTCCTCGGTGCACGCCCGTACCGGCTTCGAGCGGATCGCCGCCTACGCGGCCAGCAAGGGCGGGGTCGAGGCGCTGACCAAGTCCCTCGCCGTCGAGTGGGCCGACCGCGGGGTGCGGGTCAACGCCCTCGCGCCCGGCTACTTCCACACCGACCTCAGTTCGGGGCTGCTGGCCAGCCGCTGGGGCGAACGCATCGTCGACAGCACGCCGTTGGGCCGTGTGGGAGATGTGGAGGAGCTCGGCGGTGCCGCCGTCTTCCTCGCCTCGGACGCCTCGCGGTTCGTCACTGGGACGACCCTCACGGTGGACGGCGGGTGGACCGCGCGGTAGGAGGCGGATCGACCGCGCGGTCGGGGCGGGCGGACCGTACGGCAGTTGGCCGATTCGCCTGCGGTGGCTGGGGCTTCAGGTGTGCACGGGGGCGCTCGTCCGTGCGCCGTTCTGTCCGTGAACTGGCTTGAAGAAGCCCGGCCACCCCGGCATCGTGAAGTCGGGGGACGCGGTCCGAATCGTTGGTGGCAGTGCGACTTCGTGGCCTGAACTCTTCCGTTGACGCGGTGCTCAAGGGGGAGGGATCCGCATGCCGGGACGGATGCCCGAAACGGTGTTTCTGGGCCGTGAGGACGAACTCGCGCGGATGGCCGCCCGGTTGCGCCGCGCCGGGCACAGCGAACCCCAGGTCGTGGTCGTCGACGGACCCGCGGGGATCGGCAAGACCTCGCTGGTGCGCAGGTTCCTGAAGGATCTGGGGGCGGCCTACCGGGTGCTGCGGGCCAGCGGCTCGGAGGGCGAGGCGGATCTGCCGTACGGCGTACTGGCCCAGCTGGTGGCGGGCCTCGCCGACGAACCGGACGCCCCACTGCGGGACTTGAACGGCTGCGGGCGGGCCGGCTCCGCACTGCCGGATCCGATCGGCGTCGGCTCCGCGCTCATCGACGCCCTCGGCCGGGCCCAGGACCGTTCCCCGGTCGTCCTGGTCATCGACGACATGAACTGGGCCGACACACCCTCGCTGCACGCGCTCACCTTCGTTCTGCGCAGGCTGCGCGTGGACCGGGTGCTGACGCTGCTGGCGGCCCGCGACACCGTCGACCCGCGACTGCCCGCCGGACTGCGCCGTGTCCTGGCCGAGGACAGCACGCTCAAACTGACGCTGGACGGACTCGGCGTCGACGAACTGGCCGAATTCGGCCGCGCGTTGGGCACGGCCCCGCTCTCGCGGCGGGCCGCCACCCGGCTGCAGGCGCACACCCACGGCAACCCGCTGCACACCCGCGCCCTGCTCGACCAGGTCCCCCGTGACGTCCTCGCGGCGAGCGACGCGACCCTGCCGGCCCCGCGCAGCTACGCACGCCTCGTCAACGACGGACTGGCCGCATGCACCTTCCCCGCCCAGCGGTTGGTGGCCGCGGCCAGCGTGCTCGGTATGTCCAGCCCGCTCCACAAGGCCGCGCGGGTCGGGGAGGTGGCCACCCCGCTGGACGCCCTGGAGGAGGCGGTGGCCGCCGGACTACTGGCCGAGGAACCGGCCGTGGACCTGCCCCGCGCGACCTTCGCCCATCCACTCCAACGGGCCGCCGTCTACCAGGGGTTGGGGCCGCGCCGGCGCTCGCATCTGCACGAGGCGGCGGCCCGGCTCGCGGACGAACCCGCCGAGGCGCTGCGCCACCGGGCCCGCGCCGCCGTCCAGCCCGACGCGGGCCTCGCGGACGAACTGGCCGCGTACGCCGCCCGGCAGGCCGACGAGGGCGCCTGGTCGGCCGCTGCCGCCTACCTCATGTCGGGTGCCCGACTGACCGCCGACCGCACCCGCGCCGAGGAACGCACCGTCCAGGCGGTGGAGTACCTCCTGCTCGCGGGAGACGTCGGCCAGGCCGTCGAACTCACCGACACCGTACGGGCGTTGCCGCGGACCGCGCAGCAGCAGTACGTGCTCGGACGCCTCGCCCTGGAGTCCGGCCGCCAGGACGAGGCCCGCCGGGAACTGACCGCAGCCTGGCGCAGCCGGAGCGCCGACACCGAGCCGGAGACCGTGCGCTGCGTCGCCGAACAGATGGCCTGGTTGTGTCTCATCCAGAGCGACGCGCGCGGCGCGGTCAGCTGGGCCCGCCGGGGACTCGACACCGGACCCGGCGACCGGGCCTCGCTCCTGCGCGACGAACTCACTCTCGCGCTCGCGCTGACCGGACGGTTCGACGAAGGGCTCAAAGCCGTCGCGGACCTGCCCGAACACGGCCCCTACTCGGGCGCCAAGGAACTCGACGGACTGTTCGCGCGCGGCGCGCTGCGCATGTGGAACGGGGAGTACGACGCCGCCTGCCGCGACCTGAGCGAGTCCTGCGCCGCGCACCGCAAGGGCGGTCTGCCGTCGGTGGTCGCGCCCTCCCTGGGCTATCTCGCCGACGCCGAGTACCGCGCCGGACGCTGGGACGAGGCCATCGCCCACAGCACCCAGGCCGTGTCCCTGGCCGAGGACACCGACCACAAGTCGATGCTGGCCCTGGCCCACGCGGTCGCCGCGTACCCGCTCGCGGGCCGCGGCGACTTCCCCGCCGCGCGGGAGCACGTGCGGTGTGCGATCGAGTACGCGAACCGGCTCGCCGACGCCAACGACCTGGCGTACGCGATGAGCGCGCTGGCCCTGCTGCGGGCCGCCGAGAGCGACCACGCGGGCGTGGTCGAGGCGCTGAGTCCGCTGCTCGGCCCGGAACTCGCCTACCGCGACGCCATCGACGAACCCGGGGTCTTCCCGTGGCGCCACCTCCTCGTCGAGGGCCTGGTCCGCACGGGCCGTACGCGCGAGGCCGAGGCGGTGCTCGTGCCGTACGAGACGCTGGCCGAGGCCCGTGGCCGCCGGCCCGACATGGCCGCCGCCGCCCGCTGCCGCGGCATGGTCGAAGGGGCGCGCGGCGACACCGACGCCGCCGAGCGGGCCTTCCGGGCGGGACTGCGCCACTGCGGCCAGGACACCACCTGCTGGGAGCGGGCACTGCTGCACCTCGCCTACGGCGCGTTCCTGCGCCGCGGCTCCAAGCGCGGTGCCGCCGCCGTCGAACTCGACGTTGCCTGGGCCGCGTTCACCCGCCTGGACGCCGTGCCCTTCCTGGAGCAGTGCCGTACGGAACTCGCCGCCTGCGGACGCGCCTCGGCCCGCCCGCGCACCGCCTCCCACTCGGTGCTCACCCCGCAGGAACTCACCGTGGGCAACCTCGCCGCCCAGGGCCTGAGCAACCGGCAGATCGCCCGGGAGCTGGCCCTCAGCATCAAGACCATCGAGTACCACCTCGGGCACATCTACGCGAAGCTCGGCCTCACCTCACGCGTGGGCCTCGTCGCCGCCCTGGCTCCCGCACCTTGAGAGCCCGCCGGCCCGGGGCATCCCCCGGGCCGGCCCACAGCGCTGCCCTCGTGCCTACGGCTCGATCAGGAACATCTCGCTGGTCTTGAAGTCGGCGTCGAAGTTCCGCACACCGACGAGGAGGTAGGCGTACACCTGGCACAGATGCCCACCGCGTCCCGCCAGCGCGGCCGGCTCCACGGTGTAGAGGAACGCCTGGTCCTCCTGCGGCCAAGTGGCGTCCATGAAGGCGCCGTTCGTGGGTCCTGCCACCTTGAAGGGGATGTTGTCGTTCGCGGTGATGTCACGGACGAGGATCTCCACCCGGTACTTGCCGCCGCCCCCCAGGAGCGTCGATCCGCACTCCCCCTCCAGGACGATCTCGATCTCCCCGTTGGCTTCGAACGTCACGTCGGCGATGGTGCTCTTGGGCCGTCGGGTGAACACCCGCGCCAGTTCGGCATTGTTCGGTCCCATGGTCGTCTCCCTCGCGTTCCCCGAAGACGGCGAGCGGCTCGCGGATGGAGCGGCTTCGACCGTCACCTGCACGCGGACTCTAGGAACGGTCCAGGGTGCCGCGCCCCAGAGGCGAGGTCGGGGATAACCCTGGCGTGGGGACACCAGGGGGTGCGGCGCTTCCTGGTGGGCCGCATCGTCGGCGCGTAACGTGACGCAGCATGAAGATCCTCATCAGCGCCGACATGGAGGGTGCCACCGGCGTCACCTGGCCCGCCGACGTGTTGCCGGGGACACCGCAGTGGGAGCGGTGCCGTTCGCTGTTCACCTCGGACGTGAACGCCGCCGTCCTCGGCTTCTACGACGGCGGAGCCGACGAGGTGCTCGTCAACGAGGCGCACTGGACGATGCGCAATCTGCTCCTTGAACGGCTGGACGAGCGGACGCAGATGCTCACCGGGCGGCACAAGTCGCTGTCCATGGTGGAGGGCGTGCAGCACGGCGACGTCGACGGCATCGCGTTCGTCGGCTACCACGCGGGCGCCGGCATGGAGGGCGTCCTCGCCCACACCTATCTCGCCAACTCGATCACCGGGGTGTGGCTGAACGACGTCCGCGCGAGCGAGGGACTGCTCAACGCGCATGTCGTCGCCGAGTACGGGGTACCGGTGATCCTTGTCACGGGTGACGACGTGGCCTGCGAGGACGCCCTCGGGTACGCGCCCGGGGCACTGAAGGTCGCCGTCAAGGACCATGTGTCGCGGTACGCGGCCGTGTGCCGGACACCGGCCAGGACGGCCGCCGACATCCGCGCGGCGGCGAAGGAGGCGGCGAAGCTGGCGGTCCGTCAGGAACCGGTGCGGGGCGGTCCGTTCACCGTCGCCCTCGAATTCGACGCCGAGCATCTCGCGATGGCCGCCACCGTCGTGCCCGGTGTCGAGCGGGTCGGGGAGCGGAAGGTCGCGTACACCGGCGACACCATGTACGAGGGGATCCGAACCTTCAAGGCGGTCACCACGATCGTCTCGGCCGCGGTGGAGGAGCAGTATGGCTGACATCGACGCGCGGGCCCTGGACGAGGTCGTCACCTTCACCTCGGACCTCATCCGCATCGACACGACCAACCGGGGCGGCGGCGACTGCCGGGAGCGCCCCGCCGCCGAGTACGCCGCCGAACGACTGGCCGGCGCGGGCCTCGAACCCATCCTCTTGGAACGCTCCAAGGGCCGCACCAACGTCGTCGCCCGCATCGAGGGCACCGACCCCTCGGCGGACGCGCTGCTCGTCCACGGTCACCTCGACGTCGTACCGGCGCAGGCCGAGGACTGGACCGTGCACCCCTTCTCCGGCGAGATCCGCGACGGCGTCGTGTGGGGGCGCGGCGCGGTCGACATGAAGAACATGGACGCGATGATCCTCGCCGTCGTCCGCGCCTGGGCCAGAACGGGCGTACGACCGCGCCGCGACCTCGTCATCGCGTTCACCGCCGACGAGGAGGCCAGCGCCGAGGACGGCTCCGGCTTCCTCGCCGACCGGCACCCCGGGCTCTTCGAGGGCTGCACCGAAGGCATCAGCGAATCAGGGGCGTTCACCTTCCACGACGGCGGCGGCCGGGAGATCTACCCCATCGCCGCCGGCGAACGCGGCACCGCCTGGCTCAAGTTGACCGCGCACGGCCGGGCCGGCCACGGCTCCAAGGTCAACCACCAGAACGCGGTGACCCGTCTCGCCGCCGCGATCACCCGCATCGGCGAACACGCATGGCCGCTACGGCTCACCCCGACCGTCCGCGCGGCCCTCACCGAACTCGCCGCCCTGTACGGCATCGACCCCGATCTCGACGACGTGGACGGCCTCCTGGCCAAGCTCGGACCCGCGGCGAAACTCGTCGAGCCCGTCGTCCGCAACAGCGCCAACCCGACCATGCTGAACGCCGGTTACAAGGTCAACGTGATCCCGGGCGAGGCCGTGGCCCACGTCGACGGACGGTATCTGCCGGGCGGCGAGGACGAGTTCCGCACCACCCTGGACCGCCTCACCGGACCCGACGTCGACTGGGAGTTCCACCACCGAGAGGTCGCCCTCCAGGCCCCGGTCGACTCCCCGACGTACGCCCGAATGCGGGCCGCCGTCGAGGAGTTCGCGCCCGAGGGACATGTGGTGCCGTACTGCATGTCCGGCGGCACCGACGCCAAACAGTTCTCCCGCCTCGGCATCACCGGCTACGGCTTCGCACCGCTGAAGCTCCCCGAGGGCTTCGACTACCAGGCGCTGTTCCACGGAGTCGACGAACGGGTTCCCGTCGAAGCACTCCACTTCGGCGTCCGTGTTCTGGACCGCTTTCTGAGGTCGGCCTAGCAAGTGGGGGACAACATGCGGACGTTGGCGTACGGCTCGTGGCCCTCGCCCATCGACGCGGCGCTCGCCGCCGCCCACGACGGACATCCCGAGTGGGTCGGGTTCGTCGGCGACGAGGTCTGGTGGACCGAACCACGGCCCACCGAGGCAGGCCGTCGCACCCTGGTGCGGCGGCGCGCGGACGGCTCCCAGGAGTCGGTGCTGCCCGCGCCCTGGAACGTCCGCAGCCGCGTCATGGAGTACGGCGGACAGCCCTGGGCTGGAACGGTCCACAACGGTCAACCTCTCGTGGTGTTCGTCAACTTCACCGACCAGCGCCTCTACCGCTACGAGCCGGGGAGCGTACCGGAGCCTCTGACGCCGGTCTCTCCCGTGGGCGGTGGACTCCGCTGGGCGGAGCCGCGGGTGCGCCCGGACCTGGGTGAAGTGTGGTGCGTTCTTGAGGAGTTCACCGGCGAGGGGCCCGGTGATGTGCGGCGCGTCCTGGCCGCCGTACCGTTGGACCGGTCCGCCGCCGAGGACCGGCATGCCGTACGCGAACTCACCGACGACCGGCACCGGTTCGTGTCCGGGCCGTGCGTCTCGCCCGACGGACGGAAGGCAGCCTGGCTCGCCTGGGACCATCCGCGTATGCCGTGGGACGGCACGGAGCTGCTGCTCGCCGAGGTGGCGGACGACGGCACGTTCGGTGAGCCGCGAGTGGTGGCCGGTGGGCCCGAGGAGTCGGTCGCGCAGGTCGACTGGGGGTTCGACGGCTCGCTGTTGTACGCGAGCGACCGCACCGGCTGGTGGAACCTGTACCGCGACCACGAGCCGGTGTGCCCGCGCGAGGAGGAGTTCGGCGGGCCGTTGTGGAAGCTCGGCCAGCGCTGGTTCGCACCGCTGGAGAGCGGCCTGATCGCCGTCGTGCACGGCCGGGGCGCCGCCCTGCTCGGCGTCCTTGACCCGGAGACCGGCGAGGTCGTCGACGCGGCCGGTCCCTGGACCGAGTTCACGTCCACGCTCGCGGTGCACGGCGACCGGATCGTCGGCGTCGGCGCAAGCCCGCGCAGCGCCCACGAGGTCGTCGAACTCGACACCCGCATCGGCAGAGCACGGGTCATCGGCGCTCCCCACGACGACCCGGTGGACCCCGCGCACTATCCCGAACCCCAGATCCGCACCTTCACCGGCCCCGCCGGACGCGACATCCACGCCCACATCTACCCGCCGCACAGTCCGAGTTGGACCGCTCCAGGCAATGAACTACCTCCGTACGTCATCTGGGCGCACGGCGGACCCACCAGCCGGGCGCCGCTCGTCCTCGACCTGGAGATCGCCTACTTCACCTCCCGGGGCATCGGCGTCGCCGAGGTCAACTACGGCGGCTCCACCGGGCACGGCCGGGAGTACCGCAACCGGCTGCGCGAACAGTGGGGCGTCGTCGATGTGGAGGACTGCGCCGCCGTAGCCCTCGCCCTGGCCGACGAAGGCACCGCAGACCGGGCCCGGCTCGCCGTCCGGGGCGGCAGCGCGGGCGGCTGGACCAGCGCCGCGTCCCTGGTGACGACCGACGTCTACGCCTGCGGCACCATCATCTATCCGGTCCTCGACCTGGCCAACTGGGCCTCGGGGGAGACCCACGACTTCGAGTCCCGGTACCTGGAGACCCTGGTCGGACCCCTCGCCGACGTGCCCGCCCGCTACACCGAGCGCTCACCCGTCGAGCACGCCGACCGCATCACCGCACCCTTCCTGCTGCTGCAGGGCCTGGCCGACGTGATCTGCCCGCCCGTCCAGTGCGAACGCCTCCTGGAACGGATGCGCGGACGCCAAGTACCGCACGCCTACCTCGCGTTCGAGGGCGAGGGCCACGGATTCCGCCGCGCCGACACCATGATCCGCGCCCTGGAGGCCGAACTCTCCCTGTACGCACAGGTCTTCGGCATCGAACCGCCCGGCATCCCCACCCTGGAGCTCAGCAAGTGACCGCACTCGTCCGCCCTTACCGACTCGCCCCCGGCGCCCGCGTGGCCGTCGTCGCGCCCAGCGGGCCGGTGTCCGAGGAACGGCTGGAGGCGGGCCTGGACATCCTGCGCGGCTGGGACCTCGACCCCGTCGTCGCACCCCATGTCCTCGACCGGCACGGCGAGTTGGGCTATCTGGCCGGTACGGACGCGGACCGCGCGGCCGATCTGCAGAACGCCTGGTGCGATCCGTCCGTGGCCGCCGTCCTGTGCGCCCGCGGCGGCTACGGCGTACAGCGCATCGTCGACCTCCTCGACTGGGACGCGATGCGCGCCGCGGGACCGAAGGTGTTCGTCGGCTTCAGCGACCCCACCGTGCTGCATCAGGCGTTCGCCACCCGGCTCGGCCTGGTCACCCTGTACGGGCCCGCAGCGGCCGGCGCCGACTTCGTCAAGAACACCCGTACGCAGGAGCACTTGAGGGCGACCCTGTTCCACCCGGAGTCCGTGCGGACCCTCCGGGCCGCCGCGGGCGGCGGTGCGCTGGTGCCCGGGCGGGCCCGGGGCGTCACCCTCGGCGGCTGCCTGGCCCTGCTCGCCGCCGACCTCGGCACCCCGCACGCACCGGCGAGCGCGCGCGGCGGACTGCTGGTCATCGAGGACGTCGGCGAACAGGCGTACCGCATCGACCGGATGCTCACCCAACTCCTGCGCAGCGGCTGGCTGGACGGGGTCGCGGGCATCGCCCTCGGCTCCTGGTCCGGCTGCGGACCCTACGAGAAGCTGCGCCCGGTGTTCGTCGACCGGCTGGGCGGGCTCGGGGTGCCCGTCGTCGAGGAGTTGGGGTTCGGGCACTGCGAGGGGGCGCTCACGATACCGCTCGGAGTGGCGGCCGAACTGGACGCGGACGCGGGCACGTTGACGCTGGACGAGCCCGCGCTGCGGTAGCCGCCCACCCGCCTGTCGTATCGCTGCCCGCAAACTCCCTTTGTTCTCCGCCGGGTTGTCCTCACTGTGGAGGTCCCCTTTGTCCCGTCGTGTGCTCGGACTCCGCACCGCACTTGCTCTCGCGCTCACCCTCACCGCCCCGTTCGCCCTCGCCGGCCGTGCCGCCGCCACGGACCAGTACACCGTCACCGCACTGAAGTTCACCGTCCGTGCGGGCGGCCGGGACTGCGCGGTCGACGCCGACCTCTACCGGCCAGCGGGCGTGGACCGCGCCCATCCCGCGCCCGCCGTACTGGCGACCAACGGCTTCGGCGGCAGCAAGTCCGACGGGTCCACGGACGCCATCGGCAAGACCTTCGCGCGGCGCGGTTATGTCGGACTCGTCTACTCCGGGCTCGGGTTCGGCAAGTCGGGGTGCCTCATCTCGCTCGACGACCCGGACATCGACGCGGCGGCCGCGTCGGGACTGGTCGACTTCCTCGCGGGCACACGTGCCGCGGACGACGGGACCAGGGCGGACTTCGTGACACTCGACGCGAAGGGGGACCCCCGGGTCGGGATGATCGGCGGATCGTACGGCGGCGCCGTCCAGTTGGCGACGGCCGCCGTGGACCACCGGGTGGACGCCCTGGTCCCCATGGTCACCTGGCACGACCTGGCTTACTCCCTCGACCCCAACAACGGTGGGAGCGTGCCCGGAGTCTTCAAGTGGCAGTGGACCAACGGCTTCTACCTCATGGGCGAGACCCAGCCCCTGACCGTGCCGGGCCTCGACCCGACCCGGATCAACTCCCTCGCCTGCGTGCACTTCGTCAGCAAGGCCTGCGCCCTGATCCGCAGGCTGAACTCCGGGAGCTATCCGGCGAAACCGACGGCGGATGTGCTCGGCTACGCCCACAGCGTCTCACCGGTGTCGTATCTCAACCGGGTCGAGGCGCCGACACTCCTCGTCCAGGGGCAGGCCGACAGCCTGTTCAACCTCAACGAGGCGACGGCGACGTACAAGACGCTGAAGGCGCAGGGGACCACGACGAAGATGATCTGGCAGTCCTGGGGACACAGCGGTGGGTCGACCGCCGGTGAACTCGACCTGAGCCAGGGCAAGTTGGAGTCGAGCTATGTCGGGCGGCGGATCGCGGCCTGGTTCGACCGCTATCTGCGCGGGCGGACGAACGTGGACACCGGACCGGCCTTCGCCTACTACCGCGACTGGCTCACGAACCCGGCCCGCACCTACGCCATGGCGAGCCAACTCCCCGTACTGGACGAGAAGTTGTATCTCTCCGGCGACGGCAAGCTGGTGGACGACCGGGCGAAGGTGGCGCGCGGCAGCCGCGAGTACACCAACGGGCCTGTCCCCACGAGCCATTCGGAGAACTCGCTGAGCGCCATGACCGGCCTGCCGGACCCGGCGCCGTACGACACCCGTGGCACCTACCTCGGTTGGACCGGTCCACCCCTGAACCGTACGACGGACGTGGTGGGCGCCCCGAGGGCGACCCTCAAGGTCGTCTCCTCGGCCGCGCGGCGCGTCCAGAACTCCGGCGACGCCGCCGACAAGCTCGTCCTCTTCGCCAAGCTCTACGATCTCGCGCCCGACGGCACCGCGACCCTGGTCCACCGGCTGGTCGCCCCGGTCCGGATCCCGGACGTCACGAAGAGCTTCACGGTCACCCTGCCGGGGATCGTGCACCGGTTCGCGAAGGGGCACCGGCTGCGGTTCGTGATCGCGGCGAGCGACGACGCGTACACCGGGAACCGGGGGATCAAACCGGTCACGGTGGTCAGCTCGCCGCGGGACACGGGGGTGCTGGAGCTGCCGGTCGTCGCGGACTGAGTCTCACCGTGCGTGATGGCCGATTCGGGCTCACCCTGGAGACATGAGCCCGAAGACCACCGAGAGCGGCACCGGCACCGGCCATCGGGAACGGCTGCTGACGCCCGCCCGGATCACTGTTCTGCTGCTCGCCGTCCTGGCCCTGATCTTCATCTTCGAGAACACCCACGACACGAAGATCCGCCTGCTGATCCCCGAGGTCACCATGCCGCTGTGGATGGCACTGCTGGCCACGGCGATCATCGGCGCCCTCTGCGGTGCCTATTTCATGCGCCGGCGCCGCCGACCCTGACTAGGGTGACGGGATGCCGCATGCCACTTCCCGTTATCTCGCCCAGGGCCCCCGCGTGGGGATACGTCACTTCACCTACGAGGACGGCGCCGAGTTCACCGCGCGGGCCCGGGAGAGCAAGGATCTGCACCAGCCGTGGCTGTTCCCGCCGGCGAGCGGGGACGCGTACACCGCCTACGCGGGACGGCTGATCCAGGATCCGACCAAGGCCGGGTTCCTGGTGTGCGAGCTGGACGGCGGGGGCATCGCCGGGTTCATCAACATCAACAACATCGTGCAGGGCGGCTTCCAGTGCGGTGCGCTGGGATACGGCGCCTTCGCGCACGCGGCCGGGCGCGGGCTGATGCGCGAGGGGATGAACCTCGTGGTGGACCACGCCTTCGGGCCGATGCGGCTGCACCGGCTCGAAATCAATGTGCAGCCCGGCAACGCCGGGTCGATCGGGCTCGCCCGCAGCTGCGGATTCCGGCTCGAAGGCCTCTCGCCGAAGATGATCTACATCGACGGCGCCTGGCGCGACCACGAGCGCTGGGCGATCACCGCCGAGATGCGGACTTCCGGTTGACCTTCATCGTGTCCAGGTCCGTGACCGTCGACCTCAGATCCCGGAAGCCGTAGCCGAGGCCCTTCAGCGCGGTCTCGGCGCGGTCCTCCGCGAGCGCCGCCGCCATCTCCACGCCGTCCGCCGCGTCCGACACCACCACATACCGCCACGAGAAGTGCTTGAGCGGCGACGGTTCGTAACTGAGCGAGCCCTCCTCGGTGAACCGCATGCTCAGCATCCCGTGCTCCGACGCCTCGCCCAGCAGCCGCTGCCGCGCCTCGTCCGTCAGCCCGTCCCAGGTGCCCCGGACGATCACCCGGTACGTGTGCTGCTCGCTCATCCGCCGTTCCACTCCTCGCTCCGTGCCGTCGATCGCCCGACTCTACGTCGACCCGGACGCACCGCACGCGGAATTTCCGGCGCCCCGCCTTTGCGGAATCCTGACCGGCGGCGCCCCTGGCCACCGCACCCGTTGCCGGGTTCCATGGTGATCGTGACGACGATCCGACGTGAGGTACTGACCCTGCCCACCGCGGAGTTGGGTCCGGACAACCCGCTGCCCCCACTGAGTCCGCTCGACGAGGCACACCGCATAGACGACCGGGACCGCGAGGCCCTGCCCCGGGACATGGCCCGCCAGATCGGCTACGAACCCCTCCGCAGCCTGCTGCCGACCCGCGTCCGCGACGGCTACGACAGAGACCGCGCACCCCGCCGGATCGACGCCCTGGTGATCGAGAACGACCGGCTGCGCGCCACCGTCCTCCCCGCCCTCGGCGGCCGCATCGCGTCCCTCGTCCACAAGCCCACCGACCGTGAACTCCTGTACCGCAACCCGGTGTTGCAGCCCGCCAACTTCGCCCTCAACGGCGCCTGGTTCTCCGGCGGCATCGAATGGAACATCGGCGCCACCGGCCACACCTCCCTCTCCTGCGCACCCCTGCACGCCGCCCGCGTCCCCGCCCCCGACGGCGGCGAGATGCTCCGTCTGTGGGAGTGGGAACGGCTGCGCGACCTCCCGTTCCAGGTCGACCTGTGGCTCCCGGACGGCTCCGACTTCCTCCACGTCGGCGTCCGCATCCGCAACCCGCACGAGAAACCCGCGCCCACCTACTGGTGGTCCAACATCGCGGTACCGGAGCAACGCCGGGTCCTCGCACCGGCGTCGGAGGCCTGGCACTTCGGCTACGAGCGGCGACTGCGCCGGGTGCCCGTGCCGTCGTACGACGGAGTGGACCGGTCCCATCCCCTCAACAGCCCTTACGCAGCCGACTACTTCTACGAGATCCCGGACGCGCGGCGCCGCTGGATCGCCGCGCTCGACGAGGACGGGCACGGTCTGGTGCACACGTCCACCGACGCACTCCGGGGCCGCAAACTCTTCGTGTGGGGCACCGGCAGCGGCGGCCGCCGCTGGCAGGAGTGGCTCACCGAACCGGGCACGGGCGGCTACTGCGAGATCCAAGCGGGCCTGGCCCGTACCCAGTTGGAGCACATACGCCTCGACCCGGAGAGCGAGGTGTCCTGGCTGGAGGCCTACGGTCCGCTCGACGCCGAGGCCGACGTCGACGCCGAGGGGGAGTGGCCCGCCGTTGTGGACGGGGTCGAGGCCCGCCTCGAAACCGCCCTGCCCCGCGCCGACCTGGACGCGGCCTACGCCGCCTGGAAGCCGTACGCCGACACCGAACCCGGCGAGATCCTCGCCACCGGCTCCGGCTGGGGTGCCCTCGAAGTCCTGCGCACCGACTGGAAGTTGCCCGGCACCCCCTTCGACGAGTCCACACTCGGCGAGGCCCAGGCACCCTGGGCGGCGCTGCTGCGCAGCGGTGCGCTGCCAGAGCCGCGCCGGGTCCGGCCGCCCGGCGAGACGCTCGTCGCCCCGCACTGGCGGGACATGCTGGAGACGGCGCCCGCCACCCCGCTCACCGAGTACCACCTCGGCGTCGCCCAATGGCACGCCGACGACCGGGCGCAGGCGGTGCGCAGCTGGGAACGGGCCATCGAACTCGCCCCGTCCCTCTGGCCGTTGCTGCGCTGTCTCGCCGTCGCGGACCAGGAGTCGGGCAACCACGAACGGGCCGCCGACCGCTACACCGAGGCCTTCGCCGACCTCTGCCACGAGCGGCGCGACGCCGGCGAGAGCTGGACCGCCGCCACGGCCGCGCTCGGCCGCGAGGCCGTCGAGGCGCTGCTGCGGGTACGGCGGGTCGCGGACGCCCGCGCCGTCTGGGAGATGCTGCACCCCGCCACCCGCGAACGCGGCCGATTCCTGCTGCTCCAGGCCGAGTTGCTGCTCGCGGAAGGGCGGCGCGACGACGCGTGGGCGGTCTTCGCCGACGGCTTCGAGGTCGCCGACCTGCGCGAGGGAGCCGAGTCGATCGGCCGGCTCTGGACCCGCCTCACCGACGAACCACTGCCCACGCGCTACGACTTCCGGATGCGGCCGGAGACGCCCTGAGGTGCGGTGAGATGAGATGAGATGAGGTGAGACGTGGACCGGCGGTCGGCCGTCAGCCCCGCCGGTCCACGTACTCGTAGACCGTTCCATCCGGATGCACGGCGATCAGGTTGCGCCCCACCGGTGTTGCCAGTGGGCCCGCAATGACCCGGGCACCGAGTTCGGTGAGGAGTGTGTGCGCCTCGTCGACGTCCTTGACGGCGATGGTCGCCGAGACCTTGCGCAACACCTCCAACTCCGCCTCGGGCCCGCTCATCAGCAGGAAGAACCCGACCGCGGCCACCGACACCCCGCCGCGCTCGAAACGGAGCGCCGAGGCACCCGTGAGGCGTTCGTAGAAGGGGACGGCGGTCTCCAGGTCGTCGACGCAGATCCGCAGCGTGGCTCCCAGAATGTCCATACGGACGAGCCTAGTTGGGACGGCCGGGCCGAGGTGATCCTTTCGGACGAATCCCGGCCCGGCGGCGTCGCCGGCGTCGTTCTCAGGCGGGCTTGCGGCAGAGGATCTCGCCGTGCAGCACGGCGAACCAGCCGTCGTCCTGCTTTCCCCACTCCCGCCAGGCGTCCGCGATGGCATGCAGTTGCCCGGTGGTCGCATGCCCGCCCTCGGTCGCGATCCGCGCGTACGACGACTGGACGGTGCGGTCCGCCCACAGGCCGCTCCACCAGGTCCGCTCGTCCGGAGTCTGGAACGTCCAGGTGCTCGACGTGGACGTGATGTCGTTCAGCCCCGCCTGCATGGCCCACGATTTGAGACGGCGTCCGGCATCCGGCTCGCCCCCGTTGGCGCGGGCCACCCGCCGGTACAGCTCCAGCCAGTCGTCCAGTCCCGGCACCAGCGGGTACCACGTCATCACCGCGTAGTCGCCGTCGCGGGCGGCGATGAACCCGCCAGGCTTGGTCACCCGCACCATCTCCCGCAGCGCCTGCACCGGATCGCCCACGTGCTGGAGCACCTGATGGGCGTGGACCACGCAGAACGTGTTGTCGGGGTAGTCCAGCGCGTGGACGTCGGCGACCGCGAAGTCGACGTTGGTCAGGCCGCGTTCGGCGGCGACCTCCCGGGCCGGTTCCAGGACGCCCGCGGCGTGGTCGACACCGGTGACATGGCCGTCGGGGACCAGTGCCGCCAGGTCGGCGGTGATGGTGCCCGGGCCGCAGCCGATGTCCAGGATCTTCATGTGCGGCTTGAGCGAACCGAGCAGGTAGGCGGCGGAGTTGGCGGCGGTCCGCTGACGGTGCGAACGCAGCGCGGACTCGTGGTGCCCGTGCGTGTAGACGGCGGTCTCCTGCGGTTTCGGCATGGCTCTACCTACCCCTTCGCGTCTTCTTCGGCGTAAGCAGAACGGTACGCGCGCATGTCGCATGATGAGACCTGCGTTTTACGATGTGGACTGACGGGTGGTCAGGGACTCCGTCAGCGGCCGGTACACCGTCAGCCCCTCGGGCAACTCCTCCAAGGTCAACTCGCCTTCCACGTCCGTGACTTCACCGTCGTAGGCGAGCAGCGTGCCCGGCGTGAGACCGGTCAGGTGCAGGCGATGGACCTGGACCGCCGCGTGGACGGGAGAGCGGGAGAAGGGGCCGGCGAGGGCCGCGGCGAGGAGTCGTAGTGCGGGCCTGCGGCCGCCGTGCACGACCCGTACGTCGAGGCGTCCGTCCGCCAGGTCGACCCGGCGGCCCGAGGCGATGCCCATCCGGTGGTAGGTGCCGTTGCCGGCGAACAGCAGCCACAACGGGCGGACGCGGCCGCCGAGTTCGGCCTCCAGCGGATGCCGGTCGGCGCGCAGCACCCGCAGCGCCGCCAGCACGCCCGCCGGCCAGCCGCCGATCCGGGGCGCCCAGCGCTCCCGCTCGCGCACCAGCTCCGGATAGACGCCCAGACTCAGGGTGTTGAGGAAGATGCCCCGGGTGGCGCCGGAGCTGAAGCGGCCGACGTCCACGCGGACGGCGTCGCCCTGCTTGATCGCCCGGCTCAGGTCCCGGGGGCCCTCCACACCGAGGTCGTAGGCGAAGTGGTTGAGGGTGCCGCCGGGGAGGACCGCGAGGGGCAGGCCGTGGCGCAGGGCGACCTCGGCCGCCGCGTTCACCGTGCCGTCGCCGCCGCACACCCCGAGGACCCGGGCGCGGGCCGCCGCCTTCTCCAACTCGGCCTGGATGTCCGCCGGTTGACAGGCAACGATCTCCGTGCCGGGCAGGAGGTCCGTCAGCGCGTCCGCCCTGTCCGCGGTGCCCGACGCCGAGTTGACCACCATGACCAGGCCCTCGCCGTCCTCCAGCGCCGGGACCTCGGCGCGCGGACGGGCCGGCGGCACGACCTGCCCGCGGGTCGGCACCATCCCGCGCACCGCGAACGCCGCACACGCTCCCAGCGCCGCCCCGGCCAATACATCGCTCGGGAAGTGCACACCGGTGTAGACCCGGGACACGGCGACCGAGAACGCGATCGGCGCCACCACCGCCCCCCAGGCCGGCGACTCCAGGGCCACCCCGGTCGCGAAGGCCGCCGCCGACGCCGCGTGACCGGACGGGAACGACGTGGTGATCGGCTGCCGTTTCAGCCGGCGCCCCGGCGGGACCGGGTCCAGGACGGGCCGGGGGCGGCGCACGCTCCGCTTCCCGAGGGTGTTGATGGCGAGGGAGGCGACGCTCAGCGAGGCGAGGCCCCGGGCGGCGGCCCGGCGGGCGCGCGGCGTTCGGCTCGCGGCCACGGCGGCGGCCGTCGCGAACCACAGCACGCCGTGATTGGCACTCCGGCTCAGCCTGGGCAGCACCGGTTCACCGGCGGGCCAGTTCCGCTCGGCCGCGGTTTCGAAGAGACGGGAGTCCAGGGAGAGCAGCCATGCGTGCAGGGCGTGGCGGCCGGGAAGGGGGACCGTGAGGTCGACGTCGGGGCTCATGCGGTGCCGGGTACCCTGAAATGGCCGTTTTGCTGCCCGGCGGACCGTCGGCGAGCCGATGCCGCCGTCGGTGGACCGTTCCAACCGTCGGCGGACCGTTTCATCGGAGGAACCCCCGCATGCGCCTGCTCCTCATCCGCCACGGCCAGACCACGGCCAACGTGGACTTCCTCCTCGATACGGCGATCCCCGGCGCGGAGCTGACCGACCTCGGCCGCCGCCAGGCCGCCGCCCTCCCCGAGGCCGTGGCCGGCGAGGACATCGAGGCCCTCTACGCCTCCACCCTGATCCGCACCCAGCACACCGCGGCCCCGCTGGCCGCCGCCCGCGGCCTCGACGTGCGCGTCCGGGACGGCATCCGCGAGCTGACCGCCGGTGACCTGGAGATGCTGCCCGGCGACCGGGAACCCGGCCACGAGTACATGCGGATCGTGTTCGCGTGGGCATCCGGTGACACGGAGTTGCGGATGCCCGGCGGCGAGAACGGCGTGGAGGCCCTCGCCCGCTACGACGGCGTGATCGCCGAGGCCGCCGACAGCGGCGCCGGCACCGTCGCCATGATCAGCCACGGCGCCGCGATCCGGATGTGGACGGCCGCCCGCGCCGACAACGTCGACGTGTCCTTCGCCGCCGCCCGCCCCCTCGACAACACCGGCATCGTGATCCTGGACGGCTCACCGGCCGACGGCTGGAAGGTGCTGTCCTGGCAGGGCGCCGCCATGGACACCGCCGGACCGGACACGGACGCGGGCCCGACCGGACAGCCGCTCGACGAGGACCAGAAGCCGTAGCGAGGCCCCGGCGGGCACAATAAGGGTTTGCCCGGCCGCGAGGCCGCCCCACAGAATGCGTGGTCATGGGACATCTGGAAGCCGCACACCTCGAGTACTACCTCCCCGACGGGAGGCCGCTCCTCGGCGATGTGTCCTTCCGGGTCGGCGAAGGCGCCGTGGTCGCCCTGGTCGGGCCCAACGGCGCCGGCAAGACGACCCTGCTCCGGCTGATCTCCGGCGAGCTGAAACCGCACGGCGGCACCGTCACCGTGAGCGGCGGCCTGGGCGTGATGCGCCAGTTCGTGGGCTCCGTACGCGACGGGAGCACCGTACGGGACCTGCTCGTTTCGGTCGCCCCGCCCCGCATCCGCGCGGTCGCGGCGGAGGTCGACAAGGCCGAGCACGGCATCATGACCGTCGACGACGAGGCGGCCCAACTCGCCTATGCGCAGGCCCTGTCCGACTGGGCCGAGGTGCACGGCTACGAGTTCGAGACCCTCTGGGACATGTGCACCATGGCCGCGCTCGGAGTGCCGTACGACAAGGCGCAGTTCCGGCAGGTCAGCACGCTCTCCGGCGGTGAGCAGAAGCGGCTCGTGCTGGAGGCGCTGCTGCGCGGGAGCGAAGAGGTACTGCTCCTCGACGAGCCCGACAACTACCTCGACGTGCCCGGCAAGCGGTGGCTTGAGGAGCGACTCAAGGAGACCCGCAAGACGGTCCTGTTCGTCTCCCACGACCGCGAACTCCTCGCCCGCGCCGCCGAGAAGATCGTCTCCGTGGAACCCTCGCCGACCGGCGCCGACGCCTGGGTGCACGGCGCCGGCTTCGCCACCTACCACGAGGCCCGGCGCGAACGCTTCGCCCGCTTCGAGGAGCTGCGCCGCCGCTGGGACGAGAAGCACGCCCAGCTGAAGAAACTCGTCCTGAACCTCCGTCAGGCCGCCTCCATCTCCCACGAGTTGGCGTCCCGCTACGCGGCCGCCCAGACCCGCCTGCGCAAGTTCGAGGAGGCGGGCCCGCCCCCCGAGCCGCCCCGCGAGCAGGACATCACCATGCGCATCAAGGGCGGCCGCACCGGAGTAAGGGCCGTCACCTGCAAGGGACTTGAACTCACGGGCCTGATGAAACCCTTCGACCTGGAGGTCTTCTACGGCGAACGCGTCGCCGTCCTCGGCTCGAACGGCTCGGGCAAGTCGCACTTCCTGCGCCTCCTCGCCGGCGACGACGTGAAGCACACGGGGGAGTGGAAGCTCGGCGCACGCGTCGTGGCAGGCCACTTCGCACAGACCCACGCCCACCCCGAACTCCAGGGCCGCACCCTCCTCGACATCCTGTGGAAGGAGCACGCGCAGGCCCAGGGCCCCGCCATGTCCCGGCTGCGCCGCTACGAGCTGACCGGCCAGGCCGAGCAGAGCTTCGACCGGCTCTCCGGCGGCCAGCAGGCCCGCTTCCAGATCCTGCTCCTGGAACTCCAGGGTGTCACCGCCCTGCTCCTCGACGAGCCCACCGACAACCTCGACCTGGAGTCCGCCGAAGCCCTCCAGGAGGGCCTCGAGGCCTTCGACGGCACAGTCCTCTCCGTCACGCACGACCGCTGGTTCGCCCGCTCCTTCGACCGCTACCTCGTCTTCGGCAGCGACGGCAGGGTCCGCGAGAGCACCGAGCCCGTGTGGGACGAGCGGCGGGTGGAGCGCGCGCGATAGGTCGGTGCAGTGCGGAGGCCGCGGGGCCCGAATGTTCGTAGAGTGGTCTCAGGACCGTGAGACTCGACGAGCGGGGCACACCATGACCGGAGTCGACCCTGCGCGCCTGGACGACTCCCAGCTCATGAAGGAGCTGGAGACCATCCACCGCACGCGCCACGACACCCTGCTGTACGGCTCGAACGACGCGCTGCGCGCCCACAACGACCGCATGGCCCGGCTGGAGGGCGAGTACCTGCGCCGCCATCCACGACGCCTCGTGGCCCCCGGCCGCACCCGGCAGGGGGCACGCGAGCGGGACTGACGCGTGTTTGTGCCCCGAGGTCGGGGGCAGGCGAACCGACAGCGCTGGATCGCAGACGCGTTCCCACCGGTGACCGTCCAACCCGGAGCATGCTCAAGGGAGTTGTGACGCACCATGCCCACTCGAACCCACACGCAACGCCGTTCCCACCCGGACGCCCCCGACACCGCGGAGGCGTTCCGCACGCTGGTCGCGCTGCCGCCCGGACCGCGGCACGACACCGTCCGCGACCACATCGTGGAGGCCTGGCTGCCCATGGCCGACCGGCTCGCCGGACGGTTCCGCAACCGGGGCGAGAGCACCGAGGACTTACGCCAGGTCGCCGCCCTCGGCCTGGTCAAGGCCGTCGACCGGTACGACCCCGGGCGCGGCAACGCCTTCGAGAGCTATGCCGTGCCGACCATCACCGGCGAGATCAAACGGCACTTCCGCGACCACATGTGGACGCTGCACGTGCCGCGCCGGGTGCAGGAACTGCGGAACCGGGTGCGGGTCGCCGGGCAGGAGCTGGCGCAGACGGTGCCGGGGCGGCGGCCGACCGTGGCGGAGCTCGCCGCGCACGCGTGCCTCTCCGAGGAGGAGGTGCGGGCCGGGCTTGAGGCGCTGGAGAGTTTCAGCGCGTTGTCGTTGGACGCGGAGGCCTCCGGCGGTGGGGACGGGTGGGCGTTGGGGGACGTGCTCGGGGCCGCTGATCCGGCGTTGGACGTCGTGGTGGATCGGGAGGCTGTGCGGCCTCGGCTTGCCGCGTTGTCCGCGCGGGAGCGGGAGATCTTGTTCCTGCGGTTCTTCGGGGACATGACGCAGAGTCGGATCGCGGAGGAGTTCGGGATTTCGCAGATGCATGTGTCCCGGTTGATCAGTCGGTGTTGTCGGCGGATTCGGGAAGAGGTTCTTGAGGACGCCGCGTAGGGGTTGTCTGTCGGCTGCGGGCCGGTGGGGGCTGGGCGCGCCCACGCGGCGGAGCCGCACATGGACACAGCCCCGCGCCCCTGTCTGAGCTCGGCCGGTGTTCACTCGCTCGGGTCTCGCCGCGCGCGCCCCTCTCCTGACCGGGCTTCGATGGTGTTGCCGTCGTCCTCGGTCTAAGGAGACCCGCTCATGCGTCGCACCGCCCTTGTGCTGTCCGTCGTCGCCCTGGTCGGCGTCGCCGGTCCAGCTCTGGCCGTCGATTCCGCCGCCGAGGTCAGCCCGAGTACCGCGCAGGCGGGCGGGAACGTGACCGTCTCCGTGTCCTGCGAGGTGGTCGGGGGGATCGCGCCCGAGACCCTGGACGCCTCGTCCCAGGCCTTCGACGGCGGGAGTGTCCAGCTGCAACGTGTGCCCGGCAACGGCGACCGGGCCACCGGAACCGCTTACCGGGGGACCGCGCGGATCTCCACGGACGGGGTCGAGCGCGACGCCGCGTGGACCGTCGACGGGACCTGCCCGGCGCCGCCCGGCGGCCAGGGCAGGCCCTGGAGCGGGACCTTCAGCGTGGAACGCGGCAGTGGGGGCGGAGGCGGGCAGCGGCCTTGTCAGGAACCCCGGGCCGACTCCTGTGCCGGTGCCGCCGTGATCGAGCGCGGGGTGCGGGCCGGGGAGGGCGGCACCTTCACCGACTCCGTGCCGGCGCTGGTCGCCGGTGGTGTGCTGATCGCGGGCGCGCTCGGCGGTGCCGTGTACCGGCTGCGCAGGCGGACTCCGGGACACTGAGGGCACGACCAGGACACGGCACGGAACTGCACCAGGGACTGCGCGGAGGCACCATGCGGCAGGCGGACGCGGTAGGCCAGGGACCCGTCCGCTACGGGCCGGTGTTCCCCGACGACGGACTGCCCGTCCTGCCCGAACTGGCCGCCGTCCTCGCCGCCGCCGCGAGCCGCACCGAGGAACAGCCGGTCGGCGGAGCCCCCGCACTCCTCGACGCAGCGAGCGGCTACTTCGAACGCCGGGGCCTGCCCGCCGAGCCCGCCCGTGTGGCCGCCGCCCCGGGCGCCCCCGCGCTGCTGGTCGCGCTGACCGCGGCGCTCGGCGGTGACGTCCTGGTGCCCAGACCGTGTGCCGCCTGGTGGGCGCCGTACGCCCGGCTGCTGGGCAGGCCCGTGTTCCACGTGGGCACTCCGGCCGAGTGCGGCGGGGTGCCCGACCCGTACGCCCTGCTGGAGACCGTGCGCAGGGTCCGCGACGAGGGCGGTGACCCCCGGCTGTTGGTGCTGTCGGTCGCCGACGATCCCACCGCCACCGTCGTGCCGCCCGAGGTCATGCACGAGACCGTCGAGGCCGCCGCCGGCGAGGGCCTGCACCTGGTCAGCGACGAGACCTGGCGCGACACCCTGCACGCGCCCCGGCGCACCATGCTGCTCAGCCCCGCCGAGATGCTCCCCGAGAAGGTCACGGTCGTCACCGACCTGGCCGGCGCGCTCCTCCCGTCCGGCTGGCCCGCCGCCGTCGCCCGCTTCCCCGCAGGGCGTGCCGGGAACGCGCTCCACGCGCGCGTGCTCGACGTCCTCACCGCACTCGGCGCCCGCGTCGCCGCACCCGTCGCCGCCGCGGCCGGCCACGCCCTCGGCGAACCCGCGCCGGTCGTCGCCCGCCGCGACACCGCCGTAGGCCTGCACGCGCGCGTGGCCGCCGCCGCGCACGCGGCCGTCACCGGGGCGGGCGCGTTCGCCCGGCCGCCGCAGGCGGGACGTCATCTGTACGTCGATCTCGGGCCGTTGCGCCACGCGCTCACCCCGCAGGGAGTCGGCGACGCGCAGGACCTGGAGGAGTTCCTCACCGCCCGGCTCGGGATGCCCGCGCCGGGCGGTCACCGTTTCGGCGACGACCTGGGCGCGCTGCGGGTACGGCTGTCCACCGGACCCCTGCTGGGCCGAACCGACGAGGAACGCGCGGAATGCCTCATGTCACCCGTGCCGTTGGAACTGCCACACGTGCAACGCGCGTTGATGTCCTTGAGGTCGATCTTCGACGATCTCCGCGACGACGCTCAGCGATGGGAGCCTCCTCGATGACGCAGCAGTCCGAGTCGACCACGACGAGTACGCCGACCCCGGACGCCGGCCGCACGGCGCCCCTGTCCCCCTTCGTCCCCTCGTCCCCGCCGCTCGCCGAGCCCCGCCCCCTCGGCGAGCGGCGTGTCTGGCCCCGGACCTTCCACGACCGGCTCACCGCCCCGCTGCCCGGCCTCAAGGCGATGGCCCGCTTCGCCCGCGAGGGCTCCGTACGACCCCGCCCCGAAGGCCTCGCCGACATCCCCCGACTCCCCTTCGCCCCCGAGCCGTTGCCCCAGGTCGACTCCCTGACCGTCG
>NZ_JAEQAZ010000180.1 GCF_016654115.1 Streptomyces sp. MBT53
CCTCAAACGCCGGAGGGGCTGTTTTTCGGACCCGGGCGACTCAAGAAGCGGAGGGGCTGGAATTCAGCATCGGCGCGTCCGAGTCGTCCTTCAGCGCCACCCCCGTGACTCCCGACTCCCTCGCCCTGCCCATCAGTCCCGCCAACTTCCCCGCCGCCACCTCGTACGTCAGCCCCAGCGGCGGTCGGATGTTGCTCAGGCAGTTCCTGTCGGCGTCCGTCGTCACCCCCGGCTTCGGGCGGTACGTCAGGTACGCGCCCAGGGAGTCCGCCGCCGACATTCCGGGGCGCTCGCCGACCAGGACCACGACCATCGTCGCGCCCATCGCCGAGGCGACGTCGTCGCCGAGGGCCACGCGGGCCTGTTCCGCGAGGACCACCGGGGCCACCTGCCAGGACGTCGGCAGGAGTGCCGTCGTCGCGCGCACCATGGCCGCCGCGTGCTCGTGCACCGCCCTGCTGGACAGACCGTCGGCGACCACGAAGACGACGTCCCAGTCGCCGACGGGAAGGTGCGCGCGGTCGGCGGGGTCCAACCGGCGCCCCAGGTCCGGGCGTTGGAGATACGTGAGCCGGTCGGGCGCCGCGCTGCGCACCCGTACCGTCGGCTCGCCGCCCAGCGCCGCCGCCACCACCTCCGGCGCGAACGGTGAATGCACCGCGTCCCGCGCCGCCGCGTGCGCGGCCTGCAACTCCAGCCGGTGGTGGGTCGGGAGCCCCGAGCCCGCCCTCCCGAGGCCGATCCTCGCCTGCGTGTGGCGTCGCAGGGTCGGCCACAACTCCCCGCCCAGCAGCTCCACTTGACCGGTCGTCATGCCGCCAGTTCCCTTCCGATCGCCGTCAACGGGTGGGCCGTGGCGGATACATCACGGATCGACCCGCCCTCTTCCAGCAGGCCGATGGAGTCGAGCCAGGTCTCGAACTCCGGTGCCGGGCGCAGGCCGAGGACTTCGCGGAGGTACAACGCGTCGTGGTACGAGGCGGATTGGTAGTTGAGCATGATGTCGTCGCCGCCCGGGGTGCAGATCACGAAGGACGCGCCGGCCACGCCGAGCATGGTGAGCATGGTGGCGATGTCGTCGTCGTCCGCGTCGGCGTGGTTGGTGTAGCAGATGTCCAGGCCCATCGGCAGGCCGAGCACCTTGCCGCAGAAGTGGTCCTCCAGGGCGGCGCGGAGGATCTGCCGGCCGTCGTAGAGGTACTCCGGGCCGATGAAGCCGACGACCGTGTTCACGAGCAGCGGGTCGTAGCGGCGGGCGACCGCGTACGCCCGTGCCTCCACCGTCTGCTGGTCCACCCCGTGGTGCGCGTCGGCCGACAGCGCGCTGCCCTGGCCGGTCTCGAAGTACATGACGTTCGAGCCGACCGTGCCCCGGCCGAGCGCCTTCGCCGCCTCATACGCCTCGTCCAACAGCCCCAGCGTCACGCCGAAGGACGCGTTGGCCGCCTGGGTGCCGGCGATGGACTGGAAGACGAGGTCGACCGGCGCCCCGCGCTCCATCAGGTCCATGCTCGTCGTGACGTGGGACAGCACGCAGGACTGGGTGGGGATCGCGTAGCGCTGGATGACCCCGTCCAGCAGTTCCAGCAGGTCCCGTACCGCCTTCGGGCTGTCGGTCGCCGGGTTGATGCCGATGACCGCGTCGCCGGAGCCGAGCAGCAGCCCGTCGAGCAGGGCCGCGGCCACGCCCGCCGGGTCGTCGGTGGGGTGGTTGGGCTGGAGCCGGGTGGCGAGCCGCCCCGGCAGCCCGATCGTCGACCGGAAGGCGGTCACCACCCGCACCTTGCGCGCGACGGCGACCAGATCCGCGTTGCCCATCAGCTTCGACACGGCCGCCACCATCTCCGGCGTCAACCCGGGCGCCACGGCGGCCAGTTGACCGGTGTCGGCCGTCAGCAGCCACTCCCGGAACCCGCCCACGGACAGCCCGGCCACCGCCCCGAAAGCCGCCGCGTCATGCGTGTCGAGGATCAGCCGGGTCACGTCGTCGGTCTCGTAGGGGATCACCGGCTCGGCGAGAAAGGCGGTCAGCGGTACGTCCGCCAGCGCCCACCGCGCCGCGACCCGCTCCTGGGCACTTTCGGCCGCCAGCCCCGCCAGCCGGTCGCCGGACCGCTCGGGGCTCGCGGCGGCGAGCAGCCGCGCGAGGGAGCCGAAGCGGTAGCGGTGGCCGCCGAGGGTCGAGGTGTACGTACTCATGACGGCGACCGTACGAGCCGCGTGTTGCCCCCAGATTTCGCCAGATTTCTAAAGGTCTGGTTGACAAACATTTAACGCACGGAAACCCTTGCCGGACTCATTCGGCCGACAGAGTTCCGCACCGTAGACCCACCCGAGCAGCAGGAGAGGAGCCATCCCGATGGCAGTGGACGAAGGAGTCGCCCCCGCGGCGGACACAAGCGAGGACGGCGCCGTTCACCGGCTCAAGCCCAACGCCATCGGCCTGCTGGGCGTGGTCTTCATGGCCGTCGCGACCGCCGCCCCGATCACCGCGATGACCGGCAACGTGCCCTTCATGGTCTCGTCGGGCAACGGCATCGGCGCCCCGGCGAGCTACCTCGTCGCAATGGTCGTCCTGGCAATCTTTTCCGTCGGCTTCACATCGATGGCCAAGCACATCACCTCGACGGGCGCGTTCTACGGCTTCATCTCCTACGGCCTCGGCCGCACCGTCGGCCTCGCCTCCGGCCTCCTCGCCACCTTCGCGTACGTCGTGTTCGAGCCGGCGCTGATCGGCATCTTCTCGACCTTCGCCACCGGAACCTTCAAGGACCAGACGGGACTTGACATCCCGTGGTGGGTCTTCGCCATCGTGATGCTGGCGGTCAACGCGACGGGCACCTGGTTCGGCGTCTCGGTCGCGGAGAAGCTGCTCGTCGTCCTCCTCGGCACCGAGGTGACCGTCCTCGCCGCGATGGCGATCTCGGTCGCCCTGCACGGCGGCGGCCCGCACGGCTTCACCTTCGGCCCGGTCAACCCGGTCAACGCGTTCAAGGGCACGAGCGCCGGTCTCGGCCTCTTCTTCGCCTTCTGGTCCTGGGTCGGCTTCGAGTCCACGGCCATGTACGGCGAGGAGTCCCGCGACCCGAAGAAGATCATCCCCAAGGCGACGATGATCTCGGTCCTCGGCGTCGGCGTCTTCTACGTCTTCGTCTCCTGGATGGCGATCATCGGCAACGGCGAGACGGAGGCCGTCAAGGTCGCCTCCTCCGCCAACCCCCTCGCCCTCTTCTTCAACCCCACCGAGCACTACGTCGGCCACTGGGCGGTCGACCTCATGCAGTGGCTGATGATCACCGGCTCGCTCGCCTGCGGCATGGCCTTCCACAACTGCGCCAGCCGCTACATGTACGCACTGGGCCGCGAAGGCGTTCTGCCGAAGCTGAAGAACACCATCGGCCGCACCCACGCCAAGCACGGCTCCCCGCACATCGCGGGCTTCGTGCAGACCGTGATCAGCGCCGCCCTGATCCTCGCGTTCTGGGCCACGAGCAAGGACCCGGCCAACGCGCTCTACGTCCTGCTCGCCATCCTCGGCACGATGGCCATCCTGGTCGTCCAGGCCGTGTGCTCGTTCGCGGTGCTCGCCTACTTCCGCACCCACCACCCCGAGAGCCGCCACTGGTTCCGCACGTTCACCGCTCCGCTGCTCGGCGGTGTGGCGATGCTGGCGGTGGTCCTGCTCCTGGTCTCCAACATGAGCGTGGCAGCGGGCTCGGAGTCCGACTCCCCCCTCCTCAAGGCAACCCCGTGGCTGGTGGCCCTGGTCGCGGCAACGGGCATCGGCTACGCGCAGTATCTGAAGCGCCGGTCCCCTGAGCGCTACGCGCTGCTCGGCCGCACGGTGCTCGAAGAAACCAAGGAGCGCTAACGGCTTTTGTCTTTTGCCTTTAGGTGCGCGGGGAACTGCGCGACCAGCCACGACGCTCCCGCAGATTCGTACTCGTCTNACTCGTCTGCGGTCCGGTGGTGGGCTGGTCGCGCAGTTCCCCGCGCCCCTTAGGTGAGTCCGCCGAAGCGTGTTTCACGGTGGACCCGCCAACGCTCCATCATCGCCGCGATCTCCCCGTCGACGAACTCGAAGAACGCCAGCGTCTCGGCCATGCGGCGCCCCGCAGGCGTCTCCGCGCCGAGGCTGGCCACCCCCTCGCTCAGCGCCGCCTCCCACCGCTTGAGGACAGCCTCGCGGTTGGTGAGCGCCTCGTACCACTGGTTGCCCTGAACCCGGTACCGCTCGCGCCGCGAACCGGGTTCCCGCTCCCGCGACACCATGTGCTGCTGCGCCAGATACCGCACCCCACCGGACACCGCCGCCGGACTGATCCGCAGCTGCTCGCCCAGCTCGACCGAGGTCATCGCGCCCTCGTCCGAGGAGAGCAGCGCGGCGAAGATCCGCGCCGGCATCCGCTGCATCCCCGCCTCGACCAGCTGCGCCGCGAAGGACTCGACGAACTTCGACACGGACTCCGCGTCCCGCCCACCGGTTGTATCCGTCATGGACCCACCCTACCCGCGCTTCATACACTTCCTTAACTTCACAAATTTCTGAAGTTAGCGTACGTTCGGCTCCATGACGAAGGCAATCACCGTCTCCGGGCTGCACAAGTCGTTCGGCAGGACACAGGCCCTCGCGGGCCTCGACCTGGACGTCGAGACCGGCGAGGTGCACGGCTTCCTCGGCCCCAACGGCTCGGGCAAGTCCACGACGATCCGCGTCCTCCTCGGCCTGCTGCACGCCGACTCGGGCGCCGCCCAGCTCCTGGGCCGCGACCCCTGGGCCGACGCGGTCGAACTCCACCGCCGGGTCGCCTACGTCCCCGGCGACGTGACCCTCTGGCGCAACCTCTCCGGCGGCGAAGTCATCGACCTCTACGGCAAGTTGCGCGGCGGCCTCGACAAGACCCGCCGCGCCGACCTGATCGACCGCTTCGAACTCGACCCCACCAAAAAGGGCCGCACGTACTCCAAGGGCAACCGCCAGAAGGTCGCCCTGGTCGCCGCGTTCGCCTCGGACGTCGACCTGCTGATCCTGGACGAACCGACCTCGGGCCTCGACCCGCTCATGGAGGAGGTCTTCCAGCGCTGCGTGGAGGAGGAACGCGACCGGGGCCGGACGATCCTCCTCTCCTCCCACATCCTCAGCGAGGTCGAGGAGTTGTGCGACCGCGTGAGCATCATCCGCAACGGCCGCACGGTGGAGAGCGGTTCACTGGCCGACCTGCGCCACCTCACCCGCACCAGCGTGAGCGCCGAACTCACCGGTGCCCCCAACGGGTTGGCCGCCCTCCCCGGCGTGCACGACCTCGACGTACAGGGCCACCGCGTCCGCCTCCAGGTAGAGACGGACCAACTCAACGCCGTACTGCGGTCGTTGAGCGACTCGGGCGTACGGTCGCTCACCTCGAAGCCACCGACGCTGGAGGAGCTGTTCCTCCGTCACTACCAGGAGACGGAATGACAGCCGCCGCGTTCCCCGTACGCACCGGCACCAACACCGGCAGCTCGCGCCAACTCGCAGGCACCGGCGCCCTGTTGCGCTTCAACCTGCGCCGAGACCGGGTGGTGATCCCGTCCTGGGTAGCAGTGACGAGCCTGCTGGTGCTGTCCCTCCCCAGCTCCCTGCGCAGCGTCTACTCCACCCCCGCCGAACGCGCCGACATCGCCCGCCAGATGCTCACCAACAGCTCGCTGCGCGCCACCTACGGCCCGGTGTTCAGCGACTCCCTGGGCGGCCTCACCGCGTGGCGCATCGGCGGCTACGCCGCGATCCTCGCCGGAGTCATGAGCCTGATCGTCGTAGTACGGCACACCCGGGACGAGGAGGAGAGCGGCCGCCAGGAACTGGTCTCCTCGGCGATGGTGGGCCGCCGCGCACCCCTGACGGCGGCCCTGCTGACGGCGTTCGTCGCCGACTCCGCGCTGGCGCTGCTGATCACGGCCGGGCTGGCCGGCCAAGGCACGGCGGGCGCCCTGGCCCTCGGCCTCGGCATCGGCGGAGTGGGCATGGTGTTCGCGACGCTCGCGGCGATCGTCGCGCAGTTCACGGACAGCGGGCGACTGGCGAAGGGCCTGACCGGCGGTCTGGTGGGAGCGGCGTTCGTACTCCGCGCGGCAGGGGACTCGATCACCGACGACGCCTCCTCCCCTCTGACTTGGCTCTCCCCGGTCGGCTGGCTGGAGAACCTCCGCCCGTTCGCGTCCGAACGCTGGTGGGTACTGGGCCTGTTCGCGGCGGCGGCACTCCTGCAAGGCTCCCTGGCCTACGAGTTGGCGGGCCGCCGGGACGTAGGCATGAGCTTTCTGCCCGCCCGCCCCGGCCCGGCGAACGGTCGCCTCGGCACGGCAGCGGCACTCGCCTGGCGCCTCCAACGGGGCAGCGTCCTGGGCTGGAGCCTCGGCTTCTTCGCGGCCGGCGTCGCCTTCGGCGGCATCACCAAGGGCGCGGCGGACCTGGTCGGCGACAACGCCAGGACCCGCGAGATCATCGAACGGATGGGCGGCCAGTCCGGCATCGAGGACGCGTTCCTGGCCACGATGGTCGGCATGTTCGGCATGCTGGCCGCGCTCTACGCGGTCTCGTCGGTCCTACGGCTGCACAGCGAGGAAACGACCGGACGCGCCGAACCGATCCTCGCGAACGCGGTGGGCCGCCTGCGCTGGGCGGCCGGCCACCTGACGATCGCCTTCGCGGGCGCGGCCCTGATCATGCTCCTGAGCGGCCTGGGCCTCACCCTCGGCTACGGCGCCGAGCCCGGCCCCATCCTCGCCGCCACCCTGGTCCAACTCCCGGCGATCTGGACCCTGGGCGCCCTCGCGGTCCTCCTCCACGGCCTCTCCCCCCGCCTGTCCCCCCTGTCCTGGGCAGCGGCGGGCCTCGCCCTCCTCCTCGGCTGGATCGGCCCGGCGCTGAACCTCCCCCAGACGATCCTGGACCTCTCCCCCTTCGGCCACCTGCCGAAGCTGCCGGGCGGGGAGATGGAGTGGGGGCCGGTGGCCGCGCTCACCGGGATCGCCGTAGTACTGGTGGGGGTGGGACTGACCGGGCTGCGGAGACGCGACCTGAGCACGTGACCGGAGCGGCCGGACGGGCAGCGGTCACGCGTCGCCGGTCAGGCGTCGGCGAGCGCCGCGCTGATCTTCTGGATCATCGCCGTCTCGGCGGGCCCGGGGCCGCCCCTGTGGGCGCGGGAGGCCGCCTCCGTGATCGTGGCGATCGTGTCGCGGAAGTTCGCCACCTCCTCCGGGGCCTTCGCCTTGAGGAGGGTCACCGAGTCGGCGAGCGCGGCGAAGACGCGGTCGGCGAGGTCGGCGGTCGAACTGCCGCCCAGATCAAGGCCCTTGGCCTTCTCGGCCAGGACCCGGCCGACCAGTCCGGTCGCGGAGGACAGCGCCTTGCCGCCGGCCGTCCCGGAGCGGGTGGAGGAGATCGGACCGGGGTCGGCCGCCGCCATCAGGGAGACGACACCGTGGGCGGCGGTCTGGAGGGTGAGCTTGTCGTCGGGGGTCAGGATCTCGGCGGGGGTGATCTTCTCGGACATGGGCGTGCTCTCTTTCGTTTCCGTGCGGGGGCGTGAACTGCCGTAGGGGAATGGCCTGTCAGAGGGCCGGCTCGGCCTGGTCGCCGACCGCCTTGCGGGGCAGAGCCAGGCACAGCACCGCGCACAGCAGGTACGCGCCGATGGCCCACGGGCCCGCGTGGACGATCGCGTCGGTGAGGCCCTTGTCGGCGTGGGAGAAGAACGCGTTGCCGATGACGGCGACGCCGAGCGCCCCGCCGAACTGCTGGGCCGTGGACAGGATTCCGGACGCGCCGCCCGCCAACTCGCCCGGCACGGTGCTCAGGATGGTGTTGACCAGCGGGATGATCAGGAAGATCAGGCCGACCCCGGCAAGGAACAGTCCCGGGACCAACGGCCAGGCGCCGGTGTGGACTTGGGCCGCGTCCTGGGCCTCGTGCCGGACCCAGAACAGTCCGCCCGCCATCACCAGCGCGCCCAGGATCAGCACACTGCGCCCGAACTTCGCGACCAGCGGGTCGACCGCGGGCGCGGACAGGATCGAGCCCGCGCTGAAGGCGACCATCAGCAGACCGGCCCCGGTCGGGGAGTAACCCTGCCCGGACTGCAGCCAGACGGTGAAGACCAGGAAGAAGCCGGACATGCCGCCGTAGAAGAGGAGTTGGACCAGCAGGCCGGCGCTGAAGGCGGGCTTGTGGAACAGGTCCGTGGGGAGGAGGGGGTGTTCGATGCCGCGCTTCTTCTCCGAGACGGTCAGGGCGACGAGCGCGAGGACACCGGCGGCCAGGCAGATCCAGCCCCACAACGGCCAGCCGTTGGAACGGCCCTGGACCAGCGGCAGCACGATCGCGACCAGACCCGCGGCGAGCACGAGGTTGCCGAGGACGTCGATACGGCCGCTGAAGGCGTGGTCCTTCGAGGCGGGGATCCACTTGACGCCCAGGACCAGGACGAGGACGGCCAGCGGAAGGTTGATGACGAAGATCGTGCGCCACCCCCAGCCGAACAGGTCCCAGTCGGTCAGTACGCCACCTAGCAGCACACCTACGGCTGTCGAGATGCCGGCGATCGCGCCGTACAGGGCGAAGGCCTTGCCGCGCTCCTCGCCGTCGAACATCGTGCGGAACGAGGCGAGGATCTGCGGCATGATCACGGCCGCGGCCACGCCCTGGAGACCGCGCGAGGCGACGAGCACACCCGCCGAGGTCGCCAGCGCGCTGGCCAGGCTCGTCAGCGCGAACGCGGTGACACCGAGCAGGAACAGCTTCTTGCGGCCGTAGCGGTCGCCCAGGTGCCCGGCGATGATCAGCGTGGCGGCGAAGCCGAGCATGTACGCCGACACGGTCCACTGGAGGTCGGCGGGGGTGGCCTTCAGGCCCTTGCCGATGGACGGCAGCGCGGTGTTCACGATCGATCCGTCGATCATGTCGAGCAGCGCCGCGAGGATCATCACGAACGCCGCGGCCCATCGCTTCGGATACGGCACCGCCCCGCCGCCGCCGTCAGCGGCTACGTTCCTCGTGTTGGTCGTGCTGGACGACATGGCGTCGACTCCTCAGTTCAGCTTGACTTTCATATATCTTGGCTTTCAAGCGAATGACTGCCGAGAAGTACGATGAAGGGAGATATCTCGAATGTCAAGCGGAACGGGCTCGGGGTCGGTCGAAGCGCGGCTGGGCGTGGCCGTACAGGCCTATCAGGGCGCCGTCGACGACTTCGACCGCGAGCTGGCCCGTCTGATGGGCGTCAACGAGACCGATCTACGCTGCCTGGAGATCCTTCTCGCGGTGCCGGAGATCACTCCGCGCGAACTGAGCCGACAGCTCGGCCTCACCACCGGGAGCGTCACCACGATGCTCGACCGGCTGGAGAAGCTCGCCTACCTCACCCGCACCCCGCACCCCGACGACCGACGCAAGACCCTGATCCGCGTCACCAATGAGGCCGCGCAGCAGGCCTACGGCCTGATCGGCCCGTTCATCGAGGACGCCGGCCGGCGGGTGCGCGAGCGCTACACCCCCGAGCAGCTCGAAGTGGTCATCGACTACCTCACCTTCACCCGCGACGTCCAGCAGGGACACGTCGAACGGCTGAGGGAGATCCCCGCGTCCCGCCCCGCCCGAACCGGCGGCCGCCAGTCACCGGGGCCGCGCGGCGGGGCGGCGAGGTAGGTCCGGCCTCACTCACCCCACCTCGACGCTCAGGCCCTCCAGCCCCCGGATCACGAAGTTCGGCTTGCGGACCGGGTCCGCCGCCAGGGTGAGCGTGGGGGCCCGTTCCAGCAACGCCCGCATGGACGCGGCCAGTTCGATACGGGCCAGGGGCGCGCCGATGCAGTAGTGGATGCCCGCGCTGAAGCTGATGTGCGGGTTGTCGGCGCGGGTGAGGTCCAGCCGGTCCGGGGACGCGAAGACGGCCGCGTCACGGTTGGCGGAGCCGAACAGCATCGCGATCTCCGCGCCCCTCGGGATCACCGTGCCGTCGATCTCGATCTCGTCCAGCACCCACCGTTCGAAGAGCTGGAGCGGGGTGTCGTAGCGCATCAACTCCTCGACGGCGGACGGGATCAGCGAGTGGTCCGCGCGCAGCGCCGCCAGCTGGTCCGGGTGCCGGAACAGCGCCCACCAGCCGTTGACCGTGGCGTTCACCGTCGCCTCGTGGCCCGCGTTGAGCAGCAGTACGGCGGTGGAGATCAGCTCCTGTTCGGTGAGGCGGTCGTCGTCCTCGTCGTGGGCCGCGATCATGCCGGAGATGAGATCGTCACCGGGCTCCTTGCGCCGGGCCGCGATCAACTCGCGTAGATACGAGGAGAATTCGTTCGACGCGCGGACCGCCTTGGCCGCCGTGTCCTCGCTCGGGCTCAGCTCGTACATCCCGCAGATGTCCGCCGACCAGGGGCGCAGCGGAGCGCGGTCGGACTCGGGGATGCCGAGCATCTCGGCGATCACCGCGACGGGGAGCGGTTCGGCCACGTCCGTGAGGAGGTCGCCGCCGCCCCGCGCCACCAGTCCGTCCACCAGCTCACCGGCCAACCGGCTCACGTACGGCTTGAGCTGCTCGACCGTGCGCGGGGTGAACGCCTTCGACACCAGGCGCCGGATGCGGGTGTGGTCCGGGGGCTCCAGGTCGAGCATCCCGTGGTCGTTGAGGGTGTGGAAGGGCTCGTGCTCGGGCGGGGGTGCCGTACGGCCGAAGTCCTCGTGGGTGAAACGGTGCTGGTAGGCGCGGCCCAGCCGGCGGTCCCGCAGCAGGGCCGAGACGTCCGCGTGCCGGGGCACCAGCCACTGGTCGGTGGGCTCGTAGTAGTGCACCCGGCCCTGGGCGCGCAGATCGGCATAGGAGGGGTACGGGTCGGCGAGAAAGTCCGGGTCCCACGGGTCGAAGGCTGCCATGGACGGACGTTAGACCGACAGCACCGGGTCTGACCAGGGGCGACCTCAGTGATCCCGGTGACCCGGGAGGCGGCGGGACCACCGGTCGCCCCTGCGTGTTTCCGCTCCAGTGACTTCCGCCCGACGCGGTGGCTCGCCAACGCCGTACGCCACACCGACGGCCCCGCCGCCCTACGAGTCTCCTGGTCGCCCAGTACTCTCCGCATCGACGCCTGGGACGCGAACCCCGAACCACCCGAACCACCACAGGCGTGGGACCGCCCCACCACCGCCGAGGACGGCCGCGGCCTCGCCCTGGTCCGTGCCTGCGCCGACCGATGGGGCCGGCCGCGCCCTGTCGGCGAGTTGGTGTGCGGCGCGTCCTCGAGCAGCCGCTGGGCGGGCTGCTGACCAGGAGCTCCCACCCGGTAGCCACCGCCTGTGGACTTGTGGTGAATATCGCGAGGCCCGTTCCCGGTCCCGGCCCGGTCCGTCGCTTCTTGATGTTTCAATCATTGCGACCCTGCCAGGAACGGGCGATTGGTGGTGCGATGGGACGTCCCGAGCGGCCGGTGGATCCCGAGGCCGGAGCCGTGCAGCGGCTCGCGCATCAGCTGCGGGAACTGCGTGCCGGGTGCGGCGGCCCGTCGTACCGGACGATGGCCAGGCGCGCGCACTACTCGGCGGCCACCCTCGCGCAGGCGGCCGGCGGGGAGCGGTTGCCTTCGCTCGCCGTGGTGCAGGCGTACGCGCGGGCCTGTGACGCCGATCCCGGGGAGTGGGAGACGCGGTGGAAGACGGCGGCCGAGGAGGACATGGCCGCCCGGCAGGACGGAGGCGGGGCGGACGAGCCGCCGTATCGCGGGCTCGTGCGGTTCGAACCCGGTGACGAGGAGCTGTTCTTCGGGCGGGAGCGGCTGGTCGGGGAGTTGCTTGAGCTGGTGTGCGAGCACCGGCTGGCGATGGTGGTCGGGGCGTCCGGCAGCGGAAAGTCGTCGTTGCTGCGGGCGGGGCTGATACCCCGGCTGCGGCGACGCGTCGAGCAGGACGGCTGCGCGGCCGTGCTGCGGGTGCTCACCCCGGGCGCCACGCCGGCGGCGACCCACGGGCATCTGCTGGCTCCGGGGGACGGGGAGCCGGACAGCTGGGTGGTGGTCGACCAGTTCGAGGAGATCTTCACGCTGTGCCGGGACCGGGAGGAACGGGCCCGGTTCGTCGAGCTGCTGCTCGCCGCCCGGGAGCGGCGGTCCCGGCTGCGGGTCGTCATCGCCGTACGGGCCGACTTCTACGCCCGGTGCGCCGAACACCGGGGGCTGGTGGACGCGTTGCGGGAGGCGCATCTGCTGGTCGGGCCGATGGACGCGACGGAGTTGCGGGAGGCGGTGGTCCGGCCTGCGGCCGCTGCGGGGCTGCTGGTCGAGCGGGAGTTGACCGCCCGGATCATCGACGAGGTCGTCGACCGGCCGGGCGCGCTGCCGATGCTGTCGCACGCCCTGCTGGAGACCTGGCACCGGCGCCGCGGCCGGACCCTGACCATGGCCGCCTACGAGGCGGCGGGCGGGGTGTGCGGGGCGATCGCCGCGACCGCCGAGCACCTCTACGACAGCCTCTCCCCCGCCCAGGCACGCACCGCCCGGCGGGTGCTGCTGCGGCTGGTCGAACCGGGGCAGGGGACCACGGACACCCGGCGCCCGGTCCGGCGGGACGAACTGGACGCCTCCGACCCGGAGTTGCGCGAGGTCGTCGAACGGCTGGCCCGTGCCCGGCTGTTGACCGTGGACGCCGAGGGCATGGAGTTGGCCCATGAGGCCCTCATCAACAGCTGGCCCCGGCTGCACAGTTGGGTGGAAGAAGATCGTGAACGGCTGCGCCAGCACCGGAGCCTCACCCAGGCCGCCCGTACCTGGGAGGAGCTCGGCCGCGACACCGGCACCCTCTACCGGGGCAACCGGCTGGCCCACGCGGAGGAGATGTTCGCGGCCGGGCTCTCCCTCGAACTCAACACGCTGGAGCGGGAGTTCCTCACCGCCGCGTTCGACGCCCGCGCTCACGAACACCGTTCGGCCACCCGGACCGCCCGCCGGGCCCGGCGCCTGATCCTCTCGCTGTCCGTCGCCGTGGCGCTGTCACTGGTCACCGGTCTGGTCGCCTGGCAGCTGCACCGCAACGGCGTACGGGAACGAGTCGAGACGGCCGCGCGCCGGGTCGCCTCGGTCGCCGGTTCGATGCGGGCCACCGACCCCAGGACCGCCATGCTGCTCAGCGTCGCCGCCTGGCGCACCGCCCCGCTCACCGAGAGCCGCTCGGCGCTGCTCGGCGCGCTCACCCAGCCCCAGCTGGACGCCTTCACCGCGCCCGGGTCGGACGGCGACACCCCGCGCTTCCTCGCCGACTCCGGCCGTACCGTGCTCAGCACCGAGGGACGGACCTGGGGCACGTGGGACGTGGCGAGCCACCGCCGTATCGCCTCCGGGCCCCTGCCCGGGGCCGCCACGGTGCTCGGCGCCGGTCCCGACGCCCGGGTCGTGGCGGTTCAAGTTCCGGGCGGGAAGCGGCTGTTGGACACCGTCACCGGGAAGTGGACCGGGCCCGCGCGGGCGCTGCCGTCGTCGTACCGGATCGGCTTCGGGCCCAGCGGCCGCAGCTATGTGGTGCGCGATCCGCACCGCGGGCGGACGTGGCTGCGGGCCGTCGCAGGCGACCGGGTGCTCTACGCGGCCTCGGGCGCGGGCGGGCCCGATGTGGCGCCGAGTCCGGACGACCGGCAGGTCGCCGTCTGTGCCAAGGGGCACGCGCCCGCCGTGTGGGACCTCGGCCGTCGGCGTGCGCTGCACGGCGCGTGGGAGCACACCCACGGGATCTGCGACGACGCGTACGAACTGCTCAGGCTCGGTGCGGACCATCGGCTCATCGCCCTGTCCAGCACCGGGATCCGCGCCTGGGACACCACCTCGGGACGGCGGCTCGCCGGCCTCTTCTATCCGGACGTCCAGTACGCGGCCTTCAGCCGGGACGGGGAGTTCCTGGCGGCCTCGTGCCGTGACGAGATCCGGGTGTGGCGGCTGTCGGCGCCGGACGCGCCCGTGTTCCGGTACTCCCTCAACGGGCAGCTGCCGTCGGGGAGTCTGGCCTGGGACCCCGACCGTCCCGTCCTGCGCTACCTCGAAGGCGCCACCGTCCACACCCTCGACGTCGCCGCCGCGACCACCCCCCGGTGGCGGGACCGCCCGCTGGACAACACGCTGCTCGACCCCTCCGGCCGCGTCCTCGCCACCGCCGAACGGACCGGCGACCACTACCGCTTCCAGCTCCGCGCCACCGTGAACGGACGGCTCCTGCGCCAACTGCGCTCCCCCGCGCTCCCGGTGGCCCGCGCCGGGAGCGAACCGGTCGTGCCCGCGGACACCAGGTCCCTGATGGCGTTCAGCCCGGACGGCGACACGTTCGCCTACGGGGTGTCCGCACCGGGCCGGGACACCGCCACCCAGCGGCTGACACTCTGGGATGTCGCACGCGGCCGGGAACGCGGCACGGTCGATCTCGCCACCGCCCCCTCCGCGTCGGCGTCGGGGCCCGCGGTCGCGGTCGCCCTCGGCCCGGGCGGGCGCACCCTGCTGGCCGCGCGCACCTGGAGCGCCCCGGCCGCCGTGGTGCTGCCCGACCTCGACGACCTGCCCGAACTCACCAAGCTGACAGGTCTCGCGGGCACCGTCCCGGACACCACCGGCGCCCCCGAGGTCACCGACGAGGTCTGGGACACCACCCGACAGCGCAGAACCGCCGTGCTCCAGGACTTCGACAGCGGCACCCTCGCCGTCCGGCCCGACGGCCGGCTCCTCGTCGGCAACAGCCACACCGTCGCCCTGCCCTCCGGACCCGTCACCGCACAGGCCCTCGGGCAGAGCGGGAGGATCGGCGCCCTCGCGTTCAGCGGCGACGGCTCCCGGCTCGCGGCCGGCGACCTGACCGGGCGGGTCGCCCTGTGGGACGGGGCACTGCGCGACCGCGCCGGCATCCTGCCGAACGTCTTCCCCGCCCCCCTCACCAACACCCCCGAAGCCGTCAGCGCGCTGGCCTTCAGCCCGGACGGCCGCACCCTCGCCGTCGCCGGCGACGCCGGCACCGTCCAGCTCTGGGACACCGCCACCCGGCAACCCCTCGGCGGCACCCTGCCCACCCCCGGCGAGAACATCCGCTCCCTCGCCTTCAGCCCCGACAACAGCACGCTCTACGTCACCGGCGACCACGTCCCGCTCCAGCGCTACGCCGTCTCCGCCGCCGCCGTCCTCACCCAGGTGTGCGCCCGCGCCGGCACCTCGCTGACCCGGTCCGCATGGGCCGCGGACATCCCCGACGCGCCCTACCAAAACACCTGTGAACAGCGATGATTGTTTGTCTGGAGTGATGGAAGGGGCTACGTGGACAACCCTTTGGTCGTCAGCCTGGGGAGTGAGGCCTGACAGATCCCCTTGACCGAAGGTGCGTCAGACGTGACCCGAGAACGCTCCCCCGATCGCCCCTCCGTCCTCGTGGTGGAGGACGACACCGGTATCTCCGAGCCACTCGTGACGGCCCTGGGCTTCCTCGGCTTCGACGCGCACACCGTCGCCACGGGCGCCGAGGCCCTGGCCGCCGTCCGCGACCACCGGCCCGACGCCGTACTCCTCGACCTCGTCCTGCCCGACCTGGACGGCACCGAGGTCTGCCGGCTGCTGCGCGCCTCGGGCGACAACACCCCGGTGCTCTTCCTCAGCGGCCGCCACTCGGTCGCCGACAAGTGCCGCGCACTGGCCCTGGGCGGCGACGACTACGTCACCAAGCCCTTCGACCTCACCGAGCTCAGCGCCCGCATCCGCGCCCTGATCCGCCGCTCCCGCGGCACCGACCCGCTCCGGCCCCTCGGCCACGACACCCCCGCCGCCTCGCGCCGGCTGCGCGCGGGCGGCGTCGAACTCGACGTCGACACCCGCGAGGCCTGGCGGCACGGACAGCCGGTGCGCCTGTCGGCCACCGAGTTCGCCCTGCTGAAGGTCCTCATGGAGAACGCGGGCCGCGTGGTCTCCAAGGGCAGCATTCTCGACAGCGTCTGGAAGTACGACTTCCAGGGCGAGTCCGGGGTCGTGGAGACCTACGTCTACTACCTGCGCCGCAAGCTGGGCGACTCCGGCCAGTCCCTCATCCGCACCGTGCGCGGCGCGGGCTATCTGGTGAACGCCGACCCCACCACCGAGAGGGGGAGCATCGGTGGTGGGGTCGGCAGTGCGGGGGTCGGCGGTGGCGGGGTCGGCAGTGGTGCCGGCGGTCAGCCGATCCAGAGGTCGTAGACCGCCTTGTCCTTCGTGTCGTTGTACGAGATGAGCCGGGGCTCCCAGCGCCAGCCGGTGCTGGGCTTGCGGTGGTGGAACTCGACCGACTGCCCGGCCTTCCACCAGTAACCGCTCGCCGTCGTGCAGCCCTTGGGCGCGATCTCCCAGAACTGCGAGCCGATCCAGTCGCCGTACTGGTTCTCCCCGACGAAGAAGAACTTCACCGTCTCGGTGGATCCGCTGCAGACCCTGAGGGTCACGAACTTGTCGCTCGCCGCCGAGGCCGTCCCGGGGGCCGCGAGACCGCCGACCGCGGCGGCCGCGGCGAGCATCGCCATGACCACCTTGCGTCTGACCGTGCGCATAGAACTACCGCCTTTCGTGCGTGAGTTGTGTGGATGGTTGATGGCTGATCCCTTGCGGGCCGGTGCAGGGCTAGTGCAGGAGGCCCTTGGCGCGCAGCCAGGCCCGCGCCGCCCTGCCCGGCGTCTCGCCCGCGTCGACCGACGCGGTGAGCTTCGCCAACTGGGGTGTCGTCAGCAGGGTGTTGACCCCGGCCAGTGCCGTCCGGCCGGTCAGGTCCAGGGCGGGGGCGCTGATCAACGGGAAGACATGCTCGGGCGGTACGACCGCCTTGGGGTCGGCGAGCACCACCAGCCCGTCCCGGGCGATCGCCGGGTCGGTGCTGCGCAGCACCCGTACGTCCGCCGTCCCCGCCGTCCCGGCCGGGGTGAGCGTGACGCCGTATGCCGTCTTCAAGGTGGCGACGGACGGGGCGTCGGGATCGCCGGACGCGGAACCGCCGAGCGTCAGACCGGTACCGGCCCCGCGCAGATCCGCCAGGCCGTACAGCCTGTGCCGCTTCGCGGTGGACCTGGTCACCGCGAGGACGACCCCGCCCTGTGCGGCGGCCGGGGGCAGTGCGACGATCCCCGGCGGCAACGCCATGCTCAGCGTCGCCTCCATGTTCCCCGGCATGGTCTGCCCGCCCGGCATCGCCCGCAGCAGAGTGGACTCGTAGGCGGGCGCGATGCTGATCCTTCCGTCCACCACGGCCTGCGCGGTGGCGACCGGTGACGCGTACGAGGCGTCCGCCGTCCGCACCTTCTGCCCGGCCCCGGTGAGGAGTTCGCCGTAGAGCGCCGCCACGACCCTGCTCTCCGTGGAGCCGTCGGTACCGATCACCGTCGGCCCCGCACGGTCCGCGTAACCGACGTGCGTGCCCTGCGCGTTCGCGGTCGCGCAGCCGGTCAGGAGGAGGAGCGAGCAGACCGCGAGAGCGGCGGTACGAGACATCGCGCGCCGCCCGTCAGCAGTGTCGGCCGCGATCGGACGTGCTCATCGGCTTGTCCTTGAAGGTGACATAGCCGTAGCTGGGGTTGTCGTTGTTGAAGCCGGACTCCTGGTAGTCGTAGACGTACCAGTCGTAGTGGCCGTAGTACTTGTCCTTGAACTGGATCTCCCACCACCCCTTGGCCTGCTGCTTCGCGGTACCGCGCTCGATCCAGCCGTAGCTGCCCGAGGGGATGTTGACCGTGTTGGACTCGGTGTCGGTGTGGGAGTTCTGCCAGGTGTGGCTGTAGCTCGTCTCGACCTGGACCTCGAAGACCTCGGCGAACTTGTAGCCGGCGGTGACCGAGACGCCGACCGTGTTGCCCGCGGTGGTCGTGTCCGACCAGTCGATCCGGTGCTGGTTGGTCTGGGTCCCGCAGTTGTACGCGGTGCTGCCGACCTGGTGCGCCGGGCCGGTGTAGCTCCAGTAGCTCTGCGGGCGGAACTTGCAGAAACTGGCCCAGTTGCAGGCCTTCAGCAGCTCGGCGTTGGTGGGAGTGTCGGCGGCGAGTGCCTGCGGAGCCGTCAGCAGCGAGGCGCCCACGGTGAGGGCACCGAGCACACCGAGCGTACGGGGGGAGAAGCGCCGGGCGGAGGTCTTCTTGCGCGGGGCGAATGCCATGGATCACTCCATCGAGAGGGGGAATTCGGTGGAAGCACCAGTTGCTGCGCACCACTCTCGAACGGATTCGTCCGCCGCTGATCAACGTCCCCTCAGAGCCCGGGACAGAATCGGCTCAGCGTTCCATCAGAGTCTCCTCAGAACCCGCCCCCGAGGCGAGGTACCCATACCCGTACCCGTGCCTACCCCGGCGTCACCAGCCTCGCCTCGTACGCGAACACCGCCGCCTGCGTCCGGTCCCGCAGCCCCAACTTCACCAGGACACGGCTGACATGGGTCTTGATCGTCGACTCGGCGACCACCAGCCGCTCGGCGATCTCCACGTTCGACAGCCCCTGGGCGATGAGGACCAGCACCTCCGTCTCCCGCTCGGTCAACTCTCCGTACGCCGCCTGCTGCGCGGCCGGTATCAGCCGGGGCGCCTCGGCCAGCTTCGAGAACTCCGTGATCAGCCGCTTGGTCACGGAGGGCGCGAGCAGCGCCTCGCCGGCCGCCACCACCCGTACGCCGTCGGCGAGTTGGCGTGCCGAGGCGTCCTTGAGCAGAAAGCCGGAGGCTCCCGAGCGCAGCGCCTGGTACACGTACTCGTCGAGGTCGAAGGTGGTGAGCACCAGCACCTTCGCCGCGCCGTCCGCCGCGACGATCTCGCGGGTCGCCTCGATGCCGTTCATCTCGGGCATCCGGATGTCCATCAGGACGACGTCCGGGGCCAGTTCACGCACCCGCTCGACCGCGTCCCGTCCGTTCACCGCCTCGCCGACGACCTCGATGTCCGGCATCGCGCCCAACAGGACCGAGAAGCCCTCGCGCACCATCATCTGGTCGTCCGCGATCAGTACGCGGATCGTCATGCCTCACCTTCGCTCGCACTCGGGACCGGCAGGAACACCGTCACCTCGTAGCCGCCGCCGTCCGCCGGGACCGCCGTCATCTCGCCGTTCAGCATGGAGACCCGCTCCCTCATCCCCGTGATGCCGTGGCCCGCGCCGGGCGAGGGCTTCACCAGACTCGGTTCAGGTATCGGGCTGTTGACTATCCGCAGGCCCAACCCTCCCAGCACATAGCCGATCTCCACGCGGGCACTCGCGCCGGGCGCGTGCCGCAGGGTGTTGCTCAACGCCTCCTGCACTATCCGGTACGCCGACAGCTCGACGCCCTGCGGGAGTTCACGCACCGCCCCCGTCACCGTCTTCTCCACGCTCAGGCCGGCGTCGCGCACATTGGCGAGCAGCGCGTCCATGTCGGCGAGGGTGGGCTGCGGGGCGTCCGGCGCCTCGTAGTCCTCCGCGCGCACCACGCCCAGGACGCGGCGCAGTTCGGTCAGGGCCGCCACCGCGTTCTCCCGGATGGTGACGAACGCGCGCTCCAGCTCCGGCGGCGGGTTCTCCACCCGGTAGGGCGCCGCCTCCGCCTGGATGGCGACCACCGACATGTGGTGGGCCACCACGTCGTGCAGCTCACGGGCGATCGTCGTGCGCTCCTCCAGCAGCGTGCGCCGGGAGCGTTCGTGCGCGGTGACGGTCTGCTGGGCGGTGACCTCCTGCTCGGCGTCGTGGCGTATGTGGCGGACGGTGACGCCGAGCAGGACCAGGGCGGAGAGGAACAGCATCTGCGAACTGTTCGAACCGAAGGAGTGGCCGCCGGCGACGGTGGTGGCACCGATGCCGTAGACCGCCGTCAGCGCCCACATCCAGGCGGCCGTGCGCGGTCGGGTGCGTATCGCCACGATCGTGAGCACGGCCAGGTGGCAGACGAAGCTGCCGGTCCGCCACGGCCACTCGTCGTCGAACTCGGTCGCCAGGGCGGTGGCGACCGGGGTCGCGGCCATGGACAGCCAGAACGCGCCGACCGGACGCACCATGGTCAGCAGCACCGGCGCCAGGGCGAGCAGGCCGAGGATCACGTTGCTGCCGGCGCCGCGGGCCTCGTCGTTCGTCGCGATGTACATCGCGAGCAGGCCGACCGCGGTGATCAGGGCGTGCGGGCTCCAGGCCGCGTACTCCCGCAGCCGCCCCTTCAGGTGCCGGGTCAGCGGGCCGTCGGCGGTGGAGCGGGGCAACGGGCGGTAGGCGAAGACGTCGTGGAACAGGTCCTGCCGCAGCCCGCGCAGGGCGTCCGCCGCGAGCCGGAACTCCGGGCTGCGCGGCTTGTACGGCTCGAACTCGCCGTCCTGTGGCATCGTCTGCGTCTGGCTGGTATCGGTCACATTCAAAACGGTAGGCGGCGGGGCGGGTAGCCGTCGTCACCTGTGAGAAGGGTCCTGGGGCGTCCGTCTCAAGTACTACGGGTATGCCTGACGGCCCCGTCCCGGCGGCTTCAGCGACCGCCTCCGGGCCGCACCAACCCCGACTCGTACGCGAACACCGCCGCCTGCGTACGGTCCCGCAGCCCCAGCTTCACCAGGATGCGGCCGACATGGGTCTTCACGGTCTGTTCGGCGACGACCAGGTGCTCGGCGATCTCCGCGTTGGAGAGGCCCTGCGCGATCAGCGCGAGCACCTCCGTCTCGCGTTCGGTGAGGTCGCCGACGCGTGACTTGAGCGGGGTGCGCGGTGTCCCGTTCAGCCGGGAGAACTCGGCGATCAGACGGCGGGTGACACCCGGCGCGAGCAGTGCGTCGCCGGCCGCCACCACCCGTACCGCCTCGGCCAGTTGCTCCGCGGACGCGTCCTTCAGGAGGAAACCGGAGGCACCGGCGCGCAGCGCCTCGTACACGTACTCGTCGAGGTCGAAGGTGGTGAGCACCAGGACCTTGATGTGCGGGGTCGCGTCCGTGATGCGGCGGGTGGCCTCGATGCCGCCGAGCTCGGGCATGCGGATGTCCATGAGGACGACGTCCGGGGCGAGTTCGGC
>NZ_JAEQAZ010000181.1 GCF_016654115.1 Streptomyces sp. MBT53
ACGTCATTGGGAAGTCTCCTCGGTGATCCTTCGTGGCGGTCCCTGATGTCCTCACCATAGCGTTCACTTTCCATCCATTGCAATGGACGGCCCACTTGTCGTTGCATTATCTCCAAGCCCGTTGCAACGATATCTAAGCTCTGAACTGCATATATACAGATCCGATGCAACGAGTACGTTGCCCAATCAGGAAAGGCAACGTAGCGTTTCCGGTGTCAGAAAGAACGAACCGACACCGACACCCGGAGTACACGATGCAGAAGTTCGACACCACCGCCCCGATCTCCGTCGTCCTGGACATCCCCGCCGGACGCGTCCAGTTCATCGCCGCGGACCGCGCCGACACCACCGTCGAGATCCTGCCCGCCGACCCGTCCAAGAGCCGCGACACCAAGACCGCCGAGCGGACGGAGGTCGCCTACGCCGACGGTGTCCTGCGCATCACGACCCAGGCCGCCGACTCCAAGCTCTTCGGCCCCACCGGATCGCTTGAGGTCACGGTCCAGCTGCCCGCCGGCTCCCGTATCGAGGGCACGGCCGCCGGTGCCGAGCTCCGTGGCGTCGGACGCCTCGGTGACGTCGCCTTCGAGGGCGCGTACCGCCGGATCAAGATCGACGAGGCCGCGGGCGTCCGCCTCACCGCGGTCGACGGTGACGTCGAGGTCGGCCGGCTGAACGGCCCCGCCGAGATCAGCACCGCGAGGGGCGACATCCGGATCGCCGAGGCCGTGCGCGGCACGGTCGTGCTCCGTACCGAGTCCGGTGACATCTCGGTCGGCGCCGCCGCCGGTGTCTCGGCCGCCCTGGACGCCGGCACCGGCCACGGCCGCGTCAGCAACTCCCTCAAGAACGACGGCACCACCGCACTCGACATCCGCGCCACCACCTCACGCGGCGACATCACCGCCCGCAGCCTCTGAAGCACCCCGAGCCGGAAGCCGTACCAGAAGCTCTCACGCGACCAGGAGGAACAGAACATGACGAAGAACAGCACTTCCTCGACCGGTTCGACGTGGACCGGCATGGTGCCGGTCGACGACACGGCGCTGGCCGTCACCGACACCGGTGGGAGCGGAATCCCCGTGGTCTATCTCAACGGCCAGTTCGCCACCCAGGGTTACTGGGGGCGGGTCATCGCCGAACTGGGCACGGAGTGGCGGCACATCACCTACGACGAGCGGGCCCGCGGCAGGAAGTCGAAGCGTTCCGCGGACTACTCCTTCGAGGCCGCCGTCCGCGATGTCGACGCCGTCCTCGCGGCCCGGGGTGTGGAACGGGCGCTGGTGGTGGGCTGGTCCTACGGGGCGTTCGTCGCCGCGCACTGGGCCGCCCGCAACCCCGAACGCGCCCTGGGCGCGGTCCTGGTCGACGGCGCGCAGCCGCACGACTGGCTGGACGAGGCCATGGAGCAGCGGATCCGGAAGACCTTCCGGCGGCTGAACCTGTTCATGCCGCTGCTGCGCCCGACGGGCCTGACCCCGCGCATGAACGCCGGGCAGCTGGCGGAGAGCAACATCGAGCTCGGCAGGATCGCCCGTGAGCGGGAGTTGGGCCCGGTCCTGGACAGCATCACCGTCCCGGCGCGCTATGTCGTCGCTTCGGGGGCGTCCCTCGGCAGCAAGGGCGACGAGCAGGAACGGATCCGTGCCAGCCTGGACGGCGTGGTCGCCCGCAACGCGAACATCAAGATCAGCGCGAAGGTCGCCAGCAATCACGGGGCGATCCTCAAGAAGGACGCCCCGGCCGTCGCCGACGCCGTGCGCGAGGTCGCCGCCCTCGACCGTGACCGGCGCTGACAGCACGAGTCTCCAAGGCGGTCCTTAGGCCTTTGGGCCCTGGCGCACCTCACCGGAACTCGGCGAATCGTGGCCGCAGTCCGAGGACGGTGAGTGCGGCTGCGACGAGGAGGGCGCCGAGCGCCCAGGGCAGCAGTCCGGTGATGTCCGAGCGGCCGGCGTCGGCGAATCCGTCGAAGTGCCGTTCGTTGATGGCGGTCACCTTGTCCAGCGCGTCCATCCAGGCCTCGAAGTGCGCGTTCGACGTGCCCGGCTCCCAGCCCATGCAGAACTCCACGGCCTCGCGCTCCTTTCCGGCCGCCAGCAGTGCCCGGATCCGGCGGTCGTCGCGCTGGTAGACGGCGTACGTCTCGACGGTCCTCTCGGCCGCGGCCCGTTCGCCGCCGAAGGTGATGTTGTCCAGCTCGCGCCGGAACTCGCCGGTGAAGCGGAGGTCGTGGTGGTCGGTCCGGTACGCCTGCCAGGTGGCGGCGAGTCGCGCGTCGTAGGTCGAGAGGGTCGCGCCCTTCAGGCCGTACAGCTCCTGGGACTTGGCGAGGAACGACTCCGCGTACCGGTCACGGCGCTGCGGGTCCAGGAGGTAGCGGCTCTCGTCGGCGTTGGCGTCGTAGGCGATCGCTCGGGCCCGGGAGAGCGCGACGACGGAGTCGAAGGCGTCACGGCGGGCGCCGCGCAGGTTCGCCTCGGTGGCGGAGAGCAGTTGGGTGCCGAGGAGGACGGCGAGGAGCGTGCAGGCGGTGGCGGCCAACACGCCCGCGTTCAGGGTGCGTTGGAACCGGCGGGACAGGTACCACTGCAGCAGACCGAGTACGGCGAGCAGCAGGACGCCGAGCGCGACGACGGCGACGAGTTGGGCGGAGAGCGTGGAACCGGCCGCCGTGTACTCCGAGTTGAAGACCGTGTTGTTGGAGTTCACCAAGTCCCGCGCCTCGGGGAGGAGTTGGCGCTGCAGCAGATCCGTCGCCCGCCGGTGGTCGGCCAGCGCGGACGTCTTGCCGCCGGTGCGGTCGTCGTTCTCCAGGGAGCGGCCCACGAGTTCCTGGTACTCGGCGAAGGAGTCGGTGAGGGACTCGACGGTCTTCTCGTCGGCGCGGTCGCCCTGCGCCGCCACGGCGAGGGTCCGCAGATCGTGCCCGATCCCGTCCCGGGCGTCGCCGTAGAACCCGAGCGCCTTCTCGTACGGCGTCCGCAGCCGCCCCTTGCCCGCGTCGCCGTTGGCGAGGAGGAGGTTGGCGACCTGGGCGTCCATGTCGTTGAGGGCGAGTTCGAGGTCGGCGGCGCTGGTGGTGCGGGGCGCGTCGCGGCCGGTCACGGTGTTCCAGGTGCCGGACGCGGCGAGACCGGCCAGCGTGAGGAGCACGATCAGGGCGGCGGCGAGCAGGAGCGTGGCCGCGCGCAGAAGGCGCAGCCGGGCGGGCACATGGGCCCAGTAGCGGCTGCGCAGAGCGGCCCGCGCGGCCACGGTCCGGTGCCGGAGGCGGTTCCCCGGGGCGCCCGGCCGCGGATCGGGGGCGCCCGCCGGCGGGACGACCGCCTTCCCCTGCGGCAGCACGGGAACCTCGGGCCGAGGTCTCCGCGTTGTTCCGGCCGTGATGGTCACGGTCCCTCCCCTGCCACGCCACGGACGGTCGTCCGTCCCCCGTGTCGATCAGTCTGGGACCGGAAGCGGCCTGGAATGACGCGCGTTGACACCCTCCTGACGCGTTCTCAGGCGTGCTTGACGGGACCTTGACGGCATCGCCTCCCGGGCTGCCGACCGGTCTCGTCGGTCGGCACCGGCTCCGATCAGCGGGGCGAAGAGAGAATGAACGGCATGTCGAACTGCCCGAACGGTCACCGTTCCGAGACCGACGACTGGTGCGAGGTGTGCGGCCACCGCATGTCCGCCGCACCCACGCCGCCCGCGGTGCCCACGCCGTCCGCCGCCGAACTCTGTCCCGACTGCGGATCGCCCCGCGCGGACCTCGCCCGGTTCTGCGAGGAATGCCGCTACGACTTCGTCACCCGGGCCGGCCGCGGCGCCACCGAGGCGACCTGGACCGCGATCGTCCGTGTCGACCACGACTACTTCGCCAGGGTGATGGCCCGCAGCGAGCCCGAGGACCAGGGGCTGTACGTCCCCACCCGCTCCCCCGACCTCCACATCCCGCTCACCCGCGGCGTGGTCACGATCGGCCGCCGCCACCGGTCCACGGGCGAGCTCCCCTCCATCGACCTGGAGAGCGGCCCCGGGGACCCGGGCGTCTCCCACGAACACGCCCTGCTCGTCCGGCAACCGGACTTCACCTGGTCCCTCGTCGACAAGGGCTCCACCAACGGCACCACGGTGAACGACGCCGACGACTCCGTCCCGCCCTATGTGCCGGTGCCGTTGAAGGACGGTGACCGCATCCACCTTGGCCTCTGGACGACGATCACCGTCCACCGGTACTGACCCCGCCGCTACACCTCGATGTGCCAGCCCATGATGACCGTACGGTCGCGGGGCAGTCCGAAGTGCTCGGCGGCGTCGGCCGTGATGTGGGAGGTGGCGATGAACAGCCGTTTGCGCCAGGGCGCCATCGTCGGTGCCGGGCCGCGCCGGAGCTCGATCGTCGACAGGAAGTACGACGCCTCGTCGAGCAGCAACGGCCCCTCCGTGTCGGCCGGTTCGAGGAGCGCCAGCGTGCCGGGCACGTCCGGTGTCTCCATGTAGCCGAACCGGGCGGTGACGTGGACGATGCCGTCGTCGGCGTAGCCGAGGCCGTCGACGACGATCCGCCGGTCGACCGGGACGCGGGGCACGGGCTCGGTCTCGATGGAGAGGATCACGACCTGTTCGTGCCGCACATGGTTGCGTTCCACGTTGGCCCGCATGGCGAGCGGTGCCGTCTGCTTGCCCCGGTTGAGGAACACGGCCGTGCCGGGGACCTGGAGCACCGGCCTTTCCCCGCTGCGGAGTTGGTCGACGAACTCGCGCAACGACCCCTCGTGCTCGGCCCGTTCGGCGGTGACGACCTCACGGCCGCGCTGCCAGGTCGTCATGACGGTGAACGCGGTGATGCCGATCAGCAGCGGCAGCCACGCGCCGTGGACGAGCTTGGTCAGGTTGGCCGCCACGAACAGCAGGTCGACGGAGAGCAGCAGGGTCGCGCCCGTGACGATGAGCCACACGGGCGTGCCCCATTTGGCGCGGGCGACGTAGAAGAACAGCAGGGTGGTGATGGTGATGGTGCCGGTGACCGCCATGCCGAACGCGAAGGCCAGCGCGGCGGAGCTGCGGAACGCGAAGACCAGGGTGAGGACCGAGACCATCAGCAGCCAGTTGATCCAGGGGACGTAGATCTGCCCGATGGTGGACTCGGAGGTGTGCGCGATCCGCAGCCTCGGCAGATAGCCGAGCTGGGCCGCCTGGGAGGCGACCGAGTAGGCGCCGGTGATCACGGCCTGGGAGGCGATGACCGTGGCCGCCGTGGCGAGCAGGACCATCGGCCACCGTCCCCAGTGGGGCACGAGGAGGAAGAACGGGCTGCTGATGTTGTCTGGGTTGTCGAGGATCAGGGCGCCCTGGCCGAAGTAGCTCAGGATGCAGGCGGGGAAGACGAGGAACAGCCAGGCACGGGTGATGGCCCGGCGGCCGAAGTGCCCCATGTCCGCGTAGAGGGCCTCCGCGCCGGTGACCGCGAGCACGACCGCGGCGAGCGCGAAGAAGGCGGTGCCGAAGTGGCCGAAGAGGAAGCCCAGCGCGTAACTCGGCCACAGCGCGCGGAGGATGGCCGGGTGGTCGACGATGCCGGCCACGCCGCACGCGCCGATGGCCGTGAACCAGAGGATCATGATCGGCCCGAACACCCGGCCCACCGCGGCGGTTCCGCGCCGCTGCACCAGGAAAAGCACCACGATGATCACCGCGGTGATCGGCACGACCGCGTCGTCCAGCGACGGCTCGACGACCTTGAGCCCCTCGACCGCCGACAGCACCGAGATCGCCGGGGTGATCATGCTGTCGCCGAAGAACAGCGAGGCGCCGAAGATGCCAAGTCCGGTCAGGACGAGGGCAGTTCGGCCGCCGTGCTCTGAACCCCACCGTCGCAGCAGGGTGATCAGCGCCATGATGCCGCCCTCGCCCTCGTTGTCGGCGCGCATCGCCAGCAGCACGTAGGTGACCGTGACGATGACGACCACCGACCAGAACACCAGCGACACCACCCCGTACACGTTCTGGGTGCTGACCGGGACCGGGTGCGGGTCGCTCGGGCTGAACACGGTCTGGAGGGTGTAGATCGGGCTGGTTCCGATGTCGCCGAAGACGACACCGAGTGCGCCGATCACCACGGCGAGCCGTACCGCGTCCCGAGCGCTCCCGTGTCGAGTCCCCGACGGGTCCGCCTCGGCCTCCTGCCGGCCATCGGCCATGGTGATCCTCCTCCTCGCGGACCGCGGTGCGGCCGGGCCCAGTGCGTCGGAGCGGACACTACCGATGCCCCGGCGCGATCACCCGCAGGTGTGGCCCGCTCCCCCTCTCATCGTGTCGGCGTGCGAGGCCATATCGACGGGTCGGGCGTCCGGTCACGACGCGAGGTCGCCGGCGGAGAGCAGCGCGCGGCCGGAGACGACGTAGTCCGCGCCCGCTCGGAGACATGCCGCGAGGTTGTCCGCGTCGACGCCTCCGTCGACGCCGGCCGGGAGTGCGGGTGGGGTCTGCCCGGCCTTGGCCGTCAGGGTCAGGTCGGCGGTGCCGGTGCTGCCGGGTTCGATCAGCATGACCAGAAGTCCGTCGAGCAGCTCGAAGTACGGCCGGACGGCGGCCAGTTCCGTCGCGGGCGCGACCGCGAGCCAGGCGGCGGCGCCCGAGGCACGGATCCGTTCGGCGGTGTCGGCCACGGCCGCGGGGTCGGGGCAGGACTCGAACGGAAAGGTCACGCGGTCGACCTGCCAGGCACTGATCTCCTCGATCAGACCGCCGAGTTCGGGTTCCGGTGCGATGACATGGACGTCGAGCGGCCCGACGCGCTGCTCGGCGAGCGTGTGCACCAGGGAGAGATCGACGCCTCGATGCCCACGGTCGTCCGTGATGACGTCGGCGTGAATCCACAGGCCTGCGCGCGCCAACTGCCGGGCGGCGGCGAGGCGTTGCACCTCCGCGACGGCATAGATGCTGCCGGCGAGGATCGTGCCGGGGTGACGGGCGATCTCGGCGAGGATCTCCGGGTTCAACTCCCGTTCGCGGGGCGTCACGTGCTCGTCTCTCCGGACCCGGCGGTGTCCGTGTCCAGCGCGTCCCAGGCGGCCAACACCGTGTAGGCCGCCTCGCGTTCGCCGTGCGAGCCGGGGCGGGGAGCGGCGACCGGACGGGTGGCCGGTGCCCATTCGCGCAGGACGTCGCCCACCGCGCGGCCCGACGCGACGGCCGCCGCCTGTACGCAGGCGCCGCGCGCCGAGGCCTCCGGGGCGTCGGCGACGAGCACCTCGCGGCCGGTGAGATCGGCCAGGAGCTGTGTGTACGCGGCGGAGCGCGCACCGCCGCCCGTGGCGATGAGGCGTCCGCCGGTGGCGACCCCGGCGGAGTTGAGGTGCCGCTCGCCGGAGACGAGGCCGAGGACGACGCCCTCGAAGGCGGCCCGTGCGATATCCTCGCGGCTCGTCTCGGAGGTCAGCCCGGCGAGGATGCCCTGGGCGCCGGGGCGGTTGGGCTTGCGTTCGCCGTCGAGGTAGGCGACGAGGACCGGTCCTGCGGTGCGGGTGGCGGCGAGTGCCAGGTCGGACAGGCCCTGGTGGTCGACTCCGAGGACGCGGGCGAAGGTGTCGGTGACACGGGCGGCGTTCAGGGTCGACACGAGGGGGAGGTAGCCGTCGGTCATGTCGGCGACGCCGTCCACGATTCCGTCGAGGTCGAACACCGGGCTCGCGCTGGTGGTGAAGACGACGCCCGAGGTTCCGAACGTGTACACCACGTCGCCGGGAGCGATCCCGAGCCCGAGCGCCGCCGCGTGCTGGTCCCCACCACCGGGCCCCACCAACGCGCCCGGCGCCAGGCCGAGTTCCGTACGCGCCGGGTCCGAGACCGTTCCTACGGCCGTGGAGGCGTCCATGACCTCGGGCAGGGCGTCCGTCCAGTCCCGTTCGGGGTCGACGTGGGCCAGGATCTCGGGGAGGTACCGGGACTGCGCTGCGCTGTAGTAGCCGGTGCCCGACGCCTCGGAGCGGTCGGTGACGTAGCGGCCCGAGAGTTTCCAGGTCAGCCAGTCGTGCGGCAGCAGGACGCGGCGCAGGCGGCGGTAGTTGGCCGGTTCGTGCTCGGCGAGCCAGGCGATCTTGCTGAGGGTGAAGGCGGCGGTCGGCAGGGATCCGACGGCGCGGATCCACTCCGGTGCCCCGATCCGCCGTTTGAGCCGGTCGAGTTGGGGTGCGGAGGTGGTGTCGTTCCAGAGCTTGGCCGGCCGGACGACGTGGTCGGCGGCGTCCAGGGCGACCAGGCCGTGGCACTGGCCGTCGACCGAGATCGCGGCGATGTCCGCGCCGGAGACACCCGCGTCGTTCCTCGCGGTCGCGAGCGCGGTCCTGAGCGCCGTCCACCAGGCGGCGGGGTCCTGTTCGCTGCTGGGCGGGAACGCGGGCGGGTGCGGTGCGCTGCCCGAGCCGAGCAGCGAGCCGTCGTGCAGATCGCGGAGTTCGACCTTGCAGGACTGGGTCGAGGAGTCGACGCCGGCGACGACGGGCATGGTGGGTTCTCCTGGAGACGGGACGACCTCGGGGTCGTCGACATTGTGCTGCGGCGGTGCCGGGCGGCCCGGCACCGCGGTCGACCGGGCGGGGCGATGTCAGTCGGGCGGCTCCTCGGGCAGGTGGCCGCTGGGCCAGGCGAGCCGGCGCAGGTCGCCCGGTGTGACCGTGTCCCGGGGGTACTTGGTGCCGTCGCAGGCGCCCTCCTTGAAGACGCAGACCGCGTCCGCGAGTCCGATCAGCTCCTCCTCCTCGGTGGACACCACGATCACCGCCGCCTGCCCGTCGGCGGCCATGGCCCGGATCAGCGCGTGGATCTCGGCCTTCGCCCCGACGTCGACGCCCTTGGTCGGTTCGTCGAGCAGGAGCAGTCTCGGCTGTTGCAGGGCGGCCCGGGCGAAGAGCACCTTCTGCTGGTTGCCGCCGGACAGCCGGGTGATCGGCTGCTCGGTGTCGCCGCGGACGGCGACCTCCTGCAGCGCGTCGCGTGTCGCCCGGGCGATCCGCCTGCGCTGGAGCCGTCCGGCCCGGCTGAACCTGTGCAGCACAGGCAGCGAGACGTTCTCCCGTGCGCTCATACCCGGTACGAAACCGTCGGCCTTGCGTTCCTCCGAGAGAAAGGCGATCCCCGATCTGATCGCCCCGGCCGGGCTCTTCGGCCGGTACGGCGAGCCGGCCAGGGTCAGCGCACCGAGCGGCGGTCGCTCGGCACCGTAGAGCGTGCGCAGGAACCGCGACCGCCCGGAGCCGACCAGGCCGTACAGGCCCAGCACTTCACCGGCCCGGACCTGGAGGGTCACGTCCTTGAGGCGGTCGGTGGAGACGTGCACCGCGTCGAGTACGACATCGGGTTCCGGCCCCTCGCGGTCGGTGCGGTCGGTCCGGTGCGCGGGCGGGTCCGCCGCCGTCCCGGACTCGCCGACGATGGCGTGGACCACGTCGTCACGGCTCACCGTCGCCGCCGAACCGCTCAGCACCACCCGGCCGTTGGCGAGGCCGATGACGTGGTCGGCGACGGAGAAGACCTCGTCGAGCTTGTGGTCGACGAGCAGGATCCCCATGTTCCGCTCGCGCGAGATGCGCTTGACCGTGGCCAGCAGATGATCGATCTGCTGCGCTTCGAGGGCGGTCGTGGGTTCGTCGAGGAGGAGGTATCGCGCGTTGCGGTTGAGCGCGGCGACCACCTCGACCATCTGGCGCTGGGCGACGGACAGTTCGCCCGCGCGGTCGGTGGGGGCGGCCGTGACACCGTATTCCTGGCACAGTTCGGCGGTGCGCCGGTTCATCTCCGTCTGGGCGAGACGGCCGCGGCGGGTGGTCTCGTGGCCGAGGAAGACGTTCTGCGCGACGGTGAGTTGGTCCACCAGCCGCAGTTCCTGGTAGACGCAGGCGATGCCGGCGGCGAGTGAGTCGGCGGGGGTGGAGAAGTGCTGCGGGACGCCGTCGAGCAGTACGGAGCCCTCGTCCGGCCGTTCGGCGCCCGCGAGCATCTTCAACAGGGTGGACTTGCCCGCGCCGTTGTGTCCGACGAGCGCCAGCACCTGGCCGGGGACGAGCTTCAGCGTCACCCCGTCGAGGGCCTGGGTCTGTCCGTAGCGCTTGCCGATCGAGTCGACGGCCAGGTGCTCCGCGGTGGCTGTGGTCACTCGTCCTCACCTCTCTCCGTGTCCGGTGTCGTGATGGTCGCGATGGTCCGGGTCAGCCGACTTCGCCCGGGCCCGGGGTGCCCTTCGTGAAGATCTTCAACGGCTGGAGTACCTGCGCCGGCACCTTGCTGCCGCCGACGTACTTCTTGACGTTCTCGACGACGATCCGCGCGTAGTCGGCCGGTTCCTGGGCGGCGCACGCCTTGTAGGTGGCGGTGAGCGCGGTGTCGGCGGCGCAGAATCCGTAGAGCGTGACCTTGCCGGTCTTCCCGAGCTGGCTGATCGCCTGGAGCGCGCCGACCGTTCCGGGGCCGGTGTCGGCGAAGATCACGTTGATGCCGGGGTTGCCCTGGAGCATGTCGGTGGTGACCTGGAGACTGACGTTGGGGTCGACCTTGCTGTTGACGGTGGGACCGACCTTGGCGCTGGTGTTCGGCTTGAGCGCGGCCTTGAAGCCCGCGTCGCGCTGGTTGGTGGGGATCTGGTCGGGGTCGCCCACGATCCCGGCCTGGATCTTGGCCGTCGCTCCCTTGTCCTTGAGGAGTTGCTCGCCCATCGCCTTGCCGCCCTCGGTCTGGTCGGCGCCGACGTACTGGACGATGCTGGCGTTCTGCGTCTTGAGGTCGTCCGGCGAGATGATGACGTTGACCGAGAACACCGGGATCTTCGCCTGGTTGAGCGCCGCGACGCTGGCGGCGCCGGGCCCGGAGTTCACCGCGTTGAGGGCGACCGCGCAAACCCCTTGCTGGACAAAGCTGTTGATCTGGGAGAGCTGGGTCGAGTCGCTGTCGTTGGCGATGGCGACCTTGACGTCGAAGCCGTTCTTGGCGCCGTTGTCGATGAAGCTCTGGCGCATGGCGACGTAGTACGGGTTCACCGTGTTCGGCAGCGCGACACCGAGGACGGGCTTGCCCTTGGTGCAACTGCCGGGCAGGGCGCCGTCGGTGGCCTTCGCCGTGCTGCCGCTCGTGGCCTGGTTGCTGCACGCGGCGGCGAGGAGGGCGAGGGAGAAGGCCGCGGCGGTCGCGGTCAGCCCTCTGGTCCTGTTTCTGTTCGGCATGCTTCTCTCTCCTTGATCGGCACGTTCGGCGCGGCTCGCCTGACGTGGATTGAGAACGGGCGCAGTTGAGTTGGAGAACTGTGTGGGCGTCAGACCGCCGTGGGCTCTTTTTCGCGCTCCTGCCGGGAGTTGGCGGTGAGCGCGCCGAGGAGCGACCGGCCGCTGAGGCCGCGCCGGTAGGTGTCGAAGGAGACGCCGAGCAGGATGATCAGGCCGATCACCAGCGACTGCCAGTAGCTGCTGACGTTCAGCACGTTCATGCCGTTGCTGACCGAGGCGATCAGGACGGCGCCGATCATGGCGCCGGCCACGGTGCCCGTGCCGCCGAACAGGCTGACTCCGCCGACCACCGCCGCGGCGATGGAGAAGAAGAGCTCGTTGCCCAGTCCGGTGGCGGGGAACCCGACCATCAGTCGCGAGGTGGCGATGAGCCCGGCGATGCCGCCGCACGCGCCGCTCACGGCGTAGGCCAGGATCGTGACCACCCGGATGTCCACACCGGCCAGCCGGGCCGCCGCCTTGTTGCCGCCCGAGGCGTAGACGTGCACGCCCAGCCGGGTCCGGGTCAGGAACCAGCCCGCCGCGACGGCCGCGATCAGCAGCATGATCACGGGCAGCGGGACGCCCGCGACCCGGCCCTGGCCGATCCAGGAGAAGCCCGCCTGGCGCACGGAGATGGAGTTGGCGCCGGTGATGATGAGCGGAACGGCGGTCGCCACGCCCTGAGTCGAGAACGTGACGATGAAGGGCGGCACCTTCACGTAGTGGATCACCAGGCCGTTGATCACCCCGAGCACGAGCCCCGCGCCGACCGCCAGCAGAGAGGCGAGCAGCCAGGGCAGGCCGTCCCGCATCAGGACCGCGGCGAGTACGCCCGTCATGGCCACGTTGGCGCCGGTCGACAGGTCGATGCCGCCGGTCAGCAGGACGAACGTCTGGCCCAGGGCGAGAAACGCGATCACCGCGCCGTTCAGAAGCAGCGTCAGGCCGTTGTGCACGGTGCCGAACGACGGCGACAGGATGCTCAGTACGCCGAGCACCACCAGCAGGACCAGGAAGATTCCCGTCTCGTCGGGCAGTCGGAACTTGCTCATGGGAGTCTCCGTGGTTCTCGGTGCGTCGGCTCGGTCAGGAGGCCGACTGCCGGCGCGGCTTCCGGTACGGCTCCGGGTGCGGTCGTCATGGGTCACTCCCTGCCGCTCAGTGCGGAGGCGTCCAGGGGCGGGAGTTCCTCGGGGATGTCGGTGAGCCGCCCCACGGTGCCGGCCGGGTGCGCGGCCAGCACCTGTGACCAGGAATAACCGCTCAGCCGCATCAAGGTGACGGCCAGCGCGTCACCCCACGCCGACACCGCGAGGGTGCTGCCCATCGCGATCAGGCCGCCCGGGTCCGCCTGGCCGGCGGGGACGATCTGCACGCTCACGTCGGCGATCCGGCCGAGCGCCGAATCCGCGTCGGCGGTCAGCGACAGGACGCGGGCGCCGCGCTTCTGCGCCCCACGGGCGAAGTCGTTGAGCTCCCCCGAACCGCCGCCCTTCGAGATGGCGATGACCACGTCCGCCCCGGACACCGCGCCCAGCGAACCGTGCAGGGCGTCCATGGGGTGGAGGAAGACGGCCGGTGTGCCGCAGACGGACAGCAGGTGCGCCATGCGGCGGGCCACCGTGCCCGAGGTCCCCGAGCCGGCCACGACCACCTTGCCCCGGCAGTTGAGCAGCAGCGACACGGCCGACAGGAAGGACTCGTCGAGCTGTTCGGCGATGCCCGCGGTGGCGGCGCCCTCCCGGCGGATCACCTCTCGGGCGCCCTCAAGGATCTGGTCCTCAGCAGGGGAATTCACGACGGCATACCTCCGGGGACGGTGGACGGTGCGGGACCGGGCACACGGCGCGAGTGCTCGGTCGGGGAACTGCGTCGGCCCGCTCCTGCCGTCGTCGGCACTTACATGTTCACGCCGTAAATGCCGCGTTACGGACCTGTGGCGCGGGGTGGACACATCAGACCTCCGGGCCGCCCATGCGTCAAGTAGGGTGCCCATATGGGCGGACGGCGTCGAAGCGGGCGCCACGGAATCATTCGCGAAGGGGAATCCAATGGGTCCAGCCGAACTCCAGCGAGCCACCACGGTCGCCCGCAGATACTTCGTGGAGGGCAAGGCGAAGACCGAGATCGCCGACGAGCTCGGCATCTCGCGCTACAAGGTGGCCCGCATTCTCGACGAGTGCCGCGAGCAGGGCATCGTACGCATCGAGATCGGTGTGCCCACCGCCGTGGACAGCGAACTGTCGGAGCAGTTGCGGGTCGCGTACGGGCTCCAGCACGCGCTGGTGGTCAAGGTGACCTCACCGGACGTCATCACACTGCGCCGCGAACTGGGCACCGCCGCCGCCGAGTTGCTCACCGAGATCGTGACCGAGGACGACGTCCTCGGGGTGAGCTGGGGGCGCACCCTCGACGCGATGGCGCGCGCGCTGACCGCGCTGGCGCCCTGCGGCATCGTGCAGATGACGGGCGTGACCGGCCCGGTCGGCGCCAACAGTGCTGACCTGGTACGCCAGTTGGCGGCCGTATCGCGCGGACCGGCCTATCCGATCTACGCCCCGCTCGTGGTCTCCGACGAGCGGACGGCCAACGCGCTCTACTCCCAGCCCGGCATCGCCGCCGCCACCTCGCGCTTCCCCTCCATCACCAAGGCCGCGGTGGCGATCGGCAGTTGGGACCCGGAGGGTTCGCAGTTCCACGCGGCGCTGACGCCCGCGATGCTGGCCTCGCTGCGGCACGAGGACATCGCGGCGGAGGTCTGCTCGATGCTGCTCACCGAGGACGGCACCCCGCTGGACGGGGACATCAGCAGACTGACGATCAGCATCGGCGCCGATCAGCTACGGCGGATCCCGGAGGTCATCGCGGTGGCCGGCGGCGCGTCCAAGGCCCGGGCCATCCGCAGCGTGCTGCGCGGCGGACTGGCCCGTTCGGTGGTGACGGACGAGAGCGCGGCACGACTCCTCATTGATTCGCATCAGTAAATCGATCGGTCCGCACCGTGCTCCGTCTAGTAGCTGTCGTAGCTGGGCCTGCCGTTCGGCCGGTAGACACCGACGACGGTGCCGCTCTTCGTCGTCGAGACGCTGACCGGCTCCAGCCCGGTGGGGATGGCTCCGTCGGCGAACAGTCGCTTGCCGGTACCGATGATCACCGGGTGGATGGTCAGCCGGTACTCGTCGACGAGGCCGTGCCGCATGAGGGTCTGGGCGAGGTCGCCGCTGCCGACGACATTGATGGAGCCGCCGTCGGACGCCTTCAACTCCCGTACGGCATCGGCGATGTCACCCTCCAGCAGCGTGGAGTTCTGCCACTCGACGGACGTCAGGGTCCGGGACGCGACGTACTTGTGCATGCTGTTCATCCGGTCGGTGAACGGGTTGGCCGGATCGGCGGTCGGCCAGTACGACGCGAAGATGTCGTACGTCTTGCGGCCCAGCAGCATCGCGTCGGAGTGCTCGTACCAGCCGCCGACGGCCGCGCCGACCTCGTCGTCGGACACCGGTTTCTGCCAGCCGCCGTGCTCGAAGCCGCTCTCGGCGTCCTCGGCCCGGCCGCCGGGCGCCTGCATGACGCCGTCCAGCGTCAGAAACGTGCAAACGATGATCTCGCGCATGGTGCGCTCCCTTCGTCTCGTCGACGGGTAGACCGCGCGACCGCCGAAGACTCATCGGTGCACGACCGGCGACAAGGCCACCGGGAGGAACAAGGTGCATCGACCCTTGTCGGGAGGGCCCGCGCGGACTCACATCCGGGATCTCAGTACGTCGACCTCGCAGCCCGGCGCGAAGGGGTCGAAGCCGTGCTCGGTCAGCCAGCGGACCACCAGCAGGCTGCGCACCGACCACCACGCACGGATCACGTCGACGTCGACGTCGGTGCCGTAGCCGGCGAGGAGGTCGTCGAGGTGGTCCTCGTGTCCGAGCGTGAAGGTGGCGAGGTCGTACAGGGGATCGCCCCGGCCCGCCTCGGACCAGTCGATGATGCCGGTGACCTCGTCGCCGTCGACGAAGACGTGCGCGATCTGCAGGTCGCCGTGGGTGAACGCCGGAGTCCAGGGCCGGAGTGCCGCCTCGGCGATCTCGCGGTTGCGGGTGACCAGGTCGGCGGGCAGGACGCCGTTCGTCACGAGGGACGCGCACTCGGTGTCGAGTTCCGCCGTCAGCGCGTCGATGCTCCGGCCGGCCCCGCCGGGTCGGGGCGGCAGGGGCGCTTCGTGCAGTTTCCGGATGGCGGCGCCCGCCGCGGCCCACGCCGTCGGCGACCCGGTCGCGGGTCCGCCGAGGAGCCCGAGCGTCGTACCCGGGAGTGCGGCGAGCGCGAGCACGTGCGGCTTGTGCCACAGAACCTGCGGGGTCGGGACCGGCACGAGGGACAGCGCCTCGACCTCGTTGTCGATGCGCGCCTGGTCGGCGTCCACCTTCAGGAACATGTCACCGACGCGCAGGGTGGTGCGCTCGGAATGGGCGACGACGACTTCGACCTCATCCATGGGCGACCAGTATTCCGGGGACGACCGTCGACGTCGCCGGGGTTTTCACGAGGGCTCACGCGAAGGCGCTGTGCCCGGTCACCTGCCGTCCGACGATGAGGGTCTGGATCCCGGCCGTGCCCTCGTAGGTGACCAGCGCCTCCACGTCGCGGAGATGGCGGACAACGTGGAAGTCCGGGGTGATGCCGTTGCCGCCGGGGACGTCGCGGGCGAGCCGGCAGACATGGGCGACCTCCGCGGGCAGGGTAACGGCGACCGAGCGGCCCGATCACTTCGTTTTGACGTGCTTGCGGGTCACGGCGAACGTGATGCCGATCCCTGCCGCTCCGTACAGGACGAACACCGCGCCCTCGCGCTTCAGGCTCCGGCGCTTCACCTCCTGGGCGAACTTCAGCTGGTCGTACGTGCTGGTGCCGGTCGAGCGGCCGGTGGCGGTGTCGTAGGAGAGCGCGCAGCGGTCGCTCCTGTGCATGGGCCCCGGGGAACTCTCGCCCTCCGCGTCCAGTTGGAGCCCCGGACAGTCGGGAGCGCCGTAGGCCGCGCCCGCCCTCAACAGCGACAAGGCCCCCCACAGCAGCGGCAGCAGGAACAGCACGAGTAACACGCCTCGGAGTCTCATCGAGCCACCCTAAGAGCTGTCCCCCGACACCGGGCATGCCGCTTGAGGAGCGCTTGCTCGTCGAACCCCTCAGCCGTCAGTTCGCCGCGTCCAGGGACCAGAGCGGAGTGCTGCCGGCGACGCGGCAGGTGAGGAAGTACAGGGGTATCGGCGGGGTGTAGGGCTGCCCGGTCTCGGGGGAATGGATCAGCCGGGGATGCTCCCGGCCCGGTTTCGGGCGGGTGCTCGTCCAGGAGGGGTCGGCCACCCGGGCGCCGATCGCGTAGCTGATGGACGGCGGCCAGATGACGCCGATGTGTGAGCCGGCCGGCACGATCCACCACCAGCGCCGGGCGTCGGCGAAGATGCAGCCGACGCGCTGCAGACGGTCCAGGATGCGTTCCCCGTGTTCCCGGGGCATGCCCACGGCGTCGTATCCGAGGCTCGCACGTAACGGTGCGGGGATCACCAGGCGTCCGAAGCGGGTGCGGTCGTGCGTCGGCTGCATCTTCGCC
>NZ_JAEQAZ010000182.1 GCF_016654115.1 Streptomyces sp. MBT53
CCATCACGAAGGAGCCGTCGGAGATCAGCCGCTCGTAGGACTCGCCGAACTCGGCGCCGGTCAGTTCGGCGATCTTGGCGTTCGCCCCTTGGACGTAGCCGAACTCGCGGACGGGTACCCGGCGCGATCCGGTGAACAGGCCGCCGGAGACGACCTCGACCGGCAGTTCGGGATGGCGGGAGACGACCTCGCTCAGCGTTCCGGAGAACCCGTGAGACCAGCCGCAGTAGGCGTCGAAGACGTAGACGAGCTTCATCGAGGACCTCGGCAGAGGGTGGCGCTCGCCGGTTGCGAGCGATTCATCTGACAGAACAGTAACTGACTCGTCAGATATTTCAAGGTGGGTGTGAAGTGGGGCACAGGCGTCCGGGCGCCTACGCCATCACACCAACGGTGGCGGTAATACGCAGGTCAGGGCAGGCGGGGCAGCAGATCCCGAGCCGAGTGACTGAGGATCCGGAGATCCTCCGCGAACCGCTTCCGGTCCGCCGGTGGCAAGGGATCCACGAGGTACCGCTTGATGTTCGCCAGGTGGACGTGCGACGCGCGTACGACCGTTTCCTCGCCCACCGGCGTGAGCCGCACCAGCTTTCCGCGCCGGTCGTCGGGGGAGTCCGCGCGTGTCACGAATCCCGCCGTCTCCATGCGGTCCACCAGCCGGGTGGCGCCGCCCGTGGTCAGGACCTGCTCCTGGGCGATCGCCCGCATGGAGAGCCCCGGCTCGCCGGCCCGGCCGAGGATCAGCAGCACCTCGAACATCAGGTGGCTCACGCCGCACTCCACCTCCAGCGCCCGGCCGAGGATGTACTCCAGCCGGTTGGCCGCGCCCTGCAGTCGGCCGAAGGCCAGGATGAGTTCGTGGTCCGCGGCCTCCTTGGCCGTCGTGATCTCCGTCTGCTCGCCCACAGCCGCGCCGCCCCTCTGGTCGTCCCGGTACCACCGTACCGATCATGCCTGGAAGGGGCCGACGCGAACGCGAGCCTGGCTGCTGCTGCGCCCCGGTGCGCAGGCCGAGCCGGCCGGGTGGTCGGATCGCCCTTGACCTCACCGAAGCAGAGGGCGAAGGTCTGCTTCCAGCATTCGGCCTCGGCGCGGTCAACATCCTCGTCCCCGTCCTGACCGAGGGCCGCGCGGATCTCGTGTACGAGCTGTTGCACCAGGACGCGCTGCCGTCCTGGCCGTTTGGTGTACATCGCGGTTGTCCCCGCGAACAGCGAGGCGACCCTGCGCCTTCCGGCGGCCGCTGCCGCTGCCGTCCGTGAAGGAAGAACGCCGCTGTCAGAAGCGGACGGGGTGCGATTCGTCGGCCACACGTCGGGACTGTCCTCGTACGTGGTGCCGTCCGGTCGGTACCGCTTGACAGCTCGGCTGCGCTGAGCGGCGGTGGCCGGTTGGGTCGGCATGGTGTGTGGGCCTTCGTCGGTGGACGGGATGGGGCGGACCGGTCCAGTGCGGCTCGGGTTGTCGGTGTGCCGGACCTCAACCGCGGCGGCGACGGGAGCGGTGTTCCCGGTGTCCGTGTCGGCTGTGACGGTTCTGAAGCGCCTGTCGCGTAATGGGGAATGTGACGGAACCTGTGGGCCCGATGTGGGGTCCGTGCAGTGAGGTGTTGTCAAATGCCTTCAGCGGCAGATGAGTTGGGGGTCGTGCTGTGTGACGGCCCGCCGGCGATCTTTCCCCTTACGGGCGGCGGCTCGGCGACTCTTGCCGCTGCGTGAGACGACTGAGGGCCTGCGGCGTGCTCGTGGCTGCTGCGGGGTCGTGTTCAGGCGGCGGTGATACGGGAGTTGACGCGCCGCATCCAGTCCCGGTCGGTGTGCCACATGGGGTGGTGCGGAGCCGCGTTGGAAGTCAGGACGACACCCTGGAAGCCTGCCGCGAGGCAGCGGTCGACGACGAACTCGGCGATGTCCTTGCCGACGGCGTCCTCCTCGAAGCGGGTGAGGAGCGGGGTGTAGCCGACGACGCTCTCGCCGAGGACGGCGGGGATGCCGCGCAGGCGGGCGAACCCGGCGACGGCGTCGACCCACCCCGCCAGGGTGTCGCGCATGGTCTGCCGGTGGGCGGGATAGTTCTCGTAGAGCCAGAGGTCCCAGCGGTCGGGGTCGACCCAGTCGTGCGCGTAGAACAGTTCGCGGGGGATGCCTGTGGCGGCCAGGCGCCAGGGTTCGTCCGGTCGGTGGTCGGCGAAGGCGGGTGCGTCGGGGCGCAGCATGGCGGCGAGTTCGGGGGTGGGCCAGGTGGCTGTCTCGGGTGCGGCTTCGGTGCCGTGGCCGAGTCCGACCGCTTCGTACAGGGCGCCGAGGACGCCGTAGACATAGAAGTGGAAGTGGGCGATCTGGGCCTGGTCGGGCAGGTCGTCGAGTTCGTCGGGCCAGGGCTCGCCCAGCGAGTAGGTGACGGGGATGTCGGGGTGGCGGGCTTGCAGCAGCTTCACGGCGCGTTCGAGGGGGCCGCGCAGCCTGGCGTAGTGGCCGGTGCTGCCGTCGGCCGGTACGAGGGAGCAGTTGTCGACCTCGTTGTGGACCTCGACGTAGGCGACGCGGTCGGCGAGCCCGCGTCCGGTGAGGAAGTCCAGCAGGGCGGCGAGTGATTCGGCCATCGCTTCGGCGCGGTCGGGGCCCGGGACGTCGGCCAGTGCGCGGTGCCAGGTGTCGGTGTCGGCGAAGCTGGGGGACTGCTGGTACTCCCAGGAGGACACGATCACCTTGCAGTCGTGGCGGGCGGCTGCCTCGAAGAGTTCGACGAGGCGTCGGCGGCCGTCCAGCGGGTAGCCGCCGTGGACGTTGTACCAGCGGGTGCGTTGCCCGAACTGCGCGCCCAGGCCGCGGACTTGGAGGCTCTCCGGGGCGTTGACGCGTCCGGAGAACAGCAGGAAGGGCATGGCGCAGATCCGCACGGTGTTGAAGCCCCGGTCCACCGTCTCGGCGAAGGCGCGGTCGAGGTCGGCGAAGGGCTCGCCGGGTCCGGCCTGGGTGTACCAGCTGAAGTCCCACAGGGTGATGGCCAGTCGGTCCGTGGTCTCGGGCGCGGTGCCTCGCTGCGGTGCGGTGGTCATGGGGTCACCCGTCGTTCGTGTGCGGCAGGGTGCCGTCGATGGCTCGGCGGCACAACGCTAGCTCAATTCATTATTTATGAATACTGGCCGCCGCCTTCCACGGGATGACGGCCCACCCCGACAAGGACAACTGCGAGTGCCACTGGGGCAGCGCGAAGAACTCGCGCAACTCAATGTTCCGAATGCGGAGTTGGACGTTGGCCTCCTCCGCCGAACCTGGCAGGCGCCGGACTGGAGCGACCACGCATCCGTACTGCGCCGGATCCTGCCCCAGTTGGTCACGGTCGTCGTCGAAGGGTCCGTCGAACCGCTCTTCGGCCCGGAGGAAGTCGGCCCTCGCCGGTGCAGTTCCCGTAGCCGCCCTTCCCCGCGCGGGCGACGCCCGTCGGCCCCGACGTGTCCACGACGACCTTGACGTTGCGGGCCGGGCCGCCGTCGCCGGATGTGACGGCGACGGGCACGACGAAGTCGTCGTTCGGGCCTCGGCGCCCACGTCGGGGTTGTACATGTGGACGGCTGACGGGGCCCGGAGCTGAAGGGCGACCTCGTGGGAGTCGTCGGCCGCAGCGCGCACCGAGGCAGTGGCGAGAACGGCGGCCAGACTTGCCACCAGGACGGCCGGGCGTCTGACGGTCCGTGTCCGTTGGAGCATGCGGGACACCAAGCCAGCGGGTATCGACGGCGATTTCCGCCAGGTTGAGGAGGCGGTCCGGTTCACGCCTCGATCACGATCGAGCGGACATCGACACTCCGGGAAGCGGACGGCGCCGCAGCCCGCGACCGTCGAGCCGGCTTCCACCGTGGGCCCGACGGAATTCGCCGATGGCATACGGTCGCCGGTGGCGAGCGGACCCTCAGGACGTCCAGACGCGCCCGGCGTAGTCGAGGAAGTTGCGGCCGAGGATCTTCTCGATGCGTCCGGAGCGGTAGCCGCGCTTCTCCAGGAGGCGGATCAGGTCGCGGAACTGGTCGACGCCGCGCAGGTCCACGACGAAGGGGTAGGTGTCGGCCCGTTCGCCCGCCGCGCCGACGCCGGCCGCTTGACGAGCGGCGACGTGTTCGGCGAGAGCCTCGCGGTAGGCGTCGAGGTCGTCCACGGCGGTGACGCTGCCGTCGGTGCCGATGCCGACGTGGTCCTCGCCGCAGACGTCGACCGCGTGCACGATGTGGTCGACGACATCGGCTGCGGTGGCGTGGCCGGTCGGGTTGAGGAAGGGCATGAAGTAGATGCCGACGAAGCCACCCCGGTCCGCGACCAGGCGGAGTTCCTCGTCCGTCTTGTTGCGCGGGAGGTCGGCCAGGGCACGGCAGGCGGTGTGGTTGATCGACACGGGCTGCCGGGAGAGCCGGGCGGCGTCCAGGCAGGTGTTTTCCCCGCTGTGGGAGAGGTCGACCATCAGGTGGTGCTCGTTGAGGGCTTCGACGACCTGGCGGCCGAACGGGGTCAGGCCCCGGTTGGCGGTGGCCATGGAGCCGTCACCGAGGTGGTTGGCCTGGTTGTAGGTGAGCTGGACGACCCGTACACCGGCCGTCGCGAACCCGGCGACGCGGCTTTCGACGAGTGCCGGGTCCTCGCCGACGGCGACGGCGTTCTGGAAGCCGTAGATGACACCGATCCGCCGCTCGCGGTGGGCGCGCCGGATGTCGTCGGCCGTACGCACCTTGAGCAGGTCGGCAGGGTGTGCGTCGAGGATCCCGTCCCAGACCGCGATCTCCTCCAGCGTGTGCTCGTACGGCGGCAGGTCGCCCATGGTGTAGCCGAGGGTGATGTTGACGGCGGTCAGGCCGGAGGCGCGGGCTTCGGCGATCGCCCGGGCGTCGACGGCGAGTTGACCGCTGTCGAGGTTGAGCTGGGTCGCGGCGGCCTTCGCGGCGGGGGTGTTGGGGTTGTCGAGCTGCCCCAGCGCGTTGACGATCATCGGGTGGGCGGCGGTGGTCACTTGGCGTCCTTCTCGAAGTCGGCGCGGTCGAAGCGGCGGCCGCGTTTCACGGTGAGGGCGATGGTGCGCAGGTTGGCCATGTCCCGGAGCGGGTCCTCGTCCAGGACGGCGAAGTTCGCGAGCTTGCCGGCTTCGACACTGCCCATGTCCGCCTCGGTGCCGGCGGCCCTGGCGCCGATCAGGGTCGCCGAGCGCAGGACGTCCGCGGCGGGGATGCCGCAACGGTCGACGAGGAAGGCGAGTTCGCCGTGGAGGGCGGGGAACGGGTCGTCGGGGCCGGCCTCGAAGTCCGTGCCGGTGCTGACGTCGACTCCGGCGCGGTGGGCCTGGGCGGTGACCGCGGCGGCCAACTCCGTGTTGCGGCGGGCCCGTTCGGCGGACTCTGCGGTGTCGCCCCGGAGTTCGTCGCTGGTCCACATGGACGCGGTCGCGTCGAGGACGGTGCCGCGGCGGCGCATCTCGGCGAAGAGCGCGGCCAGTTGAGCGTCGTCGCCCGTGGCGAAACGGTCGTAGTCGACCGGGGGTTTGGTCTTGTAGCTGCTCAGCGGCTCGGTGGGGTTCTCGAAGGCGAGCAGGGTGACATGGGAGACGCTGTCCACGCCCGCGGCGACGACCTCGCCGGGCGCGGCCGGGAAGACGGTGGCGTGCGCCCAGACGGCGATGCCCTGGCGGTGCGCCTCGGTGGTGATCGTGGCGACGGTCGCGGCGTCCAGGTCGGCGTAGACCTTGATCGCGGCGGCGTGGGTGCCACGGGCCAGGGCGACGGCGATGGTCAGGTCGGTGTCGGGAGTGACGGCCTGCATCCAGGGGACGGCACCCGGCGTCGCGCCCCGGGAGACCTCGTGGGTGCGCGGGTCGTCGAAAAAGGAGGGGCCGGCCATCAGCGCCGCGTAGCGGAGGTCGGGGCCGGGGATCTCGCCGACCAGGGTGGCGCGGGCGAGGTCGCCGATCTGCCGCAGGTCGTCGGCCATGTCGCGGACGGCGGTGACCCCGCTGTGCACCAGGCGCCGGAGCACCGCCTGGGCGACGGGGCGGTCGGGCGGGGTGGCCAGGTGCTGGTGGGTGTCGATCAGGCCGGGGACGACGAATCTGCCGTCGAGGTCGACGCGGGGCGCGTCGGCCGCGAGCGGGGGCAAGGGGTCGCCGTCTCCGACGACGGCGTGGATCCGGGCGCCGTCCGTGACGATCGTGGTGTCCGGGCGAGGCCGGTCGCCGGTGCCGTCGAAGAGGGTGGCGCCGCGGTAGACCCTGACGGTTCCGGCGGGCGGTGCGGCCCAGGGGGTCGGGGCACCCGGGGGCAGATCGGTCATGGTCACCTTCAGGACGAGAGGTCGCAGGTCGTGATGTTGTTACGCTCCATGTAACAACCGTATCGTGTGATGAAAACGCGGATACTCTACTCCGTGGCCGCACCGCAGGCGAGAGGGATGAACCACTGTCATGCCCGTTGCACCCCGTACCCCGGCACCGCCCAGGTCGGCCGTGGACAAGGCACTCGACCTGGTCGAGGCCGTCTCGCGCGCACCGCACCCCGTGCGGCTGACCGAGCTGGCCGCCGAGGTGGGCCTGCATCGCGCCACCGCCTACCGGATCCTGCTGGACCTGGTCCGGCGGGGCTGGGTGCTGCGGGCCGGTGACCGCTATCTGCCCGGCGCCGCCGTGCTCCGGATGTCCGCCTCGGCCGCGGGCAACTCGCTGACCGCGCTGGCCCGTCCGGTGCTGGAACAGCTGTCCGCCGCGACCTCGATGATGGTCAACCTCCAGGTGCTGGAGGAGGGCGGCGCCAGGGTCATCGACGTGGTCAGGCCCGAACGGCTCGCCATGATCAGCCACCTGCGGGGCGAACTGCTGCCGGTGGGACGGTTCGCCGGGCCGCTGGCCCTGGTCGCCGCGCTCGAACAGGACGCCAGGGCAAGGTGGTTGGACGGACTCGGCGAGGAAGCGGTGCACGTGGCACGGGAGTTGGCCGAGGTGGAACGGACCGGTGTCGCGGTGGAGCGCGGGCGTAACGACAAGCTGGTGGCCTCCGTCAGCCGGGCGGTGGTGCCCGACCCCGGCGCACCGGTGTGCGCATTGACGGTCGTGGGACCGGACGCCGAGTTCGACGGGCCGAAACTGGCCCTGGTGGAGCGGGAGTTGCGCGCGGCTGCGGACGAGTTGAGGACGGCCCTGACCGCCGGCGCGGCGGAGGCCGGCCGGTGAGCGGCCTGCTGGTGCTCGACCGTCGGCAGACGGCCGCCGCGCTGCGGCCCGACGCGGTTCTCGACGCGGTGGGCCGGGCCCTGGTCTCCATCGCCCGCGACGAGGTCTCCGTCCCGCCGCGGATCGCCGCCCTGACCCCGACCGGCCTGCTCGGTGCGATGCCCGGCTACGTCCCCGGGCTCGGGCTGGCCGCGAAGCTGGTGACCGTGACCGCCGATCCACGGCATCCCGGACGCGGTTTCCACCGGGGACTGGTGGCCCTGTTCGACGAACACGACGGGCGGGCGCTGGCGCTCGTGGACGGCGAGGCGCTGACCGAGGTCCGCACGGCGGCGGTCGCCACCCGGAGCGCGCTGGCCCTGGCCGTCCGCCCCGGTCTCGGGCGGGTGGCGGTGGTGGGGACCGGTGCCCAGGCCCGCGCCCAACTCGCGCTGCTCGCGACGGTGTTGCCGGAGGCCGAGGTGACGGTGGCCGGCCGTGATCCGGTACGGGCCGGCGCGGTGGCCGCGCTGCATCCCGGCGCGCGGGTCGCCGCCGGAATCGAGGAGGCGGTACGCCAGGCCGAGGTGGTGTTCTGCTGCACCGGCGCCACCGCGTCCGTCGTCCGACGCGAGTGGCTCGCTCCCGGCGTCCATGTCTCGTCGGTCGGCGGCTCCCAGGGGCCCGAACTGGACCCCGGCACCGTCCGGGACGCAGCCCTGTTCGCCGAGTGGACCGGCGCGGCCACCGCGCCACCACCGGCGGGCGCCCACGAACTCCAGGATCTCGCCCCCGGGCGGCCGGTGACCCTCCTCGGGTCCGTCCTCGACGGCGGCCATCCGGGCCGGGGCCGCGACACCGACGCCCTCACCGTCTTCAAGTCCACCGGCCACGCCGCCCTCGACGTCGCCGCGGTCCGGGTGGCCTATGACGTGGCGCTCGAACGGGGCTGGGGAGTACGCGTGGATCTGTGAGAGACGGAGACCCCGCTCAAGGAGCAGCAGGCCATCGCCCTCCTCCTGCGGTCGGCCGTCGCCGGGTCTCCCGCCGCGAATGCATCGCCACTTCAAGTCGCCCTGGTGCAGCGGAAGTTAATCCAGATGCGGTCTTCATTCATTGCGCGTCATGTGCCGTTGGGGCGGACGTCAACCAGCCCGGCCATGATCGGACGTCTGTGGGCCCGAGCCGCGCGCGTCCTGTCCCAGGGCGAGTGAAGCGGGCCCCCGGGTGCGTACGGACGGGACCTCCAGTGCGCGCCGACGTGACTGCCGCCGGCACATGTCCGCGCTGTCGACGCGGGCCCCCGCCGGTACGGGCGGCCCGGCGTTCGCGTCGGTCCCCGCCGTGGTCACCTCCGGTGAGTGGAGTACGAGGAAGATGGAGGCCGCATGACCCAGGAGCCCGAGTCCGGCCCGGACGGTTACGCGGAACAGCTGGAGCGACGCTTGTCCCGGGCCAGAGCCGAACTGGCGGCAGCCGAGCGGGACGCGGCACGAGCGGAAGCCGACATGGGGGACTTCTCCGCGGCCACGGTCTCCAAGGACGGCTACGTCGAGGTCACCGTCGGACCCCGGGGCGAACTGAGCGACCTGCGGTTCCTGGGGGCCAAGTTCCGTGAGATGTCGAGCGCGGAACTGAGCGCGGCGATCATCGGGGCGGTCGAAGAGGGCCGCGCACAGGCACGGCGCGAGGCGGCCCGCCACTTCGGGCCGCTCGGCGCCCCCGGCCCGCAGGTGCCCGAACTCGCCGGACTCGACATCGACTGGGCCCGTTTCGCGGGCCCGTCCGCCCCTGCCCCGAGCAGCTCCGCCAGGTCCGCCGCACGCACCCGGCTGCACGACGAGATCGCCGACGACGAAGAGGACGGAGGCACCCGATGACCGGCCCGTCCTACACATCGAACCCCGAAGCCATCCTGGGCGGCACCCGCGTCATCAAGGATCTCGGCAGTTACGCCAACGACGTCGGCGCGTCGGCCCATGCCGCCCTGGCCGACACCAGCTGGACCGGCAACGACAGCTACGGGCGGCAGCTCCGGAAGGAGTTCGTCCAGACCCGCGACTCCGTCCTCGCCACCATCGACGCCATAGCCGCCGGTATCTCGGCCGTGGGCGACGGCACTCTCGACAACCTCCGCTCGATCCGCACCACCCAGGGCGGGATCATCGACGCCATCCACGAACAACAGGGGCGGACCGGGAGCCGACCGTAACGTGGCCATCGTCGTCCCGCCCAAGCTCAACTGGCTGTTCTTCATCCTCATCGGGGAAAATTTCCTGGAGGCCAACGAGGACCACGCCTACGACACCAGCCGGTCGTTCGACCAGCTCCACCAGCACGTCGGCGCGCTCAAGGCACGGGCGAAACAAGCGGTGGTGGCCGTGGGGGAGGGCCTCCCCAAGGGAACCGCCGACCAGTTCATCGGGGCGATCAACCAAGTACTGCCGTATCTCGACGAGTTCGAGGCCGACCTGGACAAGGTGACCAAGAACCAGGTCAACATCGCCATGCAGATCCGTGAGGCGAAGTGGAACATCATCGCCGAACTCGTCCGTCTGTTCATCGAGCTCGCGATCCTCGCGGTGATGTCCTTCTTCACCGGCGGTGCCAGCGCCAGTGAGGCGGCGGTGGCACGTGCCCGCAGCCGTGTGTTCATCCTGGAGGTGCTGCTCGAACTCTCGCGCCGCACGCATCTGGTGCCGAGCTTCCTGGAGGCCGCCGAGGAGGCCTTCATGACGCTCGCGGTCCGGTTGGCCATGATGGTGGGCGCACCCGACGGGCAACGGCCGAAGTCGATCGACTGGGGCGACATCGGTCTCAGCGCCGCGTTCGGTGCCGTCGCGGGGTTCCTCGCGCCGATCCTCACCAAGACGATGAAGAACCTCACGAACAACTTCAAGAACATCGGTGACCTGGGGAAGAAGTTCGACGACATCAACGTGGGCGGGGCGAAGCCACCGAAGCTGAACGACACCGACCTGAACCTGACGAACAAGCCGAAGCCCGGTCCTACGCCGGGACCCGGGACCCATGTCCCCAAGACGACCCCCACGGTCACCCCGCATGTGACGCCGACGCCGACACCCCACGGCGACGAGAGCTTCTCCGCCAAGGTGCTCGACCAGAGCGGTGAGTTCGTCGCGGACGGCGCGTCCGAGACGCTGGCCGAGTCCCTCGTGATGGGCGCGTTCTTCGGTGACTTCACGCCGAGCTGGCAGACGTTCGTCGGGTCGGGCCTGAGCGAGCGGTTCGAGGCGGGAGCCGAGCACGGGGTCACCAACAGTGCCGACTGGCTGAAGAACTTGGGGAATCCGCCGACGATCTCCACGGCGGTCTCCGACATCGGGAACGGTGACGCCGGCAACGTTGGTCAGAACACGGGCCCGGGTAAGGGCGGCGCCAAGTCCGGTGCGGGAGGCGGCCCGAACACGCCCGTGGACGTCGATCCGAATACGGGCCAGGGCGCGGACACCGGCACCGGCACCGGCATCCACACCGACACGTCGACGAAGGCTTCAACGCCGTTTGTTCCGCCAGTGGTTGGGACTTCCGTGCAACCCATCCCGCCGGCCGTCCCGACCGTCAGCGGCGGCAGTGTCGCTTCCGCACCGCCCGTTGTGACACATGGCAGTAGCGGCAACGGAACCGAACCCCCGCCGCAGACGCACGACTTGAACGACCCCGAGGTGGAGCCGGTCGGAACGACTCGGGTCGCCCCGCCCCCGACCCTGGGCCCTGTTGTCGAGCCGCCAGCCACGGACTTCCCGTCGCCCGCGGTGACATCGGCTCCCGTGACGCCCAGTGTCGGGGCCACCGTTCCTCCTGCGGCCACCCACAACGGCGGTCCTGTCCAGGGGAGTTCGGGCAACGACACGGGCACCGGCAAGGGAAAGGCCGTGGCTCCACCGACAACGGACGCCACCGACTCGGACCCCGGCACCGTCCCCCACCCTGCCTCGTTCGTCGGCGCAGCCCACGACGCCCACGCCGACGCCGTACGGTCGTTGCAGCACGCGGTCGACACCGCCGAACGGTTCCGCGTGCGGGTCGCGACCGGCGAGGGCGCAAGCCGTGACGGCACCGCGCTGCACGACGCGGACGACAGGGTGCGGCAGGCGCAGGCGGGTCTCTCGCGGGCGGAGACGCGGCTGCGCGCACTGGGTGAGGTGCCGGGTTCCCACGCCGACGCCGCCCTGGACCTCGGGTCCGACTCGTCGCCGCGGCCCTCCGCCATCGTCCCCGTGGTGAACCGCTCCGACGCCCAACGGCACTGGATCGCCTCGCAGTTGACCGAGGACGACCTGCCCCACGACTTCTCCGCCGCCGACCTGACGACCGGCGATGTCGACGTGGACGTAGCCGCCCTGTCCTCCACCGGAGCCGCCCTCACCGTCGAGCAGCAGACCCAGGCAGTCATGGGGAGCGGCAGATTGTCCCTGCTGGACACCGGACTCACACCCTTGCAGCAGGCCAAGGCGCTGATGCTGCAACCCGGTCCGTGGTCCGGGCACCTCGACACCGCCGCCGCCACGGCGAGCAGGCGCCTGTGGGACGACGCGTTCTCGGACTTCGCGCTGAGCACGCCAGGGTCGGCTCCGGACAGCGCACGCCAGTCGTGGGACACCGCCACCGCGCTCGTGCTGCCCCTGGAACTGCACCCCGTGCTCGCGGACTCCCGGCACGCGGTCGAGTCGAACCGAAGCGCCGTACGCCAGGTCGCCGACGTGCTCGCCACGGGAGGGACGCGCGCCGAGGCGACCGCGCTCGCCGACCGTCTCCGCAAGGGCCTCGGGCTGCCGCAGCGGCTGCGCGGCGGTGCTCCCAAGCCCGAGGAGTCCTCCGACGTTCCGCAGCCCGTGGTCACCCTGGGCACGGGGACACCTCTCGTCGCGACGACGTCTATGACGTCCAATTCGACGACCGACGGCACGACGGATTCGACGACCACGATCACGGAGGTACCGGTCGACGAGCCGGCCAAGTCCGCTGACGACAAGTCGACTTCGGTGCCTCCGCGTGGTTCGGACGTACCCCCGGAGAAGCCCCTTCGGCCGCGCCCGCCCCGCAAGAGTGCCCCGCCGAACCGCCGTACCCCTCCGCTCGAACCCATCGACGAGGACGCCGAGGCCGAGTTCACCGCACCGCCGCCCAAGAAGCCCGCCCCGCCGGGGCCGACCTGGGTGGTGCACGATCTGGACTTCCGTCGGCCGCCGCGCGTCGACCTGGACCTGCCGCCCGCGCCGTACAGCGGTGGCGGACCCGCGAAGTTCACCGACGGCGCGAAACTGCCCGTCTACATGGGCGGCATCGGCGAGTTGCTGCGCGGGCTGCCGCGCAATCTGCTGCGCCGCTCCTACACCCTCGGCCAGGGGGACCGTGTCCTGCGCGGCGCCGACCGTGTCGTGGAGCAGCTCGACCTCAACCTGCGGCAGCCGCCCGGCGTCCGCCCCCGTCCCGCGCGCCCCGGCGGCAACCGTGCCGGCGACGGGCTCCTGGACGACGTACGACATGCCCTCGTACACAACCCGAGCGGTTTCTTCGGGGACGGGCAGCAGTTCAACTACCGCACGGTGGACGGCAAGTCGCGGGTGCTCACGGTCACGGCCCGGCCGTACGGGCAGTGGGAGAGGTTCACCTTCGGCTACGCCAACCCCGTGAAGATCGACACGATGCAGCGGAACACCGCTCTCACCGGCCGGGTCGCGGTGAACAGCACGTCGACCTCCCTCGCGCCGACCGCGCCGCTGGGACCCGTGAGGACGCTGTTCGCGCCCTGGGGACGGGTGTTCGCGCAGTTCTCCTGGACCAAGCGGGTCGAGTACAACATGCAGAACCTCGTCGTGAACCAGAACGAGACCCGCACCACCGACGGCTCGCACGCCCATCTCGACGACGTCTGGTACGAGTTCAAGGTCACCGATCCGGCCGGACGTCCCGTGGACCGAACTGGCAAGGCGATCGGGCCCAGGTCCGGCACGCGTGCTCAGGTCGCCTTCGGATTCGCCGTCAGGGACGGGCTGTTCGTGCGCATCGCCGACAGCCTCACCCACCCCAAGCCGCCGGCCGACCGGCTGCCGCCGCGGATGCGGCTCGACCACGGCTCCAACTACCGCATGATGAACACGGAGAGCTTCGGTCCCGTCGCCCACATCCGGGACTGGGCGCTCCAGCAGGTCGGTACGGACACGGACAGCATGGCGGGCAAGCAGATCAGCTCGTTCTTCTCCACGGACGGGTTCCACCGCATGGGCCGGGTGATGGCGGCCGGGACGGTCACGTCGCCGCCACTGTTCAAGGACGACGCGGGGCGTGAACCGCTCGGTGTCTTCTCGGTCCGGGTGGAGCCCGGCGAGGCCGTCCTCATCAGCGAGACCACCGCCGCCGAACTCCGGGACATCTCCCAGACGACGGTCCGCAACGAGCGGACCACCGGCAGGTCCTCGGGCGTCGACGTCGGCGGTGCCCTCGGACCCGCCTTCCAGCTTCTCGGTCTCGACCGGGGCAAGTTCGACCTGCGCCTGCTCGCAGGCCTCAACTTCCGTTACGGCGCCTCCCACAACCGTGCCTCAGTCACCGGCGGAACCGGCGCCGTGAAGTCGGCCGGTCAGGCCAAGGGCGACCCCACGGGCCTCTATCTGGTCCAGAAGACCGTCACGGTCACGGCACCGCCCGACACCAAGGCACCGCTGCCGAACCGCAGGCGCGACGAGGCGAGTTCGACGCCGGGCAAGCTGCGCAAGAACCCGCCGCGGACCTGGAGCCAGGCACCGCGGACCCAGACGTTCCAGACGTGGGCCGTGGAACGGCTCACCCGCACCGAGGCCCGCCGTCTCGCGGGGGAGGCGAGCCCCGCGCCCGGCACCCCGCCGAGGGTGCCGCCGTACCTCACCCAGGACTCGCCGCCCACCCTCGGTATGAGCAGGGTCGAGGAGTTCACGTTCGCCGACGGCTCCTACGTACGGAACATCGACGGTGAGGACCGCACGTTCCTCGACCATTTCGGCGACCAGGTTCTCGGAGAGGTCGCGCGGGCCTACCCGGACCTAGTCGCGCCCCTGTCCGAACTCGATCCCGCCAATCCCCGCTGGCGCAACGCCGACCACTTCCAGATGGCGGTCTCCAACACCCTGGAGGTGCTCAACACCCTCGCCTTCCACAGCATGGCGGGCAATCTGGAGACGATGATGACCTCGGGGCTGCGGATCTCCCTGGTCGACTCCCGCCGTGCCACTCGCGCGCACCGCTATGTGTGGGTGGACGCGGCCCTGTCCGACCGGCGTTTCGAGGGCACGCAGAAAGACATGCGGCTGCGGTTCAGCGCACCCGGCAGCGAGAACCTCGGAGGGCGGCAGAGCAGCGGGCGCGGTGCGCACGTCGGTGCGGAGGGGCTGTTGTCGCTGAGGGACGCGGCGACCGACGAGGCGCGCGGCCCGCTGCACGCGGGCACCGGTTCGCTCGGCGTGCGCTGGGGGGGCCGTACCGATTCGGAGAGCGGTTACGGGGCCGCCGCCACGCATGAGGCCATGTCGATCGGCACCAAGGGCACCCACCTGTACAGCTACGAGGTCACCCTCACCGCCCGGCGCGGCGGCTTCAGCCGCTTCCGCGGGCTGCTGCGCGGTGTCCTCTTCCTCAACCTGCTCGGCACGCGGCCGTTCGTCTTCACCGAGCGGGAGAAGAACCTCATCGGCCCGGCCGGCTCCGGGCCGGACATCAAGCGGCCCTCCGTCGGGCGTGTGCTGCTCGGCGTGCCCGTCGAGCACACGCCCGCCCGCGACACCTCGCGCCCGCACCACCCTCTGCACGGTGTGCCTCTCCCGAGCACCGGGCGGGTCGCGCGGGACCTGGCGCTGGCCAGGCGCGGCCTGTTCGAGCGGGCGGGCCGCCGGGGCCGTGAGGAGTACCGGCGCCACCCGTACCTGACCCTCGCGGTCGTCGCGGACCCTGCCCTGGGCCGGGCCGCCGAGGACGTCCTCAAGGAGTCGTCGGGCAACTCCTGGATGCTGACCCACCAGGGCGCCCCCGTGCACGACGCGGCACTGCGCGTGTTCCAGAGCCAGTTCCTGACCGCGAACTTCGACCAGTCGTCCGCCCCGACCGGCTGGCGTGCCTCCGGGCTGTGGGCGAAGGCCCCCTACCTGGACCGCTCCTCGGTCCTCGCCCACCGCAGCCGACTGCGCCCCGGGAGCCTCACCGCCGTGACGGGCGCGATCCCGATCGAGGCGGAGACGACCATCGGCGGCGCCACCCAGGCCTCGGGACGCACCACCAGCACCAGCACACTGTTCTTCGGCGGCCAGCTCGTCTACCTCCACTCGCACGACACCAGCACCGGGACCACCGGCAACTACGGCCTCGTCGCCAGCCCGTACCGCCTCGACAAGTCCCGCTTCCGGGCCGTCTCCCGGACCGCGCTCGCCGAGATCAACCGCAAGGACCAGGGCCTGCAGGTCCTCGTCACCGCAGACGTCGACCACGAGATCGCCGCCACCTCCACCCTCGTCGGCGAACGCGCCACGGGCGTACGGCGGTTGCCCCGCTGGCTCGCGGGCGCGTCCGGGCGGCGCGTCCTCGTCAATGACGGCTGGGTCGGGCACGTCCCGGAGAAGAGCGCCTACCGGATGGGACTGCTCCGGGACCGCTGGGGCGACATACCGCTCTACACCCGGCGCCGGTGGTCGCCCCAACCCTGGCTCCTGGACAACCCGTTCGGCAGTTTCCCGCTCACCGCGCTCGACACCGCGGCCGTACTGAACGACTTCGACCGGCAGTTGAGGCCGCTCGGACTGACGGGCAGCGACCGGGACACGGTGCACCGGCTGATGTCGGAACGCGTCGTGCGCGCGCTCGGCAAGGAGATGACCGGCGGCAGCTCCTCCGTGCCGGCGCGCGTGGGCCGTTGGGGTTCGTCGACCGCCAACCTGTGGGTCGGCAGCCGCAAGGTGCGGGCGCGCGCCGAGCTGATCCCGGTGAAGGTGCCCGTCGACAGGACCGCTCCGGAGGGCAGCGGCTTCGGCGGTCTCGGGCACAGCGTGGAGTTCGAGGAGCACCGCAGCGCCGCGGAGACCACGCAGGAGGGCCGCGGCCGCGCCTCCGGCGCCAGCATCGGCACCACCGTCTCCCAGGGCGCGCACACCGGCAACGACACCGTGCGGATGGCCGGACCGACGTACGCGGAGGTCGGCTCCACCCAGCAGACCGCCGCCCAGAACCGGTCCGAGGGCAGCGTGCGGATCGCCACCGCGACGACGACCCAGGCACACGGCGAGTACGTCACCCGCTACCGGATGCGGCTGACCCTGGAGGTCACCGACACCCGCGAACCGAGGACCGGCACGGGCGCCTCGGCCTGGGTGAAGCGGGCCGCGCACCGCACCTGGCGCGGGGTCTCCGGCCGACGCCTGCTGCGCATCCGCTCCGAGGGCGACGTCGGGGAACTCGTCGAGCACTACCCGCTCAGCCTCATGCGCCCCGACCCCGCCGACCCCGCCGCCGAACGGAACGACCCGCTGGCCCCGCC
>NZ_JAEQAZ010000183.1 GCF_016654115.1 Streptomyces sp. MBT53
GACGTCACACAGGCCCTAGAACCGAAGACCCCTCTCCGCCCACCGTGGTGGTCATGATCCTAGTGACGGGTGCCACGGGCACCATCGGCAGCGAGGTCGTACGACAGCTCGTGGCGCGCGGCGAGAAGGTACGCGCCCTGACCCGGGACCCCGGGAAGGCCCAGGTTCCCCCGGAGGCGGAAGCGGTTCGGGGCGGTCCCGCCGACCGGGCCTCCGTGGACGCGGCGCTGACCGGCGCCGAAGTCGCCTTCCTGGTGGGCGTGTTCGGACCGGACGACGCGGAGCACGACCGGGGTCTGGTCGAGGCCGCGCGGGCGGCGGGTGTGCGCCGGATCGTGAAGCTCTCCGGCATCGGCACCGGTGACCCCGCCGTCGGACCGGTCGGCGGCTGGCACGTGGCCGGTGAACAGGCCGTGCGGGACAGCGGATTGGAGTGGACGGTCCTGCGCCCCTCCGCCTTCGCCTCGAACACGCTCGGCTGGGCGGCCTCCGTACGGGCGGGCACCCCGCTGCCGAACACGAGCGGCACAGGCGGCCAGGGAGTGGTCGACCCGCGTGACGTGGCAGAGGTGGCGGTGGCCGCGCTGCTCGACGCGGGCCACTCGGGGCGGACGTACACGCTGACCGGACCCGAGGTGCTGAGCGTGCCGGACCAGGCCGCCGTACTGGCCGAGGTGCTGGGTCGCCCCGTGGAGGTGCGTGACCTGTCCTCGGCCGAGGCGCGTGAGTATCTGGTCGGTCTCGGCTACAGCGACACGTTCGTCGACGCCTCCGAGATCAGCAGGGAGTTCGTCCGCAACGGCGGCAACGAGGTCGTCACCGGGGAGGTGCGGGAGGTCCTGGGCCGCCCGCCGCGCACCTATCGGGAGTGGGCCCAGGACCACAGGGCGGCGTTCGGGGCCGGGCTCGCGGAGGGGTGACCCCAGCTGCTGCGGGGGCGTCAGTCGCGCCGCCCCCGCAGCACCCCCGCCGCCAGGACCAGCGCCGCCGTCGCGATCAACGCCGCGACCCGGAAAGCGAGTTGGTATCCCTCCGCCGTCGCCGGGATCAACTCCGCGCCCCGGGAGACCAGGTCGTCGGTCCGGCCCGCCGCCAGTGTCGACAGCACCGCGAGCCCCAGTGAACCGCCCACCACCTGCGTGGTGTTGAAGAGTCCGGAGGCCAGTCCCGCGTCCTCCTCCCGCGCCCCCGACATGGCGAGCCCGGTCAGCGCGGGCATCGCGGCGGCGAACCCGGTGGCGAGCAGGAGCAGCGGCGGCAGGACGTCGGCGACGTACGAACCGTCGGCGGGGGCGCGGCTCAGCAGGGCCATGCCCGCGACGATCAGGACCAGCCCGGCCAGCAGCACCCGGTACGCGCCGAACCGGCCGATGGTCCGCGCCGAGAGGCCCAGCATCAGCGCGCCGACCGCGATCGGTGCCGGCAGGAACGCCGTACCGGTCAGCAACTCGCTGAAGCCCAGGACGCGTTGGACATACAGCGCGCCGATGAACTGGAAGCCGAACATCGTGCCGATCATCAGGATCTGCACGGCGTTCGCGCCGCTCAGCAGCCGGGAGCGGAACAGCCGCAGGCGCAGCAGCGGGCGGGCGGCCCTGGCCTGGCGGACGGTGAACGCCACGAAGAGGGCCAGGGCGAGGGCGCCGAGCAGCAGGGTGGCGGTGAGGGAGCGGGCGCCGGTGCCGACGATCACGTACACCGTGAGCATCAGCGCGCCGGTGACCAGCGCGGCGCCCGGGTAGTCGGCGCCCCTGCCGAGTCCGGCGCCCTGCTCCGGGGCCAGGACGCGGACGGCGGCGAACCAGGCCGCGATCCCGATCGGCAGGTTGATCAGGAAGATCCAGTGCCAGTTCAGGGCCTGGGTCAGCGCCCCGCCGAGGAAGGTGCCGAGGGCTCCGCCGCCGGCGCCGACCGCGCTGAACACCGCGATGGCGCGTGCCAGTTCACGCGGCTCGGGGAAGAGCGCGAAGAGCATCCCGAGCACGACCGCCGAGGCCATCGCCCCGCCGACGCCCTGCACGGCCCGGGCCGCGATCAGCATGCCCTGGCTCGTCGCGACCCCGCACAGCACGGAGGCCGCGGTGAACACGGCGAGCCCCGCCGTGAACATCCGCTTGCGGCCCACCAGATCGCCCAGCCGCCCGACGAGCAGCAGCAGTCCGCCGAACGGGATCATGTAGGCGTTCACGACCCAGGCGAGCCCCGGCCCCGAGAAGCCGAGGTCGCGCTGGATCGCCGGCATGGCGACCGTGACGATGTTGCCGTCCAGGATCGTCATCAGCGTCCCCGCGCACAGGACGACGAGGGACGCCCAGCGGGAGTACGTTCGTTCCGGCGCGCGTGACTGTGCCTCGGACAGGGTCGACATGGCTCGTGGCCTCCATAGTTCTCCGTTGCACCCATAGGTGCACGACTTGTAACGGGGAACATCGTGAGGAACCATGGAGGTCGGCAAAAGGAGGCACTTCGATGTCCCAAGGGAACACCGGTGTTACCGCCCAGGTCGTGAACGCGCACGCCTGCCCGGTGCGCGAGGTTCTTGACAGGGTGGCCGGCAAATGGAGCGTGCAGATCCTGGTCGCGGCGGCCCACGGCCCCATCCGCTTCACCGAGTTGGAGCGCAGCATCGAGGGCATCAGCCGCCGCATGCTGACCCTGACGCTGCGCAACCTGGAGCGCGACGGACTCGTCACCCGCACCGTCCACCCGACCGTGCCGCCCAAGGTCGAGTACCGACTGACCCCGGTGGCCCAGGAGTTGCACGAGACACTGCTACGGCTCACGGACTGGGCGGAACGCAACCGCGTCCACATCGCGGAGTCCCGCGCGGCCTACGACGCCGAGCACGCGCCGGAGTGAGGGTGACGGCGCCCCGGCTCAGAGCCCGAACAGACCCGGTTCGGTCGTCAACTGCTTGAAGTACTCGCGGGGTCGGGCGGCCAGCCGGCGTTCCTTGAGGTCCAGCAGTCCGCCGACCGAGGCGACCTCCGCGGAGACCGTGCCGTCGGTCTTCGTGATCGTCTGGGTGACCCGGAACGTCTTGCCCTCACCCCACTCGAAGACACAGCTCACCTCGACGTCCTCGCCCGCGCGCAGCTCCCGCAGATAGCGGACGGTCGTCTCCAGCACGACCGGCGCTATCCCCTCGGCGAGCAACTCGGTCTGACCCACCCCCGCGGCCTGCAACAGAGCCCAGCGGGCATGCTCCGCGTACTGCAGATACACGCTCTGATTGAGGTGCCCCAGGCTGTCGGTCTCGTATCCGCGGACGGTCACCGGGACGGAAAACGGCTCGCTCACTGCGTTCCCTTCTCATGCTGACGGAACTCGTACTGACGGACGATCTGCCCACCGATCTTGGCATGCCCCTCAGCCTCTTCGCGGTGAAGCCAGCAGGTAACTCGCCCCCGTACGCGGCTCGTTGTGCTCGCTCACCTGCCAGCCCGCCCGCTCCAGCGTCTCCGCACAGGCGCGCAGCGCCACCGCGTCCGGGTCCCGCACGGCGACGGCCTCGGGCTGCGGGGTCGCCCGCACCCGGTAGCCCTCCGTGTCGTCCCGGCCGGAGGGCCGGTGCCCGGCCGCCTCCAGGGCCAGCGCCGCGGCCTGCACCAGATGGGTGCGCTCCCAGCCGCACGGCCGGTCCACGGAGCCGTCCCGATTGGTCATCCGGCGCAGCTCCACCAGCCCCTGCCACGCGCTGTGCACCTCACGGGTGCGGGCCGGACCGGTGTCCGCCGCGTCCTCGCCGCCGATCCGCGCGGCGAACACCCCGGCGGTCGCGGGCGCCTCCACGACGGGCTCGGCGACCTCCGGGACGGACTCCCGTACGCGATGTCCCGCCGGGGTAAGGAAGTGGTCGTGCGGCGGACGCGGGTGCCGGAACGCGAGCCCCCGCTTCACCAGCGCGGCGAGCTGCGCCTCCGTGCCCCGCAGCCGCCCGCTGACGGGATCGGCGGCGTCGATGACACGCCGTTGCGCGGCGGTCGGCGGTCGTGTCACGGCGTGCTCCTCCCCGCCGCGTCGACGGATGTCCGCGGCTCATTCGAAGGCTACGACGGCGGTCTGACATTCCAGGCGGCGATCACCGGCCGCCCGTGCTCCGTGCCCAGCCGGCACAGCGTCCCGGTCGCCAGCTGGAACAGCGCCCCGTCCGACGGCGGCAGCCCGAGCCGCCGCGCGGTGAGGACCCGCAGGAAGTGGCCGTGTGCCACCAGCACCACCACGCCCTCGGTGTTGGCGAGAGCCGCGTCGACCTTGGCCAGCACACGGTCGGCGCGCTGCCCCACCTGCTCCGGGGTCTCCCCGGGATGGTCGGGCGGCCCGGGCGCGACCCCGTCGGTGAACAGGAACCAGTCAGGCCGGGTGCGCTGGATCTCGACGGTCGTGATCCCCTCGTAGCCGCCGTAGTCCCACTCCCGCAGATCCGGGTCGATCCGGATGTCCGTCAGACCGATCAGCTCGGCGGTCTCCCGCGCCCGCTGCAAGGGGCTGACGAACGCGGCGCCGACCCGGTGCGAGCGGATCAGCGGGACCAGTCCGCGCGCCTCCGCCCGCCCTTTCTCGGTCAGCGGGACATCGGTCCAGCCGGTGTGCCGCCCCGACCGGGACCATTCGGTCTCTCCATGCCGTACCAGGAAAAGGTCGCCCATACCTCACAGGCTATGGGCCCACTGCTCCAACGTCGCGAAATCGGCGTCGCGCAGACCCTGGCGCGGGTCCACCTTGAGGAGGAGCGACGGCCCGTCATGGTGTGCCTCGACATGCCGTACGTCCAGGTCGGTGACCAGGTCGTCGACCCAGACGAAGGGCCGTCCCGCCGCCCAGGCCACGACCTGCCGGGTCTTCCAGTAGAGGCCGTCCGGGTCCTTGGCGAACAGGTCGGTGAACTCGATCACCGGCAGGTCGCCGGGGAGCCCGATCACCGGCGCGATCATCTCGTTGGCGTGGTGCATCCAGGTGGTGGCCCAGGCCGGTTCGTACGGCAGCGCGAGTATGCGCTCGCCGTGCCCCGGGTGCAGGCGCACCCGCAGCCCCCGTCGCAGCCGCCGGGAGCCCGCCTGCTGGCGGGCCGACCAGTTCGGCGGCCACATCCGACGGGTGACATAGCCGCGGTGACGCAGGAACCGGGCGCCGTACGGGTTGAGGGGGCCGTCGACGTCGAGGAGGAGCAGGGGTCGGTCCGTCATGCGGAGGAGCTACCCATGGCGGGGCGAGGTTACTGGCGATACCCGCCCAGGAACCGCCCGATCCGGCCGATCGCCGCCTCCAGGTCGTCCGCGTACGGCAGCGTGAGGATGCGGAAGTGGTCGGGGGTGGGCCAGTTGAAGCCGGTGCCCTGGACCACCTGGATCTTCTCCCGCAGCAGCAGGTCCAGGACGAACTTCTCGTCGTCGTGGATCTTGTGCACCTTGGGGTCGAGCCGGGGGAACGCGTACAGCGCACCCTTGGGCTTCACGCATGAGACCCCCGGGATCTCGTTGAGCTTCTCCCACACCACGTTGCGCTGTTCGTACAGCCGCCCGCCCGGGACGGTCAGGTCGCGGATGGACTGACGGCCGCCCAGCGCGGCCTGGATGGCGTACTGCGCGGGCGCGTTGGGGCACAGCCGCATGGAGGCCAGCATCGTCAGGCCCTCCAGGTAGTTCTTCGCGTGCTGCTTCGGGCCCGTGACCACCAGCCAGCCCGAGCGGAAGCCGGCCACCCGGTACGTCTTCGACAGCCCGCAGAAGGTGAGGACGACCAGGTCGGGGGCGAGTGCGGCGGCCGAGTGGTGCACGGCGTCGTCGTAGAGGATCTGGTCGTAGATCTCGTCGGCGAAGACCATCAGGCCGTGCCGGCGGGCGAGGTCGAGGATGCCCTCGACGATCTCCTTCGGGTAGACGGCGCCGGTGGGGTTGTTCGGGTTGATGATGACGACGGCCTTGGTGCGGTCGGTGATCTTCGCCGCCATGTCGTCCAAGTCCGGGTACCAGTCGGCCTGTTCGTCGCAGAGGTAGTGGACCGCCTTGCCGCCGGAGAGGGTCGTCACCGCGGTCCAGAGCGGGAAGTCCGGGGCGGGGATGAGGATTTCGTCGCCGTCCTCAAGCAGCGCCTGTACGGCCATGGAGACCAGCTCGGAGACGCCGTTGCCGAGGAACACGTCGTCGACGTCCACCTCCAGGCCCAGGGTCTGGTAGCGCTGGGCGACCGCGCGGCGGGCCGAGAGGATGCCGCGCGAGTCCGTGTAGCCGTGTGCCCGGGGGAGCATCCGGATCATGTCCTGGAGGATCTCCTCGGGCGCCTCGAAGCCGAAGAGCGCGGGGTTGCCGGTGTTCAGACGCAGGACGCTGTGGCCCGCCTCCTCCAGTGCGTTGGCGTGCTCGATCACCGGACCGCGGATCTCGTAACAGACATCGCTGAGCTTGCTCGACTGCCGGAACTCCATTGCGCCCTCGCCCCATCGGCTTCGTGTGTTGCTTGGTTTTACCAAGTGTGAGCTTGGAAAGTCCAACAACATGTCTAGACTGCGTCGCATGTCACCTCGCCGAAGCTACGACCAGTACTGTTCCGCGGCCCGGGCCCTCGACCTCGTCGGCGACCGCTGGACCCTGCTGATCGTCCGCGAACTCCTCGCAGGACCGCGCCGCTACACGGACCTGCACGCCGATCTGCCGGGTGTCAGCACGGACGTACTCGCCTCACGGCTGAAGGACATGGAGCGGGACGGGCTGACGACCCGACGGCGGCTGCCGCCGCCCGGCGCCGCCTACGTCTACGAACTCACCGGACGGGGGCGGGAGTTGCTGCCCGTACTGCAGGCCCTCGGTACCTGGGGCGCGCCGGAGCTGGGCGAGCGGCGGCCCACGGACGCGGTACGCGCGCACTGGTTCGCGCTGCCGTTGCTGCGGGCGCTGGAGGGCGAGGGGCTGGTCGAAGTCCGGCTGGAGGAGGGGGAGTTCCACGTGTGGGTGGGAGTGGCGGGGGAGGGCGCGGTCTACGGCGAAGGGCCCGCGCCCCGGGACCCGGACGCCCGGCTCGTGCTCGGCGTCGACACCTGTACGGCCGTCGCGCAAGGGGAGTTGAGCCTTGCCGACGCGGTGCGCGCCGGACGCGTCGAGGTGAGCGGCGAGGGCACGCTCGCGAAGGCCCTGCGGGAGGCCTGAGAAGCGCCTCGGATTGACAGAAGGCCCGCCAGGAGCGGGCCTTCTGATCAACCGTCACATGGCCGGTGGCACCCGGCGCGGCCGTCCCGACCCGCGCGTCAACGCGTAGCCGCCGATGCCCGCGAGCGCGGCCAGCACACCGCCGATGCCCGTCCACACCCAGCGGTCGGACCACCAGCCCGACGACCAGCCGCCGTCGGGCTCGATGCTCGACAGCGCCGCCGACGTGGTCGACGAACTGTCCTCGTCCGACGACGACTTGACCGCGATCCCCGGCGTCAGCGGCTCCGCCAGCGAGCCGTCCACCGCAGCCGAACCGCCGATGTCCTTGGAGTCCACCCGCAGTTCGGTGCTCACCGGCTGGCCCAGGTCCGCGGACTGGAGATCCACGACCGTCAGCCGGACGTAGTACGTGCCGGGCAGCGGGTCGTTGGCCCACTGCTCCGACCAGGCGCGGACCGTGCGCAGCGTGCACGCCAGGTCCAGGGAGCCGGTGCCCTGCGCGGCGGTGCGCGTCGCGGCCCCGTACTGGCAGGCCTGACGGCGCCGCAGCCCGTCGTAGACATCCAGCTGCCAGGTCTCGCCCGCGTGCGTGTCCGGCAGCTTCACCGTCGCCTTCACGGTGGGGCGTTGACCGGCGTCCGCGGCGAACGACCAGTACAGGTAGTCGCCCGTGGAGCCGCTCGCGGTGGCCTGCTGGCCCTGGTCGAGTTCCGTGGCCGTACGGAAGGAGGTGCCGGCCTGGGTGGGGGCCGAGCTGTCGTCGGAGGAGGCGGAGGCGCTCGCGGACGGTGAGGAGTCCGCCGCCGCAGGGCTCGCCGCCAGCCCCGCCATCAGCAGGGCCGTGCTCAACACACGTGTGATCCGCATCAGTTGGTCCTCCAGACCGCGAGACGCCAGCGTGACAGCCAGCCCCAGAGCAGACCCGCGACGAAGCCGGTCAGCACGAGGGCGCCGAGCAGCCACCAGCCGCGGCCGAGACCGAAGGAGGCCACGTCGCTCGAACTGCTGGGCGCGTCCACGACGTCGACGGTCAGTTCGAGGGGCAGACCGGGCGTGGTCTTCACGCCGGAGGCCGCCGAGAAGGAGTTGGTGACCTGGAGACACACGGTCTCGGCCGGGGCGTTGTCGTCGTCGCTCTCGGCCTTCGGGTAGCGAAGGCCGGTGGAGATGACGTCCGTACGTCCGTTGCCCGTGCCCTCGCCGCGCACGATCTCGCGGCCGTGCACGGTGACCGCCCGCAGCAACACCCCGTAGTCCGGGTTCACTTCGCGGTCGGCGCCGACGCTGACCGAAGCGCGCAGCTCCTGGCCGGGGCTGACGTCCACGCGGTAGAAGCGCTGCTTGCCGAACTCCTCGCGGTCCGTGTACAGACCGGACTTGAGGGTCGGAGCGCTTGAGCACTGGGCGGTGCCCTCGGTGGCGACCGGGGTCACCACCGGGTCGGCCGCACGGTCCACCAACTGGCCCACGCGGTCGGAGAGTTCCTCCTTGTGCTGCACCGACGTGTACGTACCGCCGGTCGCGTCCGCGATGCAGCTGAGCTGGTCGCGGGTCTTGGCGTCCGGCACCAGACCCAGCGTGTCGATGGTCAGGCCGATGCCCTTGGCCGCGATCTCGCGGGCCACCTCGCACGGGTCGAGCGGCTGGCAGGTGTCCTCGCCGTCGCTGATCAGGACGATTCGGCGGGTGCCGTCACCGCCGTTCAGGTCGTCCGCCGCCTTCAGCAGCGCGGGCCCGATCGGCGTCCAGCCGGTGGGCTGGAGCGTCGCCACCGCGGCCTTGGCCTCGGTGCGGTTCAAGGTGCCCACCGGGTAGAGCTGCGCGGTGTCCTTGCAGCCCGTCTTGCGGTCGTTGCCGTGGTAGTTGGCGCCCAAGGTGCGGATGCCGAGCTGCACTTCCTCCGGTGTCGCGTCGAGCACCTCGTTGAACGCCTGCTTCGCCGCTGCCATCCGCGAGCCGCCGTCTATGTCTTTGGCGCTCATGGATCCGCTGACGTCCAGCACGAGTTCGACCTTGGGGGAGGCCGTGGAGTCCGTCTCGTCGGCGACCGCTCCGGCCGGGAAGGCGACCCCGGCCGAGAGGGTGGCGAGCAGGGCACAGATCCCCGCCGCCAGCCGTTGTCTTGTGATCATCGCCGGATCCTATTGATCAGATGGACCGGGCTCCAAAACGAGCGGGTTGGGCAGCCCCGTCCACTGGTCCCCGGGCAGCTCGGGCGAGAGCCGCATCAGCGTCAACGCCTTGGTGGGCAGCGGCTGTCGGAGGAGCGCGAGGAGGTCGGGCGTCCGCTCCAGCTTCGGTACGACGGTGGCCAGCGCCGCCCTGAGCGCCGTACCGGAACCGGCCGTGCCCGCGAGGGCGCCCGCCACAAGCGAGCCGAACAGCTTGCGGCGCAGAGTCGTTTCGTCATCGGTGACGATCCGTCCGCTCAGCTCCGGGACCGGAATCCCGTGCCGGGCAAGACGGTTGGGGCTCACCCGGATGTCGGCGAGATCGCGGTAGACCAGGCGGATCGGGGCACCCGTCCGTGACAGCACGACCAGCAGGTTCTGACCGTGGGCCTCAAGGGCCACACCGGACTCCAGCAGACGCAGACCGACGACGAGGGCGAGACGCGTGAACTCGGCCAGCCAGGCGGGCGATCGGGGCAGGTCGGTGGTCGCGAGGGCGGCCACCGGCAGCACCCGCTCGCCCGCTTCCGTGTCCGCGTACGTCTGCGGCGACTCCCGCAACACGGCGGCCAGGTCGGGGGAGTCGGCGGTGGCCGCGCCCAGTGTGCGGGTGACGTGCAACAGGCCGTCCGAGCGCGCCGCCAGGGTCTCCCCGAACGCCGACAACGCCGCCGACAGGCCGATCGAGTAGACGGAGATGTCCCGCACCGAGGACGTCAGCCGGGCGCTCAGCGCGGTCTTGACGTGTGTACCGCCCGCCACCGCCAGCGTGCGCAGCGACATCAGCGGATGCGCGTCCACCGGAGCGTCCCCCGCACGCTTCAGCACATGGGCCGCCTGCCACGGGTGCACCGGGATCAACAGCCGCCCCGCGTCGCGCAGTTCGTCCGGCCACGCGCCGGTCAGCAGGCACTCCTCCGCCCGCACCGGCACCGACCCCAGCGCCACCACCGGCCGGTGCTCGGGCCCGTACGCGAGCTGCTCGGCCACCGAGAACCCGGGCCGGGAACGGCAGTTGGGGTGGAAGGGATGCCCGTCGACGATCCGCTGCTCCCACTCCCAGTCGTGCTCCGGCCACTCCTCCGTACGGGCGGGCTGGTCGGCCCGGGACAGCGCCAACGAGGCGACGCTGTGCGCGAGTTCGGCCGCGAAGCCCGTCCCGCGCGGCACGGCGAGGTCGGTCATCAGACGCGCCGGATCGTCGTAGGGCACGCCGTCGAGGTGGACGACGGTGACGTACGCCGCTGTCGCGTACGGATCGGCGGGCGGGCCGTGCAGCGTCCGGCCGCCGGAGAGCCGTAGGACCAGGCCCGGGGACCGGCCGGTGATCCACGGCAGCGGCTCATGGGCGAGCGCCCGCCACAGCCGGGTGAGCACCGCAGCACGGGCGCCGGGCAGCTCGGCCGCGTACCGTTGCACGAGGTCGGGCCGTACGGCGGCGAGTTCCTCGGCGACCTCGGCCTCGGGATACGGGGGACGGTCCACGGTCGACTCCTCGGGTGCGGACGGGGCGTCAGGGTCGGTGACGACGAGAGACATACTGATCGCGATCGCAGGACACGGACTTAGGGAACGAATGGATCGCGTCGACTTCACACCTCCGGGCGCCGACACGGCGGAACGTGCCGACGCGTACGCGGCGGCGCCCCTGCTCAACTGTCTGCTCCGCGAGGTGGCCCGGCCACTCCCGGATCCCGGGGAGCGACGGGTGTACCGGCTGCCGGGGAGCGGCCGGCTGCTGCGGGTGCGCGGCGAGCGGCGGCCCGCCGAGCCCGAGGTGTACGCGGACGGCGACTGGCACCGCGTCGGCCACACCGGACTCGTCGGACTCGTCGCCGAAGAACTGCGCCTGCACACCGGAGTGACCAACCACGAACTGCCCGCCGAGATGACCGACAGCCGTGACGTGGTCGCCGCGCTGCTCGACGCGCGAGAGGGAGCGACGGCGCCCGCCGACCCGTATCTCCGCTCCGAACAGTCCTTGATCACCGGCCATCCCTACCATCCCGCGCCCAAGGCCCGCGGCGGCGGCCCCGTCGCGGGCTGGCTGCCCTACGCCCCGGAGGCGTACGCCCGCTTCCCGCTGGTGCTGCTCGGGCTGCGCGAGGACGCGGTGGTCGAGGAGGGCGACGTCTCGGCCCTGGACGCGCTCGGCGAGGCCCCGCCCGGCTACCGGCTGCTGCCCGCCCACCCCTGGCAGCTCGACCTCGTGGGCAAGGGGCTGGCGGATGCCTTCGCCGACGGCCGGCTCATCCGGCTCGGCACGACCGCGACCGAGGCCTGGCCGACGGCCGCGATCCGCACGGTGTACGAGCCCGTCGACGACCTGTTCCTCAAGTTCAGCCTGGACGTGCGGATCACCAACGACGTGCGCCGCCTCTGGCGCCACGACCTGCTGAAACTCCGGCGCACCGACACGGCCGTCCGGGACGCCTTCGCGGCGATGGGCGGCCCGGCCGGCTGGCTGAGCGACCGCGGCTACCGCACCGCCGCCTTCGCCTTCGAGGAACTCGCCGTCATGGTCCGCGACGGCCTGCGCGCCCACCTCCTGCCCGGCACCACCCCGCTGCTCGCCGCAGCGCTGGTGGAGGGTTTCGAAGGCGACCCGCTCGACGGTACGGCGGACCCGGCGGCCTGGTGGGAGGCGTATCTGCGGCAGGTCGTACCGCCCGCGCTGGCCGCCTTCGCGGACCACGGCGTCGTACTCGAAGCGCATCTGCAGAACACGGTCGTCGCCGTCGACGGCGACGGAACGCCCGTGCAGGCGCTGTACCGGGACGCGGAGGGCGTGAAGCTGCTGTCGGACGTGGACCGGGCCGCCGGGTGGGAGCGGCTGGTGTACTGCCTGGTCGTCAACCACCTGGTGGAGGTCGCCGGAGTCCTCGCCGAGCGCCACCCGAAGCTGGACCCGTGGCCCGCCGTCCGCGCCGAGCTGGCCCGCCGCGACGACCTTCCCGAGATCGCCGCACTCCTCGCCTCGCCCACCCTGCCCGGCAAGACCAACCTGCTGCTGCGCTGGACCGGAGCGGACGGCGCCGACGCACGCTACCTGCCGGTGGCCAGCCCGCTGGCAGGGTGAGCGCCTGACATACCCTGACCGGTGTGCTGCGCGAAGTGACCGCTGTTCGATACGTGACCCCGCTGAGGTCGGGCGGCTCCGTCCCCGGAGTCGTGGAGGCCGACGACCTCGGCACCTACGTCGTGAAGTTCACCGGCTCCGCGCAGGGCCGCAAAGCGCTGGTCGCCGAAGTGATCGTCGGGGAGCTGGCCCGTGCGCTCGGGCTGCGCTTTCCCGAGCTGGTGCTGGTGCACTTCGATCCGGAGATCGCCGACGGGGAACCGCACCACGAGGTCCGGGACCTGCACCGGGCGAGCGCGGGCCTGAACCTCGGCATGGACTATCTGCCGGGCGCGCGGGACTTCACCCCGGAGGTCGCCGCGCGCTGCACGGTCGACCCGCTGGAGGCCGGGAGGATCGTCTGGCTCGACGCGCTGACCGTCAACGTCGACCGTACGGTGCACAGTTCGAACCTGATGATCTGGCCCACGCTCGGCATCGCGCCCCCGCGTCTGTGGCTCATCGACCACGGTGCCGCCCTCGTCTTCCACCACCGCTGGGACGGCGCCGACCCCACGAAGGCCTACGACTTCCGCCACCACGCCCTCGGCCGCTACGTCCCCGACACCCGCGCCGCCGACGCCGAGTTGGCCCCCAGGGTGACCGAGGAACTGCTGCGCCGGATCGTGGCCGAGGTGCCGGACTCCTGGCTGGCCGGCGAACCGGGCCTCGTGACCCCCGACGCCGTCCGGGAGGCGTACGTCGCCTACCTCCACGCGCGCGTGAAGGCATCCGCGGCCTGGCTCCCCACCGACTTCCCCAGCGGGGAGGAACGCGCCGCGGAGGAGGCCCTCCGCGCGGCGAAGACACAGCAGGGCCGCCCGAGTTGGCTCAAGCGGGTCCCCGACCTGCACGGCAGGCCGGCGGCCGAACAGGATTGGTCGGTACACCTGGGATGACGGGGAAGACGACGGGCATGACCCAGCGAGTCGAGATCGAGTACTGCACCCAGTGCCGTTGGCTGCCGCGCGCGGCCTGGCTGGCGCAGGAGCTGTTGACCACCTTCGAGACCGAGTTGACGGAACTGTCCCTGAAGCCCGGCACGGGCGGGGTCTTCGTCGTCCGCGTCAACGACGAGGTCGTGTGGGACCGCCGCGAGCAGGGCTTCCCGGAGCCCACGGCCGTGAAGCAGCTCGTACGCGACCGAGTGGCCCCGGGAAGATCCCTGGGCCACTCGGACAAACCCGCTGCCTCCTGAAGGCTCAGCCCTTGAGCTGCTCGTACGCCGGCAGGGTCAGGAAGTCCGCGTAGTCGGCGTCGAGCGCGACCTCCAGGAGCAGGTCGTGGGCCTGCTGCCAGTGGCCCGCGGCGAAGGCGTCCGCGCCGATCTCGGCACGGATGTTCTCCAGCTCCTCGGCGGCGATCTTGCGCGCCAGCTCGGGAGTCGCCCGCTCGCCGTTCTCGAACTCGACGTCCGCGTTGATCCACTGCCAGATCTGCGAGCGCGAGATCTCGGCGGTGGCCGCGTCCTCCATCAGGTTGAAGATGGCGACCGCGCCGAGCCCGCGCAGCCACGCCTCGATGTAACGGATGCCCACCTGAACGGCGTTGACGAGCCCCGGGTACGTCGGCTTCGCGTGCAGCGAGTCCACGGCGATCAGGTCGGCCGCCTTGACGTCGACGTCCTCGCGCAGCCGGTCCTTCTGGTTCGGCCTCTCGCCGAGCACCGCGTCGAAGGAGGCCAGGGCGATCGGCACCAGGTCCGGGTGGGCCACCCAGGAGCCGTCGAAACCGTCGCCCGCCTCACGGTCCTTGTCCGCCTTGACCTTCTCGAACGCCACCTTGTTGACCGCCTCGTCACGGCGGGACGGGATGAACGCGGCCATGCCGCCGATCGCGTGCGCCCCGCGCTTGTGGCAGGTGCGGACGAGGAGTTCGGTGTACGCCCGCATGAACGGGGCCGTCATCGTCACCGCGTTGCGGTCCGGGAGGACGAACCTGGGCCCGCCGTCACGGAAGTTCTTCACGATGGAGAACAGGTAGTCCCAGCGGCCCGCGTTCAACCCCGAGGCGTGGTCGCGGAGTTCGTAGAGGATCTCCTCCATCTCGTACGCGGCGGTGATCGTCTCGATCAGCACGGTCGCGCGGACGGTGCCCTGCGGGATGCCGACGTAGTCCTGCGCGAAGACGAACACGTCGTTCCACAGCCGCGCTTCGAGGTGGGACTCGGTCTTCGGGAGGTAGAAGTACGGTCCCTTGCCCAGGTCCAGCAGCCGCTGTGCGTTGTGGAAGAAGTACAGCCCGAAGTCCACGAAGGCGCCCGGGACTTGCTCACCGTCGACCAGCAGGTGCCGCTCGTTGAGATGCCAGCCGCGGGGCCGCATGACGACGGTCGCCAGCTCGGCATCCGGCTTCAGGGCGTACGACTTACCGGAGCCCGGGTCCGTGAAGTCGATCGCGCGGGTGTAGGCGTCGATCAGGTTGAGCTGGCCGGTGACGACGTTCTCCCACGTCGGCGCCGAGGCGTCCTCGAAGTCCGCGAGCCAGATCTTCGCGCCCGAGTTGAGGGCGTTGATCGTCATCTTGCGGTCGGTGGGGCCGGTGATCTCGACCCGCCGGTCGTTCAGCGCGGCGGGGGAGGGGGCCACCTTCCAGGAGTCGTCCGCGCGGATCGCGGCGGTCTCCGGGAGGAAGTCGAGCGTGGAGGTACGGGCGATCTCCGCGCGGCGCTCGGCCCGGCGGGCGAGGAGTCCGGCCCGGCGGGGCGTGAACCGGCGGTGCAGCTCGGCCACGAAGGCGAGGGCCTCGGCGGTGAGGACCTCCTCCTGCCGGGGCAGCGGTTCGGCGTCGACGACGACCGGCGAGGACGGCGCTGGTGCGGACATGAACTGTCACTTCCTTCAGCGAGCGTGGCACCGGGTGCCAGATGACCCGGGTAGGACGGAGAGCACCCGAGGGGCCGCCGGGCGCTTCTGAACAGTGGATACTAGTTTCCTCATCGTGGAAGTTCAATGGTTTGTTGACGTCGAGATTCTCCGTATCGAGCCAAAGTGGCGCTCAGTGTCACCCCGTTCACTCAAGGTGGACGAGATCCGCCTCAGTGTCGATGTCGTACGGCTCCGCCGCATCCCCGCACTCGACGAGCACGACCGCATCCGCGTGCGCCTTGAGGTACGCCCGCGCCCCCCGGTCCCCGGTCGCGCTCTCGGCGATCCCGGCCCAGTGCGCGGCCCCGAACAGCACGGGATGCCCGCGCACCCCGTCGTAGGCGGCCGAGACGAGCGAGTCCTCGGAGCGACAGGCCGCCAGTACCCGCGCCACGGCCTCCGCACCGATCCCTGGCTGGTCCACCAGCGACACGAGCACCGCCCGCGCCCCCGTACCGGCCAGTGAGTCGAGCCCGGCCCGCAGAGAGGACCCCATGCCCCGCTCCCACTCCGGGTTCTCCACGACCACACACCCGGTCAGCTCCGCCCGCTCCCGTACGGTGTCGGCGCGCGCCCCCAGGACCACGTGGACGCGGCCGAGCCCGGCCGCGCGCAGCACCCCGACCGCGTGCTCCACGAGGGGCCGCCCCCGGTGTTCCAGCAGCGCCTTGGGCCGCCCGCCGAGCCGCCGGCCGCCCCCGGCGGCGAGCAGCAGCCCGGCGACCTGGTCTTCGTTTTGCGTCATACGTCCTGCATACCTGACCGGGCGGCGACGGCACGGAATCCTCCGACTTAATTTCGGTCCGTGGAGTGGCGCAGCCCGTACCGGGTGGCGTTTACTGACCCGCGTCCCTCGGTGCCCGACCAGTGTCGCGGGGTACGCGGCGGGATCACAAAGTTCTTGCGCACGACGGCGTGCGAGGGGGGAGAGCTGTGTTGCGGAGCTTGGGGCAGAGGCCAGTGACCGGCAGCGACGAGGATCCGAGGGTGGCGGAACTGCGGACCGCGGTGTCCCGGTTGCGCCGCGAACTGGCCGCGCATCCGGCCGAGTTCCCCGACCGTGTCATCGCCGAGGACGAACTCGCGGCGCTGGCCGCGATGACCATCGACGGCATTCCCGAAATCCCGCGCCTGCGCCGCTCGTTGCTCCTGATCGCGGGCGCGATCGGCTCGGTGAGTGCCCTCGCGAGGGGTCTGACGGACGTGCGCAACGCGGTGGACCTGTTCGGTCAACCCCGGGGCGGGCAGGGCTAGGGCCTGTGTGACGTCG
>NZ_JAEQAZ010000184.1 GCF_016654115.1 Streptomyces sp. MBT53
ATGTGCGGCTCCGCCGCGTGGGCGCGCCCAGCCCCCACCGGCCCGCAGCCGAAACGCGTCGATCTCCGCTGGCCCCACAACCTCCCCGACGGCGGCCGTCACGGCTTCACCCCCGCCCACCGAATACGACTGGAGGCCGCCCTCCCCGCCATGGCCGCCCGCCTGGCCGAGGCGCTCCCTCCGGAAGCCCACCGCGTACACATCCTCGGTTTCGAAGAGCTGATGTACGCCCCCCTCAGACTCGCCCGCGAGCTGGAGCAGATTGCCGACGCCGACGTCACCTACTCCACCACCACCCGTTCCCCCGTCCTCGCGGTGGACGACCCCGGCTACGCGATCCGCACCCGCATCGCCTTCCCCGCCCACGACACCCCCGCGGACGGCCCCGGTGACCGCTACGCCTACAACATCGCCGGCGCCGGCTTCGACGCGGTGGTCGCGGTCGTCGACTCCCGCGCAGACACCCCCGAACTGCGCGGCCTGCTGGCCGAGTTGGCCGCGCACACCCCGCACGTCGTCCTCGCGGTGATCCCCTCGTACGTCCCCGAAAGGCCCCCCATGCTGCCCGAGCCCCTCCGCGGCCCCGCCTTCTCCTCGTACGCGCCGGAAGAGGTCGGCTGGCTGCTCCAGGATCTCTCGGACGTGACGCTGGAGGCGCCGACCGAGGAGCGGGAGGAAGCGATCCAGAGCGGCGGGGCGCACTACGCGGAGTCGCTGCCGGTGGAGTACCAGCCGAGCGAGCAGTACCAGGAGCTGTTCCACACCGCTCTGGACGAGGCCGCAGGACGCCTCGCGCTGGCGGTCGGCGCGGTCACCGAACTCGTCCTCGCCGAGCGCTCACCGCACCCCGTGCTCGTGTCGCTCGCCCGCGCCGGCACCCCCGTAGGTGTCCTGATGCGCCGCTGGGCCCAGTACCGCCACGGTCTCGACCTGCCGCACTACGCGGTGTCGATCGTGCGCGGTCGAGGGATCGACGCGAACGCGCTGCGCTATCTCGCCGCCCATCACGACCCCGCCGACGTGGTGTTCGTCGACGGCTGGACGGGCAAGGGCGCGATCACCCGCGAACTCGCCGACGCGATCAGGGAGTTCGAGGAGTCCGACGGCATCACCGGCTTCGACCCGGAGATCGCGGTCCTGGCCGACCCCGGCTCCTGCGTGAAGACGTACGGCACCCGCGAGGACTTCCTCATTCCCTCCGCCTGCCTCAACTCGACCGTGTCGGGCCTGATTTCGCGCACGGTGCTGCGCTCGGACCTGGTCGGCCCGCACGACTTCCACGGCGCGAAGTTCTACCGTGAACTCGCGGGCGTGGACGTCTCGGTGGACTTCCTGGACGCCGTCGCCGCCCGCTTCCCGGAGGTCTCGGACGCGGTGACCGTCCTCGCCAAGGAACTGCTCGCCGCCGACCGCACCCCAACCTGGGAGGGCTGGGCGGCAGTCGAGCGGATCAGCGAGGAGTACGGCATCCACGACGTGAACCTCGTCAAGCCCGGTGTCGGCGAGACCACCCGGGTGCTGTTGCGCCGGGTGCCCTGGAAGATCCTCGCGCGGGCCGGTGCGGGCGCCGACCTCGACCACGTCAGACTGCTCGCCGAGCAGAGAGGCGTGCCCGTCGAGGAGGTGGCCGAACTGCCGTACACCTGCGTGGGGTTGATCCACCCCAAGTACACGCGCGGTGCGACCGGTGCCGACGGCAAGGCGGTGTCGGTCTGATGCCGGTACTCGTCGCGAGCGACCTCGACCGTACGCTCATCTACTCCTCGGCCGCCCTCGCCCTGACCATGCCGGACGCGCGGGCACCCCGGCTGCTCTGCGTGGAGGTGCACGAGAGCAAGCCGCTCTCCTTCATGACCGAGACCGCGGCCGGACTCCTCACCGAACTCGGCGGACTCGGCGACGACACGGCCGTCTTCGTGCCCACCACCACCCGCACCCGCAAGCAGTACCAGCGCATCAGCCTGCCCGGCCCGGAGCCGAGGTACGCGATCTGCGCCAACGGCGGCCACCTTCTCGTCGACGGCGTGACCGACGAGGACTGGCACGCCGGGGTGCAGGCGAAGCTGGCCGCCGAGTGCGCGCCGCTGGAGGAGGTCCGCCAGTACCTGGCCGACTCCGCCGACCCGTCCTGGGTACGCAAGCACCGCGTCGCCGAGGATCTCTTCGCGTACCTCGTCGTGGAGCGCGAACTCCTCCCCGAGGAGTGGGTGAAGGAACTCGCGGTCTGGGCCGAGAACCGCGGCTGGACGGTCTCTCTCCAGGGCCGCAAGATCTACGCCGTCCCGAAGCCCCTCACCAAGAGCGCCGCCATGCGAGAGGTAGCTCACAGAACCGGTGCCGACCTGACCCTCGCAGCGGGCGACTCCCTCCTGGACGCCGACCTCCTCCTGGCAGCAGACAAGGGCTGGCGCCCAGGCCACGGCGAACTGGCAGACGAGGCGTGGACGGCCCCGAATGTCACGGCCCTACCGGAGCGAGGCGTCCAGGCAGGCGAACGGATCCTCGAAGAGTTCCTGAGGGCAACCCCTTAGGGGCGCGGGACTGTATCGATTTGCGGCTCCGCCGCGTGGGCGCGACCAGCCACAACGCACCCGCACCCGACCAAGCACAGGGCCCCCTAGCCGCAACACCCTCCACCACAGCAACCGCCCCCGCCGCCACCTCCGGCCGCGGGGGCGGACGCAGTCCCGCCCACAGCCACAGCCGACAGCAACTTCACCGTGTCGTCATGCCCCGCAGGGCAGTCCGCCGGCGCGGACGACTCCGCCATCGGCCGGCTGACTTCGAACGTCGATCCGCAGGTACGGCAGCGGTACTCATAGCGAGGCATGGCATCAGGCTAACGCCGCGCTGACATGAAGACGGCACCTTGTTTTTTCATGAAGGTTTCGGCTGTGTCCTGTTCTGTCGTTTTCTTATATGGAGAACTTGCGAAGACCACTGGTAATTTGAGTTCGCCGCGTGACCTGTGAGGCCGGGGGGAACCGGGATTTGCAGCCGCGTCCACGGCAACCTTGTAAGACCCTCGTACGTCTGTGCGTCTGCCTGTGCGAGCAATATGGAGTGCGGAGGGAGACGTCGTGACCCACGAGGGGGAGGGGGAGCAGCCTCAGCGGCCGGACGAGACCATGCAGTTGAAGCTCCCCGCCGGGTTCCGGCCGGACGAGACCATGCAGCTGCGCTTGTCCGACCTGGCGATACCGGCGGCCCCCGAGGCCCCCGAGATACCCGAGGGGGAGACGAAACCGGTACGGCACCGGGGCCGCAAAGCCCCCCGCCCGTCCCTCCGCACCCGTCTCTCCCGCCTCGCCCAGGCCCTCGGCCCCCGCTTCGCTCCCCTCATCGCCCGCCTCGCCCCGGTCGTGATCTTCCTCACGCCGTACGTCCGCAAGATGCGCCCGCAGTACCCGCGCCCGGGCCGTACCGACTGGCGCCGCTGGATACCGTCCTGGCGGCAGTGGCTCGGGGGAGCGCTCGCCTCCGTCGGGCTCAGCGGACTGTTCCTGGTCGTCGCCTACGCGGCCACCGACATCCCCTCGAACCTCAACACGTACGCGACCCAGCAGGACAACGTGTACTTCTGGTCCGACGGCACGCCCATGGCCCGTACCGGCTGGGTGCAGCGGCAGGCCATGCCGCTGAAGGACATCCCGACCGATGTCCGCTGGGCGGTGCTCGCCGCCGAGAACGAGAGCTTCTACAGCGATCCCGGCATTTCGATGAAGGGCATCGCCCGCGCCCTCTATCGCACGGTCGGCGAGGGTGACACCGAGGGCGGCTCGACGATCACCCAGCAGTACGTCAAAAACGTCTATCTGACCCAGAACCAGACGGTGAGCCGCAAATTCACCGAAGCGATGATCTCCCTCAAGCTCGACAACAAGATGAGCAAGGACAAGATCCTCGAGGGCTATCTCAACACCAGCTGGTTCGGCCGCGGCACCTACGGTCTGCAGCGCGCCTCGCAGGCCTACTACGGCAAGGACGTCAGCCAGCTCAACGCCAGCGAGGGCGCCTTCCTCGCCTCCCTGCTGAAGGGCGCGGGCCTCTACGACCCGACGATCAGCAAGGCCAACCACGCCCGGGCGGTGGCCCGTTGGTCCTGGATCCTGGACCGCATGGTGAAGATCGGCAAGCTGTCGCCGGCCGAGCGCGCCAAGTACAAGACCTTCCCCGAGCCGCTCAAGCAGTCGAAGACGTACGACACCGGCAAGCAGAGCGACTACCTGGTCGAGCTGGCGACGCAGTACGCGAAGAAGACCGGGCACATCTCGGACAAGGACTTCGACCTCGGCGGCTACCAGATCTACACGACCTTCGACCGCAACCGCGAGACCGAGCTGACGGACGCCGTCACCAAGGCCCGCAAGGCCGCGCAGAAGGACGACCCCGCCAATGCGAAGGCCGCCCACTACGGTGCCTCCTCGGTGGCCTCCGACGGCCGCATACTCGCGGTCTACGGCGGCCCCGACCACCGTACGCAGGGCTTCAACGAGTCCAACGCGACCACCGTCCCGGCCGGTTCGGCCTTCGAACCCTTCGTCTACGCCGCCGCGTTGGAGCACGGGGTCACCAAGACCCGGGGGCAACCGCCGACGCCGGTCACCCCGGAGACGCTGTACGACGGGAACGACGGCGTGCCGGTGACCACACCGGAGGGGCCGTACTGGGACCGCAGCGGCAAGAAGGTCGCCGCGCACAACGACGGCAAGAAGTCCTACGGGCAGATCAGTCTGCGCCAGGCCCTCGCCCAGTCCGTGAACACCCCGTTCATGCAGCTCGGCATGGACACCGGCCTGTCGACCGTGCGGGCGACCGCCGAGAAGGCCGGACTGCTCTCCTCCAGTTTCGGGGCGCAGGTACCCGCGCTGTCCCTGGGCAACGCCACGCCCAGCGCCCTGCGCATGGCGAGCGCGTACGGCACGTTCGACGCCGGGGGCGTCCACACCGAGCCGTACTCGGTCCGCCGTATCACCCGCAACGGCGCCGCGGTCGCCCTGGCGCGGCCGGAGCCGAACCGGGCGATCAGCAAGGAGACCGCGCGTGAGGTGACGGAGGCGCTCGCGGACTCCTTCGGCCTCGCGCATCCCACCGCCGCCAAGGCCGCCGGAGCCGAGGTGGCGGGCAAGACCGGTACCACCCAGGACGACACCGCGGCCTGGTACGTCGGCACCGCCAAGTCCGTGTCGACCGCCGTCGTCGTCTACCGCATCGACCTGAGCAAGAGCCTCGAACCCCTGCCGCTGAAAGGAATCTCCGGCACCCCAGTCACCGACGTCCCCTACGGCATCTGGTCGAGAGCCATGACCCCGCTCGGCTGACCACCGCAGCGCAACCGCCACCTCCTCGCAGAATGAGCCGCCCATGAAGCCCCCGACGAAGGCGCCGTCCGGCCGCCGCCGCCGAGCACCCGAACCGCGTCGCCGTACCCCGAAACCGGGGTTCCTCACCCTGGCCGTGTTCCTTGTCGTCGCCTCACTGGTGACCGGGTATCTGGCGTTGAACCGGGACAACACGACGCCGACCGCGTCGGCCGGCAAGAACGCCTCGCCGAAGTCGACCAAGGAACCCGTCTGGGACGGCAAGACGCAGGTGCTGGGGGACGGCTCGACCTCGTACACGGGGCCGCAGAAGGACCAGTTGAAGGCCGTACCGCTCAAGCCCGGTGAGAAACCACCCCAGTTCGTCGTCTTCTCCTGGGACGGGGCCCTGCAGGGGGACGACAAACTCTTCTCGCATTACCGGGAGATGGCCAAGGAGTACAACGCCCACATGACCTTCTTCCTCACGGGCATCTATCTGCTGCCCAAGAGCAAGAGGGACCTGTACCACCCGCCGATGCACCCGGTGGGCTCCGCCGCGATCGACTTCCCCACCGACCAGCACATCCGCGACACCCTGGAGCAACTCCGCCTGGCCTACGAGCAGGGCAACGACATCGGCACCCACTTCAACGGCCACTTCTGCGAGGCCAAGGGCGGCGGTGACTGGAGCGTCGCGCAGTGGAAGAGCGAGATCGACCAGTTCTTCTCCTTCGTGGAGAACTGGAAGACCAACACCGGCTACACCGACATCCCGGCCCTGCCCTTCGACTTCAAGAAGGAGGTCGTCGGCGGCCGCGCCCCCTGCCTGGAGGGCCAGCCCAACCTCCTGAAGGCGCTGAAGGGTTACGGCTGGAAGTACGACGCCAGCTCCCCGGGCGACTTCCAGATATGGCCCACCAAGAAGGACGGCCTCTGGGACTTCCCGCTCGAACTCCTCCCCTACGGGAACAACATCCAGGCCCTGTCGATGGACTTCAACTTCCTCTACAACCAGTCCAACGGCGCCACCCAGGGCGACCCCGCGAAGTTCGCCGACTGGGAACAGAAGACCGTCGACTCGTACATGGCCGGCTTCAACCGGGTCTACTACGGGAGCCGCGCGCCCCTGTTCATCGGCAACCACTTCGAGAACTGGAACGGCAGCATCTACATGAAGGCGATCGACACGATCATCCCGAAGATCTGCACCAAGAAGGGCGTGAAGTGCGTGTCCTTCAAGGAGTTGTCGGACTGGATGGACGTGCAGTCGCCGACGACTTTGCAGCAGTTGCGCAGTCTGGACCCGGCCCAGTCGCCCGACTGGTCCACGGTGGTCAAGTGACCTGTCGCGACTGGTGAACTCACCAACCGCAACCCCCTTCACAGTAGCCACACATGGCGTGCGAAGATGCCCTCGCCCGGTAGGCGTACCGGCGTAGAGGGGAACCCCATTGAAATCCAGAAAACTGAGCCGTAGCAGGAGCCGTACGGCCATAGTCTCGGCGGCGGCCGCCTCGGTCGTCGCCGGTGTCGCCCTCGTGCCCAACTGGAGCGCGGGCGCGGCCGTCGTGAACGACCCGACCGTGGACGCCTCGACCAAGGCGACCTTCCAGAAGCTGGCCGACGCGGTCTTCACCGACCGCACCCAGGCCCTTGTCCACGGGGCGACCACGAAGCAGAGCACCTCGCGCTTCTCCGGCGACGTCCGGCTCTCCGGCACCCAGACGCGCGACGAGAAGGCCGCGCTGACCCAGCTGCGCGGCCGCCAGAGCAGCATCGCGAAGCTCGGCGAGACGTACAGCACGGGCAGCACCAAGGTCACGCTCGACGCGACCCGGGTCACCGGCCGCACCGCCAAGGCCGACGTCACCGAGACGACCACGCTGACGTACGCGAAGGCCGTCGCCGGAGCGCCGAAGACCACCGGCTTCCAGGCCCACCACGAGCTGACCTTCAAGGCCGACCAGCAGGGCACCTGGCAGCTGTCGAACATCCAGGACACCGACACCGGCGGCCTCGCCGTCAACACGGTGGCCAAGCCCGCGGTCAAGGCGAACCCCGCCCCGGCCGACGACGGCAACACCACGCCGGACGCGCCGCGCGCGGCCACCACCCGCAACCCGGTGGCGGTGCCGAAGACGAGCACGACGTACGACTACAAGGCGATGGCGACCTACGCCGAGAAGTACTGGAACGTCTACAACACGGACTACCCGAACTTCAACGGCCACGCGGACGGCGGCGACTGCACCAACTTCGTCAGCCAGTCCCTCAAGGCCGGCGGCTGGAAGCACGTCCCGGGCTACGTCTACGACTACACGAAGTGGTTCGGCAACGCCGACATCCAGTCGGACTCCTTCGTCGGCGTCAACGAGTGGTCCTGGTTCGCCCAGAACTCCAAGCGGACCACCCCGCTCGCCAACGTCTACCAGGCCGAGGTCGGCGACGTCATCCAGGTCGACTTCGACCGGGACGGCTCCAAGGACCACACGATGATCGTGACGTACAAGGCCAACGGCATCCCGTACGTCACCTACCACTCGAACAACACCTACCGCAGGTCCCTGTCGAGCCTCATCGCGTCGTACCCGAACGCGTACTACTACGCGTACCGCACCTGAGCCTCGCGGCTCGGCAGTACGTCATCGGCCCCCCGTCGCTTCGCTGCGCGACCGGGGGCCGATCCGCGTTCAGGTCCGCGACCGGATCGGGCGGGCTCTGCTTGTCGCCGAAGTGCCGGTTGACGGCCTCGCGCTCGCCCTGGGCGCGTAGGTCATGGGGAGAGCGTCGCCCTTACAAGGCGAATGTCGGCGGTACCGAACCGTCGCGTCCACCAGTCTCAGGGCGTGATCAAGGCCCAGGCCGGCCGCTGCGGGACGTACTCGCGGACCGGGCTCAGTGCCCGGGCGTCCCGCGCTCCTCGCGGATCTGGCCGACCACCCGGGCGACCGTCTGTCGTACGGCCTCCGTCTCGGTCAGGAAGTGCCAGTAGTCGGGGTGGCGGCCCTCCAGCGTGGTGATCGCGCGGTCCAGGCGGGCCACGGCGTCGTCGAGCGGGCGGGCGTGCCGCGGGTCGGGTGTGGTCCGGCCCGACATGGCCAGGCGCTGGGCGTCGCGGATCGCGAAGCGGGTGCGGTCGATCTCCTGCTGCGGGTCCTTCTGTACGGCGTTCAGCCGCCGCAGCCGGTCACCGGCCGCCGACACGGCCTCGTCGGTGGTGTTCAGCAGCGCCCGTACCGTCGACAGAAGTGACGTGGCGTCCGGCCAGCGCTGCGCGTCCCGGGCGGCCTGTGCCTCCTTCAGCTTCAGCTCGGCCTGCCGTACGTTCTCGCCGGCCTGGTCGGGCACGTGCTGGAGGTCCTGCCAGCAGGCGGCCGAGAACCGCCGCCGCAGCTCGCTCAGCACCGGATCGACCTGCCCCGCACGTGTGGTGAGCGCCTGCGCGCGGGTCCGCAGCGACACCAGCCGGTGGTCGATCTCGGCGGCGCGCTCGGGCAGTTGACCGGCCTCGGCCGTGATGGCCTCCGCCTCCCGCGCGACCTGCGTGGCCCGCTCCAGAGTCTGCGGCACCCCGTGCTGCCCGGCGCCCTGGTTCAGCTTCGTCAGCTCCGGCCCGAGCTTGGCGAGCCGCCCGGCGAGATCATCGGCCCGCAGCCCCGACGCCCGTACGGCGTCCAGCGCGTTGCTCGCGGCGAGCAGCGCCTGCCGGGCCCGCTCCACGGCCGGCGCCAACCGCGCGAGCTGTGTCTCCGCTTTGCCGAGCAGCGGCCCGAGCCCGCTCTCGAACCGGTCCAACTCCTGCTTGACCTGGCCGAGTTGGTCCTTCGCGGCGGTCAGCTCGGCGCGGGCCCGGTTCGCCGCGGCGGCCTCCAGGTCGTCGCGGTCGAGGTCGTGCGCGTCGACGGCGTTGATGTACCGGCCGCTCGCCTCGTCGATCCGCCGGCCCAGCGCCTCGAAGTCGGTCACCGCGCGGCGCGCGGCCGGCGAGTCGTCGACCGCGGTGATGGTGTCTATCGAGATCCGCAGATCCCGCTGGGCGGTGTCCAGCTCGTAGAACGCGGCGGCCGCGGCGTCCTTCGCCGCCTGCGCCTCGGCCCGCTGGCTCTCCGCCCGCCCGCCGAACCAGCGCCGGGTGCCACCGCCCGCGAACGCGGCGGCCAGCACCGGCGCGGCCAGCAGCGGCAGGCTGATCAGCGTGAGGGTGTCGAAGGCGGCACGGGCGGCGGCGGAACCGCGCCGGGACCGTGTGAGCGGCGAATACGGCTGCGCTGGTGTCGCCGTCACATCCCTCTCCCGTGTTGTGTGTCCTGACCGTTGTCATTCTCCCACCGGTAGAGGACGAACACACGGGCCGGTCAGTTCGCGTTCCGCACCGTGACTTTCCCGTCGCCCGTACGGGCGCTCACCACATGGGAACTCGACGAGTCCCGGGGCACCGACACATCCACTCCGCCGTCCCCGGTCTTCGTCGTCACCCGGTACTTGGCGGCCCCCTTGGGCAGCGCGACCGTCACCGACCCGTCGCCGCTGCGGGACTCCACCAGATCCGGTACGACCCCGAACTCCAGGTGCACCGACCCGTCACTGGTGGTGGTGCGCACCTCCCGCGACGACACCTCGGCGTGCACGGACCCGTCCCCGGTGTGCAGCGTCAGCGGCCCGGTGGAGTCGGTCACATGCACGGAGCCGTCGCCGGTCCGCACACTCAGCGCGTCCTTGAACCCTCGCGCCCGCACACTCCCGTCCCCGTCCTCCACCTTTACCGTGACCCCGCGCGGCACCTCGATCCGGTGCTTGGCCGAGCAGTCGGCGATCACCCCGGAACACTTCAGCCGCAGCACCAGCCGGTCACCCTTCATCGCCCACGTCACCTTGGGATCCGAACCGATCGCCACGCTGCCCTGCCACCACCGGGTGACCTCGATCTTCCCCGCCGGATTGGAGTCCGCGGCGACGACCTCGAGCGCGGAGTCGTCCGAATCGATGGTGAGCGTACGACCGGGCAGCGCGAAGGTCCGCTGATCGGGATGCTTGTCGTCACCGGCGGAGGCACCGGCACACGCGGTGGCGCCGACGAGAAGCAGGGCGAGGCCGCCGGTCGCGGCGAGGACACGACGACTGCTGTGGGTGCGGGTCACGATGATTTCCCCCTGGGACGGTCGCGGAGTCCCGATGACTCCTACGGCTCCCCTCGACCGTAGGGAGCGACGCCCCGCCATGGCATCCGGCGCACTCCCGGACCGGGGGTGGGGAAAACCCCCGGCACATCTCCGTGGGGATACGGATGGGGATACGGATGGGGATACGGGTTTGCAGGACAGGCCCCCTGGCAATGTAGGCTGTCGACTCGTCCTGGGCGCGTAGCTCAGGGGTAGAGCGTCGCCCTTACAAGGCGAATGTCGGCGGTTCGAAACCGTCCGCGCCCACCAGTCTCAGGACACGACCAAGGCCTGGATCAGCCGGTAGGAACCCGGAGATCCGGGCCTTGGTCCTTTCTCCCTCTTCTGCTCGCCCTCTTCTGCTCTCCTCTTCTACGGCCGCTCGCTGAGCCGTCGGCGACGGGCCCGCTGTCGGCAGGTCGCTCCGCAGTAGCGGGCGGGACGGCCGGTGGACCGGGCGTCGAGCCGGGCCCCGCACTCCTCGCACCGCGGCGCCGCGTGAAGCGTGCCGGGTGCGTCACGAAACACCCGCCCTTCCGTGACGGGCGCGGAACTCCGCAGGCTCTCCAGTGCCAGCCGCACCATGCGGATGCCGCCGTTCCGGTCGCGGTGCGCCGCCCACATCGCGGCGCAGCCGACGGTGAGCGCGGCGACGTCGTCCGCGCTGACGTCGGCACGGACCCCGCCCGCCCGCTGGGCCGCGTGCAGCAGCTCGTCGAGTGCCTGGCGGAAGCGCCGCGCCGACGCGACCAGACCGGGGCGCGGCCAGCTCGTCTCCGCGGTCAGGGCGTCGCACGCGTGCTTGCGCCCGTGGGAGGTCTCGACGACCTTCAGCAGGAATCCGAAGAACGCCGCGACAGGGTCGGTACGGGCCGCCCACCGTCGAGCGTCGTCCACATGGTCGTCGATCTGCTGGACGAGCACGGCCTCCAGCAGGAACTCCTTGCTGGGGAAGTGCCGGTACACGGTGCCCGCGCCGACCCCCGCCTGCCGTGCGATCGCGCCGAGCGAGATGTCGAGACCGTGCTCGTCGAACGCCCGCGAGGCTGCGGCGAGCACCTTCATCCGGTTGCGGCGGGCATCAACCCGGCCGACTTCCTTGGGAGTTGCCGTCATGTCACGTAATCCCTTGTCCGCCGGACTCAACCGGGTGCAGCATTCCACATCGACCTCGGGCCCGAGCCACCATGACCACCGACCATCCCGGGGCGGAGGACGACATGACCACTGACCGCTTGGTCGTCGTGACCGGTGCGACCGGCAAACAGGGCGGCGCCACCGCACGCCGGCTGCTGGCGGCCGGCAGACCGGTGCGCGCACTCGTGCGGGACACGACCACACTCGCCGCCAAGGCACTCGAAACCGCGGGGGCCGAACTCGTCCTCGGCGACTTCGACGACCCGTCCGGTTTGCCCGCGGCACTGGAGGGAGCGGCGGCACTGTTCGCCGTACCTCCCGCGGTGTTCGGACCGGCCGGTGCCGACGTGGAACGGGAGTTCGCCCGGGGCCGGGCGCTGACCGATGCCGCGGTCGCCGCCGGGATCGAGCACGTCGTCTTCACGGGCGTCGCGTCCACACCGGGACGCCCGGGTGGCTCCGAGGGGAAGAAACGCGTCGAGGACCAGCTGCGGGAGCGGATCCGGTCGGTGACCGTGCTGCGCCCGGTGCGGTTCATGTCGAACTATCTCGCATCGACACCCATGGGATTCGACGGCATCGTCCACGGCGTGCACCGGCACGTCTTCCCGCCGGACGAGCCCGCCCAGATCATCGCGGTGGAGGACATCGCCGAATTCGCCGCGCTGGCCTTCGACCAGCCGGACCGCTTCGCGGGGCGAACCCTGGAGCTGGCCGGGGACGCCCCCACTCCGGCCGAGGCGGTCGCCGCCATCGGCGAGGCCACCGGTGTCACGGTGCGCTACGAGCAGCTCACCCACGCCGAAGCCGCCGCGCTCCACCCCGAGGTGGCCGAGGTCCGGGAACGCTGGGCAGCCGGATCACGCTGGCACGCGGACATCGAGGCGCTGCGCGTCATCCACCCCGGACTGCGCACACTCGCGGACTGGCTCGCGGAATCCGGCACGGCGCGGTTGCGGGAGCGGCTCGGCGAGCCCTCCTAGCCGTCGGAGAGGATGCGCCGTACGGCAGGTCGCAACCCGTTCCGCGCCGGTACGGGACCTCGAGACCTCGCCGGACACTTCGCGACTGTGGTCAACTCATCGGAGTCCGGCCGGGAGGAGCCGAACCGCCGGATCTTCGAGAAGCAGGCCGTCGAGTTCCGGGACGTGGTTGCTGACGACGACGTGGCGCCAGCCGGCTTCGGACAACTCCGCCAGCGCGGCGACGGTGTCGGGGAAGACGGTCCAGCGGGTCGCGTCGGTGTAGTGGGCCCGTACGCCCCGCGCGGCGCGGGCGGCCGGTTCAATCCGTCCTGCAGCCCGGGTGCCAGATCGGCGTGGGTCGCGCCGTGGCCGGGTGCGACCTCGGTGAGCGCCTCCATCAGGCAGCCGCGCCACATGCCGTCCCGGAACGCCAGGGTTCCGTCGAAGTCCCACAGCACGACGCTTCCGGTCACGCCGGGGATTCTACGGAAGGTGACGGAAGGCGCTCGCGGATTTCGGGGGCGGTGGGCAGGATGGGCTCATGACTCAACCTGGCGCCACGCCCTCGGGTTCCGTGTTGTCCCTGTGGTCGAAGGACTCGGTGTTGTCGATCGGTTCGGTGGGGTCGGTGTTGTCCATCGGGTCCGTCGGGTCGGCCCTGTCCGTCGGGTCGATCGGCAGTTCGCTGTCGGTCGGGTCGATCGGCTCGGCGCTGTCTTTCGTCTCGGCGGGTTCGTGGCTCAGCACGGGGTCCGTGCTGTCCGCGCAGTCGCGGTGGTCGGTGCTGTCATGGCGTGCGACGCGCGGGTTCCGGGAGGTCGGGGCCGGAGTCGGAGCGGGGACCGGCACCGGGGTCCGTTTCGGCGGGGTGCCGGTCGTCGGGGCGGTCGGAGTCGTCGGGGCCGTGACGGTGCTGGCACTCGCCCAACGGGCGCTGCGCAAGCCGTAGTTCGACGACGACGGCGGGGTCAGGACCAGAACTCGTTCGCCTTGTCGATGTCCTCGACGCACTCGTCCAGGTCCGTGATCTTGTCGCCGAGGATGCGGAAGACGATGCCGCCGGTTTCGTCGATGTGCTTGCCGTCGCGCTCGGCCGTGAAGCGGTGGAGCGTGACCGCGTGGCCCCGGCCGTCGACGAGGACGTTGCGCAGTTCGACGCGCAGGGTGCCGTTCGTTTGCGCGAAGAGCTGACCGTACATGTCGATGGCCGCGTCCAGGCCCTTGAAGTCGCCGGACAGCGGGTGGCTGCCGGGGACGTGGTGCGTGACGTCCGAGGACATCAGCGAGCGCAGGGTGTCCATGTCCCCGCGGACGAAGGCGTCGTAGCCCTTGCGGACGAGGAGTGCGTGCGGGTGGTCGGCCATGATCGATCGCCGCCTCTCGGTTGCTTCGGCGATATGAGGCTCAACTCACCCATTGTCCGCCTTTTCGTCCGCCGGTGGCGCCTCGTGGGCGTGCTTCAGCTTCATCCGTGACTCGACGCGGTCCGTCGCGGTGACTTCCGTCCAGAAGCGGTGGCCGCTGACGAAGACCGCGAGTTCGTGCTCGCGCTGCCTGAGCTTCTCCACCTCGGCCTGTTCGTCGGGCGTCCAGCCGGGGGAGGCGGGGCGTTCCACCTTGCGCCAGCCGCCCGTGTCGCTGAACCCGTCCAGGGGCTCGACCGACCAGGGCAGCCGCTTCAGCAGGGTCGTCAGCTCTGCCCGGACCTGATGCAGCTCCTCCTGACCGGCGAGGAGGTCGCTAGGGAAGTCATAGGTCGTTGCCACGCGCTAATGCTACGCCTGTTCGAATTTGGGTCGCGAGTTCCTTCCGGGACTTCATACGAACGGGTGTGGGACCGCGGACGCGCCGGCCGTCTCAGACGGTGGTCGGGCCCGTCGACGCCTCGTCGTCGCTCATGGCCACGTAGACGGTCAGGATCGAGGCGATCACGTCGATCTCCGCCGGGCCGACGAGCCGCAGCCAGACGAGTTCTTCCGGACCGCCCGACCGGCCGACGAGGGCAGCCGCTTCCTCGGGCCAGGGAAGCGGCGTCCTCGGCAGGTGGATCACGGAGATCGCGTCGACGAAGCAGCCGGAGAGCCCGGGGCCCTTCGACAGCCCGACATGGCGGACGCCGGCGAGGGAGATGACGGCCTCCGGCTTCGACGGCCCGTCCCGGAGGGTGATCTCCAACGACTCCTCGTCGTCCTGGGCCTCGAAGGAGACCCGGGCGATGAAGTGATGGGCGAACGGTGCCAGCAGCCTCGCGGCGCTCGCGCACCGGTTCCTGAACGCGTCCTCTGCCTGATTCGGCCCCGTCACGGGCGGAGACTACCGGGCGCCACCGGTCAGTTGGGCTGCGACGCCCCCAACTCCCTTACCAGCCCTGCCGCCACCGGCACCGCGATGCCCTTCCGTTCCGCCGCCCGCAGCAACGCCCCGCCGATCGCGTCCAGTTCGAGCGGGCGGTGCGCCTCCGCGTCGCGCTGCATCGACGACTTGGTGCCCGGCGGGAACGTGTCGTAGCGGGCCAGCGCCCCCACCGGGTCGGACGGGCCGCCGTAGGACCGGCTCACCGCCGCCGTCTCCTCCAGCAGGGCCGTCAACTCCTCGCGGTGGCGCGTGCGTACGTCGCCCAGGGGGAGGTCGATGGGGGTCCCCCCGTTCGAGCGAAGTCGAGAATGGGGGAGGGTGGTGAGGAGGGCCAGTGGGGCCAGGAACGTCATCTTGGCCCAGAGCGCCGCCGTCTCGTCGGGCAGGACCCGGGTGGTGGGGCCTGCCGCGCGCAGGGCGGCCGCGAGAGCCTCCAGGCGTTCGCGGGGGACCGGGTCGCCCGTGACGTCGATCTCCGCGAACGGGCTGCCGTGCTCAATCACCCCCGGGGCGACGCGAGTTGACTCGACCCGGATGATCGCGGGGGCGACCTGGGCGGGCGGGTGGTGGGCGCGGAGACGGGCCGGGTGTTCGACGCCGTTCAGGAAGGGGACGAGGAGACCGTCGCCCAGTGCGGTGGCGGGGACGCGGGCCAGTGCCGCGTCGAGTGCCGTCGCCTTGACGGTGATCAGGCAGGCGTCGACCGGTTCGCGTAGTTCCGTGTCCGCTTCCACCGGTGCCGTGAAGTCGCCGAAGGCGGCGCTGCGGACCCGGATCCCGTCGCTGCGCAGGGAGTCGGCCGTTTCTTCTCCGGCCAGGCAGATCACCCGGTGGCCGGCCCGGGACAGCAGCGCCGCGAGCAGACCGCCCACGCCGCCGGGGCCCAGCACGGCCACGGTGAGTTCGTTGTTCGCCATGTTCTTCGTCCTCTCGTCAGGTCGGCCCCGTGCACGGTGACGGTGGCCGCCTCGGAAAGATCATCGCAGGCGTGTTCGGGAGAGCGGCGGCGGTATCGCTTTCGTGGCGCGAGACTGGACGTATGTGCCGCAGTATCAAGACTCTTCGACCGCCCGCCCTGCCCGACGAGGCCACGGAGGAGGAGATCCGCGCCGCCGCGCTGCAGTACGTGCGCAAGGTCTCCGGGTTCCGGGCGCCCGCCGCGCACAACCGCGAGGTCTTCGACCGCGCGGTTGATCTGATCGCCGACGCGACGGCTGAGCTGCTGGCCGGGCTCGAGGTGAGAGGAGCGACGCGGTGAGTGCGGTGATGTGATCAAAGCGCGGGCCGGTGGGGGCTGGTCGCGCCCACGCGGCGGAGCCGCACATGTCACGGCCCGGCGCCCCTTTGGGACGCGGAACGGCCGTCCCTGTGGCACAGGGACGGCCGTTG
>NZ_JAEQAZ010000185.1 GCF_016654115.1 Streptomyces sp. MBT53
CCACCCGCCAACGCCAGCGTCAACACCAGTGCCCGCGCCCGCGGTTCGGGTATTCGCCCCGCCAACCCCCGCCCGATCACCCCGCCCACGACCATCGCCGCGCCGACCGCCACCCACCGCGCCCCGCTCAACGACGGCACCCCGTTCGCCGCGACCGAGAACGCGTTGACGACGACGCCGTAGAACTGGGCGTTGGGGACGAACTCCCGTACCGTCCAGCCCGCATTGACCGCGTAGAGGGAGATCGGCGGACCGCCGACGCCCGCCGCCGCGTTCATGAAGCCGCCTGCCGCGCCCGCCGCGACGGCACCGCGGGTGCCCCGGAGTGCCGGTACCCGCGCGCCCTTCATCACCAGCAGGACAGCCACCGTCACCAACCCGCCCATCACCAACAGGAGGACCGGCGGCGGTCTGCACGGTACCGGCGGGGGCGTGGATGACCCGCCAACTCCCGCCGCCGCGCACAGCGGGCCCACCATGAAGAACTTCCTCTCCTCCAGGCCCGTCCTCTGGTTCCTCTTCCTCTTCAACCTCGCCGTCGCCGCGGTCGCACCCTTCGTGGTCGACGGGACGCAGGGCGTGATGACCGCCGTCGGTATGGGCGTCGTGTCGCTGGGTGCCGGTGTCAGTCTCGTCCGGGATCGTGGCCAGTCGGCCACGGCGCGTTAAGTGGTCGGTCGGCCACAGCGCGTTAATTGGAGCAGCCCTTCCTCGCTCCTGTACGTCCGCTGCACGGGCCCTAACCCGCCGGAAGCCAGCCTGGAGTCATCCCAAAACGCACCAGTACAACTGGAGTTGAGATGACCCGCCGGACCATGAGCAAGCGTGCAGCCGCCGTCACCGTCACCACCGTCCTTGCCCTCGGTTCCCTCGGCACCGTCGCCGCGACCGCCGGGCCCCAGCACGACGCCAAGCCGTCCAAGACGCAGATCGCCGCCCTCTTCGACGGCTGGAACGCCGCGCTCAAGACCGGTGACCCGGAGAAGGTCGCCGATCGGTACGCGCCGGACGCCGTGCTCCTGCCGACCGTCTCCAACAAGATCCGCACCGACCGTGCCGAGATCGTCGACTACTTCGAGCACTTCCTGCCCAACAAGCCGGTCGGGAAGAAGGTCGAGACGATCGTGAACGTGCTCGACAGCAACTCCGCGATAGACACCGGCATTTACGAGTTCACGCTCACCGACCCGAAGACCGGCGACAAGCGTGTCGTGGAAGCCCGTTACACCTACGAGTACGAGAAGCGCGCCGGCAAGTGGCTGATCGTCAACCACCACTCCTCGGTGATGCCCGAAGGGTGATCACGACCGACAGCCCGGTCTCCGGCGCGTCCCGCAGGGCCACCGTGCCGCCGTCGTCCGTCACCAACTGCCGTACGACGGCCAGGCCCAGGCCCGAACCGGAGCGCCCGGTGAGGCCCTGACCGCGCCAGAAGCGGTCGAAGGCGCGGGACTTGTCCGCGTCGGACATGCCGGGGCCCTCGTCCGTCACCGTCAACTCCACCTCGTCGCCCCGGGTCTGGGCCCGCACGGTGATCGTCGCGCCGTCCGGTGACACCTCCAGGGCGTTCGACAGCACGTTGTCCAGGACCTGTTCGAGATGACCGGGACTGGCCAGCACAAGCGGCCGGCCGTCGACAACACTCCCCCTGAGCGCGATCTCGACCCCGCGCTCGTCGGCGGCCGGTCTCCACACGGAGAGCCGTTCGGTCACGATCTCCCGCAGCGGCAGCGGTTCCGCCGCCGTCACCTTCGCCTCGGCCCGCGCCAGCACCAGCAGGCCGTTGACGAGACGGCTCATCCGGACCACTTCGGCCGTCGCCTGATCGACGTCCTCCCGTACGAACTCGTCGTCCACACCGTCCGCGATGTTGTCCAGCGAGAGCCGCAACGCCGTGAGCGGGGTGCGGAGTTGGTGGGAGGCGTCGGCCACGAAGATGCGCTGCGAGGCGATGAGGGTGTCCAGGCGCTCGCCCGCCTGGTTCAGCGTCCTGGCGAGCGTCTGCGTCTCGTGCGGGCCTGTCACGGGCGTACGTGCCGTCAGGTCGCCGTCGCTGAACTTGCTCGCCATGTCGTTGAGTTGGCGCAGGGGGCGGGTCAGGCGGCGGGCGACCAGCGCGCCCAGGCCGGCCGCCACTGCCAGGACACCGACCGCGAGGATCGCCCGGAAGCCCCAGATCTGCCAGAGCCGCCGGGTCAGGTCCGAGGTCGGGTACGTGATGCGTACGGCGCCCACCGTCCTGCCGTCGCGCCGCGCCGGTGCCGTCACCTCCAGCTTCCCGTCGCCCCAGTGCGTCGCGGTCTTGGCGCGGGACGCGGGCAGTACCTCGGCCGTGCCGGGGGTCTCCTGCGCGTACGCCACCACCATGCGGTCCAGCGCTGCGCGCGAGGCCGCGTCGCCGCTCAGCAGCAACGCCATCGTCCTCGCCTCGCGCCGCACCGACTGCTCGGTGTCGCCCCGGAGTTGGGCGGTCAGCGTGAAGGCGACGGGCACGGTGAACGCCGTCAGTGCCACGGCCACCAACAGGACGTAGCTGACGATCAGTTGCCGGATCATGAGGCCGGAGGCCCGTCTCCGGAGGAGGTGATCTCCAGGCGGAAGCCCACTCCCCGTACCGCCTCGATCGTGATCGCGCCCGCCAACTTCCTTCGCAGCGCGGCCACATGGACGTCCAGCGTCTTCGTCGGGCCGAACCAGTTCGCGTCCCAGACCGCTTCCATGATCTGCTCGCGCGACATCAGCGCGCCGGGCTCCTCGGTGAGGAACGACAGCAGGTCGTACTCCTTGGGCGCGAGGGCCACTTCCTCGCCGTCCAGGCGGACGCGGGCGGCCTTGCGGTCGATGGTGAGGCGGGGGCCGTAGGCGTCGGGGCCCGCGGCCTCCGCGACCGCCTTCGGCTGTGCGCGGCGCATCACCGCCCTTATACGGGCAATGACCTCGCGGACACCGAACGGTTTTGAGACGTAGTCGTCGGCGCCCAGTTCCAGGCCGACCACGCGGTCCGTCTCGTCGCTGCGCGCGCTGATCACGATGATCGGCACGTCACCGCGGGCGCGCAGCGCCTTGCACACGTCGAGGCCGTCGGTGTCGGGCAGGCCCAGGTCGAGGAGGACGACGTCGTAAGGGGCCTTGTGGCTCAGGGCCGCCCCGCCCGTGGTGACCCAGTCGACCTCGAAGCCGTAGCGCAGCAGTCCGCGTCGTAGGGACTCAGCGACCGGTTCATCGTCTTCCACCAGAAGTACGCGCACACGGCGACCTTAGTGCCGTAAACCCCGTTCCCAGCCGTCACCTGTGACGCTCGGCACTTTTCCCGCACCCCTGGATTGGGCATGCGCTGACCTGGGCGTCCGAATCTCACCATGCGATACCTGGGAAGGGAATTTCGGGCGCTCGTTAAACTGAGCCGACACACCAGGACTGAGCGAGGAGCGCACGTGGGCCTTGTCGTGCAGAAGTACGGAGGCTCCTCCGTAGCCGATGCCGAGGGCATCAAGCGCGTCGCCAAGCGAATCGTGGAAGCGAAGAAGAACGGCCACCAAGTGGTCGTCGTCGTTTCCGCGATGGGCGACACGACGGACGAGCTGATCGATCTCGCCGAGCAGGTATCTCCGATGCCCGCCGGGCGTGAGTTCGACATGCTGCTGACCGCCGGAGAGCGGATCTCCATGGCACTGCTGGCCATGGCGATCAAAAACCTGGGCCACGAGGCCCAGTCGTTCACCGGCAGCCAGGCAGGCGTCATCACCGACTCGGTCCACAACAAAGCCCGGATCATCGACGTCACGCCGGGGCGCATCAGGACCGCGCTGGACGAGGGCAACATCGCCATCGTCGCCGGGTTCCAGGGTGTGAGCCAGGACAAGAAGGACATCACCACGCTGGGGCGCGGGGGCTCGGACACGACCGCCGTGGCGCTCGCCGCCGCCCTCGACGCCGAGGTCTGCGAGATCTACACCGACGTCGACGGGGTGTTCACCGCCGACCCGCGCGTGGTGCCCAAGGCGAAGAAGATCGACTGGATCGCCTTCGAGGACATGCTGGAGCTCGCCGCCTCCGGCTCCAAGGTGCTGCTCCACCGCTGTGTGGAGTACGCCCGCCGATACAACATCCCGATCCATGTGCGGTCCAGCTTCAGCGGACTTCAGGGCACCTGGGTCAGCAGTGAGCCGAAGCAAGGAGTCCAGCAGGTGGAGCAGGCCATCATCTCCGGTGTCGCGCACGACACCTCCGAGGCCAAGATCACGGTCGTCGGCGTGCCCGACAAGCCGGGCGAGGCCGCGGTGATCTTCCGGACGATCTCCGACGCCCAGGTCAACATCGACATGATCGTGCAGAACGTGTCGGCGGCCTCGACGGGACTCACCGACATCTCCTTCACCCTCCCCAAGGCGGAGGGCCGCAAGGCCATCGACGCCCTGGAGAAGAACAAGGACGGCATCGGCTTCGAGTCGCTGCGCTACGACGACCAGATCGGGAAGATCTCGCTGGTCGGCGCGGGCATGAAGACGAACCCGGGCGTCACCGCCGACTTCTTCACCGCCCTGTCAGACGCGGGCGTCAACATCGAGCTGATCTCGACCTCCGAGATCCGCATCTCGGTCGTGACCCGCGCCGACGACGTCAACGAGGCCGTCCGCGCCGTGCACACGGCGTTCGGCCTCGACTCCGACAGCGACGAAGCCGTCGTCTACGGAGGCACCGGCCGCTGATGGCCACCACCGGAGCGACCGTGCGTCCGACGCTCGCCGTAGTCGGAGCGACCGGGGCCGTCGGCACGGTCATGCTCGGGATCCTGTCCCAGCACGCGGACATCTGGGGCGAGATCCGCCTGATCGCCTCTCCGCGCTCGGCCGGCCGCAAGCTGGCCGTGCGCGGGGAGCAGGTCGAGGTGATGGCCCTCACGGAGGAGGCCTTCGACGGGGTCGACGTCGCCATGTTCGACGTCCCCGACGAGGTCTCCGCCCAGTGGGCGCCCGTCGCCGCCGCCAAGGGCGTGGTCGTCGTCGACAACTCGGGCGCCTTCCGGATGGACCCCGAGGTGCCCCTGGTGGTCCCCGAGGTCAACCCGCACAAGGTGCGGCACCGCCCGCGCGGGATCATCGCCAACCCGAACTGCACAACCCTGTCGATGATCGTCGCCGTGGGCGCGCTGCACGCCGAGTTCGGGCTGCGCGAGCTGGTGGTGTCGTCGTACCAGGCCGTCAGCGGAGCGGGGCGGGCCGGGGTGGACACCCTGCGCCAGCAGCTGGCCCTCGTCGCGGGCACCGAACTGGGCACCAAGCCCGGTGACGTGCGGCGGGCCGTCGGGGACAACACCGGGCCGTTCCCGGAGCCGGTGGCGCTGAACGTCGTACCGTGGGCCGGGTCCCTGCGCGAGGACGGCTGGTCCTCGGAGGAGATGAAGGTGCGGGACGAGACCCGCAAGATCCTCGGCCAGCCCGCGCTGCCGGTCGCCGTGACGTGTGTCCGTGTCCCGGTGGTCACCACGCATTCCCTCACCGTCCACGCCCGCTTCCAGGGCGAGGTCACCGTCGACAAGGCGCGCGAGATCCTCGCCACCGCCCCGGGGGTCGTCCTCTTCGACAATCCGGCCGCCGGGGAGTTCCCCACCCCCGCCGACGTGGTGGGCACCGACCCGACCTGGGTGGGGCGGCTGCGCCGGGCGCTGGACGACCCGACGGCGCTCGAACTGTTCGTCTGTGGCGACAATTTGCGCAAGGGAGCGGCCCTCAATACGGCACAGATCGCCGAGCTGGTGGCGCGCGACCTCGGGTGAGAACCGGAGCCGCCCGCTCCGCCCGGCCGTAAATCCGCTGGCCAGTGGCGCACGGGTTTGTAGGATCACTGTGCGCGATGTGGCCGGATTAATGGTTGGGACCACTTGAATCCAGCCACCTCCGCATCCGAAGATTTCACTCCCCGCTCTCCGCAACCGCGCGGTCGGCGGGGAGCGTCTTTGCGGACGCCCTTCAGCGGGCGCGGGGATGCGGCGAGGGGCGTGGGGACGCCCCGGCCTTTTGTGACACAGGGGAAGAGCGGGTAGGCATGAGGGTGTTCGACGCACTGTCGGTTGTGCTGCCTGACACCAGACGGGTGGGTGGACTGTTTGTTTCGTCTGACATAAATGTGACGGTCGACGCGTACAACCCCAACGGGGGGAAGCGTGTCCAACTGGCGTGGCTCAGGTACTCGACTTCTCTGCGGCACGCGGCACGGCCCTACGGCCTCCGCGTGGATCCCGTGCGCCCGGCGGCATGCCGGTGATCGCGCCGATGCCCGCAGCGCGGCCCGCCCGCATCCCGAACCAGCGCGACGGTGTCGACGACACCGTCGCGGCCGGAACGACCGTCGACCACCTCACCGAGACCTATCGGGCGCACTACCGCTCGCTGCTCGGCCTGGCCGCGCTCCTCCTCGACGACACCGCCTCCTGCGAGGACGTCGTCCAGGAGGCGTTCATCCGGGTCCACTCGGCGCGCAAACGCGTCCGTGACCCCGAGAAGACCCTGGCGTATCTGCGCCAGACCGTCGTCAACCTCTCCCGCTCGGCCCTGCGCCGCCGCATCCTCGGCCTCAAGCTCCTCTCGAAGCCGATGCCGGACATGGCCAGCGCGGAGGAGGGCGCCTACGACCAGTTGGAGCGCGACTCCCTCATCAAGGCGATGAAGGGCCTGCAGCGCCGCCAGCGCGAGGTCCTGGTCCTGCGCTACTTCGCGGACATGACCGAGGCGCAGGTCGCCGAGTCGCTCGGCATCTCGCTGGGCTCGGTGAAGGCGTACGGCTCCCGCGGCATCGCCGCCCTCCGGATCGCGATGGAGGCATCGGCATGAGCGACAACGTCGACGGAAACGGCGCGCGTGCTCGGCGCGAGCCGGAAGTCCGGCGCGGTCCGACCTGGGCCCGCAAGGAAGAACCGAACGAATCGCACGCTGGGAACGGAATTGTGAACCACGGCCCCGACGAACAGAGCCCCAACGGGCCGAGCCTCGACGGGAACTCCGGAGGAGGCTCCGGGGGGGAGAACCCCGAGAACACCGAGAACCTCGAGAACCCGGACGGCATCCAGGGCGCTGAGGGCCACAAGGGCCACCAGGGCCCCGAGGCCCCCGAGGGCGTTCAGGGGCGCGACCCCGAAGGACTCGGGGGGCTCGCAGGCCTCGCCGCGCAACTCGGCGGAATCGGCGGAACCGGCGGACTCGGCGACCACGACACCGAAGGATTCGCCCCGGACGAGCTGGCGCTGCGCCGGCTGCTGCACCAGGCGGTCCAGGAGGTCGAGCCCCGCGACGGCACGCTGGAGCACCTGCGCAAGGCGGTGCCCGCCCGCCGGGCCCGCAAGCGCCAGGCCGTCGTCGGCATGGCCGCCGCCGCGCTCTTCTTCGGCACCGCCATCCCGGCCCTCGTGCACGTCTCGAACTCGACCGGTTCCGTCGACCCGTCCATGGCGGGCAACAGCTCACAGGCCCAGGGCGGCACCAGCCAGGGCAAGAACCCGGACGGAGGTTCCGGCACCTCCGGCGGCTCCTCCGGGCAGACGTCGGGACAGAATCCGGGCGGCCACAAGAACGAGGGCGGGGGCAAGAGCCCGGGCTCCGGCACCGTGAGCGCCAACCCCTCGTCCAGCGCCGGGACGGCCGCGCCCACCTGCGGAGCCGCACAGCTCGGCTCGGCCACCTCGTCCGTGGCCGCCGCCGATACGGGGGGCATCGTCTACGGCACCTTCACCGTCACCAACACCTCCGGCACCAGCTGTACCGTCGGCGGGCCCGGCACCGTGGGATTCTCCGCGGTGGGGGCGGCGGACAGCACCAAGATCTTCGTGACGCGGCACGCGGCGGGGGACTCGGCGACCGGCCTGCCCGACCCCTCGACGGAGCCCGCCGAGCTGGTCCTGCAGCCCGGCTCCGCCTACCAGGTCAAGTTCGCCTGGGTGCCCTCGGAGACCTGCCCCACCAGTAGCGGCAGCACCGGCGGCACGACCACCGGCGGCACCACGGCCAGCCCGTCGCCCTCGGAGGACGCCAGCACCACCAGCGGATCCACGGCCGGTGACACCGGCACGTCCACCCAGCTGCTCCCCGAGGACGGCACGCTCGACGGCAGCGTCCAGGTCACCCACACCGCGGAGACGGGCTCACCGACGGCCACGGCCGTCGTACCGAACGCGTGCGCGGGGACGATCTACCGGACGGGCGTGCTGTCGGCGTCGTAGGACGGCCGTCGGTCGCAGGGCACCAAGGTGTCTGTTGCCGTTGCCGGTCCACGGGGGACCCGGCGGCGGGTGTCAGACGGTGACGCGGGCCGCCTGCTCGCTCTCGTCCTCCGGCAGCAGCCCGAGTTCCGCGTCCCGCGCGAACTCCACCTCGCGGCGCAGCAGCCGGAACCACATGAAGACGACGAAGCCCGCGAAGACGAACCACTCGCCGGTGTAGCCCAGGTTCTGGAACGCCTTCAGGTCCAGGCCGGTGTTCGCGGGCGCGGTCGCCGGTACGGCCGTCATCCCGGAGTCGGCCCTGTCGAGCGTGATCCACGCGTCGTACACGGGGTACGGGACCAGGTTCACGAGTGAGGCCGCGCTGATCGCGGCGGTCTGGCCGGACGGCAGTCCGCCCTGGGCGCTGACGCCGTTGTCGCCGGGCGTCTCGGAGGCCTGGAGCGAGCCGCTGACGGTGATCTCGCCGGTCGGCGCGGCCGGTGCCTTCGCCGCGTCGGGCGTGCCGGGCAGCCAGCCGCGCACCACGGGCAGCGCCTTGCCGTCGACGGTGCGCAGCAGGGTGAGGACGTAGTAGCCGTTCTTCCCGTCCAACTGGCGGTCGGGGACGAGGAGTTGCTTGCCGTACCGGCCGGTCGCGGTGGTCTGCCGACCGGACGTGCTCTGGTCGACGGGCAGCAGTTCGGCGAGCGGGCGGGCGGCCTCCTTGCGGTCCGTCTGGACCTGCCTGGTGGCCTGATGGCTGCTGTCCACGCGCGCCTGGAACCGGCTCAGCTGCCACGACCCCATGAAGATGCAGAAGGGGATGGCGAGCAGTACGAAGACGTTGATGCCCCACCAGCGCGATGTCAGCAGAAACCGGTACACGGCTTCCACGGTACGGGGCTGCCGCGAGGGCCTCGGCCCGGGGGTCGGCCCGGAGCCTCGGCCCGGTGCCGGCCCGGAGGTTCACCCGTCGTCGGCCCGGAGGTTCACCCGTCGTCGGCAATGCTCCGACCGGGACTTGGTCGAAGTTATCCACAGGCTGAGGATCCAGTCAGTGCAATGTCTGTGAGGGCGGGCAGTATGGGGCCATGACTGAGAGCAACGGGTCCGCGTACACACCGGACTGGGAGAAGCGCTTCAGGGCGCCCCGAGTGTCCCTGCCCGACTGGGCGGAGGACGCACCCGACCGTTCCCTGTTCGTGTCGAACGCGACAGGGACGTATGAGCTGTACGCCTGGGACCGGGCGACGGGCGAGCAACGCCAGGTCACGGACCGGCCGAACGGCACGACGGACGGTGTGCTCTCCCCGGACGGGGAGTGGATCTGGTGGTTCGACGACAAGGACGGCGACGAGTTCGGCGTCTGGCGCCGCCAGCCCTTCAAGGGCGGCCCCGACGAACCGGCCGTCCCCGGCCTCGAACCGTCCTACCCGGCCGGGCTCGCCCTCGCGCGGGACGGCAGGACCGCCGTCGTCGGCCGCTCCACGGACGAGGACGGTACGACGATCCACCTCGCCCGCACCGGCGACGAGACCGCGCTGATCTACCGCCACCGCGAGTCCGCGGGCGTAGGCGACCTCTCGCACGACGGTTCGCTGATCGCGATCGAGCACACCGAGCACGGCGACGCGATGCACTCGGCGCTGCGCGTCCTGCGCCCGGACGGCACGGCGGTCGCCGACCTGGACGACACCAAGGGCGGCACCGAGGAACTGGGCCTCGAGGTGCTCGGCTTCGCACCCGTCGAGGGAGACACCCGGCTCCTCATCGGGCATCAGCGGCGCGGCCGTTGGGAGCCGTTGGTGTGGGACGTGGTGAAGGGCGGCGAGACCGACCTGGCCCTGGACCTGCCCGGTGACGTGAGCGCCGAGTGGTACCCGGACGGCTCGGCCCTCCTCATCGCGCACAGCTTCGAGGCCCGCAGCGAGGTCTTCCGCTACGACCTCGCCTCGGGCGACCTGGAGAAGGTGCCGACCCCGCCCGGTTCCGTCTCGGGCGCCACGGCCCGCCCCGACGGCAGCGTCGAGTACCTGTGGTCGTCGGCCGCCGAGCCGTCCGCCGTGCGCTCGACGACCGGCGAGGTCGTCCTGGACCCGCCCGGCCTGAAGTCACCGGGCTCGGTCCCGGTGGAGGACGTGTGGGTGGAGGGCCCCGGCGGCCGTATCCACGCCCTGGTCCAGAAGCCGGCGGGTGCGACGGGCCCGCTCCCCACGGTCTTCGACATCCACGGCGGCCCGACCTGGCACGACAGCGACTCCTTCGCGGCCGGTCCCGCGGCCTGGGTCGACCACGGTTACGCGGTGGTCCGGGTCAACTACCGCGGCTCCACCGGGTACGGGCGGGCCTGGACGGACGCGCTGAAGTACCGGGTCGGTCTCATCGAGCTGGAGGACATCGCGGCGGTCCGCGAGTGGGCGATCACCTCCGGCCTCGCCGACCCCGCCCGGCTGATCCTCACCGGCGGCTCCTGGGGCGGCTACCTCACCCTCCTCGGCATCGGCACCCAGCCCGACGCGTGGACGCTCGGCATCGCGGCGGTCCCGGTCGCCGACTACGTCACGGCGTACCACGACGAGATGGAAGCCCTGAAGGCCATGGACCGCACCCTGCTGGGCGGCACCCCCGAAGAGGTTCCCGACCGCTTCGAGGCGTCCTCCCCGCTGACCTACGTCGACAAGGTCACGGCCCCCGTCTACATCTCCGCCGGCGTCAACGACCCGCGCTGCCCGATCCAGCAGATCGACAACTACGTCGAACGACTGGAGAAGCGCGGCGCGGTGCACGAGGTGTACCGGTACGACGCGGGACACGGGTCACTGGTGGTGGACGAGCGGATCAAGCAGGTGAGGTTGGAACTGGACTTCGCGGCAAGGCATTTGGGGGGAGTGGTGTCCGCTTAGCCGCGGGTAGTCGTGCCGCTGGGGCGGCACGGGTGGGCGCGGACGGCACCCCGCAGCGCCGGGTTGCGGTCCGGCCCCCGGCCCGCCCCGGCGCTGGGCGCCTGATCAGGTCGCGGCCCGGTCCCGCGGTCGTCGCCCCAGCAACTCCGCCAGCCCCCGCCGGGTCGCGGCCAGCACGACCCGGTCCGAGCCCCGCAGGACATACGTGTCGGGAAGGTCCCACACCAGCCCCGACCGCCGTACGTCCTCCGACGCGTCCTGGTTCGCCGTGTCCAGGGCCAGCACCCGCCAGGACCCGGCCCGGAACGCCTCGGCCATCGTCTTCCCCTCCAGCTGGGGATGCCCGCCCACGGTCATCGCCGCGAACAGCAGCACCCGCCGCTCGACGGGGATCGCGCCCAGGATCTGGCGGCCCATCATCGCCCCGGCGAACGCGGGCGCGGCCAGATGCGAGACGCTCCGGCTCCGGGTGAGGGCGCCGGGGTGGGCGGCGCGCAGGGTGCGGTAGACGGCGGTCGCGAAGTCGTCGTCGTAGAGGCGGAGTACGACCCGTAGGTCGGGGCGCACGGAGCGGGCGTAGAGGACGGCTTCGAGGTTGGTGGTGTCGGAGCTGGTGACCGCGAGGAGGGCGTGCGCGCGGTGGATCTTCGCGGACTCCAGGACGCCCTCCTGGGTGACGTCCCCGAGGATCACCGGCACCCGCAGCCGACGCGCGACCGCGAGACCGCGGGCCTCGGGGTCGGCCTCGACGCACACCACGGGGATGTGCAGTTCCCGCAGCCGGGTCAGCACCCGGGTGCCGATCTTGCCGAGCCCGAGCAGCACCACATGCCCGCCGAGCCCGCGCGGCGGCTTGCGCAGCCCGGACGCCGTACGGAACGTGCCGAGGGCCTCCAGTACGGCGGCCAGCAGCACCGGCAGCATCAGCAACCCGACGAGACCGGAGAGGAGTTGAAGGATCTGGCGGCCCAACGGCGCCCCGATCGCGGGGTCGTCGATCGCGAAGAGATCCAGCAGCGTCAGATAGAAGGCCCGCACGGGATGGATACCGGTCACCAGCCACAGCGACACGGCGAGCGCGATCACGCACGCCACCATGCCCGCCAGCGACCAGCGCAGCCGCCGCGAGAAGAGGGAGGAGAAGGCCGGTACGACACCGCCCCCGCGTCCGCCCGGCAACTGCGGCCCGGCGTACGACACCTGCTCGAGGACGACGGTGCCGCGCCCGGTGGCCGAGGCGACCGCCGCAGCGTCGGGCAGCAGGCGCGGGCCCTGTTCGCCCATGCCCTCGGAGCCGTCCGCGCCGGCCGGGTCGCTGCTGGTCGCCGAGAGCAGGGCGAGCGTGGCCAGCCCGGGGTCGGCGACCTCGCCGGGTGCGGGCGGCGGCCGCTCCACCGCGCGCAGCAGCAGCCCGTCGGTCTGGACGACCTTGCTGGTGCCGGCCAGGGCGGTCGCGGCCAGCGCGGGCGCGGCGGTGTCGGCGTCGGAGAGGACGGTCGTGGACGCGTCGAACCCCGTGACGTTGACGTCCCCGGTCGCCAACGCGGCCGCCTGGTCGAGGAGTTCCTCGATGTGCTGGCCCAGGCGCCGGTTGTAGAGGCGGAGCACGAGCCGGATACGGGGGTTGAGGCGGCGGGCGGTGAGGGCGGCACGGATGTTGGTCTCGTCGTCGTCGTGCACCAGCGCCAGCGCGGTCGCCCGCTCCACGCCCGCCTCCGCGAACACCGCCTCGGTCAGCTCGGCGACCTCCAACACCCGTTCCCCGCGCGGGGTTTCGGGGGCGGGCGGGGCGCCGTTGCCGTTCGCCCTGGCCACCGCCGCGTTGACCCGGTCGCGCAGCGCCACCGAGGCGGCACGCGCACGGCCGACGACCGGTGGGCGGGAGTTGGCCTCGGAGAGCGGTACGACGAGGGTGATCTGTTCGCCGTAGACCGTGCGCAGTTCGGCCGCGAGCCGGTGCGCGAGCGCGTCGTCGCCGCACACCACCATGTGTGCCCGAGCGGTGCCCGGCGGGGTCTGATGAGGAACGCTGCTCGCCACGAGGGGAAAGACTGCCCCAAGGAGGCGGGTGGTTCCAGTATTGCGCTGAACACCCGTGCCCCCACTGCCGTATGCAGAGAGAGGGAGCAAAACTCGCGAAACCCCGCACCTGCCGGAGGTAGCACACCCGTGGCCATCACCACCGAACCAGCCGCGCCGACCACGGAGACTCCGCCGACCCCGGAAACACCCGTGGAGCCGTCCGCACCGGCCAAGGACGGCAAGGCTTCGAAACCGGCCGAGGACGGCAAGGCTTCGAAGGACGGTTGGCAGGTCAACTCGCCGCTCGTGCTGACCATGGTGCTGCTCCTGGTGGTGCTGGCGCAGGCGCCGATCCGTACGGCCCTGTCCGCGCCGGTGATGCAGAGCTGGATGACGGTGTTCGTGGCCGTGGTCGTGCAGGCGCTGCCCTTCCTGGTGCTGGGCGTGCTGCTGTCGGCGGCCATCGCGGTGTTCGTGCCGGCCACGTGGTTCACCCGCGCGCTGCCCAACAACCCCGTCCTCGCCGTACCGGTGGCCGGGATGGCGGGCGCGATCCTGCCGGGCTGCGAGTGCGCGTCCGTGCCGGTGGCCGGGGCGCTGGTGCGCCGGGGCGTCACCCCGGCGGCGGCGATCGCGTTCCTGCTCTCCGCCCCGGCGATCAACCCGATCGTGCTGACGGCGACGGCCGTGGCGTTCCCGCGCAACCCCGAGATGGTGCTCGCCCGGTTCGTCGGCAGCCTGCTCGTGGCCTGCGTGATGGGCTGGCTGTGGACGCGGCTCGGCCGCACCGACTGGCTGAAACTGCCCGCCCACGACCCGCACGCGGGGGAGACCAAGGGGGCCGCGTTCTGGGGCTCGGTGCGGCACGACGTGATGCAGGCGGGCGGGTTCCTGGTGCTCGGCGCGATGTCCGCGGCGACGCTCAAGGCGGTCGCGCCGGCGAGCTGGCTGCGGACGGCGGCCGACAACCCGGTGGTGGCGATCCTCGCCCTCTCGATCCTGGCCGTACTGCTGTCCATCTGCTCGGAGGCGGACGCGTTCGTGGCCGCCTCGCTCACCCAGTTCTCGCTCACGGCGAAACTCGCGTTCCTGGTGGTGGGACCCATGATCGACCTGAAGCTGTTCGCCATGCAGGCGGGCACGTTCGGTCGCGGCTTCGCGATGCGTTTCGCGCCCGCCACCTTCGTCCTCGCCATCGCGGGCGCGGTCGTCACCTCGGCGGTGCTCCTGTGAGCCGGCAGGCACAGGCGGCGGTCCTGTTCCTGATCGGCACGGCCCTGCTGCACGCCGGCCTCACCAACCTCTACCTGCGCTACGTCAAGGCAGGCCTCCAACCGCTGCTGCTGCTCTCCGGCGGGGTGCTCATCCTGGCGGCACTGGCGACGGCCTGGTACGAGTGGCGGCGGGCGCGGGCGGAGAAGGCGCAGGTGGCGGCGCAGGTGGTGGCGCAGGCGCAGGCGGCGGCGGTAGCAGTGGCGGTGGCGCACACGGAGGCCCACGCGGAGGATGCCCACGCGGAGGATGCCCACGCGGAGACGGAGGGCGCGGGTCACGGCGGTCATGTGCACCGCGAACCCCGCATCTCCTGGCTCCTGTTGCTCCCCCTCTTCGCCCTCATCCTGGTCGCCCCGCCCGCCCTCGGCTCCTACAGCGCGGTCCGCACGGGCACGGCCATCCAGCAGCCCTACGGCCTCCAGAAGCTCCCCGCGGACAACCCGCTCACCCTCGGCCTGGTCGACTACGCGACCCGCGCGGTCTACGACCACGGGCGCTCCCTCGGCGACCGTCAGCTCAAGGTCACCGGCTTCGTGGCCCTCGACAAGTCCGGCGCCCCCTACCTCGTACGCATGGCCCTCAACTGCTGTGCCGCCGACGCCCAGCCGGTGAAGATCGCCCTGACCGGCAAGATCCCGCCGGTCCTGCAGCCCGACACCTGGCTGCTGATCACCGGCACCTACTCCGCCAAGCAGACCAAGGACCCCGTCAACAACCGCCCCATTCCCTACTTCCAGGTCACCGAGGCCAAGCCGGTCCCGACGCCGAAGGACCCGTACGACGAGAGCTGGAACCAGTGACGTCGTAGGGCGGCAGGGGCGGCGGCCCCTGGCCCCAGGCCGTGTCGCGGCCCGCGGGCGTACCGTGAAGAGACCGAGGATTTCTCGTGTGCCGGATCGCGCCGGTGCCGTCCTCGGCGAAGGACGACGCCGGGGCGGACCTGTCCGCACCCGGGGCAGGGCTCGCCCCATGACCGTGAATGTGCCCGGTCGGCCGATGACCGCGGACCTCGTCAGGCACGGCGGTGCGGACGCGCGCGGCACTGCGGACACGCACTTCGGTGCCGACGCGGCCCAGGGCGAGAAGTCGTGGTCGCCCGGCCGGGAGCGCGGCCCGTCCCCGCGGCAGGGGGACCGCCTCCGCCCGCTCAGCCGACGCCAGATCGAGGACCGGTTCGAGGATCTGGGCGATCTGTACGAGCAGACCTCCGGCAGTGGCAACCGCGCCGGGACCCGCTCCCGCGCCGAGTTCCTGCGCCGGCTCGCGGGCGATGTCCGGCGGCCCGGTTTCACCCTGCTGGTCGCCGAGAACACCACCCTGACGGCCTGCGCCTACGGCTTCCCCGTGCGCGGCGCCGATCCCTGGTGGCAGGGGTGCGACACCCGCCTTCCCCGGACCGTGCGCGGTCTCGCGGTCACCGGCGGGCTCTTCGCGGTCTCCGGGATCGTCGTCCCGCCCCGGGTGCGCACCCACTACCAGGACCGGGACTGGAACCTCGCCCGGCGCCTGCAGCGTCGGCTGCTCGACGATCACGCGCCCGCCCTAGGCGTCACCCTGGTGCCCGCCGGCGACACCGAGACGCTGACGGCGTACCGGGCCTGGGGCTGGCGGGACGTCGTGGCGGAAGTAGCGGAAGCGCGCGATCCGCGGCTGCCCGCCGGGGCCTGCCGGGTCCTGCTGCTGGGCCGCTGAGCGCGTCGACCACCGTCCATGGCCGTCAGGACATCTGTGCTCGCCGCGACAGAGATTCCCCGGGTGCGACTAGAGTTCCCGTAAGGGGTAACAAGCTCCCCTGCGGCGGGCCGTCCCTCTCCGGTGGCCCGCAGGAAAGGTGTACATGCCCGCAGAAAGCCAGCAGCCCGCGGCCGACCGGCTCGACGACGACGACTACCCCGCCTACACCATGGGCCGGGCCGCCGAGCTGATCGCCTCCACGCCCGGATTCCTCCGGTCGCTGGGTGAGGCCGGGCTGATCACACCGACGCGGTCGGACGGCGGTCACCGCCGCTACTCGCGCCATCAGCTCCGTACGGCCTCCCGCGCCCGCGAGCTGGTCGACCAGGGGACGCCCATCGAGGCCGCCTGCCGCATCATCAGCCTGGAGGACCGGCTGGACGAGGCGCTGCGCGTCAATGAGGAGCTGCGCCGTTCGTCCCATCGGTAGAAAATCTGATGTCGACGAAACAGAAATTCACTGTTTCGGGCGGCGCTTTTCCAACCCATTTCCGCCGCCGCGGAAATGGGTTCCGTGCTAGGCTGACTTCAGTTGCAGTTGTGGTTGCCAATTTTGAACCGGTTCTCCGGGCAGGTGATCATCACGGCGATGGAGGAGATTCGTAAAGTGCGGATCTCGTGCACTGCCTAGGAGTTAAGACATGGCCACCGGTACCGTGAAGTGGTTCAACGCGGAAAAGGGCTTCGGCTTCATCGAGCAGGACGGCGGCGGCGCTGACGTCTTCGCCCACTACTCGAACATCGCCACCCAGGGCTTCCGCGAGCTGCAGGAAGGTCAGAAGGTGACCTTCGACATCACGCAGGGCCAGAAGGGCCCGCAGGCGGAGAACATCGTTCCCGCCTAAGCACGCGAAGCTGCGAAACAGGGGCCCGCACCTTGGGTGCGGGTCCCTTTTCGTATCTGCTCATTTACCCGCTGTTCCATCTGCCGTTCTTCGGCCACCCGCTGTTCTCCGGCCGTTCTCCGGCTTCCCGGTTTTCCCCGAGGAGAAATCCTCCCCTCTCCTCCCGCTCGAACCCCTTGGTGAGGCACCATGCGCTGCGTGATCGCCCGTTACCCCTTCGATCTGACGAAGAGCGAGGTGGAGGAGATGCTCAAGGGCATCCGCCCGGAGCAGCCCGTCAGCGGCCCCTGCGCCACCATCAGCCGCAAGCTGTACCCGGTCAAGCAGGTCGGTGAGGTGATCACCAAGCAGGACCGCCGCGACTTCACCGCCTTCGAGGTCACCCGCGCCCTGACCCGCCTCGGCTTCACCTGCCACGAGACGCCGCCCGCGCCGGCCACCCCCGCGCCCGCCGCACCGTCCGCCGAGTCCGACTCCGGCCCCGAATCGACGTCGTACATCGGCACCACCCTGGGCTGACGCCTCCGCCCCCGCACACCTCCGTACCCCCCAAGCGACCACGCCGCCGACGAACCATCCGGGCGCGGGGTCGCTTTTTTCTGCGCCCAGCCGGCATGCGGCCCCTTCCGGTGCCCGCCGGAGGGGACCCTCTCCGCGAAAGCGTGACATTCAAGCGCCGAGTGTCACACTTTTACGAGCCCTGCGCCTCGCCTCACAACTCCTTGTCCGGCCAGTCCAGCAGCCGCGCGCCGATCACCGCCGTCTGCAGCATGTAGCGCTGGCCGGGGTCCGTCGGGTCCGCGCCGGTCAGCTGGTGGATGCGTTCGAGGCGGTACGTCAGGGCGCGCACGCTCAGTGAGAGCCGACGGGCGGCCTCCGCGGCCACGCAACCGCAGTCGAAGTACGTCGAGAGCGTGTCCAGCAGCGGTCGCGGGCCACCGCGCGCCTTGGTCAACGGGCCCAGCGCGTCGAGCACCAGATCGGCCATCGCCTGCCGGTCACGGGTGAGCACCGGGTAGACCAGCAGGTCGGCGGCGCGCAGCAACGGGCCCTCCAGGGTGAGCCGCTCGGCCAGTTCGAGGGTGTTCAGGGCCTCCTCGTACGACTGGACGATCCCGCCCGCGCCCGGCTGCGGCCGGCCGATCGCCACCCGGGTGCCCTCCGCCGCCGCGTACGACTGCTTGGCGAAGTGGGTGAGGACGTCGTCCTGGTCGCCGGGCGCGACGCACAGCATCCGGCCGGCCTTCGTGGTGAGCAGGATGTTGCGGTCACCGAAACGGCTGATCATCGCGCGCTCCACCTGACGCGGCACCGGCGCGCTCTCGTCGTAGGGCATCGGCCCCTGGACCACGGCGACGGCGTGCGTGTGGGACAGCCGCAGCCCGAAACGCTCGGCGCGTTCGGCGAGCCGGCCCAGACCGCCGCGGCCGTAGAGCAGATCGTCGATGAACTCCCGCCGGGCCGCCTCCTCCTGGCGTACGGCGACCCGCTGGGCGCGTTCGTAGCCCTCGGCGAAGGCGTCGACGACCTGCTGCACCGCGGCGAGTGTGCAGTCGGCGGCACCGGGAGTCTCCGGCCAGGCGGTACGGGTGGCGGCGAGATGGGCGTTGACCAGGGCGCGCAGTCCGTGTCCGGCTTCGGCCGCGTGTTCGCCCAGGGTGCGGCGGGCCTCCAACTCGGCCCGGGTCAGCCGCCGTCCGGTCACGGCGACCTCCGCCAGGAGCTGCGCGTACCCCGTCAGATACTGCTCAGGTATTCCGCGCTCCGGCAACGCCGCCCCCTGTTTTCTTGACGCCCTGGTGACGCTTTCTTAGCGCGTCACCGGCATCAAGACCCTAATGAACACTGCCGGGTTCCGGCAATGCGCGGGCGTGCACCCCGCGTGCACCATGGCGCCAGGGGAGCACCACGGATGGTTCGGGTGCCGGACACCGGCAGGTTTCCGGCACCAGAACCGCGATCCGGGCGTCCCCGTCGACAGTCGGACGAGTAAGAGAACGGGGGCCGGGATCATGGGGGCGTTCATCGCTGCCGCGACCGGTTTTCCCACCGTCGTCTTCACCGCGGCGCTCGTCGTGGTCGTCCTCTACTGGCTGCTGGTCGCCCTCGGCGCCGCCGACGCGCACGGACACGGTCACGCCCATGTCCAGGTCCACATCCGTGGACACGCGCACGTCAACGCCCGTGGGCACGACGGCGGCCGTGGGCACGGCTACGGCCGGTGGCTCGGCGGGGTCCCGGTGACCCTCGCCTTCTCGCTGTTCGTCGCCGTCGGCTGGCTGATCAGCTTCTGCGCCAGCGTGCTGCTCGTCCCCTCGGGCCCGGCCGGCGCCCTGGTCGGGGCGGTCGTGCTGACCGGCGCGGGGTATGCCTCCTGGCAGGCGACCAAGCTCCTCGTACGGCCGCTGCACCGCCTGTTCCCCGACGAACACGGGCCGTCCCGGCTGGACTTCGTCGGTCTGACCTGCACCATTCGCACCGGGCGGGTGGACGCGGGGTTCGGGCAGGCCGAGGTCAGGGCGGCGGACGGCTCGGCGGCGACGGTCCAGGTCCGGCAGACGGGCAACGACGCCCTCGCCAGCGGCAGCACCGGACTGCTCTACGCCTATGACGAACCCGGCGAGTTCTTCTGGGTCGCGCCCTACGACAGCGCGCTGGACCCGAGGACCGGACCCGGCGGCAACCCGGGGTAGACCGCCAACACTTGTTGGCCTACGGCTGTTGCCCACGGGGGGTTGCCTACGGATGTTGGCGGGCGGGCGGTGACCGCGCGCCGGCCGCCGGGCCTGCCGACCGGCACCTGGTGGCCAACGCTCGATGGCCTACGGCTGTTGGCCCACGCTGGTTGGCCTACGTCGGTTGGCCCACAGATGTTGGCCCACGGCCGTTGGCTCGCGACCGCCAGGATCGCTGGTCCGCGACCGCCGGGAGCGTCGGCCCACACCAGTTGGCCAACACCTGTGGACCAACGCCCCGCCGGCCACCCCTCCCCGCAACCCAACGCCCGTCCAGTCAACGCCTGTTGGCCCACGCCCGTGGACCCACGCCCGTAGGCCTACACCAGTTGACCTACACCCGTAGACGCCCGCCCGTACCCCACCCTTCTCACCCCTAGAGGACCCATGTCATGAACGCCATCACCGTGGGCATCGGTGTGTTCGTCGCCGTTGTCCTGCTCATCGCGCTCGCCCTGCTTCTGCTGGTCGGGCGGCTGTTCCGGAAGGTGGAGCAGGGGCGGGCGCTGATCGTCTCCAAGACGAAGAAGGTCGACGTCACCTTCACCGGGGCGGTCGTCCTGCCGGTGCTGCACAAGGCCGAGTTCATGGACATCTCGGTGAAGACGATCGAGATCCGCCGCACCGGGCGCGAGGGTCTGATCTGCCAGGACAACATCCGGGCCGACATCCACATCAGCTTCTTCGTGCGGGTCAACAAGACCGTCGAGGACGTCATCAAGGTCGCGCAGGCCATCGGCACCCAGACCGCGAGCGACCCGGTGGCGATCCAGGACTTCTTCGCCGCGAAGTTCTCCGAGGCGCTCAAGACCGTCGGCAAGCAGCTGGACTTCGTCGATCTCTACACCAAGCGCGAGGAGTTCCGGGACCGGATCATCCAGGTCATCGGCACCGACCTCAACGGCTACCACCTCGACGACGCGGCCATCGACTTCCTCGAACAGACCCCGATGACCCAGCTCGACAACCAGAACATCCTGGACGCGCAGGGCATCCGCAAGATCACCGAGCTGACGACGATCGAGCACGTCCGCACCAACGAGTTCCAGCGCACCGAGCAGAAGGAGATCACCCGGCAGAACGTCGACGCCCGGGAAACCATCCTGGAGCTGGAGCGCCGGCAGGCCGAGGCGGAGATCAAGCAGCGCCGTGAGGTGGAGGTGCTGCGGGCGCGTGAGGAGGCCGCCACCGCGAAGGTGCAGGAGGAGGAACGGCTCGGCGCGCAGGCCGCGTTCCTGCGCACCGAGGAGCAACTCGGCGTCCAGCGTGAGAACCAGGCCCGCGAGATCGCCGTGGCGCAGAAGAACCGCGAGCGGGTCATCGCCGTGGAGAACGAGCGCATCGAGAAGGACCGCCTCCTCGAAGTCATCGCCCGCGAACGGGAGACGAGCCTGTCCGGGATCGCCCGGGACAAGGAGGTCGAGGTCGAGCGGCGCGAGGTCGCGGACGTGGTCCGGGAACGGATCGCCGTGGACCGTACGGTCGCCGAGCAGGAGGAGGCCATCAAGAAGCTGCGGGTGGTCGAGGAGGCGGAGCGTACCCGGCAGGCGGTGATCATCGCCGCGGAGGCCGAGGCGCAGGAGAAGCTGGTCAAGGACATCAAGGCCGCCGAGGCCGCGGAGGCCGCCGCCAAGCACCGCGCCGGTGAGCAACTCACCCTCGCCGACGCCCGGTTGAAGTCCGCCGACCTCGACGCCCGCGCCAAACTGCGGCTCGCCGAGGGCATCCAGGCGGAGGCCGCCGCGGCCGGACTCGCCGAGGTCCAGGTCCGCGACAAGGAGGCCGAGGTCACCGTGAAGGCGGGCCGCGCCGAGGCCGAGGCCACGGGGGCGCGGCTGCGTGCGGAGGCGGACGGCACGGAGGCCCGGCTGCGCGCGGAGGCCGAGGGCACCCGGGCCATGGCGCTCGCGGAGGCCGAGGGCGTGCAGGCCAAGGTGCTCGCGCAGGCCGAGGGCGTACGGGCGAACGCGCTCGCCGAAGCCACCGGTATCGGCGAGAAGTTGAAGGCCGAGGCGGAGGGCCTCACCGAGAAGGCCGCCGCGATGGCCGCCCTCGACGACGCCTCGCGCGGCCACGAGGAGTACCGGCTGCGGCTCCAGGCCGAGAAGGAGATCCGGCTCGCGGGTCTCGACGTGCAGCGGCAGGTCGCCGAGGCGCAGGCCACGGTCCTCGCGACCGGTCTTGAGCACGCCGACATCGACATCGTCGGCGGCGACACGGTCTTCTTCGACCGGCTCGTCTCCGCGGTCTCGTTCGGCAGGAGCGTCGACGGCTTCGTCCAGAACTCCGACACGGCACAGGCGTTGGCGCGCCCGTGGCTGGACGGCACGTCGAACATCGCCGACGACCTCGGGCGCGTGCTCGGCTCGGTCTCCACGGCCGACGTGCAGAACCTCACCGTGTCCGCCCTGCTGATGAAGCTGATGAGGACGGACACGGCGAACGCCGGTCAGCTACGGCAACTGCTCGACAGGGCCGGTGAGTTGGGCCTCGCGGACACCCCGCTGACCGCGCTCAACGGGCACCCGGCGAAGGCCTGACACCCGGCGAAGGCCTCACGCCTCGCCCCACAGACGGTCCGGAACTGCCGCACAGGGGACAGCAGTTCCGGACCCACCACTCCCGATCACCCACCCCGCCCGAGATCCTGAGAGGGACCCATGACCACCGGCCTGGACACCGGCACCTACGAGGTCCTGCGCGACCGCCTCGCCGCACAGGCCGCCGAACTCGCCCGCCGCGCCGAGGCGCTCAACACCCGCCGCACCGAGGAGTTCGGCTCGACCCGCCTGGAACTCACCGGCACCGGACGCCTCACCACCGAACACCCGGCCGCGCCGCGGGACATCGTCGCCGTAGGAGACGCGCTCCTCTTCGGCCGGCAGACCTCCCTCGGCGTCACCCGGGAGACGGCGGTGGCCGACGTCCTCGCCCTCTACGACCGCCACGACCTGCGCAGGCTGCCCGAGAACTCCGTACCCGGACTCCTCGACGACCCGGAGTTCGTACGGGAGTTCACCGCCCTGCACCGCTACTACCGGCAGGCGCGACTCCTCCAACTCCGGCGCGTCGACGGCAAGTTGCTGGCCGTCTTCCGCACCGACGAGAAGGCCGACGACATCCGGGTACTGCGCTGGGCCCTCACGGACGACGGCCGGGCGGCGACCTTCCTGGACGCGCACGGCGAACGCGACCACGTCTTCCCGCCGCCGTACGACTTCGACTGGATCGGGACGGGCCGCGAGGATCTCGTCCCCGGCCGGCACCCGCATGTGCGGATCCAGGACGGGCTGTACGTCGACACGCTGGGCGGCACCCTCACCGTGAAGGTGGAGGACAACACCGAGACGGCGGAGGGGATTTACTCCGAGCCGGTGGACGAGCCGCTCCAGTCGCCGGCCGACGCGGAGATCGCGTATGCCCGGGTGGGTGCGCTGGTGCTGCTCCGCGTGCAGCCCTACAAGGAGGACGCCCACCGGTACCTGGTCTTCAACACGCTGACCAAGGGGGTCGTACGGCTCGACGGGATCGGGCAGTCGTGCCGGCGGCTGCCGGAGGGGCAGGGGATCGTGTTCCCGGGCGGGTACTGCCTGGCCACGGGGGAGTGCAAGACCTTCGAAATCTCCACCGCCGGGCTGGAGTTGGAGCGGATCGTCCGCTCGCCCAACGGGGAGGACGTGCTGTTCGCGTACCGGGCTCGGGGCTCGGGGCGGAGCCTGCTGCTGCCGTACAACATGATCCGCAAGGAGGTCGCGGCGCCGTTGCCCGGGCGGGGGTGGGCGCTCTTTGAGGACGGCATGTCGGTAGTGCTGGGGGAGGGGGAGGCGGCTCGGGTTCATTCGGTGCGGATCTGGCGTACTCCGTTCGTCTCCGACACCCATGCCGCCGCTCAACTCACCGGCTCCGGGCCGCTGTTCCGGGTCGGGAACGCCGATCTCGTGCGCGGGATCTCCGACTGTCTGTCGGTGACGGGCGCGGCCGTCGGGATGGAGCCGACGGCGGAGGTGTACGAGGCGCTGGTCGCCGCGTGTGTCCGGGCGGCCGACACCCATCACTGGCTGGGGGACGCCGAACTCGGCGATCTGCGAGGGCCGTTGGAGGAGGTGCGGGAGACGGCGGAGCAGGTTCTGACCGAGTTCGAGACGGTCCGGACTCTGACCGGGCGGGCCGCCGACGCCCTCGCCGACGCCACCGGCCATATCGCCTCCCTCGTACGGCGGTTGCGGGGCGAGGTGCCCCGGGACGCGGCGGGATGGGTCGCCGGGCTCACCGAACTCCGGCGGGCGCAGGGGCAGTTGCTGACGTTGAAGGAGATGCGGTACGCGGACGCCGCGCGGATCGAGGAGGCGGCGGCCGAAGTCGAGGCGGATCTGGGGGTGTTCGGGCAGCGGGCGGTGTCGTTCCTGGCGCGCGAGGACGCGTTCGCCGGGCACCACGAGCTGATCGACACGCTGGTCACGGAGGCCGGGGCGCTGGCCAAGGTCGCCGAGGCGGCCCCGGTCGCGGCCCGGCTGGACGAACTGACCGAAGGGCTGCGGACGGTGACCGAGGTGGTCGCCGGACTCGACATCGGTGACGCCACGGTCCGTACGTCGATCCTGGAGCGGGTCGCCGAGGTGCTGGGCGGCGTCAACCGGGCCCGTGCCGTGCTGGACGCCCGGCGGACGGAACTCCGGGACCGGGAGGGGCGGGCGGAGTTCGCGGCCGAGTTCGCGCTGCTGGCCCAGTCGGTGACCGGAGCGCTCGCGGACGCGGCGACCCCGGAGGCCTGTGACACCCAACTCGCCCTGCTGTTGGTGCGGTTGGAGAACCTGGAGGCCCGTTTCGCGGACTTCGACGACTTCCTCGCCGAACTGGCCGGCAAACGCACCGAGATCCACGAGACGCTCTCCGCGCGCAAGCAGACCCTGGTCGACGAACGCGCCCGCAGGGCCGAGCAGTTGGCGCGTTCGGCGGTCCAGGTGCTGGAGACCGTGGGGCGGCGGGCGGTCGCGCTCGCCGACGCCGACGCGGTGAACACGTACTTCGCCTCCGACCCGATGGTGGCGAGGATCCGCCGCAGCGCCGAACAACTTCGTGAACTAGGCGACCCCACAAGGGCGGAGGAGCTGACGGGCCGGCTCACGGCAGCCCACGCGGAGGCCACCCGCGCCCTGCGTGACCGCGCCGACCTCTCGGCCGACGGCGGCCGGACCCTCCGTCTCGGCCGCCACCGTTTCGCGGTGCACACCGAGCCCCTCGACCTCACCCTGGTCCCCTCCGGCGACGGCCTGGCCTTCGCCCTCACCGGCACGGACTACCGATCCCCGGTCAGGGACCCGGAGTTCGCGGCCACCCGCCCGTACTGGGACCGCCCGCTGCCCTCCGAGTCACCGCTGGTCTACCGCGCCGAACACCTCGCCGCCCGCCTCCTCGACGAACACGGCGCGCAGGCCCTCGCCCAGGAACCCGACCTCGCCGCCCTGGTCCGCCGGGCCGCGCAGGAGTCGTACGACGAAGGCTACGAACGCGGTGTGCACGACCACGACGCGACCGCGATCCTCGCGGCGCTGCTGCGCCGGTACGAGGACGCGGGCCTGCTGCGCCACGAACCGGCCGCCCGTGCAAGCGCGTTGCTCTTCTGGACGCACGGCACGAGCCCACGGGTACGCGAGAACTGGACCCGGCGGGCGAGGTCCCTGGCCCGGGCCCGCGACCTGTTCGGACCCACCCCGGCCGACGCCGAACTCCGCGCGGAACTGGCCAAGGAGCTGGGCGGCGAGCCCGCCGCGGCCTACCTCCTCGACGAACTCACCACCGCCCCCGAGGGCTTCGTGATCAGCGCGGGCGCCCGGACCCTGCTCGACAAGTTCCGGCGTGCGGTGGGCAGTTCGGCCTACGACGACGATCTGATCGCCCTCGACGACGACCTGCCCGCGCGCCGCCAGCTGGTGGAGGCCTGGCTGACGGCGTACACGACGGCGTCCGGGACGCGGGTCGACCCGGGAGACCTGGCGGAGGCGGTGGCGGCCGAACTCTGCCCCGGCGCACCGCGTCACGAGTCGGACGCGCGGCTGACCGAGACGGTGGGGGGACTGCTGGGCAGCCATCCTCGGGTGGTGGGGGGCGAGTTGCGGTTCAGGGTCGACGAACTCCTCGCCCGTACAGGGGAGTTCCGTGCGCGGGACGTTCCTGGTCACCGCGCGTACCAGCGCCGCCGTACCGCCCTCGTGGCGGCGGAGCGTGCCCGGCTGCGGCTCGACGAGTACCGTCCGCGGGTCCTTTCGTCCTTCGTCCGGGGCCGGCTCGTCGACGAGGTGTACCTCCCGCTCATCGGCGACAACCTGGCCCGGCAGCTCGGCACGGCGGGGGAGGCCGGGGCGGTCGGTACCGGCGGGCTGCTCCTGCTGATCTCGCCGCCGGGGTACGGCAAGACGACCCTCATGGAGTACGTCGCCGACCGGCTCGGGCTGGTCCTGGTCAAGGTCAGCGGCCCGGCCCTCGGGCACGGTGTCACCTCCCTCGACCCGGCCGAGGCGCCGAACGCGACCGCCCGACAGGAGGTGGAGAAGGTCAACTTCGCGCTCGCGGCGGGCAACAACGTGCTGCTCCACCTGGACGACATCCAGCACACGTCACCCGAACTCCTGCAGAAATTCATCACGTTGTGCGACGCGACCCGGCGGATGGAGGGCGTGTGGGAGGGTGCGCCGCGCACCTACGACCTGCGGGGCAAACGGTTCGCCGTCTGCATGACCGGCAACCCGTACACCGAGTCCGGCAGCCGGTTCCGGGTGCCCGACATGCTGGCCAACCGTGCCGACGTCTGGAACCTCGGTGACGTACTGACCGGCAAGGAGGCGCAGTTCGCCCTGAGTTTCGTCGAGAACGCGCTGACCTCCAACCCGGTGCTGGCCCCGCTCGCGGGTCGCGACCGCGACGACCTGGACCTGCTGATCGGGCTGGCCCGGGGCGACGCGACGGCCCGCGCGGACCGTCTCTCCTACGCCTGCGATCCCGCCGAACTGGCCCGTGTCGTCGCCGTGTTGGGGCATCTGCTCGCCGCCCGGGACATCGTCCTCGCGGTCAACTCCGCGTACATGGCGTCGGCGGCGACCGCGGAAGCGGCCCGCACCGAACCGCCGTTCCGGCTCCAGGGGTCGTACCGCACGATGAACCGGATCGCCCGGCGGATCGAGCCGGTGATGAACTCCCGTGAACTGTCAGCGGTGTTGGACGACCACTACACGGCCGAGGCACAGACCCTGGGGACGGAGGCGGAGGCGAACCTGCTGAAGCTGGCGGAGCTGCGGGGCACGCTGACCGACGAACAGGCCGTGCGCTGGGCCGAGTTGAAGGCGACGTACGCGCGCAAGGGGCAGCTGGGTCAGAGCTGAAGCAGCCGCTGGGTGATCTCGCGGTACTGGCGGAGCGCGTGGCGGAGTTCGTCGGACTGGGACGTGAGGTCCGCGGGTTCTGCGGGTTCCGCGGGATTCGCCGCGGCGGCGGTGCCCTGCTCTGCCCAGGCGGCGCGGAGGAGTTCCCGGCGGGCCGCGAGGGCGCTCACCAGCTGGGCGGTGGCCTCGTCGTAGGCGCTCTCCGCCTCCGCCAGGGCGTCGTGCGGGGTGTCGGCGAAGGTGTTGAGGGCGTGCCGCAGCCGCTGGAGGACCCGCTCCCGCTCGGCGGACGGGAGCAGTGGCTCCGGGCCCGGTGTGCGGCGTTCGGTGGGGGTCCGGTTCTGGCCGGCGGGCTGCTGGGCGCGTGTCTGGTCGTACATCAGGATGCCGCTTCCGTTCCGCCTGAAGGCGATCGTGCCTCGTCGGCCTCTCGACGGCCTGTTCCAGGCTCCCGGAGACCCGGTCGGTCGTACCCTTCAACGACTGCGCAGTGCTGCCAGTCAACGTCCGGCGCGGGTCGGTGTCAACGCGGGGTCCGGAGGGCCGGCGGTTCGGCGGGGTGTTCGGTCGCCCGTGGCTCAGTCGGCCTGGTGGGGCACCCACTCGCTGGTGTCCAGGGAGTAGCCGTACTGCGGACGTCCGCCCATGCCACTCGTGCGGAACGGCTTCCCCTGGTCGTCGATGCGCAGCACGCCCTTGCGGGTGCCGCTGGACCACGCCAGCTCCAGATACCAGCGCACGTCGTGCGAGGCCGCGGCGGCCGTGATGTACAGGACCTCGGGGTCGTTCTCGCTCACCTTGTACGGCAGACCCGTCTGCCCGGACTCCGGCGTGACCGCCGGGCGGACCGAGTCCAGCCCGAGGCTGAAGGAGTGCGTCGGCACCCCGCCGCCGCAGCCGACCCCGATGTACCCCATCTCGTACACGTTCCAGGCCGGTGGCGTACCGCTGTCGACGACCCGGACGTTCAGGGACTGCAGCACCACGGTGTCCTGGCCGGTGCCCTGCACGGTCAGTTCGAGGTACTGGCTGCCGGCGGAGACCGCGCCCAGCGCGCTCACCCAGCCCGGCGCGTCCTGCTCGGTGGGCGGCGGCGGCACCTTCGCCGCGTCCCGGTCGACCAGATAGGTCTGGCCGCACGGGCTCTCCCAGGCATACGGCCGGGTCGTCACCGTCAGCGGAACGGCCGCCGCCGCGTCAGCGGCCCCGCCGGACCGCGCGCCCGTGGAGGCGGACGCCCCGCTCTTCGCCGTAGCGGACCCGGAGGGACTCGCGGAGCCGGAGGGCGAGGCCGACGCGGACGGCGAGGAGGTCGACTTCGCGGAGGCGGACGAGGACGGGGTGCCGTGCCCCCCGGTGGAGGTCACGGAGCCGGCCTCCTGCTTGCGGTCGCCGCCGTTGTCGTCACCGGACATGAGGTGAGGGACGAGCGCGGTGGCGGCGAGCACGACGGCTACCGCGGTGGCGGCGAGGAGGGCGGTACGGCGGCGGTTGCGCGGGGCGGTCGCGGTCACCGGTGCGGCGGAGGGGAGGGCTGCTTCTGGGG
>NZ_JAEQAZ010000186.1 GCF_016654115.1 Streptomyces sp. MBT53
TCGAGAAGTGGCAGCCCCTCCTCCGCCGCCGTGTCGACAAGCGCCTTCGGGATCTCGTCGTAGTTGACCCCGACGGCGAACCCGAGCCCCACGACCCCCGCCCCCACCAGCCGCCTCACATACCGCCGCATGGCCTTGGGGTCCTCGGCGTCCAGCTTCAACGCGGTGATCAGCAGCAGTTCCCCACCCTCCATGTACGGCACCGGGTCCGCCAGCTCACTGACATGCGCCCACCGCACGGGCACGTCCAGGCGGTCCTCGCCCGCGCGCACGGTGAGCTTGAGCGCGGAGTGGTGGACGAGCGAGGCGAGGGTGGGGGGCATGGGGCCTTCAGACGGGAGGAGAGCCGGTGATCGGTCCGATCTTTTGGCCGTCGCGTATGAACGGCCCACCCCGATTCTGCCTTACCGTACGGTCGGCACGACCCCGTATGTCCGGTTCAGGGGGCTGGGGTGCGCAGATCCACCAGGGACGGCGGGGTGTGCTTGCCTTCGACCGTCGTGAGCGACAACACCGCGTGACCCGGCGGGACCTCGTGCGCGAGCTGGGACGCGGACCACCGTTCCCGCTCGACCTGCCGTACGGTCACCGCCTCCGTCGTCACCGCCCGGCCCGTCACCAGCTTGCGCAGGGCGTGGATGGCGCGAGTCATCGGCTGGTCCGCGAAGACGGTGTGCTGGGCAACGTCCCGGGTCTCCACCCATTCCGTGCCCCAGGCGTGCGCGAAGCGGCTGCCGTCCCAGGTGGTGACACCCGAGAAGGCCATCCGGCAGCCGACCGCCCCGTGCAGGGGTCCGTGCAGCGCCTCGGGGACATCGCCGAGCGTGCGCAGGGCGAGCAGCACGCCCGCGTTCTGCGAGCGCAGCCGCTGCATGTGCCGTACCGACTCGGTGGTCACCGTCCCGGTGGCGTCGTCGAGGACGAGACACGCGAAGTGACGACGGCCGGTGTCGTGCACGACATGGTCGAACTGGGCCAGGACCAGCCGGGTGATGAGCCGGGAGGCCTCCTCGTGCCCGTGGGCCGGCACGTCGATGCGGACCCGCAGGGGGTGGTGCGCGACGGCTCGTAGCGAGAACGGCCGGACGGCCGCGTCGCCGGTACCGAAGAACTCGGCGAACACGGGCCGGTCCAGCAACGCGAGCCGGTCGGCGAGCACAGGACCCGGGTCGGCGGCGCTGCCGGTCTGCCGGGCACGGGCGTCGAGATCGCGGCGCAGACCCGCGTGTTCCGGCGCCGACAGTGCCTGGCGCAGGGGGGCGAGCGCCGAGGGTTCGCCCTCCAGCAGTTCCCGCAGCACGGGCAGGGTCGGGAAGGTGCCGTGCACCGCACGGTACGGCCCGAGCACCTGGGCGAGTGCGGTCGTGGCCCGTTGGGCGCCGACGGTGTCGAGGTCACCGGCCAGTGCCTCGGCAAGGAACGCGGCTGCCGCGTCGGGGTCGGCTGTGTCGGCGTAGGGATCCAGGTCGTAGACGGAGGCGGGATCCCCGATCCGCACCACGACGTCGAACGCGGCGTCCGGACCGAGCGGGGTACCGGCCGCGCAGACCGCCACGACGGCGCACTGTCCGGTCAGCGCCCGCAGGGCGAGGGACTCGACGACCGGCGCGACCACGTGCCTGGTCTTGCCGGAGCCGGACGGCCCCACGACGAGCAGCGAGGTGCCGAGCGCGTCGGGGCCGAGGGCCGTACCCGCGCCTCGATAGGCCGATGGAGTACGGTCCCCTGCCGTCCACCGCCCGATGCGGACCTGCCCTTCGAGCAGATCGTGCGGTGCGGCACGGCCGGGCAGGTCCCGGGCACCGGACGGGTGGACCCAGGCAGCCGCCCCCTTGCGCAGCACCGTGTCGGTGAAGACCGCCAACTGCGCTTCCCTGCGGGCGGATTGCCACGCGTACCCGACCCGGGCGCAGTCCACGTCGTTCATACGGCCGGTGAGCACTTCGGCGGTGAGGAGCTCGGCCGCTTCGTACTGGCCGGCCTCGCGCAGCTCGGGCCACTGGGCGGGCACCAGGACAGCGGGTGCCGGGCGGGTCTCGCCTTCTCCCGTACGGTTCCGCGCGACGAGTCGTTCCTTCGCGAGCGCCCACCAGCCGCCGAGGCGGGCGAAGGGCCACAGGACCAGCACGGTGATGAGGCCGTAGAGGCTGTCGGTGAGAAGGACCGACCCGAAGAGATCGTAGCCACCGGAGATCAGGGTGAGGAGGGAGAACAGTGGGTCCTGGACCGGCAGGGCGTTCCAGCCCAGGCCGAACGCCTTGGGAAACACGAAACTCAGCGCGATCAGACCGCCGACGGCCGCCAGCAGTGCGCGAGCGGGCTGAGGACGACCGCCGATGACATGGCGGGCGGCGTCGAGCCAGCCGCCCAGTCTGATGACGGCGTAGACGAGCAGGCCAAAGAAGACACCGTCGTAGACGATGATGGCCTCGCCGCCCCTGTAGTTCTTGGGAGAGGTGGTGCCGGCCCACCACCAGTCGCTGGGGGTGACCAGCTTGAGCACGACCCATTGGTACGGAACAGCTCCATGGCGCCAGAAGGACCACACGATCAGCGCCACCACGAGGGGGATCAGCAGACCGAGGATCGCGACCTTGGAGAGTCGCGTCGCCGCACGATCGGCCTTGGGCGGGCGATATCCGTAGCGCCAGATGCCGGGCGCGGCGGGCGGCCGGGGTTCGTTCAGCCAGTCGGCGACGGCCGGGGCGAACTGCGGCGGCTGTTCGGACGCGGGGGCCGCACCCGGTGAGCGCGCCGGCCGAGGCGGCACGGCCGGTACCTCGGGCGGCCCCGCCGGACGCGGCACAGGATTCGCATGCGTGCCTCGCGTGCCCCGTGCGTCCCGCGTCCCGTCGCTGTCCATCGTCCTCGCCCTCGCCCCTTGACCAGCCGTTCCGTGCACCGTCAGCGAGTCAATCTAACGCGCCAGGAAGGGGAGTTCACCGTTTACACGGCCGGGCCCGCGGCAAGCTCCGCGAACCCGGCACTGTCCACGGCGGACAACCCGCGGCGCCGACACCGCCCACATGGAGCATGCCCACCCCTCGCCCCCGGTCCTAGCCTGCGAGAAAGGAAGAAAAAGAAACAGGAAAGCGCGTAAGCGTCCGCACCACCCCAGGAGCCCCTCATGACCGCACTTCCGCAGGAGCGCCGCGTCGTCACCGCGATCCCCGGCCCGAAGTCCCAGGAGCTGCAGGCCCGCCGTACCGCGGCGGTCGCGGCCGGTGTGGGTTCCGTGCTGCCCGTGTTCACCGCGCGCGCGGGCGGCGGGATCATCGAGGACGTCGACGGGAACCGGTTCATCGACTTCGGTTCCGGTATCGCGGTGACGAGCGTCGGCGCCTCCGCCGAGGCCGTCGTACGCCGTGCCACCGCGCAGCTCGCCGACTTCACCCACACCTGTTTCATGGTCACCCCGTACGAGGGGTATGTGGAGGTCGCCGAGGCGCTCGCCGAGCTGACCCCCGGCGACCACGCCAAGAAGTCCGCGCTGTTCAACTCCGGCGCCGAGGCCGTCGAGAACGCCGTGAAGATCGCGCGGGCCTACACCAAGCGGCAGGCCGTCGTCGTGTTCGACCACGGGTACCACGGGCGCACCAACCTCACCATGGCGCTGACCTCGAAGAACATGCCGTACAAGAACGGGTTCGGGCCCTTCGCCCCCGAGGTGTACCGCGTGCCGGTGGCCTACGGCTACCGCTGGCCGACCGGTCCCGACAACGCCGGTGCCGAGGCCTCCGCGCAGGCCATCGACATGATCAACAAGCAGATCGGCGCCGACAACGTCGCCGCGATCATCATCGAGCCGGTCCTCGGCGAGGGCGGTTTCATCGAGCCCGCCAAGGGCTTCCTGCCGGCGCTCAGCAAGTTCGCAGCCGACAACGGGATCGTCTTCGTCGCCGACGAGATCCAGTCCGGGTTCTGCCGTACGGGTCAGTGGTTCGCGTGTGAGGACGAGGGTGTCGTCCCGGATCTCATCACCACCGCGAAGGGGATCGCGGGCGGGCTGCCGCTCGCCGCCGTGACCGGGCGCGCCGAGATCATGGACGCCGCGCACGCCGGGGGCCTCGGGGGGACCTACGGCGGCAACCCCGTCGCCTGCGCCGGTGCGCTCGGCGCCATCGAGACCATGAAGGAACTCGACCTCAACGCCAGGGCGAAGAACATCGAGGCCGTGATGAAGGTCCGGCTCGGCGCGATGGCGGAGAAGTTCGACATCATCGGCGACGTCCGCGGGCGCGGCGCGATGATCGCCATCGAGCTGGTCAAGGACCGTACGACCAAGGAGCCGAACCCGGAGGGCACGGCCGCGCTCGCCAAGGCCTGCCACCAGGAGGGGCTGCTGGTCCTGACCTGTGGCACCTACGGCAACGTCCTCCGTTTCCTGCCCCCGCTGGTCATCGGGGACGACCTGCTGAGCGAGGGCCTCGACATCATCGAGCAGGCGTTCGCACGTATCTGAGCCACCCTCTCCCATACGTCCCGGCCACACGGAACCCGTAGCTCCCCCACAGGAGCCGCGCCTCGTGCGCCCCACCCGCCCCAGCCCTTTCATCGCCGATGATTCACAGGCTGGGGCGGCGGGCGTCAGGCCGTGTGAAGAAGGTGTGCGGGGTACATGACGGGACGCGAATCCGCCTGTCTTCCCTCCAGTCACTGCCGTAGGTTCTACCCAGATGAGAGATACACCCCGCCCACAGGGGACTGTGGGCGACTTCAGGACGAGGCCTCCCCAGCTTCGCCCTGGTCGTGCCCTCGCGCACACAACAGGAGCCTCCGGCTCCGAATCTCCTCACCGATCGGACAGTCGCCCGCCCCAAACCCCCCGGGGCGGCCGACCCGCCGATCCGGACGGCCGGCTCGGAACTACCCCCCCTGTTCCGGGCCGGCCGACCTCCTTTTTCTGGCTCCTTCTCGCCCTGCCCGCGCTACTCTTCGCGGTGATCACCTGGCAGGTCGCCGCCGACGGCCCGCTCCTCCGCCTGGACGAGCGCCTGAGCCGCGCACTCGTCCACCCGGACCGCTTCTCCGAACTCCTCGCCGACCTCGGCAATGTCCAGGTCGCGGTACCCGTTCTCGTCGTTGTCCTCGTCTACGTCGCTTGGCGCGGCCGTGCCAGAGGTACGGAACGCTGGTGGCCGGCACCCCTCGCGGCGGCCGTGCTGATGGCCCTGGTCCCGGCGCTGGTCGTCCCCGTCAAGGAACTGATCGCCCGCGGCGGCACCCCGGCCGTCCCGCCGGGCACCGGCTACTACCCCTCAGGCCACACGGCCACCGCGATGATCGCGTACGGCGCCTCGACGCTCGTCCTCCTTCCTTGGCTCCGGACGTCGTACGCCCGTCGCGGAGCCGTCGCCGTCTGCGTCCTCCTCGTTGCCTGCGTGAGCTTCGGGCTGGTCCGGCGGGGCTACCACTGGCCACTGGACGTGGTGGCCAGTTGGTGCCTCGGGACCGTGCTGCTCGCCGCGCTGCGGCTGTTTCTCGGCCGCTTTCGGAGCGAGAGCGCACCTCAGCCGAAGTAGCCGTCGAACGTCTTCTGGAACTCCCAGTTCGAGTAGCGGTCCCAGTTGATCGACCAGGTCATCAGGCCGCGCAGGGTCGGCCAGGTGCCGTGGGTCGTGTACGAGCCGCAACTCACCTTCTTCGTCAGGCAGTCCAGGGTTTTGGTGACCTCGGCGGGGGCCACGTAGCCGTTGCCCGCGTTGACCGACGCCGGCACGCCGATGGCGATCTGGTCGGGGCGCAGAGCCGGGAACATGTTGTTCGTGTCGCCCGCGACCGGGAAGCCGGTGAGCAGCATGTCGGTCATCGCGATGTGGAAGTCGGCGCCGCCCATGGTGTGGTACTGGCCGTCGAGACCCATGATCGGGCCCGAGTTGTAGTCCTGGACGTGCAGCAGGGTGAGGTCGTCGCGCAGGGCGTAGATGACGGGCAGATACGCGCCGCACCGCGGGTCCTGGCCGCCGAACTTGCCGGTGCCGTAGAACTGGTAGCCCATCTGCACGAAGAACGTCTCGGGCGCCATGCTCAGCACGAACTTCGCGCCGTACTTGGCCTTCAGGGTCTTCAGGGCGGCAATCAGGTTGACCACCACGGGAGTTGTGGGGCTCTTGAAGTTGGTGTCGCTCGCGTCGAGCGAGAGGGAGTGGCCCTCGAAGTCGATGTCCAGGCCGTCGAGGCCGTAGGTGTCGATGATGTTCGAGACCGACGAGACGAAGGTGTCCCTGGCCGCTGTCGTGGTGAGTTGGACCTGGCCGTTGGCGCCGCCTATCGAGATCAGCACCTTTTTCCCCGCCGCCTGTTTGGCCTTGATCGCGGCCTTGAAGTCGGCGTCGCTCTCGACGTTCGCGCACTCTCCCCCACTCTCGGCTTCGCTCGAGCGGGAGGCGCCCCCATCCGGGCAGCGGTTGAAGCGGATGTCGCCCGAGGTGGCTGAGGTGGGTTCACCGAAGGCCAGGTCGATGACGTCCCAGCTGTCGGGGACGTCGGCCAGGTGGGTGTAGCCGGAGCCGTTGGCGAAGCTCGCGTGGAGGTAGCCGACGAGGGCGTGGGTGGGGAGGCCGGTGGTGGGGCCCGAGCCGGTGGACGTGGTCGCGGTGACCGCCGTCGACTTCGGGGACTCGCCCGCGTCGTTGACCGCCGTGACCTGGAAGCTGTACGCCGTCGCGGCCGTCAGACCGCTCACGGTGGCCGAAGTGCCGCTCGCCGTCTGGACTTTCACTCCGCCGCGGTAGATCGCGTAGCTGGTCGCACCGGTGACGGCGGACCAGGAGAGGGCGACGGAGGAGGAGGTGACGGTGCCAACGGTGAGGCCTGTGGGGGTGGTTGGCGGTTGGCCCGGGTCGACCGCCGGGCCGGTGAGGGAGATGTCGTCGGCGTAGTAGGCGCCGGTGGCGTACCAGCCGTGGGTGTAGATCGTGACCTTGGTGGTGGACGCGCCGGTGGTGAAGCTCGTCGTCAACCGCTGCCAGTCGGGGGCCGATTGGGTCCAGGTGGAGACGTCCGTGGTGCCGGTGCCGCTCGCGCCGAGGTAGACGTAGCTGCCGCGGACGTAACCGGCGAGCGAGTAGGAGGAGTTCGGTTTCACGGTCACGGTCTGCGCGCACTGGGCGTAGTCGTTGCCGGCCGGGGTCGCCTGCAACGCCGAACTGCCGCCGTGCACGGGCGACTTGACGGTCGTACCGCTGCTCGCGGTACAGGACCAGTTGTCGAGGCCGGACTCGAAGCCTCCGTTCTTCGCCAGGTCCGCGTCGGCCGCACGGGCGGCCGACGAGAGTGCGGTGATGCCGGGTACGGCCAGCAGGGCGGCCGTGAGCATGGCGAGGACGGATCTGGAGCGTTCCACAAGTGCCTCCGGGCATGGGGGAATTGGAGGGGTGGAGCGCGCCCAATTTGGTCCAGACCAATTGCCTCTGTCAAGACTTGCGCTGCCAAGACATGCACTGTCAAGACATGCGCTGCCAGGACATCTGGCGGCTACCCGTCCATCACTGCCCCTCTTCCCTGGCCAGTCCCGCCGCCGCCTCGTGCATGGCGAGTTCGAGGAGCGCTGGATCGGTGAGGGTGCCGGAGCCGTCCGGCGGTACCAGCCAGCGGACTCCGCCGGTCGACCGGCCGGGGTACGGCACGACGATCCAGGTGCCGGGTCCCGCCGTACGGATGCCGGTGCCGAGCCAGCGGGCCGCGGTGCCGGGCGGGACCAGGAAACCCATGCGTGCGTCGCCGAAGTCGACGAGTACCGGGCCCGGTTGATCGATGACCCGGGTGAGCACATCGAGCGTGGGATAACCGAGCTCACCCGGCAGGATGAGTACGTCCCAGGCCTTGCCGGCGGGCAGCAGCGCGATCCCCATGGGATTGCGCTCCCATTCCCAGCGGCAGGCCTCCGGATCCGGAGCCACGGATGCCAGCCACTCGACGGCCGTCTTCGCCCCAGTCATGAGGAGACCTCCCTTTCTCATGTCGACGCTGGTCGCGTCACAGGAGAGAGGGAGGTCGGCTCACGGCATTACGCGGGTTTTCGCTCCTCGAAGGAGTGAACCGGGTCACACCCCGCAGGCGGGGCTCAACTGTCGAAGCCGAGGCCCAGCTTGTCCATCGTCTTCAGCCACAGGTTGCGCCGGCCGCCGTGGTCGTCGGCGCGGGCCAGCGACCACTTGGTGAGCGCGATGCCCGTCCAGGCGAAGGGCTCGGGCGGGAAGGGCAGCGGCTTCTTGCGGACCATCTCCAGCTCCGTGCGCTCGGTGCGCTCCCCCGCGAGCAGGTCCAGCATCACGTCCGCGCCGAAGCGGGTGGCGCCGACGCCGAGGCCGGTGAAGCCCGCCGCGTACGCCACCTTGCCCTGGTGGGCGGTGCCGAAGAACGCCGAGAAGCGCGAGCAGGTGTCGATCGCGCCGCCCCACGCGTGGCTGAAGTTGAGGCCCTCCAGCTGCGGGAAGCAGGTGAAGAAGTGCTCGGCGAGCTTGGCGTACGTCTCCGGCCGGTCGTCGTACTCGGCGCGCACCCGGCCGCCGTAGGGGTAGATCGCGTCGTAACCGCCCCACAGGATGCGGTTGTCGGCGGAGAGGCGGAAGTAGTGGAACTGGTTCGCCGAATCGCCGAGACCCTGGCGGTTCTTCCAGCCGATCGACGCCAACTGGTCGGCGGAGAGCGGCTCGGTCATCAGGGCGTAGTCGTAGACCGGGACGGTGTACGAGCGGACGCGCTTGATCAGGTTCGGGAAGATATTGGTGCCGAGCGCGACCCGGCGGGCGCGGACCGAGCCGTAGGGGGTGCGTACGGCCATGCCGGCGCCGTAGGGCTTGAGGGCGAGGGCGGGGGTGTGTTCGTAGACGCGGACGCCGAGTTGGAGGCAGGCGCGCTTCAACCCCCAGGCCAGTTTGGCCGGGTTGAGCATCGCGACGCCCCGGCTGTCGTGCAGGCCGGCGAGGAAGGTCGGGGAGTCGACCTGTTCGCGGACCGCGTCCGCGTCCAGGAACTCGGTGCCGTCGGCGAGGCCCTTGCTCACCAACTCCTCGTGCCAGTCGTGGAGTTCCTCGGCCTGGTGCGGTTCGGTGGCGACGTCGATCTCGCCGGTACGCTCGAACTCGCAGTCCAGGGAGTAGCGGGCGACCGCGCTCTCGATCGCGTCGAGGTTGCGGGCGCCCAGCTCCTCCAGCTTGTGGATCTCGTCGGGCCAGCGGGTGAGGCCGTTGGACAGGCCGTGGGTGAGGGAGGCGGCACAGAAACCGCCGTTGCGGCCCGAGGCGGCCCAGCCCACCTCGCGGCCTTCCAGCAGGACGACATCCCGCTGCGGGTCGCGCTCTTTCGCGATGAGCGCGGTCCACAGTCCGCTGTAGCCGCCGCCGACGACCAGCAGATCACAGGTCTCGGCGCCGGTGAGCGCGGGCTCGGGGTGGGGCTTGCCGGGGTCGTCCAGCCAGTACGGAACCGGCCGGGCTTCGGAGAGGGACTTCGTCCAATTGGTGTTACGGCTCATGGCGCTCGGGGCCATGATTTCAACTCCCTACAGGGCGCTAGCGGTTATGCCTTTACCTTGTTGCGGCGGTTGGTGATCGCCATCGAGACGAGCACCAACAATACGGCGACGAGGAACATGGCCGTACCGATGACATTGATCTGAACGGGTGTCCCGCGCTGTGCCGATCCCCAGACGAACATGGGGAAGGTGACGGTCGAACCCGCGTTGAAATTGGTGATGATGAAATCGTCGAAGGAGAGCGCGAAGGAGAGCAGCGCGCCCGCCGCGATTCCGGGGGCCGCGATGGGCAGGGTGACGCGCAGGAAGGTCTGCGCCGGGCCGGCGTAGAGGTCCTGGGCGGCCTGCTCCAGGCGCGGGTCCATCGACATCACGCGGGCCTTGACGGCGGTGACGACGAAGCTGAGGCAGAACATGATGTGGGCGATCAGGATGGTGTAGAAGCCCAGTTGGGCGCCCATGTTGAGGAACAGGGTGAGCAGCGAGGCCGCCATGACGACCTCGGGCATCGCCATCGGCAGGAAGATCAGCGAGTTGACGGCACCGCGGGCGCGGAAGCGGTAGCGGACCAGCGCGAAGGCGATCATCGTGCCGAGGACGGTGGCGCCGATGGTCGCCCAGACGGCGATCTGGAGGCTGATGCTCAGCGAGCCGCACATGTCGGCGACACCGCACGGCTGCTTCCAGGCGTCCAGCGAGAACTGCTGCCACTCGTAATTGAAGCGCCCCTTCGGCTTGTTGAAGGAGAACACCGTGACGATGACGTTCGGGAGCAGGAGATATCCGAGCGTCAACAGGCCGGCGATGACGACGAAATGGCGCTTGAACCAGCGTACGACTGCCATTTAGACCAGATCCTCCGTCCCGGACTTGCGAATGTAGATGGTCACCATGGCGAGAATGGCGGCCATGAGGACGAAGGAAAGAGCCGCCGCCGTCGGATAGTCCAGGATGCGCAGGAACTGCGTCTGGATGACGTTGCCGATCATGCGGGTGTCGGTGGAGCCGAGGAGTTCGGCGTTGACGTAGTCACCGGCCGCCGGGATGAAGGTCAGCAGGGTGCCGGAGACGACGCCGGGCATCGACAGCGGGAAGGTGACCTTGCGGAAGGTGGTGAAGGGCTTGGCGTACAGGTCGCCGGCCGCCTCGTGCAGCCGTCCGTCGATGCGCTCCAGCGAGGTGTAGAGCGGCAGGACCATGAACGGCAGGAAGTTGTACGTCAGTCCGCAGACGACCGCGAGTGGAGTGGCGAGGACGCGGTCCCCGGAGGTCCAGCCGAGCCAGTTGGTGACGTCCAGGACGTGCAGCGTGTTGAGGACGCTCACGACCGGGCCGCTGTCCGCGAGGATCGTCTTCCAGGCCAGCGTGCGGATCAGGAAGCTGGTGAAGAACGGCGCGATCACCAGGATCATGATCAGGTTGCGCCAGCGTCCCGCGCGGAAGGCGATGAGGTACGCGAGCGGGTAGCCGAGCAGCAGGCAGAGGATCGTCGCGGCGGCGGCGTACAGGCCCGAGCGCAGGAACTGCGGCCAGTACTCGGACACCGCGTCCCAGTAGGTCGCGAAGTGCCAGGTGACCTTGTAGCCGTCCTCCAGGGAGCCCGTCTGGATCGACGTGGAGCCCTGGTAGATCATCGGCAGCGCGAAGAAGATGATCAGCCACAGAATGCCGGGCAGCAGCAGCCAGTACGGCGTCCAGCGGCCCCGCCTCTTGCGCGGCGCCTTCTCCTCCGGCGCCGGCGCCAGGGGCGGCGCCTCGGTGACAGCGGCCATCAGGCGGCCTCCTCCTCGGTGTCGACGCCCGCGTCGATGTCCTGCGCCGCGTCGAGGCCGAAGGTGTGGGCCGGGTTCCAGTGCAGGACGACATCGGCGCCGGGCCGCAGCCGGGCGTCGCGGTCGACGTTCTGGGCGTAGACCTCGAACTCGGGGCAGACCGGGCTGTCGATGACGTACTGGGTGGAGACGCCGATGAAGCTGGAGTCGACGATCTTGCCGGTGATGCGGTTGCGGCCGGCCGGGATCTCGCCCGCGTCGTCGGCGTGCGTGAGGGTGATCTTCTCGGGCCGTACGCCGACCAGGACCTTGCCGCCGGTCGTCGTGGGCGCGGAACATCGCGCCTCGGGGAGGACGAGCTTGCCGCCGCCCGCCTTGAGGACGATGTCGTCGCCGGACTTGGAGTCGACCTCGGCCTCGATGAGGTTGGAGGTGCCGAGGAAGTTGGCGACGAACGTGGTGTTCGGGTTCTCGTAGAGGTCGCTGGGCGAGCCGAGCTGCTCGACACGGCCCGCGTTCATCACGGCGACCGTGTCGGCCATGGTCATGGCCTCCTCCTGGTCGTGCGTGACGTGCACGAAGGTGATGCCGACCTCGGTCTGGATGCGCTTGAGCTCCAGCTGCATCTGGCGGCGCAGCTTGAGGTCGAGGGCGCCGAGGGGCTCGTCGAGGAGCAGCACCTTGGGGTGGTTGATCAGCGCGCGGGCGACGGCCACACGCTGCTGCTGACCACCCGACAACTGGTGCGGCTTCTTGCGCGCCTGCTCGCCGAGCTGGACCAGGTCGAGCATGTCGACGACCTGCTGCTTCACCGACTTGATGCCGCGCCGGCGCAGACCGAAGGCGACGTTCTCGAAGATGTCGAGGTGCGGGAAGAGGGCGTACGACTGGAAGACGGTGTTCACCGGCCGCTTGTAGGGCGGGAGGTTGGTGACTTCCTGGTCCCCGAGGTGGACGGTGCCGGAGGAAGGTTCCTCCAGGCCCGCGATCATGCGCAGGGTGGTGGTCTTGCCGCAGCCGGAGGCGCCGAGCAGGGCGAAGAACGAGCCCTGGGGCACGGTCAGGTCCAGCGGCTGCACTGCTGTGAAGCCGTTGTCGTAGGTCTTGCTGATGCCGGAGAGGCGGACGTCGCCGCTGTTGTCCTTGGTGTTCATCCTCGTCACGCCCCTGTGAGCTTTGCGAACTTCTGCTGGTAGGCCGTCTCTTCCTTCGAGCTCAGGGAGCGGAAGGCGTGGGACTTGGCCGCCATGGCCTTGTCGGGAAGGATCAGCGGGTTGCTCGCCGCCGACTTGTCGATCTTCGCGAGATACGGCTTCACGTCCGCGACCGGGCTGACGTAGTTGACGTAGGCGGCGAGTTCGGCGGCCGGTTCGGGCTCGTAGTAGTAGTCGATCAGCCGCTCGGCGTTCGTCTTGTGGCGCGCCTTGTTGGGGATCAGCATGTTGTCGGTCGACGTCATGTAGCCGGCCTCGGGGATGACATAACCGACGTCCGGGTTGTCCGACTGGAGCTGGACGATGTCGCCGCCCCAGGCGACACAGGCCGCGAAGTCGCCCTTGGTGAGGTCGGACGTGTAGTCGTTGCCCGTGAAGCGGCGGATCTGGCCCTTGTCGACGGCCTTCTGGAGGCGGGCGATGACCGCGTCGTAGTCGTCGGTGGTGAACTTCGCCGGGTCCTTGCCCATGTCGAGCATGGTCATGCCGACGCTGTCGCGCATCTCGGTGAGGAAGCCGACGCGGCCCTTGAGCTTGGGGTTGTCGAGCAGGTCCGAGATCGACTTCACCTCGACGCCGTCGAGCGCCTTCTTGTTGTAGGCGATGACTGTCGAGATGCCCTGCCACACGTACGAGTAGGCCCGGCCCGGGTCCCAGTCGGGGCTGCGGAACTGGTCCGACAGGTTGGCGTAGGCGTGCGGCAGGTTGGACGCGTCCAGCTTCTGCACATACCCCAGCCGGATCATGCGGGCGGCCAGCCAGTCGGTGAGGACGATCAGGTCGCGGCCCGTGGACTGGCCGGCGGCGAGCTGCGGCTGGATCTTGCCGAAGAACTCGTCGTTGTCGTTGATGTCCTCGGTGTACTTGACCTTGATGCCGGTCCGCTTGGTGAACGCGTCCAGGGTGGGCCGGTGCTTGCCGCTGTCGTCCGTGTCGATGTACTCGGGCCAGTTGGAGAAGTCGACCTCCTTCTCCGTGGCCGAGTGGTCGTCGGCGGACACACCGCCCTGCGTCTTGCCTGCCGCGGGGATCCCGCAGCCGCTCAGGGCCCCGAGTCCGCCGACCGCGAGCGCGCCGCCCGCGGAGGCGCGCAGCACCGAACGGCGGGTCCACGCGGACCTGCTCTTGCGGAAGCTGCGCCGCACGGCGGCCACTTCGGCCGGGGTCAGGCGGTCGGGCTCGTACTGCTTCATGCGCGTGCTGCCCTTTCGGGAGGAGACGGCGGCGCCTTGGGCGGCCGTCAGTTCTGCTATCGGTCCCCGAAGATCGTGCGGTGCCAGTCCTTCCTGGCCACCGCGGTGTTGTCGAACATGACGTGCTTGATCTGGGTGTACTCCTCGAACGAGTAGGCGGACATGTCCTTGCCGAAGCCGGACGCCTTGTAGCCGCCGTGGGGCATCTCGCTGATGATCGGGATGTGGTCGTTGATCCACACACAGCCGGCCTTGATCTCGCGGGTCGCGCGATTGGCCCGGTAGACGCCCTGGGTCCACGCGGAGGCGGCGAGGCCGTACGGGGTGTCGTTGGCGAGCGCGATGCCTTCGTCGTCACTGTCGAAGGGCAGGACCACGAGGACCGGTCCGAACAGCTCGGACTGCACGATCTCGCTGTCCTGGGCGGCGTCCGCGACCAGGGTGGGGCGATAGTAGGCGCCGTTCTTGAGATCTCCCTGAGGAGCCTCGCCGCCGGTCACCACGCGCGCGTAGCCACGTGCCCGGTCGACGAACCCGGCGACGCGGTCGCGCTGGACGTGCGAGATCAGCGGCCCGAGGTCGGTGCCGGGGGCGAAGGGATCGCCGACCCGGACGCCCGCCATGAGGGCGGCGGTCTTCTGGACGAACGCTTCGTAGAGGGGCCTTTGCACGTACGCGCGCGTGGCGGCCGTGCAGTCCTGCCCGGTGTTGATGAGCGAACCGGCGACGGCTCCGTTGACGGCGGCTTCGAGGTCCGCGTCGTCGAAGACCACGAAGGGTGCCTTGCCGCCCAGCTCCAGGTGGATGCGCTTGACGGTGGCGGTCGCGATCTCGGCGACCCGCTTGCCGACGGCGGTGGACCCGGTGAACGAGGTCATGGCCACATCTGGATGCCCGACGAGATGCTCACCGGCGACCTTCCCGGTGCCGGTGACGATGTTGATGACCCCGTCCGGGATGCCGGCCTCGGTGGCGGCCTGCGCGAACATCAGCGAGGTCAGCGGGGTCAGCTCGGCGGGCTTGAGGACGATCGTGTTGCCGGCCGCGATCGCCGGGAGGATCTTCCAGGCGGCCATCTGGAGGGGATAGTTCCAGGGCGCGATGGAGCCGACGACACCGATGGGTTCACGGCGTACGTACGACGTGTGGTCGCCCGAGTACTCACCGGCGGACTGCCCCTGGAGGTGCCGTGCGGCACCGGCGAAGAAGGCCGTGTTGTCGATGGTCCCGGGGATGTCGAACTCGCGGGTCAGCTTGAGCGGCTTGCCGCACTGGAGGGACTCGGCGCGGGCGAAGTCGTCCGCGCGCTCGGCGAGCACGGCGGCGAAGCGGTGCAGCGCGTCGGAGCGCTCGCCCGGGGTGGCGCCCGACCAGCCCGGGAAGGCGGCGCGGGCGGCGGCGACGGCCGCGTCCACGTCCGCCGTGCCGGCCAGCTCGTACGTGTACACGTCCTCGCCGGTCGCCGGGTCGACGACCGCGTGGGTGTGGCCCGAGGTGCCCTTGGTCAGGCGGCCCGCGATGAACTGCGCGCCGTCCGCGAAGTACTCCTGAGCGGGAAATCGTTCCGGGGTGGCGTTGCCCGGGTTGTGCATGTCGCTCTCCTCCGCCTTCGCCCCGCTTCGTCCGCTGGCGGGTGGCGTAGCTCCAGCTCGATTTGAATGCCGATCCTGACAGAGCAAAGGGACTCCAACAAGTGATTCCGTTGTTGCCTTTTGGTTACGCGACGGAATCCTTCGACCAGGTGTCGAGTCCATGCGGAAAAGGGGGGACGGAGTGTCAGTGGTGCCTGCAAGACTCGCGTGTATGGACGGGATCACGGGGAAGCTCGCGGCGGACGCCGCGCAAAAGATCGATTCGCAGGAAGCCCTGATCAGGGAAGTGCGCGCCGGGACCAAGGTCAAGTACCTGCACTTCTGGGGCCACCGACCACGCCCGGACGGCCGCGTGAGCGCGAGCTGTCTGAGCCAGTGGTGGCCGTCGCCGTTCACGGTGGACGGGGTGACCTATGCGACCGCCGAGCACTGGATGATGGCCGGCAAGGCGCGCCTGTTCGACGACGAGGCCGCGCTCGCGCGGGTGCTGGCGGCGGGACATCCGTCCGAGGCGAAGAAGGCGGGGCGACTGGTGCGCGGCTTCGACGAGGAGACCTGGACGCGGGAGCGGTTCGGGATCGTCGTCGAGGGGAGCGTCCACAAGTTCGCGGCGGACGAGGAACTGCGGGCGTTTCTCCTGGGCACGGGCGAGCGCGTGCTGGTGGAGGCGAGCCCGGTGGACCGCGTATGGGGCATCGGCCTGGCAGCGGACGACCCGGCGGCAGAGAATCCCGAGCGGTGGCGGGGGCCGAACCTGCTGGGGTTCGCGTTGATGGAGGCGCGGGGACGGCTGGGGTAGGCGCAGCGCCCTCTGGAGGGGGAGGCGCTTCGCGGCTGAACCGCGAAGACCACCACCAGCAAGCTGGGCGGCCCTCCCGGGGGTGGAGACGCTGCGGCTGCGGCTGGGCTCGCGCTGTCGGGGCCCCGGGGGGGGCTTCTGCGGGGCCCCGACAGCGCGAGCCCAGCCGCAGCCGCAGCG
>NZ_JAEQAZ010000187.1 GCF_016654115.1 Streptomyces sp. MBT53
TGCCACCGCGATGCGCGGGCGGCCGGGAGGGGCGGGGTGGGGAGGCGTCAACTCGGTGAGGCGGTAGAGGCGTTGGCGGACGCTGGTCTCGGGTGCGGCTGCGGTTCGTCGTCGCCAGGCTTCCGCGAAGGCCGTCGCCGTGTCCTGTTCGGCCATGATGCCGGGCAACTCGGTCCCTCGGTCGGCGAGTTGGGCTGCCAGCGTTTCGGTCTCGTCGGGGGTGAGGCGGGTCGGCATGAGGCGGCCGGGGGGTGTGCGGAAGAACGTGGCCGTGACGGTGCCGTCGCGTTCCAGGACGCCGAACTCCGGGTCGCCGTCGCCGTAGATGTGCCGTCCGCGGCGGCGGAGGGTGTCCGTGACCGTCAGTTGGAGTGTGTGGGGTGCGGGGCGGGACTTGAGGAAGTCCCCTGCCAGGCGCAGGAATTGGTCGAGGTCCGCGGTGATGTGCCAGGTGGGGTTCGCCGTCACGGTGCTGTCTCCGGGTCGGTCGCCAGGCGGCCGTGCAGGTGGACGTCGCGGAACGCGTCGCGTCGGCCTTCCTCGAACGTCGCCCCGCGCAGTGTTCCCTCCGCGGGGAAGCCGCAGCGCTCGGCGACGCGGCAGGAGGCGTGGTGGCCGAGGGCGTGGCCGAGTTCGAGGCGGTGCAGACCGAGGTCGGTCAGGGCCCAGTGGGCGGCGAGGGTGAGGGCGCGGGTGGCGACGTGCCGGCCGCGGGCCTCGGGGAGGGTCCAGTAGCCGACGCGGGCGATGCGGACGACGTGGTCGATGTCGTTGACGCCGACGTGCCCGAGGGTCGTACCGTCGGCGGCGTCCATGACGCGGAACGAGGCGCTGACGCCGTCCTCGGCGCCCTCGGCGCGGGAGCGGAGCGAGTTGCGGGCGCCGATGAGGTCCGTGATCGGGCGGAGTGGGGTGTTCCAGCGCTGGAATTCGGGGTCGGACACTCCGCGCAGCCAGTCCGCGACATCGGTGTCGTCGTCGGCGTCCCAGGGGCGCAGTCGGAGTCCGTGGCCGTTCAGTTCGGGCAGCGGGTTCTGCTGGAGGGACCGCTCGCGTATGTGGGCCATCGCGCCATTGAATCAAGTGCCCCTTGCACGGGGTGTGTCATTTTTCCCCGGGCGGAAGCCTGAACACCGGTACTCCGTCCCGGAACACGGCCTCGACCGGCGTCCCGGCGCGCAGCGCGGCCGGGTCGGAGTCCACCAGTTCCGTCATCATGCGCGGGCCCTCCGCGAGGTCGACGACGGCGGCGACGTACGGCACCCGCCGGCCGAAGGGCGGCAGGTCGTTGCGGTGGACGACGGACCAGGTGTAGAGGGTGGCACGGCCGCTGGCGGGCTCCCAGGTGACGTTCTCGCTCCAGCAGTGGGGGCAGAACTCGCGCGGGTAGTGGTGGGGCCTGCCGCAGTCGGCGCAGCGGCGGATCAGCAGTCTGCCCTGGCCGGCCGCGTCCCAGTAGGTGCGGGTGAAGGCGTCGGTCTCGGGGAGGTCGAAGCGGAGGTCGGAGCGCGGCTCGCCGGTCATCGGAACCATCCGATCGCGTCGTCCAGCGACCACACCTGCCAGGACATCGCGAAGAGTGCCACGGCCGAGATGAGCGCCATCATCGCGTTCTGCCCCTGCTCCGCCCAGTCGTGGATCATGAGGGTGAAGTACAGGACGTTGAGGAGCAGGCCGCCGACGAGGGCGACCGGGGTGAGGAATCCCGCCACCAGGCCCAGGCCTACGGCGAGTTCGGCGTAGACGACGACGTACGCCATCGTGCGCGGGCGCGGCGCGACCATCACGTCGAAGCCCGAACGGACCGCGGTCCAGCGGTGTTTGGCGGCCACGTCGGCGGCCCAGGCGATGCCGGTGCCGCGTTCGAACCAGGCCTTCTTGTCCTTGTGCCGCCAGCTCTCCAGCCACCACAGGCCGAGTCCTATGCGGAGGACCGCGAGCCATTCCGCTCCGTCGAGCCAGATCGCATCCATGAATCTGACGGTACGTCAGAAGCTGAAGAAAGCCGAGAGGGGGCCATGAAAATCCTGTGCACGGGCCGTGCCGCTGTGGGCCCGCCATGAATCCCGGCAGATTGTTGACGATTTTGTTCGCCGCCGATTACGTTCGCAAGCGCAAGGCCAGGAAGCGGTCCGGAAAGACGCGGTCAGGCAGACGCGGTCCGACAGACGCGGTCAGGAACGGTCAGGAAGACGAGAGGCAGCACGGTGAAGCACAGGGCAGTGAAGCGCAGGACGGTAGTCATGGGCATCGGCGCGACCGCCGGTGTCGCGGCGGTCGGCGGCATCGCGCTCAGCGCGAACGCGAGCGACTCGAAAACGTCGTCCTCCTCCTCGGACGCCCTGGTCTTCGACCCGGACGCCTACACGAAGCTGACGAAGACGATCACGGACACCGCGGGCACGGAGCACACGGTCGTCTACCACTTCTGGAAGGCGATCACCTACGTCGCCAAGCCGGTCGACGCCACCTACCAGTCGCTGATCGTCAGCGCCCCCGTGGAGATCGACGGCAAGGCGGTCGACGCGAGCAACGCACCGATCCTGTTCGCCAACTCCGTCGGCGGGTACATGCCCGCCTCCGTGGCGACAGCCACCGAGGTCGGCGGCGGCGGTTCGGCGATGGGCGGCGGCGCGGCCCCCAGCGGCGCGCCCAGCGCGTCGGCCTCCACCTCCGCGAGCGCCTCCGCCCCCGGCGCCAACGGCAACACCAACGCCACCGGCGGCGCGACCTCCAGCAACCAGCTCCTCGCGCTGGCCGCCGGCTACGTCGTGATCGAGCCCGGCGCCCGCGGCCGTACCCTCAAGAACTCCAGCGGCGAGTACTACGGCACCGCCCCGGCCGCGATCGTCGACCTCAAGGCCGCCGTCCGGTACGTGAAGTCCAACAAGGGCCGCATCCCCGGCAACGTCGAGCGGATCGTCTCGGCGGGTACGAGTGCCGGTGGCGCCCTCTCGTCCCTGCTGGGCGCGTCCGGTGACAGCCCGATCTACGACAAGTACCTCAAGGAGATCGGCGCCGCCGACGCCTCCGACGCGATCTTCGCGACCGGCGCCTGGTGCCCGATCACCGACCTGGAGCACGCGGACGGCGCCTACGAGTGGAACTGGGGCGCCAACGACCTCAGCACCGGCAAGCTCGTCGACCAGACGGTGTCGAAGGCGCTGCAAGCCCAATTCGCCGAGTACCAGGCCGGGTTGAAGCTGCGCGGCCTCGGCGGCTTCGGTCCGCTGAACGCCCGTAACCTCGACGAGTACATGGTCGAGCAGTACCTGGAGCCGTCGGCCACCACGTACCTCGCCGCCCTCTCCGACTCCGCCCGCGAGACCTATCTGAAGGCCAACACGTTCATCACCTGGTCCGGCGGCAAGGCCCGCTTCACCTGGGCCGACTTCCTCACCCACGTCGGCGCCCGCAAGAAGGACACCCCGGCCTTCGACGCCTTCGACCTGTCGGCCGGCGAGAACAACGAGTTCGGCGCGGGCACGACCTTGGCCCGCCACTTCACGGCGTACGGCGCGAAGAACGACTCCACGGGCCTCAGCAGCAAGCGCGTCGCGAGCGACATCCCCGCGAAGCTCGACCTGATGAACCCGATGTTCCACCTGGTCGAGAAGGTGAACCCGAACCGTTCCAGGCACTGGTGGATCCGGCTGGGCACCAAGGACTCGGACACCTCGCTGACGGTCGCCGCCAACCTCGCCGCCCGCCTCGACAACCTGGGCGACGACGTGAACCACATCTACTACTGGGACGAGGGCCACGGCGCCAACACCGACCCGGCCGACTTCATCACCTGGATCGCCCAGGTGACCGGCCACAAGGCCAAGCGCGGCAAGTAGCCCGCCCGCCCCCAAGAACGCGGTACCGGTTTCCCGTCATACATTCCGGTCACCGCCCCACGACGCCGGGCCCCTCCGCGCACGTTGCGGGCTCGGCGTCGTGGCATGTCCGGGCCCGCACCCGTTACGCACAACCAGAGGTTCTACGCCACCGGTCTCACCCGGTCCTCCACACCCGTGATCAATCCGCAACCAATTCCGGTCTTGACCGAGACCCATCAACGTGGGACGTGATTACGCTCGCGCTCATGGCCGACTCCACAGCGTCCCCGACCCCGGCGCCACAGAACCACGCAGACCGTCCCGTGTACGTCATCGGCGGCGGCCCCGGCGGACTCGCCGCCGCGTACGCGCTGCGCGCGCGGGGCATCCGTGCCGTCGTACTGGAGCGGTCGGACCGGGTCGGGGCGTCCTGGCGCGGCCACTACGACCGTCTCCACCTGCACACCACCCGGCGGCTGTCGGGCCTGCCGGGCCTCGCGATGCCGCGCCGGTTCGGGCGCTGGGTCTCGCGCGACGACGTGGTGCGCTATCTGGAGAAGTACGCGGAGGTCCACGAGCTGGAGATCGTCACCGGCGTCGAGGTCTCGCGTATCGAGCGCTCGGCCGACGGCACCGGCTGGCTGCTGCACGCCACCGGCGGCCGTGAGCTGACCGGCCGCGCGGTCGTCGTCGCCACCGGCACCAACCACACCCCCCGGCTGCCCGACTGGCCCGGCCGCGACACCTACACCGGCGAGCTGCTGCACGCCGCCGACTACCGCAACCCGGGGCCCTACGCGGGCCGGGACGTCCTGGTCGTCGGCGTCGGCAACACGGGTGCGGAGATCGCGGTCGACCTGGTGGAGGGCGGTGCCTCGCGCGTCCGGCTCGCCGTGCGCACCACCCCGCACATCGTGCGCCGCTCGACCGCGGGCTGGGCGGCCCAGTACACGGGCATCGTCGTACGACGGCTGCCGGTGCGGCTCGTCGACCGGCTCGCGGGGCCGATGGCCAAGCTCAGCGTGCCCGACCTGTCGGAGCAAGGGCTCGCGCGGCCCGACACCGGGCTGTACAGCCGGGTCAAGGACGGGTCGATCCCGGTGCAGGACGTCGGTCTGATCGACGCCGTGCGCAAGGGGCGGGTGGAGATCGTGGCGGCCGTGGAGTCGTTCGAGGACGGCAAGGTGGTGCTGGCCGGCGGCGAGCGGATCGAGCCGGACGCCGTCGTCGCGGCCACGGGGTACGTCCGCTCGCTGGAGGGTCTCGTCGGCCATCTCGGTGTGCTGGACGCGCGCGGCAAGCCGGTCGTGCACGGCGCCCGTTCCCCGAAGGACGCGCCCGGCCTGTACTTCACCGGCTTCACCAACCCCATCAGCGGGATGCTCCGCGAGCTGGCGATGGACGCGGAGAAGATCGCGAAGGCGCTCGCCAAGTCGGTCCGCAGGAGTGCCGTGAGCTAGGTCGTGTCCGGCGGATCCTGTCGGAGATGCGGAGTCCGTCCGTTCTTTGCGTGCACGACAGTTCCTGACGCAGTGTCAGTTCAGTAATCTGACAGTGCGTCAGTTAATTGTGCTGTCACGACTGTCACACAGGAGCGGGCGGACCGATGCTTGGATCAACCCACGGCACCCTCACCACCGACTCCCGCCGGGCCCGGGTCATCGCCTGCGGTGAGCAACCTGGCCCCGCCGTCCACGGAAGGCCCGCCGACGTCGACGATCTCGATGTCGGCGGGCGGCCGTTGTACGCCGGCGTACCCGACCTGGACCGTTTCTTCCGCCCCGAGTCGGTCGCCGTGATCGGCGCCTCGGACGCGGAGGGACGCCCCAACACGGGCATCACCCGCCAACTCATGTCCTGGGCCGACCGGGTGGGAGCGCGCCTGTACCCGGTGCACCCGACCCGTACGACGGTCTTCGACGTCCCCTGCTTCCCTTCCATCCCCGACCTCCCCGAACAGGTCGACCTGGCCGTGGTGCTGGTGGCCGACCCGCTCCCCGTGATCGAGCAACTGGCCGAGGCGAAGGTGAAGTTCGCGGTCGCCTTCGCGTCCGGCTTCGCGGAGACGGGCGAGGAGGGCGCGCTGGCGCAGCAGCAACTGGCCGCCGCCGTAGGCCGATCCGGTCTCCGTCTGCTCGGTCCGAACACCAACCTCAACGCCTTCGAGAAGTTCCGCGAGGATCTGGACGGCCCCGCGATCGCCCTGATCACCCAGTCCGGCCACCAGGGCCGCCCGGTCTTCGCCCTCCAGGAACTCGGCATCCGCCTCTCCCACTGGGCACCCACCGGCAACGAAGCCGACCTGGAGACCGCCGACTTCATCTCCTACTTCGCCGAACTCCCCGAAGTCGGCGCCATCGCCTGCTACTTGGAGGGCCTCAAGGACGGCCGCGCCTTCCTCCTCGCCGCCGACCGCGCCGCCCGCCGCAAGGTGCCCGTCGTCGCGGTGAAGGTCGGCCGCACCGAGACCGGCGCCCGCACCGCCGCCTCCCACACCGGCAAACTCACCGGCGCGGACACGGTGGTGGACGCGGCGATGCGCCAGTACGGCGTGCTCCGCGTCGACGGCCTCGACGAACTCCAGGACACGGCAACGCTGTTGGCGCGGGCGAAGCCCCCCGTCGCCGACGGAGTCGTCGTCTACTCCATCTCCGGCGGCACGGGCGCCCACTTCGCCGACCTGGCCAGCGAGGCGGGGCTGCACCTGCCCCAGCTGTCCACGGCCAAGCAGGCCGAGCTGCACGAGTGGATACCGCCGTACCTGAGCGTGGCCAACCCGGTGGACAACGGCGGTCACCCGGTGGGCGACTGGCGCGGCCGGAAGATCATCGACGCGATCCTCGACGACCCGGAGGTGGGCGTCCTGGTGTGCCCGATCACGGGGCCCTTCCCGCCGCTGAGCGACAAGCTGGTCGAGGATCTCGTCGCCGCGGCCGAACGCACCGACAAGCTGGTGTGCGTGGTGTGGGGTTCGCCGGTCGGCACCGAACCGGCGTACCGGGACGTCCTGTTGGGCTCCTCGCGGGTGGCCACTTTCCGGACGGTCGGCAACTGCATCACCGCACTGCGCGCCTACTTCTCCCACCACCGCTTCGTCCACGCCTACCGCTCCCCCTTCGACGAGGCCCCCCGCACCCTCTCCCCCTCCTTCCGCAAGGCGCAGGCCCTGATGCGCCCGGGCCAGCAACTGAGCGAACACGCGGCGAAACAACTGCTGCGGGCCTACGGCATCCGGGTGCCCCGCGAGCAGCTGGTGACCAGCGCGGCGGCGGCCGTACGGGCGGCGGGGCTGGTGGGCTACCCGGTGGTGATGAAGGCGTCCGGCGGCGAGATCGCGCACAAGACGGAACTGGGCCTGGTGAAGGTGGGTCTCACCTCCGCCAGCCAAGTCCGCGACGCCTACCGCGAGTTGACGGACATCGCCCGCTACGAGGACGTGACCCTCGACGGTGTGCTGGTCTGCCAGATGGTCGAGCGGGGTGTCGAGATGGTGGTCGGCGTCACCCAGGACGACCTGTTCGGGCCGACGGTCACGGTCGGTCTTGGCGGAGTGCTCGTCGAGGTGCTGCGGGACGTGGCCGTACGGGTGCCGCCGTTCGGCGAGGACCAGGCGGCCGACATGCTCGGCGAGCTGCGCGGCCGTCCCCTGCTCGACGGGGTACGGGGGCGACCGCCGGCGGACCTGGACGCGCTGGTGGAGGTGATCCTGCGCGTGCAGCGCATGGCCCTCGAACTGGGCGACGTCCTCTCCGAGTTGGACATCAACCCGCTGATGGTGCTGCCCCGGGGGCAGGGCGCGGTGGCCCTGGACGCGCTGGCAGTGTGCCGATGAGCGAGGTCGTGCACACCGTCTCGGACCAGGTCGCGTACCTCACTCTCAACCGCCCCGAGGCCATGAACGCGATCACCCCGGCCCAACGGGACTGCCTGATAGCCCTGTTGACCGATGCGTCGGCGGACCCGTCCATCCGGGCGGTGGTCCTCACCGGCACCGGCCGCGGCTTCTGCGCGGGCGCGGACCTGAGGGGCGGCGCGACGACGACCGGCGAACGGGTGGCGGGCGACGTGGCCCGCACGATCCGCCTGGGCGCGCAGCGCCTGATCGCCGCCGTCCTGGACTGCGAGAAACCGGTGATCGCGGCGGTGAACGGCACGGCGGCGGGCCTGGGCGCGCATCTGGCCCTCGCCTGCGATCTCGTACTGGCCGCGGAGTCGGCGCGGTTCATCGAGGTGTTCGTGCGCCGGGGCCTGGTCCCGGACGGCGGCGGCGCCTACCTGCTCCCCCGGCTGATCGGCCCGCAACGCGCGAAGGAGCTGATGTTCTTCGGCGACGCCCTGACCGCCACGGACGCGGAACGCCTCGGCCTCGTCAACCGGGTCGTCCCCGACGGGGAGTTGGAGAAGACGTCCCGCGAATGGGCCCAACGCCTGGCCACGGGCCCGACCCGCGCCCTCGCCCTCACCAAGCAGCTCGTCAACGCCTCCCTGGCCGGCGACCGTACGACCGCGTTCGCGGCGGAGGCGGCCGCCCAGGAGATCAACATGACGACGGAGGACGCGAGGGAGGGCGTGGCGAGCTTCGTGGAGCGACGGAGCCCGGAGTACCGGGGGCGGTGATCCTCGCGTTTCACACCGGGGACGGGCGGTCCAGCGAGTACACGGTGACGGGCTTGCCCATCAGGACGTCGTCGCGGAGCAGGGTGAACCCCAGTCGGTCGGCGACGCGCACCGAGGCGGCGTTCCCGGGGTGGATCATGGCGGTGAAGTAGTCCACTTCCAGGTTCGCGAACCCCCACTCAAGACAGGCGCGAGCCGCCTCGGTCGCGTAGCCGTGCCCCCACGCCTCGGCCTTCAGCGTCCACCCGATCTCGACCTCGTCGAAGACCGGCCAGTGGTTCAGCCCGGCCCGGCCGATGAACCCCCCACCGGCCTTCAGCTCGACCGCGCACAGCCCGTGCCCGCGTTCGGCCCACTGTCGCTCGATCAACCGCAGCCGATCCAGGGCCTGTTGGTGCGAGTAGGAACCGACGAACCGGTTCACTCGATCGTCCGCGTGCAGCGCGACGAACGCGTCGACGTCGGCCACACCCAGGGGTCGCAGAAGGAGTCGCTCGGTCTCGATCATCCGGGCAGGGTATCCGGGGCGTCGGTCTCTACGCTGTGCGCATGCTGTCGTACGAGGAAATGACCCCGCCCGAACGGGAGTTGTGGGACGCCTTCCCCGAAGGCCGCCTGGTGGACCTGCGCGTGGGCGCACCGGACGAGAACGATCCGGCGGAGGGGGCGGGCTGGGAACCCGAGCGCACGCTTCGGGCCGCTGTCGTGACGGCACTTGCGCGGGGAGCCAACGCCGCACCGCCGGGAGCGGTCACCGCGCTGCGGGTCATCGGCGCGCGGATCACCGGTCGACTCGACCTGGCCGACGCGCAGATCGGGCACCTCCTGCGGTTCGAGGGCTGCTGGTTCGAGGAAGGGCCGAGTCTCTCCGGAGCCGCCACCCGGTCGATCGGGTTCGTCGGCTGCCACGTGCCGGGCATCGACGCCGCGTTGGCCTCCGTCGAGGGCACCCTCGACCTGAGGCGTTCAGTCGTGCACGGCAGGGTCTCGCTCATGCGGGCCCGGATCGCGGGTGAACTGCAGCTGGGCGGGGCGGTGTTGTCGGACCCGGAGGGCTGGGCGCTGTTCGCCGGCGGTCTGGTCATGGAGGGCGGGGTCTTCTGCCGGAGAGGCTTCACCGCCCACGGGGGGATCCGGCTGCTGGGGGCTCACCTGCCCGGCGGCCTGTTCATGGAGGGGGCCCGACTCGACAATCCCGACGGCCCGGTGCTCCTCGCGGACAACGCCGTGGCCCAGACCCTGGTCTTCTCCGAGGGGTTCACCGCCGAGGGGACCGTACAGCTGCGCGGCGCGCAGATATCCGATCAACTCACCTTCGACGGCGCCTTCTTGAACGGCACGGACGTGGCCCTGGACTGCTCAAGGATGCAGGCGGGCGAGCTCCACCTCACGCCCGCCGTGCCCCCTTCCGGTGCGGTGGACCTGCGCGGGGCCCACGTCTCGGTCCTGCACGACGGCGAGGACAGCTGGCCGGACGTCGTACGGCTCCAGGGGTTCGACTACGCCTCCCTCCAGTCCGAGGACGGGCTGCCGGGGCACGACGTGGGCCGCCGCATCGAGTGGGTCCGGCGCGAGCCGGGCTACGCCCCGCAGCCCTACGAGCAGTTGGCGAGCTGGTACCGGCAGGTCGGTCACGAGGACGACGCGCGCAAGGTGCTGCTGGCCAAGCAGCGCCACCGTCGCGACACCCTGCATCCGGCGGGCCGGGTGTGGGGGCAGCTGCTCGATGCCCTGGTCGGTTACGGCTACCGCCCCTGGCTGGCCGGAGTCTGGATCCTGGCGCTGACCGTCCTCGGCACGGTCGTCTTCGGGCACCAGCGCCCGATCCGGGTCCAGGCGGGTCAGGGCCCGCCGTTCAACGCCCTCGTCTACACCCTGGACCTGCTGATCCCCATCGGCGGCCTCGGCCTGCGCGGCGCCTGGTACTGGCCGGACGGAAGCCTCGCGCAATGGCTCTCCTACGCCCTGATCGCGGCCGGCTGGCTGCTGACGACGGCGGTCGTCGCGGGCGTGACACGGTCGTTGAACAAGAGCTGAACGAGAGCCGAGACCCCCGCCGAGGTGATCGGCGGGGGTCCGAGCGTGCCGTGCGTGCGGCGCGCGTCAGTCCAACAGGCCGTCGTAGTCCGGGAGTTTGTACGTCGTGTCGGCGTAGCCGCCCGTCAGGTCGGTCGTGTTGTTGCCGATGTTGGCGATGATGTCGTAGCCGTTGGCCTCGATCGCCTTGCGCTGGGAGGTCTTGAAGTCGGCGATGGACTCGGTGAGGAGCTGCGCGACCGTGCGGGCGTAGAGGCCGTCGACGGTGTAGCCGACCGAGGTCAGGTTGGACTTGGTGACGATGTTGAACAGGTTGCTGCGGGCGCTGACGAAGAACACGCTGATGCCCTTGGCGTGCGCGTCCTGGGCGAGGGCCAGCACCGGCGGGGTGGCGGGGACCGTGATGCCGCCCTCGAAGTACGTCTCCAGCGAGGTGTTGTCGATGTCGAGGACGATCGCCTGCTTGGCGCCCGAGGTGTTGGCGGCGGCACGGGAGTCGATGTAGGTCTGCGCGGGTCTGGTGACGGCGGCGACGTCGGACAGCCACTGGGCCTCGGTGACGGTCGAGTCGGCGGCCTGCGCGGGCAGGGCGGCGGCGAGGGCCAGGGCGAGGCCGGCCACGGCGGCCACTGCCGTGCCGCGTGCGGTGAGACGGTTCATCGGGTGGGTGCTCCTCAGGTGACGGCAGCCAGCGGTGAGTTACCGGTGGCAGTCGTTCCGCAACACTGCTGACGGCGGGTGTGCCGCAGATGACTCCAAGGGGTCCGTGCGGCGACGTGACTCCCATGTTCTGCCCGGGAGTCTGTGAACCAGCCGTCAGGACCCGCACGGCCCGCGCCGCACCCCTTCCTATCTGATACACCGTCAGCTTCAATGGGTGGTGTGATGGGACACGCAGGAGCGGCCGCCGCCGCCGTCCGCTACCTCAGGTCGTCCGGAGGCGCTCCGGCCGCGCAGCCTGTCGAGGCGCTGCCGCGGCCGGAGCTCCGGTGCGTCGCGGACGACGAACGCGCACCGGTCGACCAGGGCCAATTCCGGCACGTACTGGGCCACTTCGCGACCGGCGTGACGGTGATCACCGCCCCCGCGGCGGTCGGCGAACCCGGCCCCGCCGGCTTCGCCTGCCAGTCGTTCTCCGCGCTCTCCCTCGACCCGCCGCTCGTCGTCTTCATGGTCGGCCGTACGTCCACGACCTGGCCCCGCATCGCCCGCGCCGGCGTCTTCTGCGTCAACGTACTCGGCGCCCACCAGGGCGAGTTGTGCCGTGGCTTCGCGGTCAGCGGCAGGGACAAGTTCGCGGGCGTGCCCTACGACGCGTCCCCGGTCTCCGGCTCCCCGCGCCTGACCGGCGCCGCCGCGTGGATCGACTGCACGATCCACGCGGTGCACACCGGGGGCGACCATCTGATCGTGGTGGGACGGGTGGACGCGCTGGGCGCCGAAGACCCGGACGGGGCACCGCTGTTGTTCCACCGGGGCCGGTTCCTCTGATCGCTCCTCAGTTCCCCTGAGTAACCCGCGGTCCGGTTCTGAGCCCGCGTACTCATGAACGTCCGCCGCTCCTCCGACAGTCTTGCTCCCAGACCGATTCGAGCATCCGACCGTCCGACCGGGGGACCCCAACCATGAGCAAGCGCACGCGAGTCGCCGTTCTCGCCTCCGTCCTGATATCCACCGCCGGGCTGCTGTCCGCCTGCTCGTTCTCCATGGAGGACGCCATGTGCGGCTCGGGCGAGTACCCGGTCCTCGCCGTGGACAGCACCTCCGGTGGCGCCTGCGTCAAGAACGGCGACACCCCGCCGAGCGGCTACACGCGCTACCCGAAGGGGAAGGTGCCGCAGCACGTCGGCGACAAGTGGGACACCTACTGGGACACCCACACCGTGGACGCGAAGGGGAACGTCACCTCCGCGCCGTAGGCCTCATGCCACCGCGACCGCGCCCGTCTTCAGGACCGGCCGCCGCCGGATGACCAGCGCCATCAGCGCCGCCACCGCGCACAGCGCCCCGGACACGTACCAGACCATGTCGTACGACCCGAACGCGTCCCGCGCGACCCCGCCCAGGAAGGCCACCAGCGCCGCGCCGATCTGGTGCGAGGCCAGCACCCAGCCGAAGACGATCGCGCTGTCCTCGCCGTACTGCTCGCGGCACAGGGCGAGGGTCGGGGGGACCGTGGCGACCCAGTCGAGGCCGTAGAAGACGATGAAGAAGAGCATGGGCGGGTGGACCGTCGGGGCCAGCAGCATGGGGAGGAACAGGAGGGAGATGCCGCGCAGGGCGTAGTAGACGGCGAGCAGGCGGCGGGGTTCGAAGCGGTCGGTGAACCAGCCGGAGGCGATCGTGCCGACGACGTCGAAGACCCCGATCACCGCGAGCAGCGAGGCCGCCGCCGTGATGGGCATGCCGTGGTCGTGGGCGGCGGGCACGAAGTGGGTCTGGATCAGGCCGTTCGTGGAGGCGCCGCAGATCGCGAAGGTGCCGGCCAGCAGCCAGAAGGGGCCGGTGCGGACCGCCTTGAAGAGCACACCGACCGTGCGGCGGGCCGCGCCCGGGACCGGTTCCGGCTTGGGGACGAACGCGGTCGCGCCGTACGGCTTCGCGCCCACGTCGGCGGGGTGGTCGCGCAGCAGCAGCCACACGAAGGGGACGACGGCGAGGGCCGCGAGGGACACGGTCACGGCCGCCGGGCGCCAGCTGTGCTCCTCGACGATCCAGGACAGCAGCGGCAGGAAGATGAGCTGGCCGGACGCCGAGGCGGCGGTGAGGATGCCGGTGACCAGGCCCTTGCGTGCGGTGAACCAGCGGTTGGTGACGGTCGCGGCGAAGGCCAGCGCCATCGAACCGCTGCCCAGACCCACCAACAGGCCCCAGCACAGCAGGAGTTGCCAGGGCGCGGTCATCCACACCGTCAGGCCGGAGCCGAGCGCGATCACGGTCAGCGCGACGGCGACGACGCGCCGGATGCCGAAGCGGTCCATCAGCGCCGCCGCGAAGGGGGCCGTCAGTCCGTAGAGCGCGAGGTTGATGGAGGCCGCGGCCCCGATCGTGCCGCGCGACCAGCCGAACTCCTGGTGCAGCGGATCGATCAGCAGCCCGGGCAGCGAACGGAAGGCCGCCGCGCCGATGATCGTCACGAAGGTGACGGCGGCGACGAACCAGGCTCGGTGGACGCGTGTCCGTGAGGTGGGCCGGGCTTCGGTCGGAGCGGCGGTCGGTTCGGTTGTCTGGGTCACGCCATACAGCTTCCGGCCTGCGGCCGATCCGATCCATTGGCCCGAAGGACAGCATTCGCTAGGATCGGGCCATACAATCGGGTCATGGCCACAGTCACCGCCACCGCCACCCCCGGGGACGGCTTCCGCCCGCACCGGGTCGTCGTGCTCGCCCTCGACGGGCTGCTCCCCTTCGAGCTGGGCATCCCGCACCGGATCTTCGGCCGCCCCAGGGACGCCGAGGGGCGGCTGCTCTACGAGGTCGTCACCTGCTCGGTCCGGCCGCCCGGGCCGGTCGACACCGACGCCGACTTCGCCATCCAGGTCCCGAACGGCCCGGAGGCGCTGGCCACCGCCGACACCGTGATCGTCCCGGCGTCGTACGAACTCGGCCCGGTCTTCGAGGAGGGCGTCCTCACCCCCGAACTCACCGCCGCCTTCGCCCACATCCGCCCCGGCACCCGCCTCGCGTCGATCTGCACGGGCGTCTACGTCCTCGCCGCCGCCGGTCTCCTCGACGGCCGCCCGGCGACCACGCACTGGGCGGACGCCGAGCGCTTCCAGCAGCTCTTCCCGCGGATCGACGTCGACGCGGACGTGCTGTTCATCGACGACGGCGACGTGCTGACCTCGGCGGGTGTCGCGGCAGGCATCGACCTGTGCCTGCACATGGTGCGCCGCGACCACGGCACGGCGGTCGCCAACGACGTGGCCCGCCGCACCGTCGTACCGCCGCACCGCGACGGCGGGCAGGCGCAGTACATCCACCGGCCGGTCCCCGACCCGCAGTTGGCGACCACGACCGCCGCCCGCGCCTGGGCGCTGGGCCGCCTGCACGAGCCGATCCAGCTGCGCGACATGGCGGAGCAGGAGGCGATGTCCGTGCGCACCTTCACCCGCCGCTTCCGCGAGGAGGTCGGGGTCAGCCCCGGCCAGTGGCTCACCCAGCAGCGCGTCGAACGCGCCCGGCACCTCCTGGAGTCCACCGACCTGTCCATGGACCAGGTGGCCACGGACGCTGGCTTCGGCACCGCCCAGTCGATGCGCCAGCATCTGCAGACGGCGCTCGGGGTGACCCCGACGACGTACCGCCGCACGTTCCGCACGGGCGGTGGCGGTACCGGCAGCGGCGGCCGGGGCAGCGGGTCCGAGAGCTACGGCGGTGTCGGCGCCGCGTCCTGAACCCGTGCCCCGGGCATCTCTCCCCCTTGTTGGTCAGCCCGCGACGATGCCCTCCCCGCCCACGGCACCCGGCACCACGACCGAGCCGATCGCGGTGAGCGACCCGTCCTTGTTGACCCGGAACTCGTCCACGATGCCCTTGATCCCGGTCTGGACGTAGAGGTAGCGGCCGTCCGAGGAGGCCGCCGCGTCCACCGTGCCGGCGTCGGTGGCCGTGTTGCCCAGCGCGGTCAACTTGCCCTGGGCGCCCACCCGGTAGCCGGACACCGTGCCGCTGGCGGCGTTGGAGACGTACACGTTGCCGGCGGCGGTGACGGCCCAGCAGGTGGCGGTCTGGCCGGTCGGGACGGTGCCCTTCGCGGTCAGCGCGCCGTCACGGGCGACGGTGAAGGTGCCCACCGAGTTCGTCCCGGCCTCCGTCACATGGATCCGTCCGGCGGAGTCGAAGTCGAAGCCGAACGGCACGGCCCCCGGGAGCGAGGTCACCAACGGCCGCGCGGACGGTCCGCCGTGGCGGCTGACGGGGAAGACGTCGATGCTCTGCCCGGCGGCCTTGGTGGTGACCACGAGCTTGGAACCGTCGGGCGTGAAGGAGACCTGTCCCACGGCCGAGGCGGTCGTGCCCAGGCCGAGTTCGCGGTGCCAGGAGGGGACCTTGACCAGCCGCTCGCCGGTCCGCACGAAGCCCTGCACGGAACCGCCGCCGAGCGCGTTGGCGACGTAGACCCGGTCGCCGTGGAAGGTGACGCTGACGGGGAACTGCCCGCCGCTGGAGATCTCCTGGACGCGGCGCAGGTGGGTGCCGTGCACGGCGAAGACGGTCACGGTGTCGCTGCCCGCGTTGACGGCGTAGAGCAGCTGGTGGTGCCGGTCGTAGGCGAGCGACCCCTGCGAGGCCAGGTGGTCGGCGACGGTGCCGGCCAGGACGCCGCCCTTGCCCCCGGCGCGGTAGACGCCCTTCTGGCCGAGGGTGCCGTCGGCGGCGCGCTCGTAGGCGACCACGGAGTTGGCGCTCGTGTCGTCGGTCTGCACGAAGACGGTCGAACTGCCGTGGTGGGCGCGGGAGTCGGAGCCGCGGTGGCCGTCGGCGGCACTGGCGGCGGGCGCGGCGAAGAGGGCCGCGGCGGCGAGCGCGACGGCGCCCGTACCCGCCGTACGGGCGATCCGGACGGCGCGGGAGGTGCGGGACATGCGGGAGGCACGGGCCTTGGCGAGAGCCATGTGGGTACTCCTCTTGCGGAAAACGGAACGCGGAATCGAAGCGCGGAAAACGAAGCGCGGAACGCAGGATCGGGAGCCGGTGGAGCGACTCGCGCTCACCACCGGACGGCTGTAACGCTAGCCCGCGACCGCTGCACATAAGCGGACAAAAAGCGCGCTCAGGCCCGACGTCCGGGCTTCGTAAGAATCACCAGCTGCTCACCGCCAACTCACCGCCAACTCCGCTTCGAGGCACCCGACTTCGCAGACCGCGCCACGGCGACATCGACACCCCGCGCCATCCCCGACGTCCGGCGCGCGCGTCGCATCTCGCCCCACCACCCGGTCACGGTCAGCAGCACGGTCAGGCCCACGCCCACCAGGATCGCCGTCGACGGCGCCGTCACCTTGAGCAGCGCCCCGGCCAGCGACCCCGTCGCCGCGTAACCCACGCTCGCCGCCGCGTACATGACCGAG
>NZ_JAEQAZ010000188.1 GCF_016654115.1 Streptomyces sp. MBT53
ACTCGGCGTCAAGCAGTCCGGTGTGGTCCTGAAGTACGTGGCCGCGGCCCGCGAACGCGGTCTCGGGGTCATCTTCATCACCCACAACCCCCACCACGCCTACATGGTCGGCGACCACTTCAGCGTCCTGCGCCTCGGCACCATGGAACTCTCCGCCGAGCGCAGCGACATCACCCTGGAGGAACTGACCAACCACATGGCCGGCGGAACCGAACTCGCCGCGCTCAAGCACGAGTTGTCCCAGGTCCGCGGCGTCGACGTCGAGGAACTCCCCGAGGACGAGGACGCCACGACCTCGGCCGGAACGGCCGACTGACGAGTCCCGCTCCCCTCCCCGCACCCCGTTCTCCTACCCCCGAAGGCATTCCCTCATGAAGATCGCCCTCGACCCGTACATGATCCGCAATGTTCCGCTGCTCGAACTGCCCGGTGTGGTCGCCGAGTTGGGCTACGAGTGGATCGAGCTCTCCCCCCGCGAGGACTTCATCCCGTTCTTCCGGCACCCCCGCGTGGACGACGCCACCGTGCGCAAGTTCCGCAAGGCGCTCGACGCGGCCGGCGTCGGGATCTCCTCCCTGCTGCCGCTGTTCCGCTGGTCCGGCCCGGACGAGGACGCCCGGCAGGCCGCCGTGCGCTACTGGAAGCGGTCGATCCAGATCGCCTCCGAGCTGGGCGTGGACAGCATGATCTCGGAGTTCAACGGCCGCCCCGAGGAAGCGGACCGCAGCGAGGCCCAGTTCTGGAAGTCGATGGACGAACTCCTCCCGCTGTTCGAGCAGGAGGGCATCCAACTCGCCCTGGAACCACACCCCGACGACTTCATCGAGGACGGCCACCAGGCGGTCGACTTCATCCGGGGCATCAACCACCCGAGCGTCAGCTTCCTGTACTGCGCCCCGCACACCTTCCACATCGGGAACGACGCCCCCGGCATCATCCGGCACGCCGGCGAGCTGCTCACCAACGTCCACCTGGCCGACGCGTTCGACCACAACGCGTCCTCCGGCAACCGCTACATCCTCAACCCGCCCGGCACCACCGCCCGGATCCACCAGCATCTCGACATGGGCGAGGGCGAGGTCGACTTCGACGAGTTGTTCCGCGAGCTCCGCGCGAACGGCTTCGACGGCACCCTTACGGCCTGCGTGTTCGCCTGGGAGGAACGGGCCAAGGAGTCGTCCGTCCTGATGCGCGAGAAGATCGCCGGGTATCTCGCCGCCTGACAGCGGCACCCCCTCCGCACGACCACCGCAGGCGGAGAGTCACACCCTCTTTATAAAGCGCTTTAAGACCACGAAAGGAACCCGATCCGATGCCGTTGGAAGTGCTGACCATGGGCCGTGTCGGAGTGGATGTGTATCCGCTCCAGACCGGCGTGGGCCTGGCCGAGGTCACCACGTTCGGCAAGTACCTCGGCGGCAGCCCCACCAACGTCGCCGTCGCCGCCGCCCGGTACGGGCACTCCTCGGCCGTGGTCACCAAGACGGGGCGCGACCCGTTCGGCGACTTCGTCCGTACCGCGCTGACGGGTTACGGCGTCGACACCCGGTTCGTCGGTACGTCGGACATCGCGCCGACGCCGGTGACGTTCTGCGAGATCTTCCCGCCGGACGACTTCCCGCTCTACTTCTACCGGCTGCCGAAGGCTCCCGACCTTGACCTGCGACCGGAGGAGCTGGACCTGGCCGCCGTACGGGACGCCTGGATCTTCTGGGTCACCGGCACGGGGCTGAGCGAGGAGCCGAGCCGCTCGGCCACCCTCGCCGCGCTCGCGCACCGCGCGAAGTCCGGGCCGACGGTGTTCGACCTGGACTGGCGGCCGATGTTCTGGAAGGACGCAGGACGGGCGCGCGCCTACTACGCCGAGGCCCTGCGCCACACGACCGTAGCCGTGGGCAATCTCGACGAGTGCGAGGTCGCCACCGGTGAGCGGGAGCCGTACGCCGCCGCGAAGGCGCTCCTCGCCGCCGGGGTGGAGCTGGCCGTGGTGAAGCAGGGGCCCAAGGGCGTCCTGGCCGTCGACCGCACGGGTTCCGCGGTCGAGATACCGCCGGTCCCGGTCGAGGTCGTCAACGGCCTCGGCGCCGGTGACGCCTTCGGCGGCGCGCTCTGCCACGGCCTGCTGTCCGGCTGGGACACCCGCCGTACGGTCGCCTTCGCCAACGCGGCCGGCGCGATCGTCGCGGGCCGACTCTCCTGCTCCGACGCGATGCCCACCGAGGCCGAGGTCGACACCAAGCTCCGCGAGGCCACCACCTCTCCCACCACCGAACAAAGGGCGTGACGACGTGCTGTCCGACAACGTGAACCGGATCGTGTCCGCCCGGGTGGGCGACCCCGGTGCCGTCGCTGCCGCCGCCGCGCGCCGCGTGAGAGCCACCTCGCCGCTCGGCGAGCACGGCCGGGCGATGATCATCGCGGCCGACCATCCCGCACGCGGCGCCAACGGTGTCGGCGCCGACCCGAACGCCATGGCCGACCGCTTCGAGCTGCTGGACCGGCTGTGCACCGCGCTCGAACGACCGGGCGTCACCGGGGTGTTGGCCACCGCCGACATCCTGGAGGATCTGCTGCTGCTCGGCGTCCTGGACGGCAAGAGCGTCTTCGGCTCGATGAACCGCGCCGGCCTCGCGGGCTCCGCCTTCGAGATCGACGACCGCTTCACCGGGTACGACGCCGAGACGATCGCCGCGATGGGCTTCGACGGCGGGAAGATGCTCACCCGGATCGCCCTCGACGACCCGGCCACACCCTCCGTCCTGGAGAACACCGCCCGTGCCGTCAACGAGCTGAACGACCGTCAACTCATCGCCATGGTCGAGCCGTTCCTCTCCTCCTGGCAGGACGGCAGGATACGCAACGACCTCACGACGGACGCCGTCGTCAAGTCGGTCACCATCGCCTCGGGCCTGGGCCGCCGCACCGCCTACACCTGGCTGAAGCTGCCCGTCGTGGACGGCATGGAGCGTGTGCTGGCCTCCTCCACCCTCCCGGCCCTGCTGCTGGGCGGCGAGGTCAAGGACGCCGAAGCGGCCTTCGCCTCCTGGGGCAAGGCCCTCCGACTCCCCACCGCACAGGGCCTGGTGGTCGGCCGCTCCCTGCTCTACCCGTCCAACGGCGATGTCGCCGGCGCCGTCGACAAGGCGGTGAGCCTGCTGTGAGCGACACGAGCAAGTACCACCTCCCCAAGGGGAGTTCGATCGACGGTCCGTACGACCTCGCGGTCACGCCCGAGTCGGCGGGCTGGGGATACTCCGGCCTCAGGATCCTGACCCTGAGGCCGGGCGAGGCACACGCCCTGTCCACCGGAGACTCCGAGTTCCTGGTCCTGCCGCTGACGGGCTCCTGCGCCGTCACCACGGACGGCACGTCCTTCGAACTCGCCGGCCGGACAGGCGTGTTCGCCTCGGCCACCGACTTCGCGTACCTCCCCCGCGAAGCGGAGGCCCTGATCAGCAGTGCGGACGGTGGGACGTTCGCACTGCCCTCCGCCCGTACCGAGCGGAGCTCACTCTCCGCTCGGTACGGGCCCAAAGAACGCGTGCCCGTCGAGTTCCGCGGCGCCGGAGCGTGCTCCCGCCAGATCAACAACTACTGCCTGCCCGGCACCTTCGACGCCGAACAGCTCCTGGTGTGCGAGGTCCTCACCCCCGGTGGCAACTGGTCCTCCTACCCACCCCACAAGCACGACGAGGCCCGCCCCGGCGCCGAGTCCGAGCTGGAGGAGATCTACTACTTCGAGGTCGCGGGCGACGGTGACGGCTTCGGGTACCAGCGGGTCTACGGCACCCCCGAGCGGCCCATCGACGTACTCGCCGAAATCCGCTCCGGCGACGCCGTGCTGATCCCGCACGGCTGGCACGGGCCCTCGATCGCGGCGCCCGGCTACGACCTCTACTACCTCAACGTCATGGCCGGCCCGGGCCAGGACCGCGCCTGGCTGATCTGCGACGACCCCGCCCACGGATGGGTGCGGGAGACCTGGGAGTCCCAGGACGTCGACGACCGCCTGCCCTTCGAAGGACTCACGCAGCGATGACCACCGTACGACTCACCACCGCCCAGGCCCTGGTCCGCTTCCTCGCCAACCAGTACAGCGAGCGCGACGGCCAGGAGCAGCGGCTGATCCCCGGGGTCTGGGGCATCTTCGGGCACGGCAACGTGGCCGGGATCGGCCAGGCGCTGCTGCAGGCGTCCGTGACCCAAGAGGCCGACCTGCCGTACTACTTGGCCCGCAACGAGCAGGGCATGGTCCACGCGTCGGTGGCCTACGCGAAGATGCGCGACCGGCTGGCCACCTTCGCCTGCACGGCGTCGACGGGTCCCGGCTCGACGAACATGATCACGGGCGCGGCGCTCGCCACGACGAACCGCATCCCGGTCCTGCTGCTGCCCAGCGACATGTTCGCCACCCGCGCCGCCGACCCGGTGCTGCAGCAGCTGGAGGACACCCGGGGCGGGGACGTCACCGTCAACGACGCCTTCCGTGCCGTGTCGAAGTACTTCGACCGGATCTCGCGGCCCGAGCAGCTGATCCCCGCCGCGCTCGCGGCCATGCGGGTGCTGACCGACCCGGTCGAGACCGGCGCCGTGACCCTCGCCCTGCCGCAGGACGTGCAGGCCGAGGCGTACGACTGGCCGGTCGCGTTCTTCCGGCGCCGGGTCTGGCATGTGGGCCGCCCGGTGCCGGAGCCCGCCGCCGTCGAGCGGGCCGCACGCCTGCTGCGCAACGCGCGCAAGCCGCTGATCGTCGCGGGCGGCGGGGCCGTGTACTCCGGCGCCGAGAGCCGACTGCGGGCCTTCGCCGAGGCCACCGGCATCCCGGTCGCCGACACCCACGCCGGCAAGGGCGCAGTCCCCTGGGACCACCCCTGCGCGGTCGGCGGGATCGGTTCGACCGGCTCGTACGCGGCCGACGAACTGGCGAAGGAGGCCGATGTCGTCCTCGGCATCGGCACCCGCTACAGCGACTTCACCACCGCGAGCCACACCGTCTTCGCCAACCCGGACGTCGCCTTCGTCAACCTCAACGTCGCCCGCCTGGACGCGGTCAAGCACTCCGCCGAGCCGCTGGTGGCCGATGCCCGGCTCGGCATCGAGGCCCTTTCGGAAGCGCTGAACGGCTGGCAGGTCTCCTCGGAGTACCGCGCGCTGACCGGTCAACTCATCGCCCGTACAAGGGAGATCGAGGACGGCTGCTTCACGGTGGGCCACGGCCCGCTGCCCGCGCAGACGGAGATCCTCGGCGCGCTCAACGACGTCCTCGGCGACCGTGACGTGGTCATCAACGCGGCCGGTTCCATGCCGGGCGATCTCCAACAGCTGTGGCGGGCAAGGGATCCGAAGGCCTACCACGTCGAGTACGCGTACTCCTGCATGGGCTACGAGATCGCCGCCGGCGTCGGCGCCAAGATGGCCGATCCCTCCCGCGAGGTCGTCGTACTGGTCGGCGACGGCTCGTATCTGATGATGGCTCAGGAGATCGTGACCATGGTCTCGGAGGGTCTGAAGGTCATCGTCGTCCTCGTCCAGAACCACGGGTTCGCCTCGATCGGCGCTCTGTCGGAGGCGCTCGGCTCACAGCGGTTCGGCACCAAGTACCGCTATCGCGACGGCACTTCGGGCCAGCTCGACGGAGAGGTCCTCCCGGTCGACCTCGCCGCGAACGCCTCCTCGCTCGGCGCGGACGTCCTGCACGCCACTTCCGTCGACGAGTTCCGTACGGCGATGGAGAAGGCGAAGGCCGCCGCCCGCACCACGGTCGTCCATGTCGAGACCGACCTGTACGGGCCCAACCCGCCCGCACACGGGTGGTGGGACGTGCCCGTCAGCCAGACCTCCGCCCTCGACTCCACCCGCGGCGCGTACGAGACGTACGCAGCCAACAAGCTCGCCCAGCGCCACTACCTGTAAGGACACCTTGCCGTGAATACCATTCAGCACTGGATCGACGGTACGGCCGTGTCCGGCACGGACACCGCCGCGGTGTTCGACCCGGCCACCGGCCAGGAGCAGGCCCGGGTCGCCCTGGGCGGGCCCGATGTCGTCGACGCCGCCGTCAGCGCCGCCGAGCGGGCCTTCGAGTCCTGGTCGGAGTCGTCGCTCACGCAGCGCACCCAAGTGATGTTCGCCTTCCGCCAGTTGCTCGTCGACCATGAGGAGGAGCTGGGGCGGATCATCTCCGCGGAGCACGGCAAGACCGTGGCCGACGCACGGGGCGAGATCACCCGAGGCCGGGAGGTCGTGGAGTTCGCGTGCGGTCTCGGCGATGTCCTGAAGGGGTCGTTCTCCGACCAGGTCTCCCGTGGCATCGACGTCCACAACTTCCGTCAGCCGATCGGCGTCGTCGCGGGCATCACCCCCTTCAACTTCCCTGCCATGGTGCCTCTTTGGATGCACCCGATCGCCATCGCGACCGGCAACACCTTCATCCTCAAGCCCAGCGAGCGGGATCCGTCGGCCGCGAACTTCGTCGCCGAGCTGTACCGCCGTGCCGGGCTCCCCGACGGCGTCTTCAACGTCGTGCACGGAGGCAAGGACGCCGTCGACGCGATCCTCGCCCACCCCGGCATCGCGGCCGTCTCCTTCGTCGGATCGACCCCGATCGCCAAGTACGTGCACGAGCGGGCCACTTCGCACGGCAAGCGCGTCCAGGCGCTCGGCGGCGCCAAGAACCACGCCGTCGTCCTCCCCGACGCCGACCTGGAGTTCGCCGCCAACCACATCACCGCCGGCGCCTACGGCTCGGCCGGCGAGCGCTGCATGGCCGTCTCCGTCGCCGTGGCCGTCGGCGACGCGGCGGACGGCCTGGTGGAGGTGCTGTCCCGCAAGGCCCGTGAGGTGAAGGTCGGCCCCGGTCACGACGCAGATGTGGAGATGGGGCCGCTGATCACCAAGGTCGCCCAGGAGCGGGTCGAGAACGCCGTCGCCACCGCCGCCGAACAGGGCGCCACCGTCGTCGTCGACGGCCGTGGACTGAAGATCGAGGGCCACGAGGACGGCTTCTTCACCGGCCCCTCCCTCCTCGACCACGTCACCACCGAGATGGACGCCTACCGCGACGAGCTCTTCGGCCCCGTCCTCGCGATCGTCCGCGTCGACACCCTCGACGACGCCATCGCCGTCATCAACGCCAACCCGTACGGCAACGGCACCGCCCTGTTCACCGCCTCCGGCGAGGCCGCGCGGCGATTCCAGCGCAACGTCAAGGTCGGGATGATCGGCGTCAACGTGCCGGTGCCCGTGCCCATGTCGTACTACTCCTTCGGCGGCTGGAAGGACTCCCTCATCGGAGACTCCCCCATCCACGGCCCCGAGGGCATCCGCTTCTACACCCGGCCCAAGGTCGTCACCACCCGCTGGCCGCAGCCCGCCCAGCAGGTCACGGCCGGCTTCAACTTCCCCACCTCCAGCTGACCTCTCTTCTCAAGGGACACCTCATGACCTCCTCCGCCAAGCCCTTGTCCGTCGCGGTGATCGGAGCCGGTATGGCCGGCCGCAGTCACGCCGCCGGATACCGCAACGTCAACACCGTGTTCGGGCCGGGCCTGCCCCCGGTCCGGCTGGCCGCGATAGCCGATGCCAACACCGCGCTCGCCGAGGACGCCGCCCGCCGCTACGGCTTCGAGAAGGCGCTGCCGAGCTGGGAGGCCGTCGCCGAGGACCCGACGATCGACGCCGTCAGCATCGTCGTGGGCAACGCGCTGCACCGGCCGATCGCCGAGGCGCTGGTCGCCGCCGGGAAGCACGTGCTGTGCGAGAAGCCCCTCGCCGGCTCGCTCGAAGACGCGCGTGCGATGGCCGAGTTGGAGCGAACGGCCGATGTCGTCACCGCCGTCGGCTACACCTTCCGCCGCTCCCCCGGCATCGCCGCGATCCGCGACCATGTGCGGCGCGGCGAGCTGGGTGACCTCACCCTGTTCAGCGGTCGCTACTGGTGCGACTACGCCACCGACCCCAAGGGGCCGCTGAGTTGGCGTTTCAAGGGAGGTGCCGGTTCCGGCGCGCTCGGTGACGTCGGCTCGCACATCATCGACGCCGCCGAGTACGTCGCCGGACCCATCACCTCCGTCTCCGGTGCCACGCTCTCCACGCAGATCCCCAAGCGTCCGCTGCCGCTGGGCGCGGTCGTCGGGCACAACTCGGCCCCCGTCTCGGACGAGTTCGGCGAGGTGGAGAACGAGGACACCGCGTCCTTCACCGCCCGCTTCGAGTCCGGGCTCGTCGGCACCTTCTCCGTCACCCGTACCGGTTTCGGGCTGCCCAACGGACTCGCGTTCGACGTCCTCGGGGTCGGCGGGCGGGCCGCGTTCGACCAGCACCGGCCGGCCGAGTACCTCTTCGACGACGCCCAGCCCGACGCGCGTACCCGGGGTGCCCGGCAGATCATCGCCGGACCCCAAATGCCCTATTTCGCGGGCGGGGTGCCCATGGAGGCACCGGGCGTCGGGGCCAGCAACGCCGACAACTTCACCTACCAGGCACGGGCGTTCCTCGACCAGGTCGCGGGCGTCGCCGAACCACTGCCCTCCTGCGCCACGTTCGCCGAGGGACTGCGGACCATCGAGATCATCCGCGCCATCGTCGAGTCCGCACAGTCCCACGGCGCGGCCGTCCAGGTCCCGCCCGCCGTCTGACCATCCCCACGTATACAAGGAGCACCCGCATGTCCCTCAAGCTCGGCGCCTACACCGCCTGTCTGCACGACCGCCCGCTGGCCGAGGCCCTCGACATCCTCAAGGAGAACGGCCTGGACTCCGTCGAGGTCAACACCGGCGGGTTCATCCCCTCCCCGCACTGCCCCGTCGATCTGCTGCTGTCCTCGGCGACCGCACGCGAGGAGTACCTCGCGACCTTCGCGGACCGCGGGATGGAGCTGACCGGCCTCAACTGCAACGGCAATCCCCTCAACCCGCTCCCCGGAGTCGGCCCGAAGCACGCCGACGACCTGCGCCGTACGATCCGCCTCGCGGGGCTGCTCGGTGTGCGGCACGTGGTCACCATGTCCGGCACACCGGGCTCCGACCCGGACGCCAAGTACCCGTCCTGGGTGGTGAATCCGTGGGACGGCGTCTACATGGACGTCCTGGACTACCAGTGGGGCGTGGCGGTCGAGTTCTGGAAGGAGATCGACGCGCTGGCCCGGGAGAACGACGTCCGGGTCGCCATCGAGATGCACCCCCACAATCTCGTCTTCTCCCCCGTCACCCTCAAGCGCCTCGTCGACGAGGGCTCACTGACCAACGTCGGTGCGGAGATGGACCCTTCGCACCTGATGTGGCAGGGCATGGACATCATCGCCTCCATCAAGTGGCTCGGCCCGCTGGTCTTCCACGCCGCCGCCAAGGACGCGACGCTCTGCCCCGGCGCCGACATCCGCGGCGTACTGGACACCTCCTTCACCCGCGTACCCGCCGACGCACCCGACAAGGTGCCCACCGGCTACGGCTTCTGGTGCAACTCCTGGCCCCAGAACCCCGCCTGGAAGTTCGTCGCCGTCGGCATCGGCAACGACGTCCCCTTCTGGACCGAGTTCCTGCGCGCCCTCGCCGAGATCGACCCCGACATGGCCGTCAACATCGAGCACGAGGACGCCGCCTACTCCCAGACCGAGGGACTCGCCCTCGCCGCGAAGAACCTGCACGCCGCAGCGGCGGCCGTGTAGGGCCAACTCCCGCACCAGACACAGCAGTACGGGTCCACACCCAGTCAGCCGGGCGTGGACCCGTACTGCTTCTTCCAGCTTGGACGAACATCCAATATTTCGGCGGTGAAGGTTCATGGGCTTCTGCGAAGACGCCACTTGAACCATAGTTGCCCTCGATCAGCGGAATATGAATTCCGTATGGCGGAATCAGTATCGGAGGTAGCTCGTGCCGCTGTCCGCACCGTCCCTGCCACGCCGCACCGCGCGTCTGCTGCGCACGTCACTGTTCGCGCAGGTCGCCTGCGCGTTGCTGCTCGGCCTCGTCGTGGGCCGGCTCTGGCCCCACCTCGGGACCGCCGTCCAGCCGCTGGGCGACGGCTTCGTACGGCTCATCAAGGCCGTCATCGCGCCGCTGGTGTTCTGTGTGGTGGTCACCGGCATAGCAAAGGCCGGGAATCTACGTGCCTTCGGCCGTATCGGCGTCAAGGCGCTGATCTGGTTCGAGGTGGCGACCACGTTCGCCCTGCTGCTCGGACTCATCGCGGCCAACCTCGTCCAGCCCGGCGCGGGCATGCACATCGACCCGGCCACCCTCGACTCGAACGCGGTCGACGCGAAGACCGGCGGCGCGGCGCTGCCGTCGACCAGCGATTTCCTGCTGCACGCCCTGCCCGACAGCGCGGTCGGTGCCTTCGCCGAGAACTCGCTCCTCCAAGTCCTGGTCCTGGCCTGCCTGGTGGGTGCGGCCCTGCTCCACCTGGGGCACACGAAGGTCCCCGCGATCCTGCCGGCCGTCAACCAGGTGCAGGAGATCGTCTTCGCGATCGTCGGCTTCGTCATGAAACTCGCGCCCCTCGCGGTCTTCGGCGCCACCGCACACCTCGTCGGCCAGTACGGCCTGGGCGTCATGTCGACGTACGGCAAGCTCATCGGCGTCAGCTACGGCGTGGCCGCGCTGTTCCTCCTGCTGCTCGCGGTCGCGCTGAAGGCGTTCACCGGGCTGAGCCTGTGGAAGTTCGTCCGCTACACCCGCGAGGAGATGCTCCTCGCCCTCGGCACCGCTTCCAGCGAGACCGTGATGCCCCGGATGATGCAGAAGCTGCGCCACGCCGGCTGCCGCGACGACGCCGTGGGTCTGGTCCTGCCCACCGGCTACTCCTTCAACCTGGACGGCGCCTCCATCTACCTCTCCGTCGCGACCCTCTTCATCGCGCAGGCGGTGGGCGTCGACCTCACCCTGGGCCAGCAGGTGACCGTCGTACTGATGCTCATGCTCACCAGCAAGGGCATGGCGGGCGTGCCGGGTTCGGCGTTCCTCGCGCTGTCCGCGACCGCCTCCGCGCTCGGCGTCATCCCCGCCGGCGCCGTCGCCCTCCTCCTGGGCGTCGACCGCATCATGGACTCGATGCGGGTGGCCACCAACCTCCTCGGCAACTGCGTCGCCGCGTTCGCCGTCTCCCGCTGGGAGGGCGCGCTGGACATCACCCGGGCCAAGCGGGCACTGGACGGGGAGTCCGCCTTCGTAGCCGACCCGGACGAGCGGGATGACGCGCACGACGCCGTCGCGCCGACCGAGAATCCCCAACGGCCCGCAGCCGCCCAGCCCGCAGAGCCGGAGGTGGGTCCAGTCCCGCGGACGTCGAAGTAGACGCAGAACGCGCCGTCGTACTGATCCGGAGCCGGCAGTCCGATCCTTTGCAGGCTGTGCATGACAAGTACACGTCGGTCGACGGACCCAGTACGACGGGAGTCGCGGACCGCGAGCACCCGACGCCTGTGGAACTCAGCCCAATCGGCCGAGGAAGTGGTGGGAACCTTGGGTCACCAGGAAGATGCTGTACTTCACCCCGCCGAACTCCCGGTCCCCCACGAGTGCTTCCCCTTTCGAACGGGCCACCGGTTCACCGGTTCTCGGGCACCACACCTCCGCGACCGTGTTCGCGGGGACCGTCACCGTGAGGTCGATCTGTCCATCGTCACCACGCCGCCACCGCGAACTAACTGTGCCGCGTGGTGTGCGCAGTCGGGCCCCGACGTAACCGAGTGACCCGGTCGTGCCCGGATCGTCGGGAGAAGTGGGCACAGCCTTTAGATAGTCGTCCCCGAGCGGGACGCGTGGCCTCACGCGAACGGTCGCATAACCGGGGGACGTTGGGGTGATCCCCGCCAACTCCTGGTAGAACCATGTGGCGACGCTGCTCCGGTAGTGGTGGTTCAGGGACCCGCCTCCCCACGCCTCCCACAGCGAGGTCGCACCACGGGCGATCTGATCGGCGAAACCCGGCGCGTCCCGCACGGTGACGGCACGCATCAGCAGGTCGGTGTGGCCGAACTCCTCCAGGACGTTGAACAGGTAGCGCGCCCCGTAGACACCCGACTGGAAGTGATGGCCGGCGTCCCTGATCGAGGCGGCGGCATCCGCCACCGAGCGACGGTTCTCCGCCAGTGTCCTGCCCCCGGGCAGACACCTGGGATCGCCGTTCGGCAGGTCCGTGCCCGGTACCAGGTCGAACTCAAGGGCCAGGATGTTCTCGCTCTCGACCTCCCCTCCGATGAACCGCCGGGCCTCCGAGTCCCAGTAGCGGCGGAGGAACACCCGGCGCAGCTCGGCGGAAAGCCGCTGGTAGGCGTCCGCGTCGGGTTCGCCGAGCATGGTGCACACGCGGTGCATGTGGTCGGCGAAGTGGATGTAGAACTGCAGGCTGATCACGGCGTTGGACCCGGTGTCGCCCGCCGCCGAGTACTCGCCCAGGGACGCCTCGAAGACGTAGTCGTTCTCGGGCCGGAACAGTGTCGCGTAGTAGTCGAGCAGGCGGCGCTGTACCGGGAGGAGTTCGGTGAGGAGGGACGGGTCGCCGGCGTAGAGGTACAGCTCCCAGGGGATGACGAAGAGCGCCGCGTCCCACGCGGGGACCGCCGCCCAGCAGGCATCCCAACCGGGAGTGCCGTTGTAGCCGTATCCGCCCCGGACGGCGGGGAGGATCATCGGCAGCTGTCCGCTGTCGGCCATGGCGTCGGGAAAGTCGCGCAGGTACTTGGTGAACAGCGGTGCCGTCCCCCAGGTCAGCAGCTGTGACTCGGAACTGGCCATGGCATCGCCGGACCAGCCGTTCTTCTCCCGGGAGGGCGTGTCCGTGGGCTTGTGGATCAGGTTGTTCTGTTCGGCCCACTCAAGGTCGCGCTCGCCGGATGTGCCAGCGTGGATCCCACTCCCGCCGGCAGCGGGACAGCCGGGAAGTTCTCCCCCGTGCCCCAGAAGGCAGGCAGCGAGATCACGGTGTGGGCGGACGCCACCCGCGTACCGGGCGTGCAGGCGTACCAGAAGGCGCATCCGGACGTGAAGCTGAAGATCGTCACGTACAGCGGCGACGCCAATGGCGCCAACGACCTTCAGACCAAGGTGCAGTTGTTCGACCGGAGCGGCGGCGGCTGGCCCGATGTCGCCTTCACCGCGAACGTCAACGACGGCAGCTGGGCCTCCCAGGGCAAGTCCCCCTATGCCGCCCCCGTCGACCAGGGCATCATCCCGAAGAGCACGCTCGGCGGCTTCGCCGACGGCGCCCTCGACCCCTGCGTCTTCAACGGCAAGACCTACTGCGTCCGCAACGACCTGGCCCAGAACGTCCTCTGGTACGACAAGAAACTGATGGACTCCTTCGGGTACACCGTCCCGACCACCTGGGAGCAGTACGAGGCCCTCGGGACGAAGGTCGCCAAGGAGCACCCGGGCTATCTCCTCGGCACCGCCGGTGACTCGTACGCCCCGGAGATCTACTTCTGGGCCGGCCAGTGTCCCGCGAGCACGGTCACCGGCGGCAAGAAGGTCACGGTGAACCTCGAAGACCCCAAGTGCATACGGATGGCCAAGCTGCTCGACGGCCTCATCGCCAAGGGCGCGGTCTCCAAGGACACCGTCTTCATCAAGAACAAGGCCGCCAAGGTGCTCATGCTCCCGGGCCCCTCCTGGTACGGCCAGGTGCTGTTCAACTCGACCTTCAAGACCCCCAAGGGCCGGATCGCGGCAGCCGCCCCGCTCAAGTTCGCCGACGACACCACGAACTACACCGGCAACGTCGGCGGCGGCCTGTGGTTCGTCTCCTCCCACAGCAAGAACCTCAAGGCCGCCTCCGACCTGGTGACCTGGATGACGACGTCCAACGACTACCAGGCCACCGCCGGCACCTATCCCGCCTACAAGACGGCCGCGACAGCGTGGCTGGCCAACCAGACCAGGACCGGCTACTTCGCCGACGACATCGGACCCGTGTTCCAACAGGCCGCCGAGCGGGTGTGGCCCGGCTGGTCCGCCACCCAGTACAGCCAGGAGGCGATCTACGCCTCGACCGTCGTCCCCGCTCTCAACTCGGGGAAGACGCTGACCGACACGCTGGGCACCTGGCAGACGGCCATCGCCGACAAGGCCAGGTCCCTCGGCTACACCGTGGAGCGGTGAGGCGTCCCCATGACCGCCACCTCCGCCGTACGACCGAAGGGCAGCGTCCGCAACCCGTTGGGCCGTGCCGGACACCTCTTCGTCTCCGGCTACTTCGTCCTGCTGGTCGCCTTCGGAGTCCTGCCCACCGGCTATGCCCTCTGGCTGGCGCTGTCCAACTCCCGTGGCCAGTACGTCGGGTTCGGCAACTTCACCCGCACCTTCTCCGACTACCGCTTCGGACCGGCCTTCGCCCACATCGGCCTGTACCTGCTGGTCTGGCTGGCGGTGCTGATGGTCCTGGTCGTGCTGCTCGCGTTGATGCTGCACGGCCGGATGCGCCGGACCGCTTCCACGCTGCGGTTCCTCTTCTATCTGCCGGGAGCGCTCGCCGGGGTGGCGAGCGTGCTGCTCTGGCTCATCCTGCTCGACCCGGCCTCCAGTCCGGTCGGGTGGCTGCTGGACGCCTTCGGCTGGCACACCCTCGCCCAGGTCATCGCCCCCGGCCATCTGCCGGTGCTGTTCACCGTGATCGCCTTCTGGACCGGGGCGGGCGGCTGGATCGTGATCATGTACGGGGCGCTCAACAACATCCCGGACGAGATCCTGGAGGCCGCCCGGATCGACGGTGCGAGCACCCTGCAGATCGCGCTCCGCGTCCAGATCCCGATGATCACCAAGTGGATCGCCTACATGCTGATCCTCGCCTTCGCGGCGGGCACCCAGCTGTTCGTCGAACCCCAACTGGTCGCCACCGCGAGCTGGGGCATGATCCCCGACAGCTGGTCACCGAACCAACTCTCGTACCAATACGCCTTCCAGGCAGGCGACTTCAACGGCGCGGCGGCGCTCTCCGTCGACCTGCTCCTCCTCGGGCTCGGCTGCGCGGCACTCGTCGTCTTCCGGGCCGGGCTGTTCGGCCGGGACTGAAAGGCCGTCATGACGCTCACCTCCTCCATCCGGACCCGGCGCACGGCTGCCGAGACCCACCGCCGCCCTCCCACGCCGTCTCGACGGATCCGCCCGACGAGTCTGGCCGCCCGCACGGCATGGATCGTCGTCCTGGGCTGCTTCCTGCTGTTCTTCGTGCTGCCGGTGGTCTGGCTGCTGCTCGCCCCGACGAAGAGCGACGGCCAGATCCTGCGCGACGCGCCGTTCTCCTTCGGCTCCCTGACGGGTCTGGCCGACACCTGGCGTCATCTGTACGGCTTCCAGGACGGGGCCGTCCTCGACTGGCTGGGGAACTCGGCTCTCTACACCTTCGGCGCGCTGGCCATCACCCTCGTCATCGGCATCCCCGCGGGGTACGCCCTCGCGCTCACCCGGTTCGTCGGCCGCCGGCTGCTGCTGACCATCACGCTGCTGGTGATGCTGATGCCCTCGGCCGCGCTGGTCCTGCCGCTGTACCTGGAGATGAACGCGGTCCACCTGGACGGCACGGTCTGGTCGGTGATCCTGCCCTTCTCGTTCTTCCCGTTCGGTGTGTACCTCACCTACATCTACTTCTCCTCCAACATCCCGGCGGATCTGCTGGCCGCCGCGCGCATCGACGGCTGCTCGGAGTGGCAGGTGTTCCGGCTCGTCGCGATGCCGCTGGCGAAACCGGTCATCGCGCTCGTCGGCTCCTTCAACTTCGTCGGCAACTGGAACAACTTCTTCCTGCCGTTCGTCATGCTGCCGGACAGCTCGCAGTACCCGGCTCAGGTGGGGCTGAACACCCTGCTCACCTCGTCATCGGCGTTCAACACCTCCGCCGGCCTCGGCAACCAGATCATGCGCCCCGAACTCGCCCTGGCCGCCCTCGTCACCGTCCTGCCCGTGCTCCTGGTGTTCCTCTTCTCCCAACGGGCCCTGGTGTCGGGCATGTTGGCCGGCGCGACCAAGGAGTGAGGGGGCGCTCCGGGGTTTCGGGTCGCCTGCTTCGCGGGGGGGTGCCTCTATGTC
>NZ_JAEQAZ010000189.1 GCF_016654115.1 Streptomyces sp. MBT53
CCCGGCACCCCGCCCCGCCCTCGAATCGGCCCCCGCCGGCACCGAGACCGATGGCGCCGAGGAACGGGCGGGCGAGGCCCCCGAATCGGCGCCCGTCCCTGCTCTCGTCAAGGCTGAGCTGTCCAAGTCGGTGGCGCTCGAACTCGTCCCCACGTGGCGAGAGGAGGGCGAAGAGGCAGCCCTCGGCAAGCTCGCCGCGGCGCAGCAGAAGGCGCAGCAGAACGGACGCAAGCTGACGGCCGCACTCGTGCGTGAAGTCGTCAAGGACTCGGCGGCGGCCCGTAAGGCTGATGACGAGAACGGGGGCCAGCAAGGCAGGGGCACCCTCCCACCGTCCGAGAGGGAGCGGCGCGAGGCAGTGAACAAGACCCTCAAGGACGCTGCCGCGGCGGCCGACCGACTCGTCACGCTCCTGGGTAAGCTCGACATGGGCAGCACGCCGCCCCTCGACTTCGCAGCCGCAGAGACGGACGCGAAAACCATCCGTACCGCCGGTCGATGGCTGAGTACGAAGATCAAGGTCCCGGCCGAAGTGGTCGACGCCGAACTCGTCCACGACTGACACCACGACACGGCCGGGCCCCCGCATCCAGCGCGGGGGCCCGGCCGTGTCTCATCCCGACGCTATCGCCCGTAGGCGCCGCGGCACAGTGCGACGAGCGGCGGGTCGGTGACCCCCTGCGCCGCGCGGCACACCGCGCGCATGTCGTACCCGGACGATGCCGGCGCCGATAGGTAGGACGCGAGACGGTCCCGCCCGTGATCACGGAGCCTCGTCGTCGCCCTGGCCGAACTGCTGGTGCCAGCGCAAGGCGCCGAGGTTCTGCCACAACACCCCAAGTTCGATCTGGGCCGGAGTGAGCCCCGTTTCCTCCTCCAGTTCCTCACGGCTGAGGCCATCGGGGTGCGCGTCCATGGCGCGATAGATCTTCCCGGCCCATAGCTCAGCGTCGATGAATGGCCGTTTCCGGTACTGCTTTTGCAGGTCGCGTAGATGCTCGGGAGAGCAAGCGACGATCATCCGGCCGCCGTCGAGTTTCGGGTCGTGGGCGTGAATGACGGAGGAGTCCCGCACGACGGCATACAGCTCGGAGCCGTCGTCGATCATGGCTCCGCACTGGTCACACAGTTCGGGCTGAGGCTCGTCCTCGCCGACGGCGTCCGGCTCGCTGTCCGTCACTTCTCCTGTCTACCCCGCGGCGGCCAGCATGGCGAGGGCGGCGAGGGCGACGGAGGTCAAGGGCGGCGCATGCGCTCGCGGCGCCCGATCACCGGGAGCCGGGAGCCGCGCCGCGCGGCAGTCCACCGGTACGGGTAACACGGCGCCGCGGGGTACTGTCGCGTCCGCCCCAGCATCGGGGGAGGGGGGGAGTCTCCGCAGGTCACAGCACACGACAGGGGGCCACGCGACAACCCCCGCGACAGCTGACCGCCACACTCCCGACGCCCGGACCGGACGGCGCCGAGCTCGGCCGCCCGCACCGCCGCCGGCACCGCGAGGCCCGGCCCGACGAGGGCCCCGGCCGCCGCCTGGTCCTCGACGACGTCCTCGTCCGCGGCCACCTCGACCGGCTCCTCGACGGCCGCGAGCTCCTCGGCCGCCTGGTCCTCGACGAGCTCCTCGACCGTACGGCGGGCCGGGTCGTAGATGTCGGCGAGACGCGCGAGCTGTTCACCGATCCCGCGCGTGCCTGCGAGGAGTGCGGCGAAGTCGTCCCAGACTTCCCCGGCGAGCTTCGCGTACGCCCGGCCGCCGAGGACCGTCACGGCAGCCCCGGAGATCCCGAGCTCGTGCGCCTGCCGACGGAGCGTTTCGCCGTCGACCGTGCCCGGGGCGCCCGCCTTCAGGTCGTAATTCAGGATGTGCCGGTCAAGCTCGACGAGCCCCCACTTAGCCGAAAGGATCAGCACGCGCCCGCCCCGGCCGCCGCGAGTGAGGACGTCGGCCGCCTGCCGCATCGCGCGGTGGTAGTTCCCCACGTAAAGCTCACCGGCCCGCGCACCGATCACCGGCTTCCCCTTGTGGATGCCGTCGGCGTACACCGCCTTACGACCCCCGCACGCCACGATCACGACGCGCTCGCGCTCCTCGCACGCCGCCCGGCGGCGGCCCGCCGCGGTGAGTCGGACCTCGCCCGGGTTCGGCTTGTACGAGTCGGCGATCCGCAGGCGGCGGCCGTGGTCGTACGGCGGCGCCCACTCGACGTAACCGGCCGCCTCAAGAGCCGCGAGGGTGCGCAGGTTGCAGCCGTTCGGGAAGTGCCCGGCCGGGTGCGCGGCGGCGGTGTGCAACCAACGGCGCTGTACCCGAGTGAGCGGGACGAGGAGGAGCTCCTCCTCCTGGTCCTCGACGACGTCCTCGGCCGCGGCCTCCTCGACCGGCTCCTCGACGGCCGCGAGCTCCTCGCCATCGAGAGCGGCGAACAGGCGGACGCTGCGGCGCAGTTCGGCGGCGACGAGCTCGGCGGACTCGCGGTCGTGAGCCTCCGCATACGGGTTCGGCATGCGGTCCGCAGCGGCGAGGATCTCCTCGGCCTCGGCCACGTCGTACAGCTCGGCGAGCTTTACCGCGCCCTCGGCCTTCACGAGATCCCACGCGACGCGGGCGGCCTGGCCCCACATCGGGGCGTCTTGGGCGACGTAGCGGGGGAGGGTGCTGATGCCGTAGCAGTCGGCCGCCGCCTCGAACGCGTCGGCGCGGAACCGCGTGGCGTACGCGCGGCGCCCGCTGGCATCGGTGTATTCGAGGGCCTCCTCCCCGGCCGCGCTGCGGGCCCAACGGCCGTAGAGCCGGGCGGCCTTGGTGGCGAGGGCCTCGACGCGGGCGAGGTAGCGCGGGGCGGCAGACATCAGGCGGGCGATCCGCTCGGGGGCGCCGGACAGTTCGAGGCGCAGCTCGTCAGCCGTGGGGAGGGGAGCGTCCGGGCTCGCGGGGTTGTAGTGCCGGACCCTCCGCGGGTGGTGGGCGCTCACCTTGTAGATGACGGCCAGACGCCAGACGGCGGCGGCGCGGGCCTTGCCCTTCCCGGCCGCGGCGGGGAATTTGAGGGCGGCCTCGGCGCGGCCGTCACGGTCGACGGTGATTCGGGTCCGGGTGAGGTACTCCGTGGGCATCGGCGCTCTTCTCCGTCTTGGTGGGGTACTGCCCGCCCACCCTTCCACGGCCGTAAGTGAACTGCAAGTGCAACTGTGAGTTGTGCTGAAACTTTGGGTTGCTGTGACTGGGCATCCGAGTTGGCGAGCTGAGCACAACGGGGCCCCACACGGAGGAAGTTCCGCCGTTCAGCAGCAACACCGCCTCGGGCAAACCACCATGGAAGACAGCCGACCAGGGGAGATGCGATGGCTTACGATCACGACGGCTCAGCCGACCAGGGGTTCCCTCCGGACGACGAGCACGCGATGGCCTTGTACGAGCACGCCATCGGTAAACTCCGGGAAGCACGGTCGGCGCTCGGTCTGCTCATCGAGCGAGGACCGACCGACCATGACGAACGAGTGCCTGGACTCCCTTCGGCGAACTCAGCAGACCCACCGGGCGGGGCACGCGTGGAAGCGGCTTTCTACGCGTCCAACGCCGCCGTACACCTGCTCTACGAGGCCATTGGACAGCGTAAATCGGGCCTCCTGCCTCCCGTTGAACGGGCACAGGCAGACCTTGGTATGGCCCTCGGGTATGTCTCTGTCCTGAAGCTGAGGGAGGTCCACCGAGAGGTGTGGAAGGACCGGCCTCCGTCTGCGGGGGAATGAAAGGCGAGGCCGCTCGGCTCGCCAACTCGGGTACTCAGCCACAGTCGCTCGTGTGAGGGATGGACACCCGCGCCGTCCGGCGAGACGCTCCACAGAAAGCTTTGAACCACCGGGGCCCGGAAACGCAGCGCGACCAGGCCCGCGCGTCCCGCGTGGCGCACGGTGGAGAACGCGAAGGAGCCCCGGCATCTGCCGGGGCTCCTTCGCGGGTGGATCTGTCTGTTTCTCAGTGCTTGCCCTCTGAAGGGAACGGATCGATCCCCAAGGCGTAGTAGACGGCCTGCCGAGCACGGTAGAAGTCAGGTTCAGAGACCGTTTCGTCGTCCTCGATCTGTGAGAGCCATTCCGTGATCTCGTTGGGGTGCCATCGGTCGAAGCCTTCCGGGATCTCGATCGTGGTCACGGTGCGGCGCAGCTTTTCGTACTCGGCGGCGCTGGTGATCAGGGGCGAGTTCTGCGGGTCGAACGGCTCCGCCGCTGCGGTCTGGGCTGTGGTCCCGGTCATGTGCTGTCCTCCTGGGGAGTTGAACGGGTCCCGGCACTCTCGGGCTCCGTTGGTCTACGGAAGAGATGGACAGGGGCGGTGTCGGGCCAGCGCTACATGCCGGCTTCCGGCTGCCGGTCCCACAGGTGCACGGTGCTGCCGGCGCGAAGCGGTGCGCCCGGCGGCCCCTTGATGTGCCCAGGAACGATGCGGTCCTCGTGCTGGCAGTCCCCGGCCGCGTGGCCGCCGGGGTTGAGGCAGGTTGAGCGGCGGTACGGGCGCACCGGCCACCGGCAGGACCACGACGGCTCGCGGCGGCCCGTGCTGACCGCGGCGTCCTCGGCCGCCGCCTCCCGGGGCGGCCGGTGGGCCGTGTGGACGTTGACGATGCGGACGGTCGACGAGCCGGTGATGCCCTGCCGGGCGTCGCGCTTCCTGCCGGCGCGCTCGCGGGGAATCTCCTCGACCTCCGCCCACCGGGTGCCCCCGGCGGTGGTCATGAGCTGCCACGCCGTGTAAAGGGTGTGGCTCCATACGTCGGTGGTGTCGGGCCGGGCCGGAGCGAACTCGGCGCCCTCACTCAACAACACCTCATGGTCCCAGCTCAGCGGCCCCCCGGGGGTGTCCTGCTGCCCGGCCTCGATCATCCCGGCCGTCATGACCGAGCCGTCTCGCATCGTGCCGATTACGGTCTCGGCAGGCAGGCCAGACAAAAGCCCGCGGGGGGCGTAGTAGGTCACCCAAATGCCCCTACTGCCGGACGGGATGGGGGCGTACCCGGCGCTGGTGGTGTGACCCCAGGTCACCTGGCCCTCGGTCACCTGAACGTCGTTCGGGGTCCATGCAGTCCACGACGCCGCCACGATCGGTTTTGTGATCTTCGCGTCCACCCCCGCCCTGGCGGTCAACGTGCCCGCTAGGGCGGCCCCAACATCCTCGACGTAGCCGCCGATCGGCTCCTCGAAAACGATGAAGCCGGATTCGGACGGCAGGCGGTCGACGCTTACCCGCTCCCGGGGCGGAGTGGCGGCAGCGGCCAGCGCCAAGGCGGTCATGTCCGCCGTGGCGTAGTAGAGCTCTGCCTGTTCCAGCCGCGCACGCTCCGCGTTGTTGAGTACGACGGAAGCGAGTGTGCCCGCGTCGAGCGGAGCGTTCTCCATCGTCGGCACGATCGAGCAGTGACCCGCGAGGATCGCCCCGCGCATGCTGACGATGGACGGTTCCGACGTGGTGAACTCCGCGAGCTCCGCGCGCCACTCCGGCAGCTCCCGGGGGTCCGGTGCTACCCACCGGGTGGTGGCGGGTTGGGTCATCACTCGCCCTCCCGAACGGCGTCAGCGTCGCCGCCCTTGATGAACCGCGCGGGATTGTCCCCGGCGCCCCCTGTTTCGAGGTACCACGCCATGGTCTGTACGCCCTCCTCCTTGCAGTAGCCGGGATTCGGGCCGAGCCGGAACCCGCCCGGCATCGGGGAGCCGTCCGGCTTACGCGGGACCACTGCGCGGGCCGTCGGGTGGGCCGAGGCGTAGACGACGCAGTCAGACAGCACCGCGAGCGGCACGGCCCCCGTGGTGACCCACGTCTTCACCATCTTCCGGTGCCCGCCGACACGAGCCGCAGCGATCACCGCCGCCCGCATGTCCGGCCGCCACGTCGGCCGCTTCAGCGCCGCCCACGGGGCATGCCGGCCGGAGCGCTTGCCCTGCGGCTTCTCGCGCATCTTGCCAACGCCGCCCTTGGCCGTCTGCTTGATCGCAGCGAGGACGGCGACGGCCTCTGGGTCACGTTCCTTGAGCGTCGCCATGGCCCGGAGGAACGACTCCTCGTCCATGTCCTCGGTGACGCCCAGGTCGGCGAGCGTGGCCATGTAAGCGTCACGAAGACGGCCGTACCAGAGATCGAAGTAGCCGCCCGGCTCCTGCCGCAGCCACGCCGCGAGGGGCCGCACCTCGACCCCGAGCTCGACCGCGTACGCGAGGGTCTGCGTCGTGTACCAGGCCGGGCCGGTCGGCGCCTGCCCGTTCGGCGTGAACGGCGACGGCATCCCCGCCGGTAGCTCGACCCACTCCTTCGTGACCGGGTTCTTCGTCCGCAGCACAGCGCCGGACAGGTCAACCAGCCACGTTCCCGGGACCTTCTTGTCGAAGCGCGGACCGTCGGTGTAGACGGCCTCGCCGAGGCCGACGAGGAGACGGCTCGACGCGGCAAGAAACGCGGTGTTGATGTCGAGCCCCACGACGTACGGCAAGGCGGCCTCGGTCTCGGTCGGCTTGCGGTACCAGGTGAGGGCCTCCTCGAAGATCACGTGTTCCGGGGTGCGCTGGTCCCTCGTCCGCTCAGCGGCGAGGGGATGCTCGTCCGGGGCCTCCGGCGGGGCCGGGTCGACCGGCCTGGAGAGGGAGCCCTCGACCGGCACCCGCCGCATCTTCCCGGTGCCGCGGTCGAACTGCACGCGCGTCGGGGGCCGAAGCGCGGTCATCAGGGCGATACCGCAACCAGCGGTGGAGCCGGTCGGGCTGATGACCCGCTCGGCATACACGCCGAGGGCGTACGCGAGCGCGCCCGGGTTGGTGGCCACCTCGGCGAGCCCGCCCCATCGCAGATGATCAGAGAAGGCCCCCCACGGGATGACGGCGACGCGCACCTCGGCGCGATCTTTGAACAGGAAAGACCAGGCCCCCAGTCCGGCGCGGCTCAGGGTCCACCCCGCCGCGTCCACGGCCTTCACCGCGGGGTGGTCGTCGGTCACCCGAAGGTTCCGGCGGTCGTTGAGCTGGAGCGGCAGGCCGAGGGCCTCGGCCGCGGACTCGTCCAGCACCAGGAGCGGGCCGGAGGGCTCGGCGTACTTGGACAGACCCGGGGCGCCCAGGCCGTACGCGAGGGCCCACTCGGCGGCCGTGGCAAGGTCGGTGACGTCCGCCGGCACGTCGGCGGTCTGTCCGTTGGGAAGGTGGGCGCGCAGTTCGTTGCCGACCGCTTCGAGGACGGCCAGGGGCGCGGTGTACGAAACCTCAGTCATGGCGTCCTCGCTCAGTGAAAGTCGATGTAGTCGATATCGCCGAACGTGACGTCGAGCCCGTCCGCCCGTGTGCCGCCGTCGCGGAAGTACTCCATGGCGAGGGCCTCGCCCGCGATCTCCTGCGCCTTCTCCTCGTCTCCGTTGCGCAGGGCCTCGAACAGGTCGTCGAGGAGCTCCTCGGGGACGTCCTCGGTGAGACGCCTCATCCGCGCGTCGTCCGTCGACCCCGCCGCGGCGTGGAAACCGAAGCTCGCGCGGGTCTCGATCGTCAGGCCGCGGCGCTTGGCCTCCTTGATCCCCTTCGCGGTGACGCGCGGCTGGTGATCCTTCGACACCTCGCGGCGGAGGGCGTCGAGCGTCTCCGTCTTGCTCTTGCGGATGTCTCGATCACCCTTGGCGATCCGCTGGACCTGTCGCCGAGAGATGCCGAGGCGATCGGCCACCCGTTGCGTGTTGCCCTTTTCCCGCCTCATCAGAGCGTTGAACAGGCCCTTCGGGGTCTTCGGCAGATCCCGAGTCTGAATCCGGGCCCGCAGTGCATCAACAATCTTGCCCATGGTCCGGCTCCTCTCAGGCGATCTTGTAAACGGTCGAGCCGGGCGGGATCACGGCCTTTTCCGGCGTAAGGCAGATGGCGCCGCCGCACAGCACGTTGCCGGGCAACCTGGTCTTGAACGGGGTGTCGCAGACCGGGCAGTCGAGCCGCCGCTCCGGGAACTCCCCGCGGTGCGACTGCTGCGCCGGGACGACGTACGAAACCGGCAACTTCCGCAGCAGCTTGGACAGATACCCGCCCGGCCGGTACGCCTGCCGGTTCTCGGACGAGTCCAGCGCGCGGAGGAGGGCCTCCTCCGGCCACCCGTTACGCAGGCACCACGTCACCGACTTGATGCCGTTGTCCCGCTCCTCGGAAGTCGTGCCGACGAACCACCGGACGCGGTTGATCACGGCCTCGGCCCGTGCCGGCGCCTCGTCCCACGCCGCGCCTTCCAGTCGCGCGGCGGTGAGCCCGGACATCAGGGTGAACCGGTCGGGGCGGCGGCCGGTGACGTACCCGGACGTCCCCGAGGCCCGCATGGTCACCGGGCGGAAGGTGACGAGGTCCGCGGCCACCAGGTGCGGCCGGTGACGCTCGATCGTGCGCAGGCTGACCCCCGCGAGCTTGGCCAACTCCTCTTGGCTGACCTGCCCTTCCCACCCGATACCGGCAAGAGCGATCAGGCACTTTGCGCACGTGGGGTCGGGGGCGATGACGTTCCGGGCCCACTCATGCGCGCCCGGCAACAGCGGCTGACCGATCCCGCCCGTCAGGGGAGTGCGCTGGTCCTCGTCGATACGGCCGTGCTCGTACAGGTGGGCAAGGTGGTACTGAGTCGCCCGCTTTTTCAGGCCGACCAGCTTCCCGAGCTCTACCGTTGTGAGCCACGTCTCAGGGTCGGCCAATTGGTGATCTCCGAGAGCACCGAAAACTCTGATGCAGAGGTCGCATTCATCAGGGCTGATAGCCCGGTGTGGTGCCACGATTACATTCGGCCTTTCTGGCCACTGCGGTGTGGGGCCCCCGGGGGGCTGGGTACACTCCGCACTAGACCTAGAGCAGGGTCGGCGCGAGAGCCTCGACGGGGCGGGAGCTGGTAACTCCCGGTAGATCCCCGGCGGGGCTTTTGCAATTCAATGGGTAATTCGCGGGTGGATAGGTGCACAGCCTGTGATCACCGGCTAAACCGTGATGACCTCCTGCGAACCGCCGATCATGTCCGCCAACCGGCGAGGCGAAAGCTTGCTCACGGCGTGCGACGGGCCGCAAAGCAGGTCGGGGACCGGGACACCGTAGTGCGCCGACAACTTGTCGATGTCCCCCATCGACCACACCGCTTTGCCGTTCTGCTTCCGGCTGACCTGCCCCTGAGTGATGCGCAATCCCTTGGCGAGCTTGGTCTGATTCTCGCCGCACGCCTTCATCAGGGCGGCGACGGTGATCCTGAGCGTGGCCTCGCTCGTGCTGGCCGCGTTCCCCAACTTCCCCATGCTCTGACCTCACCGTTTGTGAGCTGGACTCATAACGACTGCTAGACCGGTCCGCTCGGTTCCGCGCCGATCACCGCACACTCTTGCACGGTTGCAGCACAACTGCAAGTCTCGCTTGCAGTGCACCTACGTTCGTGTCATCCTCGGGGCATGACTAACAAAGACACCGACACCGGCGCCGGCACCGAGAAGACGCTCGCGGAGCTGAGGGAGGCGTCCGAGACGGTCGAGGAGGCGGCGAGGAAGGCAAAGGCCGCCCTCCTCGCGCGGGCGGTCAAGGACGCCATGGCGTCCACCAAGTACGGCCACCTCAGCGGCGTAGCCCGAGAGGCTGGCATCGCCCCTCAGTACCTCCGCGACATCATCGAGAAGGAACACCCCGGTTGGCTCGACCAGGCCGCCGAGGAGCGCGAGGCCGCGAAGGCGGCGGCGCCCAGGGGCAGGAAGGCCGCGAGGGCGGCCTAACGAACAGCCGGCGCGGACGTGCCGACGGGGACTCAACTCGAAGACCGCCGTCGTCTCGCCCTCACTAGAGCCGACCACTCCGTACCCGAGAGGAGCCCCCGGACGTGACCGCAGCCCCGGCCGAGAGGCCCGACCCGTACCGCACAGACGAACACAGCGGACCGCGCACGCTCACACAGCTACGAGCCGCCCTGTCCGCTGCCTCGACCGCGGACCGCGAGGAGTTCGAGCAGCAGCTCGGCGAGCTCGAACTCAACAGCACCGAGGAGTACGAGACCCTCATCCGCTCGTGGCGGCACCGCCTTGTCATGCGTACGAACCCGGCGATCCTCGCCGCCGTCGCCGCCAGCGCCGACCCCACCGCCCCGCGCTACACCTCCGAGGAGATCCTCGGCGGCGCCCAGGGGGCGGGCCGGTGACCCAAGGCGCGATGTGGTCCGTCGTCTACAGCGAGACCGGCCGCGCCGGGCTCGCCACGGCCACCACCGAAGAGCGGGCCGCCGTCCTCGCGTTCGAGAAGGAACTCGCCCAAGAGCCCTACAGCCGAGGCGAGTTGTACCCGGACCGCGTCGGCGGCCTCTACACCGCTCTACTCACCGTCGCGGGCCGCCTCGCCTGGACCAGCGTCCTGTACCGAGTCGACGAGACCCGGCGCGAGGTGCTGATCGTGGCCCTCGTGTCCGGCCCCTGATCCGAGGAGAACAAGCCCGTGGGGGAGAACTCGACCGAGGCCCGCGTCGCGGCGGCCGTCCAGCGCCACGCCCGATGGCGCGCATGGTGGGAGGTTGAGACCGCCATCACGGCCGTCATGTCCGACCCGGAAGTCCGGCGCCTGGGGGAGGAGATCCGGCAGGAGGAGACCCGCCTCGGGCTGGAGCTGCGTCCGCGTTTCCAACCCCTCAAAGATCAGTACGACCGCGCGGTACGCGAGGGCAACATCGACGTTCTCACCCGGACCTGTCACGGCAAACATGGCCGGTGGGGGCGCATCTGCGTATTGACCGCAGGGCATGAGTCGGCCGAACTGCACTGGGGGATCACGTCGGAAGGACAGCCCGTCGCGTGGGTCGGCAGCGCCCCCGACGACGACTGAACGCGGCAACGCTGGGCCCGCGCCGACGTAGACGGCGGATGCGGACTAGCGCCGGCACCGCAGTGAGAGAAAGAACGAGCGCCCGACCCCTTCCGGGTCGGGCGCTCTGCATTCTGCGGTTCGTCAGCCGAGCGGCGCGGCGTACCGCAGCGTCCAGCCGCGGCCGAGGGTATGCCGGGTGACCTCGACGACCCGGCCCTCGGCAGTCCGGCCGACGTGCGTCACGGTGAGGAGGAGCTCGCCCTCCTCGACGCCGAGGGCCTCGGCCTGGTCCGCCGTCGCGGGCCGCTGGTCGACATCCTCGACGGCCTCGGCGCCCTGGTCGAACCCCGCCTCGCGCATACGGGAGATGATCCCGCCCGCTCCCGTGTCGACCTGCTCGATACCGGCCGCCGTGGCGACGTCGACCGGAATCCACGTGTCGGCGAGCTGGACCAGGCGCTCACCGTCGAACATGCGGCGGGCACGGACGACGACCGGCCCCTCAGCGCCGAGGAGCTCGGCGACGTCGGCCGGGGCCTCCGCACGGCTCACGGTCACCTCGGCCCGCGGCGTTCCCCCGCCGCGGCGAGTCTCGCTCTCGAATGCGCCGTGTGCGCCGTTGGCCTCGCGCAGATCGGTGCGGTACCGGCTCCGGGCATCGCGGGTGATGCTGCCGTTCGAGCTGATCGTGTTCTGTGCCATGTTCGGTGGAGTCCCTTCCGTGTGCGTGTGATCAGTGAGTGGGGCCGAGAGGCCAGGAGTACGACAGGCGCCACAGGTGCGAGGGCAGTACGTGAATCGTGACCTCGACCGCGCGGCCGTCCTCGGTGCGCCCGATGTGGGCGATCTCGAAAACGCGCTGATCCTCCGCCATGTCGAGGGCCTCGACCTCCTCGGGCGTCGGCCTGCGTACCTCGATGTCTTCCGTGATGTGGGCCTGTGCGTGACCGAGCTCGGCAAGCCGAGACTTCGACCCGCCCGGCCCGGTGTCGATCTCTTCGAGCCTTGTCCCCCCGGCGATCTCTAGCGGGAGGTACGACGTCGCGAGCTGTACCGGGACGTCGTCGGCGAGCATCCGCCGCACCCGAGCTAGGGCCGACGCGGTGTTCGCGTCGACTCCGAGAACGTCCGCCACCCATGCCGGCGGCTGCACATGGTGCGTGGCGGTGACCGACGACGGAGTCATGCCGAGGCCGCGGATCTCGGCCTCGAACGCGCCCCGTGCCTGCCCCTCCTCCCGCCGTGCCCGGACGTAGCGCGATGTCGAATCACGAACGATCTTCTGGACGATCCGGTGCACGAAGCTGCCCCGGCGGCCCTTGGTGATCAGTCCCTCGGAGGAGAGCAGACGCAAAGCCTGTGCGGCAGTCCCCCGATTGGTGCCGATCTGGTCGGCGAGCTCCTCCTCGGTGGGGAGCTTGGAGCCAGGGGGATAGGTCCCCCTGTTGATGCATGCGCGCACCTCGTCGGCGACTGTGCGAAACGTCGCTCGGCGCGGCTCTCCGTCTGTCATACATCCCACCCTATCTGCAACCCATCTGGTCGGGTTCGGCTTCCGACTCAGCATGAATGGAATCCAAGACCATTGCAATGGATTCCATTCAATGATTCACTCATGTCGTGCCGATCAACCGGCACCGAGTGAAGGCCCTAGGGCCCGAGCTTGCATGGTCCGCCGTGCCTGAAAAGGCACGGCCCCGGGGCGTCTAGTCCACGCACACCGGGGCCGCTCGGCGGACTCCTCAAACCGCAGAGGAGTTGATTCCGCGTGACCACCACCTTGCCCGAAACCGACGTCGTCCGGCGAATCGCCACGGCGGCCCGTGGTCTCGACACCGAGGCCCGTCTCGACCTGTCGGCCGTGATCGGCCTCGACGTCGACCTCGTCCTCGGCTACGAGTACGAGATCCCCGAGAACCTGACCGGTAAGGCCCGCACCGAGGCCCTGTTCGCCGCGTTCGCCGACGACATGACCCGCGTCGCCGCCCTGGCCGACATGCTCGACGCCGGATTCATCGACACCCCCCGCTCGTACGGCCGCCTCCTCGTCCTCGCGGACGAGCTGACGCAGGCCGACGACGCCGACGGGTTCGAGGCCGACGAGACCGACGAGGCGTTCATCGGGGGGTGGGCCGCGTGACCCGCGCCTTTTCCCTCACGCTCGGTCACATCTGGACCGAGGCCCGCACCATCGCCGTCAACGTCGCCGAGGCGATCGAGGACGCGAACAAGTGGATGACCGTTCCGGCTGTCCTGCTCGCGCTCCTGGTCCTGGCGACCGGCGCCGCGGTCGTCGTCCTGGTGGCCGTCACCATCACGTTCTTCGCCGCTCTGGGCGGCATCGGATACCTGCTCTACCGCGCACTCGCGTACGTCTGCGACTGGGCGCCCCAGCCGAAGGGAGCCCGCGCGTGAACGGGCCCGAATCCACCACCCCCGAGAACGCGACCGTTCCCCGCACTCGCGCGGCACGAGCGGCCTTCGATCAGATCACTGTCAACCGTGAGGCCGCTGCCGCCGCCGAGGCCGCCAAGTCCGGTGCCATCGTCGGCCGTGAGGAGCGCAAGACAGCCGCCCTGCGCGGCAAGTTGGAGCGTCAGGCCCTGAAGGAGCACGGCAAGGGCGCGTCCAAGCGTCGCCGGTCCCGGGCTCGCACCGAACGCGCCGAGCGCGCCGGTCGGATGATGACCAAGCGCCGTGCGCTGATCATCACCGCTCTGGCGTTCGCCGTCTCCGTCGGCGCGAGCATGCCGCTTCAGATCGACTACTTCTCCGGCCTCCATAACGCCTCTACTCCCGGGCAGGTGCTCGGCTGGATCGGCGTGTCCCTCGCTCTCGTGGTCGAGACCGCCGCGTGGGTCTTCGTCATCCACGGCTTGGACGCTGCGGTGAAGGGCGGAGCCGCCGGCCGCTACCGCGTCGGCGCGTTCGCCCTCGCTTCTGTCGCCGCCTACATCAACCACCAGCACGGAACCGAACTCTTCGGCCCCGTCGCCGGATGGGCACTCGCCCTCGCCGCCCTGCTGTCCGTTGCGGCCGTCGAGTCGTACGTCTCCCTTCAGAAGGAGACCGGCGCCACCAAGCGCAAGCGCCGCTCGCTGGACGAGCGCCGCGCCGACTGGGCATTCCGCATCGCCCACCCGATCGCCGCATTCTGCTCCTGGCGCCTCAAGACCATTCACGGGCTGGACATGACCCCTCGCGAGGCCCGCGAAGCGTGGTGGGAGCTGAAGCACCAAGCCGGACTCGGCCTGACGAAGCGAATCATCGGCCGCGCCGCCGACAAGCGCGCCGAGGTCGCTACCGCGCTCGCCGAACTTGCCGCCGCCCCCTACAAGAACACCGCCGAGGACGACACCGACGGCCCCGTACTCATCATCCCGGGTGTTACCGCCGCCCCCTCCACCGTGACCCTCGTAGACGTCCTGGGAAGGCCGTTGAAGGGCGCGAAATTCCCCGTCCCGTCTGGGAAGCAGGCTCGTCGTGCATCTGCCGGCGGAGCGCAGATCGAGCGGACCGAAGAGGAGTGGAACGCGCTCATCGACGTTGCCGTCGAGGCCCTGCCGAAGCTGGAGGAGCGGGCCGAGCGTGACGGCCGGTTGATCGGACCCGAGGGCACGGTCAGCCCGCGCACTCTCGCCAAGGCCGTCGGTATCCGGGCCGAGCAGGGCGCGGAGCTGATCGACCGGCTCGGCTCGGCCCGCGGGATGACCCTGCGGAAGTTCCACAGGGTGAACGGTCACGCCTTCGGTGAACCGAAGCGCCTCGAAGGGGCGGGGATCTGACGATGGCCACCACCACCACGAACCACGGCGGCCGGGTAGGGGCTTCGGCCGCCGGGCCGCACATGGTGCCGGTCGTCATCGGGGGGCGCCGTCGGGTGCTGGCTGTCCCCCCGCCTCCGGGGCGTGGCCGCACCCTCCTGCCCCGTCCTGTCCGTACTGCCCTGTCCAACTGGGGGTTGGTCTACGACTCCGTGGCCCAGCCCCTCATCCCCTCCGCCCACCTGGTCCAGCTCAAGCACCTGTTGCAGGCGTGGGGATGGGGACAGTCCTTCGACATCAGCCCGTCGGGGCGCCTGTGCATCCGAGGCGGTCAGACCGTCCTCGAACACCACGGCTACGTCACCCCCGCCGGGCGGGCCCGCGCCGTCACGTACATGCAACAGACCCTCGCCGCCGATGGCGTCTCGATGCAGTTCTTCGCCTGGAACGACCTCACCGGACGCACCTTCGCCGAGGTCGAGCACCTCATCACCCGGTCGGCAGCCGCCGCCCTGAGCAACAAGGAGTAACCCCGATGTCCCCCGACGATCGCGAGACCTTCGACCGGCTCACCGCCCAGTTCCGCAGTGAGCCCGTCGAGATCATCGACCCCACCCCCTACGGCGGCGCCCCGGCCGGGAAGACCGGCCTCACCCCGCGCGGAAAGGTCGTCATGGGACTCGCCGGCGCGGCCATCCTCGGCGCCACCCTCATCGGTTACACCGCCTACTCCGCCGACTCCGACCAGGCCGACGCACGCGCCCAGGAGATCACCCTTCAGCGTGAGCGCCTGGAGCTGGAGCGCATGAAGGAGATCAACAAGGCCAACGCCGACGACCGCAAGGCCGCCACCGAAGCCAGCGCGGCCCGGCAGACCGCACTGAACAACTGCGTCAAGGACGGCTCGGCGCAGATCGGCAAGAGCGGCGGCCCCTGGAGCCGCACTCAGGTCGTGGACGAGTGCCAGAAGCTCGGCGACGGCGACGACTGGTCCGACACCAAGACCGGTACGGACATGGCCAACGCCGCCAGCTCCAGCGACCTGAACACCCACGACGGGGGCGGCGACTCCGGAAACAACGGCCTGCTGTGGATCGTCGGCGGCGGCGCGGCCCTCGCCGTGATCGGCGCCAAGAAGGCCAAGAAGGCATAGCGACCGACTTACTTACTTACTACTTCCCAGGTCAGAGGCCCCCTCGCGCGCCCCCGCGGGCCCGCGCGGGGCCTCCTGGCCGGGAAGTAGTAAGTAGGTACGACTGAGAGTGACGTTTCATGGATGAGACCACCGGAGCCCCGGGCGTCAGCCCGGAGCCCGCCCCGGCCCCGCCGGCGGACGAGCCGCGGGGCTTCCTCGCCTCCGCCCTCACCCCGATTGCTCCCGCCCACCCGGCTGCCGACGACGCCGACGACG
>NZ_JAEQAZ010000018.1 GCF_016654115.1 Streptomyces sp. MBT53
CTGCGGGGTCCGGGGCCTCCCAGGCGGGCATCCCGTGTTCGGGGACGACATGCGTGGGCCGGAAGCCGGGGGTGGTCGTCATCGGGGCGCCCTATTTCCGCATCACGGCGGGTTCGTGCCGGCGCAGCAGCCGGGACACCAGGAAGCCGAAGAGCAGCGACAGCACGACCAGCATGCCCATGTTGAGCAGCCAGGCCCCGGCCGAGTGCCGGAACAGCGGATCGCCGGTCAGTTCGCCCGGGACGATGCGGGACAGTCCGATGGTGCCGGCCATGCCGCCGAGCGCCCACCGCGAGGGCACGAGCCAGGAGAGCTGTTCCAGGCCGGGTACGCCGTGCAGTTTCAACAGGGCGCCGCAGAACACCACTTGGACGATGGCGAGCAGCACGAGCAGCGGCATCGTCACCTCCTCCTTGCGCACCGTCGCGGAGACCAGCAGGCCCAGCATCATCGCCGTGAAAGCCAACAGGGCGACGGCCACGGTGATCTCGATCAGGGGTGGCATCAACACCCCTTTTCCGCGCGGTGCGTTGAGGTCGACGCCGAACAGACCGACCAGGGTGAGAACGACGGCCTGGGCCACGGTGATCGCGCCCAGTACGACGACCTTGGAGAGCAGGTACGCCGATCTGGACAGGCCGACGGCTCTCTCGCGCCGGTAGATCGCGCGTTCCTTCACGAGTTCGCGCACGGCGTTGGCCGCGCCGGTCAGCACCCCGCCGACGCAGAGGATGAGCAGCGCGTTCATCGCCGTCTCCTGCGTCAGCTTGCTCCCGGCCAGCGCGCGGGCCATCGCGCCCATCACGAACGGCAGCGCGATCATGATGGCCAGGAAGGTCCGGTCGGCGGCAAGGGCGGCGGCGTAACGCCTTACCAGCGTGCCGAGTTGGGCGCTACGGCTGCGGGGCCGGGGCGGCGGGGCCACGGCGACCGGGCCGGAGCCGAGCAGGTGGGGCTGCGCGGTGGAGTTGCGGATGTACTGGCGTTGGAAGGGGGATTCCCTGAACTCCCCTGCCCAGTCCCGGTCCTGATCGCGTTCGAAGGACTCGAAGGCCTCCGGCCAGTGCTCGAAGCCGAAGAACGCGAGGGCGTCTCCGGGCGGCCCGTAGTAGGCGACCTTGCCGCCGGGCGCGAGCACCAGGAGGCGGTCGCAGACGTCGAGACTGAGGACGCTGTGCGTGACGACGATGACGGTGCGGCCGTCGTCCGCGAGGCCGCGCAGCATGTGCATCACCGAGCGGTCCATACCGGGGTCGAGGCCGGAGGTCGGTTCGTCGAGGAAGAGCAGCGACGGCTTGGTCAGCAGTTCAAGCGCCACGCTGACCCGCTTGCGCTGGCCGCCGGAGAGGCTGTGCACGGGCTGCTCGGCCCGCTGCTGGAGGCCCAGTTCACCGACGACCTCCTCGACCCGGGCCTGCCGCTCGGCCTTCGCCGTGTCCTGGGGGAAGCGCAGTTCGGCCGCGTAGGACAGGGCGCTGTGGACGGTCAGCTGGGCGTGCAGGATGTCGTCCTGCGGGACGAGGCCGATGCGCTGGCGCAGTTCGGCGTAGTCGCGGTAGAGGTCGCGGCCGTCGTAGAGGACGGTGCCGCGGTCGGCGGGGCGCTGGCCGGTGAGGGCGTTGAGCAGGGTGGACTTGCCGGCGCCGCTGGGGCCGACGACGGCGAGCAGGCACTTCTCGCCGACCGGGAACGACACCTGGTCGAGCAGGACCTTGCGGCCGTGGTCGACGGCGACCGTGAGGTCCTGGACGTCGAGGCAGACCTCGCCGGTGTCGACGTACTCCTGCAGTTGGTCGCCGACGAGGCAGAACGCGGAGTGTCCGATGCCGACGATGTCGCCCGGGCCCATGGGGGCGCGGGTGACGGGCTGGCCGTTGAGGTAGGTGCCGTTGTGGCTGCCGAGGTCGACGATCTCGTACGTCCCGTCCGGCATGGCCCGCAGTTCGGCGTGGCGGCGGGAGACGATCAGGTCGTCGACGACGAGGTCGTTCTCGGCGGCCCGGCCGATGCGGACCGTCCGGGCGGGCAGCGGCCGTACGGTGGTCGGCTGCCGGAAGGTGCCGGTGAAGGCGGGCATGGACACGGCCGAGGGGCGTTCCGGAGCCGGGGCCGGGCGGTCGGCCAGGGTCACGCACGGGCCGTCGGCCGCGCTGCCGAAGCGGATCACGCTGCCGGGGCCGACGCCCCACTGCTGGACGCGGCGGCCGTCGGCGTAGGTGCCGTTCGTGCTGTGTTCGTCCTCCAGCGTCCAGTGGTCGGCGTCGGGCCGCAGTACCGCGTGGTGCCAGGAGACCCGGGCGTCGTCGATGACGATGTCGCTCAGCGGGTCGCGGCCCACGTGGTAGTCGCGGCTGGGGGTCATGACCGTGGAGCCCGACTCCGTCTCCAGGAGGAGTTCGGGCGCGGTCGGCGCCATCGGCCGCTCTGACATGCCCCGAATTCTACCGATTGGTTCACCCATGCGCCCGGCCAGCGGTCAGGGCTGCGCGACGGGCGACACGTGTCAGGCGACAGGGACGACGAGTGCGGGAACGGTCCGCTGCATACGGAGGGCGTCCACCGATTCGGCGAGCAGCTCGTACTCGGTGGTCTCGTCGCTGATGGCGATCTGCACCAGCCGGCCGGCCGCCAACTCGTAGGCGACCTGCTCCTGATGGCCGACGTCACGGGCCCAGGTGCGTAACGCCTTGGGCACATCCGGCGCCGTGTCGGCGACCGGCACCAGTGCCCCCCGGGGGAAGCGCGGGTTCTCCGGCTGCGGGTCGAGCCGGTCGGCCATCCACACCGCGCGGTCCCGTAACCACCACAGAGCGAGCGCCAGCGTGGGGGCGCGGTAGGTGCCCAGGGGCACACCGACGCGCTGTCCGTCGCAGGTACCGTACGCGGTGACATGGCACAGGAATTCGTCGTGCACGTTCACTCCCCCGTCGCGTGTCTCGATTGCCGGTCGGGCCTCGCTTTCGATGCGGCTCTGGCTGGCGGCTCGGGTGGCTCAGGTGGTGCGCACGATGGCGGATTCGCATCGTGAAGTTGTGCTCTAGCAGACGAGTATGTTCACTCCTGAAACACTGTCACCACGACTTTTTAGCCAGTCTCTTGGCATATTCACAGCCTCTTATGGCCGAAAAGCTTCGGGATCCCTTTTGTGGCGATCTCCGACGGCCATTACCCGAGGGGTAATCGACCTTCCGCGCGGCCCCCGGCATGGTGGAACCACCGGGTCGACACGCACCGAGATCCGGTCCCTGACCAGTACGAACGACCTCGACGGAGGCTGATTCACCATGTCCGAGAACACCGCCCGATACGAGAATGCCGTCGCCCGCTACTTCGAGGCCTGGAACGCGGGCTCCCCGGAGGCACTGGCGAAGGCGGTTGCCGCCGCCTGGTCCGTCGAGGGTACTTATACCGACCCATTGGCGACAGTCACCGGCCACACGGAGATCGCCGGACTGATCGCCGGGGCGCACGCTCAGTTCCCGGGGTTCGCCTTCCGTCCCCTCGGGGCAGTCGACGGACACCACGACACCGCCCGCTTCTCCTGGGAGTTGGTGAGCGAGGCCGACGGCTCGGCACCCGTCGCCGGCTTCGACGTGATCACCCTGGACGCGGACGGCCGCATCCGCTCCGTGCTCGGTTTCCTCGACCGGGTGCCCGCCTGACCGTACGGCTCGGAGAGCGGCTCAGTTCCTCGCCAGGGCTTCTTCCCGGTACCGCCTCGGTGCCACCCCGACCGCGCGCTTGAAGGCGTTGCTGAAGGCGCTCTCGGAGGTGTAACCGACGGACCGGGCCAGGGCGCCGACCGGGGCGGCGTCCTGGCGGAGGGCCCGGGCGGCCAGGTTCATGCGCCAGTTCAGCAGATACGTCAGGGGCGGCACTCCGGCCGCTTCCTTGAACCGTACGGCGAACGTGGTGCGGGACATCGCCGCCGCCCGGGCCAACTCCTCCAGCTGCCAGGGGTGGGCCGGGTCGCCGTGCATCAACCGCAGGGCGGGGGCCAGCCGTTCGTCGGCGAGGGCGCGCAGCCAGCCGGGCGGCAGCCCGTCCGACTCGGCCAGACACACCCGCAGCACCTGCACGAACATCAGCTGGGCGAGCTGCGCGGACACGAACTCGACGCCCGCCCTACGCGTCCGCATCTCGGCCGCCAACTGCCCGATGAGCCACCGCAGTACACCCGCCTCGGGCGAGTCGGCCCGCACGTGGACCAGCTCCGGAAGCGCCCGGCGCAGCAGGTCGCCGCGGTCGCGGCTCAGGTCGATGTGCCCGGAGACGCAGGCGACGTCCACCGCCTCACCCTGCCCGAGGCGGCCCATCCGCGTCTCCGGGTCCATGACGACGTCGTCGGAGTCGGTCGGCTCGACACCGGGCCGGCTGCACAGCGTGTACGGCTGCCCGCCGTCGGAGATCACGACGTCCCCCTCGGCGAGCCGCAACGGCTCACCGCCGTCGTCCCGGACCAGCAAGCAGCTGCCCTGAAGCACGGCGTTGACCTTCAGCCGGTCGCGTCCGCGCAGCTGGATGGCCCAGTCGCCGCCGGCCGTGAACCCGCCGGAGAACACACTGCGGGCATCGGCGACGGCGAGGGCGTCGGACAGGGGATCCAGGGTCATTCTCGAACTATCACGCAAGTAATGCGGATTCTCAAGTATTCATCGTACGGAACGGTCGACCTACGGTGGTCTCACCAGCTCAAGCTGACAAGGAGAGCGCAGACATGACCACCACCGCACAGCAGCCCCTGAACTCCGGCTTCGGCGCCGCGTCCACCGCCGAGGAGGTGATCAAGGGCATCGACCTCACCGGCAAGGTCGCGATCGTCACGGGCGGCTACTCCGGCATCGGCCTGGAGACCGCCCGCGTGCTGCGCGCCGCCGGCGCCGAGATCGTCGTACCGGCGAGGGACGTGGAGCGGGCCCGGACGGCGCTCAAGGCCGTGCCCGGAGCCGAGGTCGAGTATCTGGACCTGCTGGACCCGGCGTCCATCGACACCTTCGCGGAGAAGTTCCTCGCCTCCGGGCGTCCGCTGCACCTCCTGGTGAACAACGCCGGGATCATGGCGACCCCGCTGGCCCGGGACACGCGCGGCTACGAGGCGCAGTTCGCCATCAACCACCTGGGCCACTTCCAGCTGACCACCCGGCTGTGGCCGGCGCTGGTCGCGGCGAAGGGCGCGCGGGTCGTCGTCCTGTCCTCGCGGGGCATCCGCTTCGCCGGTGTCGACTTCGACGACCTGAACTTCGAGCACCGGACCTACGAGCCGTTCCTCGCCTACGGCCAGTCGAAGACGGCAAACGCCCTCTTCGCCGTCGAGGTGGACCGGCGCGGCAAGGAGCACGGTATTCGTGCCTTCGCCGTGCACCCGGGCCTGATCATCGACACCGGCCTGGTCAAGCACATCGACCCGGCGATGCTGCAGGCCGCGGGCGCGCTCGACAGCGCGGGCGAGCCGATCCGCGACCCGGAGCGGCAGATGAAGACCGTGCAGCAGGGCGCGGCCACCACCGTCTGGGCCGCGACCAGCCCGCGGCTCGACGGCCTCGGCGGGGTCTACTGCGAGAACGTCGACATCACCCCGCTGATGACCCCCGAGAACGAGGCCGCCTGGGCCACCGGGGACACGATCCCGGGGGTGCTCCTCCGTGCCGTGGACCCGGAGGCGGCGGCCCGTCTCTGGGAGGTCAGCGAGCGGCTCATCGCCTAGCCGTTACGGCCTGACGATCGCGTCGATGCGGGCCAGTTCCTCGGCGTCGAAGTCCAGGTTGCGGGTGGCCGCGACGCTGTCCTCGATCTGCTGCGGGCTGCTCGCACCGACCAGGGCCGAGGTGACCCGCCCGCCGCGCAGCACCCAGGCCAGGGCCAGCTGCGCGAGGGTCTGACCGCGGCCCTTGGCGACGTCGTCGAGGGCGCGCAACTGCCCCACCAGATCCTCGGTGACCGCGTCCGAGTTCAGGAACGGGCTGTCGCTCGCCGCCCGGGAACCCTCCGGGATGCCGTCGAGGTAGCGGGAGCTGAGCAGCCCCTGCTCCAGCGGGGAGAAGACGATGGAGCCGACCTGGAGTTCGTCGAGGGCATCGAGCAGGCCCTCGTCCTCGGGGCGCCGGTCGAGCATCGAGTAGCGCGGCTGGTGGATGAGCAGCGGGGTGCCCAGCTCGCCGAGGATGCGGGCGGCCTCCCGGGTCTGCTCGGCCGAGTAGTTGGAGATGCCGACGTAGAGCGCCTTGCCCTGCTGGACCGCCGAGTGCAGGGCGCCCATCGTCTCATCGAGGGGAGTCTCGGGGTCGGGGCGGTGCGAGTAGAAGACGTCGACGTAGTCCAGGCCCATGCGCGTGAGGCTCTGGTCGAGCGAGGACAGCAGGTACTTGCGCGAACCCCACTCGCCGTAGGGGCCGGGCCACATCAGATAGCCGGCCTTGGTGGAGATCACCAGCTCGTCGCGGTACGACCCGAAGTCCGCCTTCAGCGCCTCGCCGAGGGCGGACTCGGCGGCGCCGGGCGGCGGGCCGTAGTTGTTCGCCAGGTCGAAGTGGGTGACGCCGAGGTCGAAGGCACGGCGCAGGATGGCGCGCTGGGTGTCGACCGGGCGGTCGGGCCCGAAGTTGTGCCACAGGCCGAGCGAGATCGCGGGGAGCTTCAGACCGCTGCGGCCGGTGCGCCGGTAGGGCAGGTCCGCGTAGCGGTCGGGGTGTGCGGTGTACAACGCGACTCCAGAGGGGTTGGCACGGTTTCCTGAGAACCGTGTCCACTCTTTCGTGACCTGGGGGCATTGGTCCAACAGAGGAATCCGATGGAACTCAGCGATGAGGTCGCTCAATCGCTGGATTCACGGGCCGTGGAGCGCCCCCACCTGCCAGAGCCGAGCGGTGCCGTCGTCGCTGGACGTGGCGAGCAGGTGTCCTCGGGGGCTGAAGGCCGTATGGGTGATCGCGTCCGTGTGACCGGAGAGCCGCTCACCGTCCGGTCGGCCCGTGACCGGGTCCCACAACCTCACGGTCCGGTCCAGGCCGGCCGTGGCCAGCCCACCGAACGGCGAGAAGACGATGCCCCAGATCGGCGCGGTGTGCCCGGTGAGCGGCTCGCCGAGCGGCTGCCCCCGAGCGGAGTCCCAGACACGTGCCGTGCCGTCGTCGGCCCCCGTGGCCAGTAGTCGTCCGTCGTGACTGAAGGCCACGCAGGCCACCGCGGCCAAGTGCCCGGTCAGTGCCTCCCCGACGGGTTCTCCGGTGAAGGGCTTCCACCGTCGTACGGTCATGTCCGCGCTGGCCGTGGCGCCCCGGGTTTCCCCACGTCTGTCCGGCACCGTGTTCGATGCGGACGCGTCGCACCACCTACTCCAGGTCCGTGATGCGGAGGAACCAAGCCGTGTCCGACCACACTTTCCTGATCATGACCGCCGGTGCTCTCGTCCTCGTGGTCGCCGCCCTGGTGGGAGCGGGGACCGGCTACCTCGCGCGACGGGACCGGGCCACGTACCCCACCGCGGTGGCCCGAGCAGCGATCGCCTTCGCCGCGACCCTCACGCTCGCCGCGAACGTCACGGCCGCCCTGGCTTCCTTGGCCGGACCGCGGTGATCACCCGGCTCCGAGGCATCGGCCGCCGGGCCGCGCGGTCCACACCTCTACCATTGCGGAGTAAGGCCACACGGTCCCGCGGGAGAAGGTCTGATGGAACTGCGCCACCTCCAGCACTTCGTCGCGGTCGCCGAGGACCAGCACTTCACCCGGGCCGCCGAACGGCTCCTGGTGTCCCAGTCGGGCCTGTCCGCGTCGATCCGGGCGCTGGAGCGGGAGCTGCAGACCCCGCTGTTCGTGCGGACGACCAGGAGGGTGACCCTCACGCCGGCCGGCCGGGCGCTGTTGACCGAGGCGGAACGGATCCTCGCGCAGGTCCGGTCGGCACACGAGGCGGTGGCCGCGGTGCAGGGCGTGCTGCGCGGCACCCTCTCCCTGGGCACCGAGCAGTGCATCGCCGGGGTGCATGTGGCGGGGCTGCTCGCCGCGTTCCGGCGTCGGCACCCGGACGTGGAGATCCGGCTGCGCCAGGCGGGTTCCGGTGCGCTGGCGGAGGAGGTCGCGGCCGGGCGCCTCGACCTGGCCTTCGCCTACCGGACCCAGGCGGACACCGACCAGCTGCGCTCGGTGTCCCTCACCAGCGAGCCGATGACCGTGCTGTGCCATCCCAGCCACCGGCTGGCCCGGATCGGCGCGGCGGTGACTCCGGACGACCTCGGCGGCGAGGTCTTCGTCGACTTCCACCCGGACTGGGCCTCGCGCCGCACGACAGACGCCGTCTTCGCCGCGGCGGGCGTACGGCGGACGGTCGCGCTGGAGGTCAACGACGTGCACAGCCTGCTCGATCTGATCGACGAGAACCTCGGGATCGCCGTGGTCCCCCAGCACTTCCGCCACAAGCGCGAGCCCCTCACCGCGCTCCCCCTCAAGGGAACGGGCGAGGAGGTGTACGAGACGGTGGCCCTGCTTCCGCCCCCGCAGGCCACCAGTCCGGCGGCCCGCGCCCTGATGACCCTGCTGGAAACCGGGACTCCGGCCGCATGAGGGACGGCGATGCGCGATGGTGGTCGTATGCATGCCAACGACATCCTCATTGACGCCTTCGGCCGCGTCCAGGAAGAAGTCCATGCCGCCCTCGACGGCCTGACACCGGACCAGCTGCACGCGCGCGTGGCCGCCGACGCCAACTCCATCGCCTGGCTGATCTGGCACCTCACCCGCATCCAGGACGACCATGTCGCCGACGCCGGCGGCCTCGACCAGGTGTGGCTCACGCAGGGCTGGGAGAAGCGCTTCGGCCTCGACCTGCCGCCCCGGGACCACGGATACGGCCACACCTCCGAGCAGGTCGCCAAGGTGCGCGTCGAGTCGGCCGGACAGCTGACCGGGTACTACGACGCCGTGCACGACCAGACCCTGGAGTATCTGCGCGGGCTGGTCCCCGAGGACTACGAGCGGATCGTGGACGAGCGCTGGGACCCGCCGGTCAGTCTGGGCGTACGGCTGGTCAGCGTCCTGTCCGACGACCTGGAGCACGTCGGACAGGCGCAGTATGTGCGGGGGCTGCTTCAGAGCGCGGAGGCGTAGCCCGGCAGGACGACGTCCTCGATGAGGGCCTTGCGCTCGTCGTACGGGATGAACGCGCTCTTGAGGGCGTTCACCGTGACCGTGCGCAGGTCCTCGACCGTCCAGCCCGCCTCCTCGACCAGGAGGGACATCTCGCGGGTCATCGTCGTACCGGACACGAGTCGGTTGTCGGTGTTCAGGGTGACGCGGAAACCGAGGTCCTTCAGGGCGGTGATGGGGTGTTCGGCGATCGAAGTGGCCGCGCCCGTCTGGAGGTTGGAGGTCGGGCACATCTCCAGGGCGATACGGCGGTCCCGCACCCAGCCGGCCAGGCGGCCGAGCTTGCCGTCGACGATGTCCTCGGTGATGCGGACGCCGTGCCCGATGCGCTGGGCGCCGCACACCTGGAGCGCCTGGTGGATGCTGGGCAGGCCGTGCGCCTCACCGGCGTGGATGGTGAACGGGACGCTCTCGCGGCGCAGGTGCTCGAAGGCGGCGAGGTGGTCGGCGGGCGGGAAGCCGTCCTCGGCACCCGCGATGTCGAAGCCGACGACACCGGCGTCCCGGAAGGCCACCGCGAGATCGGCCGCCTCGGCGACCCGGTCGAACATCCGCATCCCGCACAGCAGCGTCCGCACCTGGACCGGCGTCCCCGCCGCCGCGGCCTTGGCCATACCGGCCGCGAGCCCCTCCTGCACGGTCTCGACGACCTCGCCCATCGCGAGCCCGCCGTTGGTGTTCAGCTCGGGGGCGTAGCGCACCTCGCCGTAGACGACGCCGTCGGCGGCGAGGTCGAGGACGTACTCCTCGGCGGCGCGCAGCAGGCCTTCGCGGTTCTGCAGCACGGCGAGGGTGTGCTCGAAGGTGGCGATGTAGCGCACCAGGTCACCGGAGTTGGCGGCGTCGAAGTACCAGGCGGCGAGTTCGTCCGGGTCGGTGGTGGGCAGGGTGTGCCCGACCGTCTCCGCGAGTTCCACCACGGTGGCGGGGCGCAGGCCGCCGTCGAGGTGGTCGTGCAGCACGGCCTTGGGGAGCCGGCGGAGGGCGTCGGCGTCTATGCGCGTAGATGACATGTGCGGTCGTTCCTCGGTCGTTCGGTGAGCGGGGTCGGGCGGTACGGGGATTCAGGCGGCGGGCTGGAGCAGGTCCCAGCGGTTGCCGTACAGGTCCTGGAAGACGGCGACGGAACCGTACGGCTCGTGGCGCGGCTCCTCCAGGAAGGTCACGCCCGCGGCGAGCATCCGGGCGTGGTCGCGGGCGAAGTCGTCGGTGTGCAGGAAGAACCCGACACGCCCGCCGGTCTGGTCACCGATCCGGCCGCGCTGGTCCTCACCCTTGGCACGGGCGAGCAGCAGACCGGTACCGGATCCGTCGCCGCCGGGCGGTGCCACGACGACCCAGCGGGAGCCGTCGGGCCGGGGCGCGTCCTCGACGAGGCGGAAGCCCAGGGCTTCGGTGTAGAAGCGGATCGCCTCGTCGTAGTCGTCGACGACGAGGGTGACCAGGGCGATACGGCTCATCGGGGGGCTCTCCGTGTCGGTTCCGTTCGATGGGATTGACGGATGAGGTTATACGTAAAACGTCGTCGGCGCCAGTCGACTTCGGAGAGGCCCTGGAGGGCTCGCGGGCGGGCCGACCGCCCCCGAAACCAACCTCTTCACATGGCTGAAAACTCTGTAAAGCGACTGCACCTGGCAGACCCAGAAGGGCCAAAGCCGGTCCAGGTGGGTCCGCCCGCCTACCGAGGAGACAGCGGGCGAGTCGCCCTCATGACCCATTTGGCCCTTCTGGACTGGGGGCTGACGTTCACACTCAGCCCGGAGAAAATGCAGCCGACGAAGGTCAACGCCAACGACGTTGACTCATCGGATGCAATGGATCACGCAAGGCGGCAATTTCTGGTCGAAATTGAATGATCAGGTTTTCCCGAAGGAGGCGAGAGAAGGATCGACGGAGCTCACGAGACCGATCATTGAGTGGCTCTCCATAGCGGAGTCGTCGCACATACGTGGCCTTGAGCTGGTACTCCTGGGGGTTGTACACATCGATCAGCCAACGATGAAGATCATCCGAAGCCAGGAGCACCAAGCGCCGATACGCGTCATCTCGCGCCCTGACGCGGACATTGAGCTCGTCAAGGTTGCCCTCCCAACCATCCTGCTCAATATACGAGAGCCAATCAAGCCAAGCATTCACAGCCAGGAGGAACCCCTCAAGCGTGGCCAGTTTTCGATCTTCCGCTTTTTCAATCAGGTTGGCGCGCAGCCTCAAGATCTCCACACGGCGAGTTGCTATGGAAGCAACGAAGGCGCCTAACAGCGCTGCACTGGCACCAACCAATGCCGCCACGACTGACGGGTTCATGCCACCTCGCTCAGGTGCCTGGCCGACCTGACGACCCTCGTCTCGACAGTTCATCTACCTTACTTTTCTTCGCCTGTCACGTAGTGCGGCAAAGTTGGCGGACTCCACCACGGAGCCAGACTTCGAGACCCAGGGCAGGGTCCATTTAACGTCTCTGGTGCGAGCCTGGAACCCAGGCGCAGCCTCACAGTCGCGCTCACTTTGAACCTGATCTCACAGGTCGAGGCGATATCTTCTGCAATTCCAGAAGCGATGCGAGTGGCCCCAGAGTGCCTCCAAAACCGACATGGGGCCAGTTGCGATCAGTGACCGTGCCGTGGGCGCTATCGGCGGCGACACGGCAAAGGTACTCAACCCATTCGACGCACGCTGCCGCATACATCGTCGATTAGGCACGGGATTTGGCAGGCTGCGTCCCTAGCACCCAAAGGCGTGTGTCCCAGGCGCGCAGCAAAGGGGCGCGGCGACCACATCGCCGTCGGTTCTGTCTGCGCACAGCGGACAGGTGCCGACCTGGCCACCCTGATACGAGGCAAGGTCACTCACGGCCGGACTGAGGACATATGGGCCTGGACCCGCTGGGCCGAGACAAGTCGTCGATGACTCCATCGACCGCCCAGGCCACAGGTTCCTCGCCGGGTCCGTTCGGGCCGTCGTGGCGGGCGTAATAGGTCGATGGCGAACCCAGTGGTTGACGTAAGGGGCACAGGGTCAAAGTGGGTCGCCAAAGGCTATTTCGGCTGTGGTCAGGACCGATTGGCCAGCAGAAACCAGTACGGAATAATTCGCCTGCGCGGATTCCATGTCGCGACTGGGTCTTCGGCACCCAAAAGGTTAAATCAGCCGGACCGCTACACGGAGGCGGGAGTCGGGGCAGGGTCTCTGTCCTGCACCTCATCTCCCTGAATACGGAAGACCGCTTCCCGCACTCGGACCGAGCGGGTCCGAATCGTTTCGTAGAGATGCGCAGGCCAATCTGTCTCCAACGACCAATGCGCTCCCACAAGCTCAGTGCTCGTCAAGTCAGCATCCGTAAGGTCGGCCCCACGAAGATTGGCGGCTGTAAGGTCAGCGCCTGTGAGATCGGCCCCACGAAGATTGGCATTGGTGAAATCAGTCCCGTTCAGGCGTGCGCGGCGTAGATCAGCATAGCTCAGGGACGCATGAGGGAGGTCTGCACGAGATAGATCGGCATCGGTGAGGTCAGCGCGAGTCAGACAAGCGCGAGCCAAATAGGCGCGCGTCAATTCAGCGCGCGGCAGGCTGGCGCCCGTCAGGTCGGCGTCAACCAGGTGCGCTCCGCTCAGATCGACTTCATTCAACTTGGCGTGGCGCAAGGTGGCCTCAGTCAGGTCGGCGCCGTTAAGAGCAGCCCGGAATAGGTTGGCACCCGTCAAGTTGGCGCGAAAGAGGTTGGCGCCAGTCAATTTGGTGCGAATCAGGAAGGCGCCAGTCAGATTGGCATCTTTCAGGCTGGCACGAGTCAAGTCAGCGAAAAATAGGTGAGCGCCAGTCAGGTCGGCATTTGTTAGATCGGCGCGGAACATATTGGTGCCGATCAGATCGGCATCGGTCAGGTCAGCGAAGAAGAGATGAGCCTCCTTCAGATTGGCGAGAGTCAATTGAGACCCGATCAGGTTGACGTCAGCGAGATCGGCACGTGTGAGGTCGGCGCGGCGTAGCGGTGTCGTGGGTTCCGGGTCCAGAACAGGGGTAAAGGCCAAAGCTGCGTGCAGCCACGAGAGGAATCCTTTTCGTGGAATTGCCCGTTTGGTAGATCCAGCAAATGGTGGTTCAGCGCGGGCGAGATAGCCGAGGACGTGTGCCGCGAAAGAATCAGCGCGCATCCAGGGACCCGCTTTCTGATTCAGTAGTCGCGGGCTCGACTACTGGCATGGCTGAGCTACCTGCGTCGGCGCGAGTATGAGGCCGCACGGCTCCTCCAGGCGACTCGGCAACTGGCTCTGCTGCGACTCCGGCGATACCTCGACGCGCTAACTGCTCCAGGATTTTTGGTGCTGCGATGCCGACGGCAGCGAAACCGACCGCCCCGGAAACCTGCCCGGATTGAGCGAACGTCGCCCCAAGTCCCGCGCCGATCCCGAGGCGGATCATGGCCGATACCAGGTAGGGAGCCAACTTGAGCCGGCCACGCCTCTTCCAGGGAAACCCCTTGGCGTCGTAGATGGCAACGTAGAGATCCCATCCCTCAATCAGGGACGCACCCAGCAAGCTCCACAGGCACGCCTCCCAGATCCCCACACGGCCCCCTCGCTTTGTACGCAGCATGCGTGGTGCTTCAGACTGCCAGGGAGCAACGCTCGTCGGGACCCAGTTTGCGGACTCAGCCTTCGTTTAGACGTTGGGGCAGGCATGGGGTCCAGGCGTAAAAGATCACTTAGCCTGATGCCGGTCTCACGAAGCCCCCGACAACAGTCCCACGTGGGGGAGCTGCCAGTCCCGTGCAGCGACTGACATAAAAGGTGCATCCACTGAGGTGTTATGCGGATCCCCCACTTGAAATGCCGACACCACCACCTGCATCGTCTGCCCCCCGTTCACCCGGCCTCCTCCCCCTGCGCCACCTCCACCCGATGGTGGACGTCGATCATCGAGGTGGCGGAGGCGGCGAAGGAGAGAGCGGCGCAGGCGATCAGCAGGGCGGCGAGTCCGCAGGCCGCGGTGCGGTGGGTGACGCGCGGGGCCGCGAGGAGGGCCTTCACGCGCTGTGGGACCGGGCCGGTCGTGGCGCCGGGGACGAAGTCCGGGCGCCGGGAGCGGGCCGACTGTCCGGCGAGGGCCGCGCGGGCGATGGCGCGGGCGATCAGGCGCCGGTCGCCCACGGCGGTGGCGGCGGCCTCGTCGGCCGCGCGTTCGGCAGCGAGCCGGATCGCGTCGCGGACCGGGCCGAGCGCGGGGTGGCAGCGGGCGGCGAGTTCGACGGCGACGAGGAAGTAGTGGTGGCCGCCCGCGTTGTGCGCCCGCTCGTGCGCGAACAGCGCCTCGCGCTCGGCGGCGTCGAGGCTGCGCAGCATCCCGGTGGTGACGACGATGCGGTGCGGTCGCCCGGGCAGGGCGTAGGCGTCCGGGTGCGGGGAGTCGAGCACGCAGAGGTCACCCGCGAGGGGCCCGTGCCCGGCCTGCGTGCGGGCGGCGCGGAAGGCACGGGACTGGTGCAGCGCCCACCGGGTCAGCGACCAGGCGCACACGGCCAGGGCACCGGCGGAGAGCACGGCCGCCGGCGGGACGAGACCGCCGTAGGAGGTGCGCAGTGGGTGGATCAGTTCGCCGAGGGACGCGAACAGCGGGAGTCGGAGCAGGCCGGTCAGGACGAACGCGCCGAGGGCGGCGAGGGTGCAGCCGGCCGCGATCACCGCGGAGCCGGTGAGCAGCCACAGCGCGGTGACCGGCGCGAGCCGCTCCAGGGCGCGCCGGGCCATGGGCCGCAGCGCGAACGGCAGCACGAGCGGGAGGAGCAGCAGGGCGATCATCGGTCACCGGATTTCATCGCACCCAGGATTCCACGTCCCACCGTGCCCCACTACTGCTCACCGGATTCGAGGAGGTCGCGCAGGACGCGTTCGTCGTCGGGGCTGAGCTGGGCGACGAAGCGGGCGAGGACGGTCTCCCGGTCGCCGTCGCGGTCGAGTTCGGTGTGCATACGGCGGGCGGTGAGGCCCTGCGCGTCCTGGACGGGGAAGTAGGCGTAGCCGCGGCCCTGGCGCAGGCGGTCGACGACGCCCTTGTCGTGCAGCCGGGTCAGGATGGTCGTCACCGTGGTGCGGGCCAGGCCCGTACCGAGGCTCAGCTGCACCTCTCCGGGGGTCTGCGGGTCGCCGGCGGCCCAGAGGGCGGCCATGACGGTGGCCTCCAGCTCACCCGCCGGTCGGCGTTCGTCCTTCGCGTCGGCCATGGGAACGATCCTCACCCCGTCCTCGTCTGCGGTCCGGCAGACCGTCTACAGAATTGTAGTCGGCAAGGTGCCGTATCGTCACGGCACCCGTGTGCCCGTTCCCGCGTGCCCCTCGCGGAAGGGGTCGGAGCGACCTCCCGGTCCGGGCGTGACAGGCTGGTGATCGTGTCGAGGCCGCCCCGGCACTCCCCCCTCATCGAGCATCGCCGCACAGGAGTTGAGCGCCATGTCCTCCGAGCTGCCGAAGTCGACCGGAGCCCCGGCCCGCCAGAACGTCACCTTTCCCAGCGCCGGGGGCACCGCCCACGGCTGTCTCGCGCTGCCGCCGTCCGGGACCGGGCCGGGCGTCATCGTCATCCAGGAGTGATGGGGCCTGACCGACCACATCGCGAACGTGGCCGACCGGCTCGCGCAGGAGGGCTTCGTCGCGTTCGCCCCCGACCTGTACGGCGGGAACGTGGCCCACGACAGCGACGAGGCCCTGCGGATGATGCCGGCCCTCCCGGTCGCCCGCGGTGTCGAACTGCTCTCCGGCGCGGTCGACCACCTCCTGTCCCTGCCCGAAGTCACTTCGGACACGGTCGGCGCGGTCGGCTTCTGCATGGGCGGCGGCTTCGTCCTGTACCTGGCCGCGGCCGACCCGCGGGTCAGCGCGGCGGTGCCGTTCTACGGCGTGATCCAGGGCGAGTTCCCCGACTTCTCCGGGCTGAAGGCTCAAATCCTCGGCCACTACGGCGAGTTGGACGAGAGCATCCCCACGAAGAGCCTCGACGCCCTGCGCGAGACCGTCGAGCGCCAGTCCGGCATCACCGCGGACCTGCGCCTCTACCCGGCGAACCACGCCTTCTTCAACGACGGCCGCCCGGTCTACGACGCCGACTCCGCGACCCGCGCCTGGGCAAGCACGGTGCCCTTCCTCCACGCCCAACTGGGCTGACCCCAGGGCGACTTCCCGCACTCCTCAGTGCAGTGACACCACAGCGCCTCGGTCCAAGGTCCTACGCCCCCGGCCCGAGGCGCCGCGTGAACACCGCAGGTAGCGTCCTGGGCATGAAGATCACCGAGCCGCCCCGCGACCCCGAGCAGCGCAGACGTGACGTACTGGCGCGGCTGGAGCGGGAGTTGGACATCTGGGTGGCCTCGGCGGACACCGACGGGCTGCCCTGTCTGGTCCCGCTGTGGTTCGTCTGGGACAGGGAGGCCGTCTGGCTGTGCACCCGGCCCACGAACCCCACGGGCCGCAATCTGAGCGACGGGCGGCGGACCCGGCTGGCCTTCGCGGACACCCGGGACGTCGTGCTCATCGACGGCGAGGCCACGGACTTCACCGCCGAGGACGTCCCGGCCGCCGCTGCCGACGCCTTCCACGCGAAGTACGGCTGGGATCCCCGGAAGGACCGTGCGCCCTACTCCTTCTTCCAGGTACGGCCACGGGCCGTCCAGGCCTGGCACGAGGTGCGCGAGCTGCCCCGACGCCATCTGATGCGGGACGGAGTCTGGCTGGTGTGAGCCCCGAGACCTCGGCTCCGAATCCGGCTCAACCGGCGCTGCTGTGCAGCTCGTTGAGCCCGGCCAGCTCCTCGCCGGTGAGGCGGATCGCGCCGGCCGCCACGTTCTCGGCGAGGTGGTCGGGGTTGCCCGTGCCGGGGATGGCGAGGACGTGCGGGCCCTGGGCCAGGGTCCAGGCCAGGCGGATCTGGGCGGGGCTGGTGTCATGGGCGTCCGCGACGGCCAGCACCTCGTCGTCGTGGGCGGTGGTCGCGCTTCTCGCACCGCCCGCGCCCGCGATGGCGAAGAACGGCACGAACGCGATGCCCTGTTCGCCGCAGATCCGCAGCATGTCGTCGGTCTCGGCCTGGTAGGAGTCGAGCGCGAACCGGTTCTGCACGCTCACCACCGGGGCGATCTCCTGCGCCTCGGCGAGGTGCCCGGGCTCGACGTCGGAGAGCGCGAGGTGCCGGACCAGGCCCTCCTCCTGGAGTTCGGCGAGCGCGCCGAAGTGCTCGGCGATGGAGTCCTGGCCCATCCGGCGCAGATAGACCACGTCCAGCTGGTCGCGCCCGAGCTGGCGCAGGTTCTCCTCGACATGCCCGCGCAGGTCGTCGGGGCGTGCCGAACTGCTCCATTCCCCCGAGTAGTTGCGGAAGGGCCCGACCTTCGTGGCGATCACCAGGTCGTCCGGGTAGGGGGCGAGCGCGGTGTTGATGAGTTCGTTGGCCGACCGCAGCGTCGAGAAGTAGAAGGCGGCCGTGTCGATGTGGTTCACACCGAGCTCAACCGCCTTGCGCAGCACGGCGATCGAGCGGTCTCGGTCGCTCGGCGTGCCGAGGTTGAAGGCGGCGCTGCCCGTCAGCCGCATCGCACCGAAGCCGAGGCGGTTGACGGTCAGGTCGCCGAGCTTCCAGGTGCCCGCGGCTGCGGCGGTGATCTTCGCTGAGGTCATCAGCGGAGTTTCGCACACACGCGCGCCACGGCCACCCGCACTTTACGGATACGTGTAGGTGTTCAGGCTGTCGACGGCCGAGGCGGGGTTGCCGAGGTCGTAGCGGTCCACGGCGAGGAAGTTGGGCTTCTTGCGGGCGGCCGGCTGGCAGAACCGCTGGGCCCGGTCGAGGACCTTGGTGTTGTCGGTCCCTGCCGTCCCGGCGATGGCGGCGTCACGGAAGTGGTTCATGACGAACAGCGGCCGGAACCCCGAATACGTCTGGGTGAGCGGCACGTTGAGGTCATTGCCGTACCAGCGGCTGTAGCAGGACCAGTCGGAGGAGCCGGCACCTGAGCCCATGGACCAGTAGTTCTCGACGGTCCACTCGCGCTGGTACATCACACCGAAGCTGTCCCGGGTCAGTCCGGCGGACTGGTCGGAGGCACGGCTGTGGTCGGTGAAGATCAGCAGGCGGTGGTTGGCGGCGATCAGGTCGGCCATCTTCGGCCAGCCGTTCTGCTGCACACCGGTCTGGTCGGGGCGGTACAGCACGTCGTACAGGCCGTTGACGCGGGCGAGTTCGCTGCGCAGGACGGTCGGGTCGACGTAGTCCTCCAGGAAGACGGTGACGAACTGGTCGGTGTGCGTCTTGAGGAAGTCCACGATGCGCTGGAGGTCGACGTTGAGGGCGACCGGGCTGCTGACCAGGGTGCAGCTGTCGTGGCAGAGGATCGCGCCGTCGGGGGTCTGGTGGATGTCGAGCATGAACCCCCGTACGCCGTCGGAGAGTTGCTGGTTGATGCCGCGGGCCTGGTTGGGGAAGAGGTTCACGAAGGGCGGGGCGAAGCCGCCGTCGACCCCGTTGGCGTAGGCGTTGTGCGCGGTGAGGAACGTGACCTGGTCCAGGGTGCGTTGGTCCTGGGCGGGGATCGGCTTGGTGGGTGAGCTGATCGGGGTCAGGTACCAGGAGGCGAGGCTGCCGGAGGAGCCGATGGCCAGCTGGGCCGGGTAGTTGGCGCCGGAGGGCTTGGCGGCCACGGTCAAGTAGCTTGTCGTGCCCGGGACTTGGAGCGTGTACTGGTCACCGCCGGTCGCGGTGATCTGCCAGGCGGCGTCGGCGCTCGTGCAGGCGACGGTCTTCGCCTGGGCGCCCGATCGGCCGAGGCAGCTGCCGGCCGTGTCGGTGCTCTCCAGGACGTACGAGGATCCGCTCGCCTTGAGGTTCCACTGCTGGTGGTCCTCGTTGCCCTTGGGGTTGTGCTGCTCCACCGCTCCCCCCTTGTCGGCCGCGTTGAGGCCGGTGGTGGCGCTCTGGACGTAGTAGGTGCCGGGGGCCGGGACCGCGTCGGCGGCGCCGGCCGGTGGAGAGACGAGCGTCGCGGCCAGCGCCGCGGTGATGGCGAACAGGGCGTGGGGGGTTCGCATGGGTGCCCTTCGGTTGAGTGTGGTCAGGCTCATGACACCAGAAAGGTGATCGGGCCACACCCAAGCGTCTTTGGTCTCGACCAGTCAAGAGGCAGGAACGGTCCGCGGAATGAACGGCGAAGGACCGGGAACGGTCAGCGCGTTTTCCTCAACTCCCGCCACGCCACGTAGTGATCGACGAGGGTCTCCTCCAACGGCCGGTAGTGGATGCCCAGTTCCTCCACCCCGCGCCGGTTGTCGACCGCGAACCTGATCCCGAGGTGCTTGCGGATGTAGTCCTGGGTGAGCCCGAACGCGGGCCCCAGGATGCGCACCGGCCAGTGCGGGAGGCCGTGCGCGGGCAGCCGGTAGTTGCGCGGGAAGCGCTGCCGCAGGGCGCGTGACATGTCGAGGAAGGACGCCATCCGGGTCGCGGCGACGATGTAACGGCCGTGCGCGTCGGGGCGTTCGGCCGCCGCGATGTGCGCGCTCGCGACGTCCCGCACGTCGGCGACGGTGAAGCTGAAGTCGGGTGCCCCGTAGAAGAAGTAGCCCTTGAAGAGTTCGTCGAGGAGGAACAGGCTGCCGGAGTCGGAGGCCGGGGTCACTGAAGGGCCCAGGATCAGGCCGGGGTTGACGGAGACCATGCGCCAGCGGTCCTGTGCGTGTGCCGCGTCCCAGGCGGCGCGTTCGGCGACGGTCTTGGCGTAGTGGTACGGGTTGTTCTCGACCGTGCTGGTGGTGTTGACGTAGTCCTCGGAGAGGATCTCGTCCTTCATCTCCCGTACGTCGGCGTAGTCCCCGAAGATCGCGCCGACCGTCGAGGTGAACACCAACTTCTCGACGGTGGGCGTGCGTTCGATGCCGGCGAGGACGTTCCGGGTGCCGGTGAGCGCGGGGTCGACGACGTCCCGCCGGCCGTCCTTGATCTTCTCCGGCATGAGGAACGGCGACGCCACGTGGAACACGACCCGGCAGCCGTCCATCGCCGCGTCGAAGGAGCCCTCGGCCAGCAGATCGGCCTCGAACAGCTCCAGGGTGCCCGGGAATTGGGCCGCCATCGCCCGCAGCGGCGCGACCTTCGCCTCATTGCCGAGGGACCGCACGGTGGTGTGCACCCGGTAGCCGCGCTCCAGCAGTTGCCGGACCAGATGGCTGCCGACGAATCCGCTGCCGCCGGTCACCAACACCGTCTCGCCGCCGACACTCATCCCTGGCTCCGATCACCCGTGGCATCCAGCGCGCACGCTACAACGGTGATCGGTCCCGGGTCAGCGGTTCGGCCGGTACGACTCTCAACTCCCGCTTCCCGTATAGGCGGCCGTGGTCCGGTCGGCGGACGCGCGGGCCACCGCCTCGTCCTCGCCGCTCGCGACGTTGGCCGCGTACCAGGCCTCGCTGCTCAAGGTGACGAAGCGGCGGCCCTCCTCGGACGCCAGCCAGGCCATGGCGTCCTCGGGCTTCACGGGACTGGTGCCCGACAGGTTGCCGTCGAGCCCCAGGAGGATCGAGTCCCAGCCGACGCCCACCGCGCCGGGTCCGAACTCGGCCCACTTGGTGTCGTCGACATGGGCGATGTGCTCCAACTCGAAGTGCGTCCCGTCGCTCTCGGGCGTCAACCGCAGCTCGATCCAGCTGACTTCACCGCCGAACTCCCAGGTGGCGAAGAAGCTGTTGGGCGGGTCGCAGCGCTCGACGGTGCCGCCCGCGTTGCCCTGCAACTGGTACTTGCCACCCACCCGCAGTTCGCCGGTGACCGGCAGGAACCAGCGCGGGATGCGCTCGGGGTCGGTGCAGGCGTCCCAGACGTCGGCGACCGGTGAGTCGTAGGACTGGGCGATGGTGATCACTCGGGCCTCGCCCGCCTGGAAGTCGCGGCGGCCGACGCGGCGGCTCACGGAGTTGATCTGGTGGGTCACGTCGATCATGGGGTGCTCCTCGACTCGTCGGGGCTGTCGTCACCGGCCTCGCGGAGCCGGCGCTCACGCTTGCCCCGGGCCAACTCGGTTGCCAGGGCGTCCAGATGCGGGGTCCAGTAGCGGCGGAACCGGTCGAGCCAGGCGTCGATGTCCCGCAGCGGCTCGGAGTTCACCGCGTACAGGCGGCGGGTGCCGTCCGGCCGTACCGTCGCGAATCCGTTCTCCCGCAGCACCTTCAGATGCTGGGAGACCGCGGGCTGCGATATCCCGAACTCCCGCCGGACGGCATCACTGACCGTCCCGGCGGGCTGCTCGCCCTCGGCGAGCAGCTCCAGGATGCGGCGGCGCACGGGGTCTCCGAGCACATCGAAAGCGTGCATGAGCACCAAAGTATCACCAGTCGCTTATATAAGCGACCGGTGATACTTGGGGAGGGAGGTGGTGGGTCAGGCCAGCGGCTTCTCCAGCAGGGCCTTGCGGTGGCTGAACGTCTCGATGGAGTAGCGGCCGTGGTAGTTGCCCATGCCGCTCTCCCCGACGCCGCCGAACGGCAGGTCGGAGACGGTGAGATGGGCCAGCGGGAGGCCGTAGCCGACGGCGCCGGAGGAGGTCTCGGCGGCGATCCGGGCGCGGGTGTCGTCGGAGTCGGTGAACACGTACAGGGCGAGGGGCTTGTCGCGGTCGTTGATGAAGTCGATCGCCGCGTCGATCCCCGGGACGGTGACGATCGGCAGGATCGGGCCGAAGATCTCCTCCGCCATGACGGGCGCCTTCGGGTCCACGTCGGCCAGCACGGTCGGCGCGATGTACTTGTCGCCGCGGTCGCTGCGCCCGCCGACGACGACCCGGCCGGAGTCGAGCAGTCCGGCGAGCCGGTCGAAGTGCCGCTCGTTGACGATCCGGCCGTACTCGCCGGAGGTCTGCGGGTCGGCGCCGTAGACCTTCTCGACAGCGGTCACCAGCAGGGGTTCGAGCGCGGCGGCGGTCTCCGGGTCGGTCAGGACGTAGTCGGGGGCGACGCAGGTCTGGCCGGCGTTGAGGAACTTGCCACGCGCCAACCGGTCGGCGACGACGGCGAGATCGGCGTCGCGGTCGACGAACGCCGGTGATTTGCCGCCGAGTTCGAGGGCGACCGGGGTCAAGTGCTCGGCGGCGGCGCGCAGGACGATGCGGCCGACGGCGCCGTTGCCGGTGTAGAAGATGTGGTCGAAGTGCTCGGCGAGCAGGGCCGTGGTCTCGGGGATGCCCCCCTCGACGACGGCGACCGCGTCGGTGTCGAGGTAGGCGGGCAGCAGCCGGGCGACGGCGGCGGAGGTCGCAGGCGCCATCTCGCTGGGCTTGACGACGACCGCGTTGCCCGAGGCCAGCGCGCCGACGACCGGGGTCAGCAGGAGCTGGACCGGGTAGTTCCAGGGGGCGATCACGAGGACGACGCCGAGCGGGTCGTACTGCGTCCAGGCGGTCGCGTCCGTGCCGAGGTGGGCCGGTACGGGGGCCGACTCCGGGCGCAGCCACTCTTCGAGGTGGTCGAGGGTGTGGTCGATCTCGCGGATCGTGAAGCCGATCTCGGTGCGCTGGGCCTCGGCGGCGCTCTTGCCGAGGTCGACATGGAGGGCGGCGGCGAGGTCGTCGCCGTGCTCCGTGAGCAGGTCGCGCAGGCGGTGGAGCTGCGCGGTGCGCCACTCGACGGGCTTGGTGCGGCCGGTGCGGAAGGTGGCACGCAGTCGGGCCACGATGTCGGCGGGCTGCTCGGGACTGGGCTGGTTCACGGTGCCTCGCTGCTGGTGCGTGGGAGCTCTCTACGGACAGGTGTATATAGCAACCATTCATACACCGGGAAAAATTCCGGTGGGACCATGGTCGCCCCCCCACGTGAGGGCTGTCACATCCGCACGAGCTCCCGGCAACGGCGTTCCAGGTACCCGCGCTCCGCCGCGCTCTCCGTGCGGGCGAGGGCAGCCTCGTACGCCGCCACCGCCTCCGTATGCCGGCCCAGGCGGCGCAACAGATCGGCGCGCACCGCGTGCAGCACGTGGTAGTCGTCGAGGTCCAGCGCGTCCACGAGGTCCAGGGCCTTGCGCGGCCCGTCGACCTCGGCGACGGCGACGGCCCGGTTGAGGGCCACGACCGGGCTCGGTGCTACGGCCATGAGCTGGTCGTAGAGCTGGAGGATCTGTCCCCAGTCGGTCGCGTCCGCCGTCGACGCGTCGCTGTGCACGGCGTTGATCGCGGCCTGGATCTGGTAGGGACCGGGGTTGTTCAGTCGCAGGCACCGCCGGACGAGTGACTGGCCGTCGGCGATCAGCTCGCGGTCCCACCGGTCGCGGTCCTGCTCGGGCAGCGGCACCAGCTCGCCGTTCGTGCCCTCGCGGGCGGTCCGGCGGGACTCGATGAGCAGCATCAGGGCGAGGAGGCCGGTGACCTCGGGCTCGTCCGGCATCAGCTCGGAGAGGAGGCAGCCGAGGCGCAGGGCTTCGGCGCACAGTTCGGGCGAGTCGGTGTAGCCCTCGTTGAAGATCAGGTAGACGACGGCCAGCACGCCCTTGAGCCGGTCGGGGAGGTCGGCGTCGCGGGGCACCCGGTACGGGATTCTCGCGTCGCGGATCTTGGCCTTGGCGCGGACGAGGCGCTGGGCCATCGTCGGTTCCGGCACCAGGAAGGCGCGGGCGATCCGGGCGGTGGTGAGCCCGCCGAGCAGTCGCAGGGTGAGCGCGACCTGTGCCTGGGTGGCGAGCGCGGGGTGGCAGCAGGTGAAGATCAGGCGGAGCCGGTCGTCGCGCACGGGTCCCTCCTCGGCGGGCGCGTCGGACGCGTACAGCAGGGCGGCCTCGCTGTGCCGGGCCTCCCTGGAGGACTCGCGGCGCAGCCGGTCGATCGCGCGGTTGCGGGCGGTGGTGATGATCCACCCGGCCGGACTCGGCGGCACACCGGTCTCCGGCCACTTCTGTACGGCCGTGGTGAACGCGTCCTGGACCGCTTCCTCGGCGAGGTCGATGTCGCCGAGGAAGCGGACCAGGACCGAGACCGCGCGCCCGTACTCGGTACGGAAGACGGCCTCGATGTCGGTGTCGAACGCCATCAGTCCTCGGACGTGTTCATGAAGGGGCGCACCTCCACGGGCAGGGTGGTGGCCCAGGTCGCCCGCTTCCCCCACTCCAGGGCCGCGTCCAGGTCGGCCACCTTGATCAGGCAGAGCCCGCCCAGATACTCCTTGCCCTCGGCGTACGGGCCGTCGGTGATCAGGACGTCACCGTCCTTGGGGCGCAGCACGGTGGCCGTCTCCGGGCCGTGCAGTCCACCGGCGAAGACCCAGGCACCAGCAGCCTGGAGTTCGTCGTGGAAGACGTCCAGCTTGCGGCGGATCTCCGCCATCTCCTCGGGCGAGGGCATCTGTCCGTCGGTCGGCGTGATCACACTGAGCAGGTAGTGCTGCATGGTGTCCTCCATGGCGCAGGGGGGTTCTCGGAATCCCTTGGGGGATCTCTCACCTCCTACACGAACGCGATGCTCCCGGATCGACACCGCGCCTCAGCTTGAGTTCGGCCCTTCGCTCGTCCGATGTCGCCGGGTTGCCTGTTCGTAGGCCACGAGTGCTTCGTGATCCCCGAAAAGGGCAGGGCCGCAGTCCGCCGGAAGGTGCTGAACCACCAGGGCAATGGCCTCGTCCGCCGTGGCGGCCGGGCCCACAACCTGGTTCCGGAGCGGGCCGGCGACAAAGTAGGTGCCGCCGCGGGCGGGATGAACGTAGGGCACATCCCAGGTCCACGGATAGTCCGTGCAGCGGCTGAAGTGCAGCTCGCCCATGCTCACCCAGGGAAACAAGGTCCGCAGACGGGGTTCACCGCAAGCCGCTTCCACCAGCTCGGGCCGCACGCGCCCATCGTCACGCACTGCCTGCCAGCGTGCTTCTATCGCCGCTTCGACCGCCGCATCGTCGTTCATGCCCCTACCCTGCCCGAACCTGCTCAGGACACCGGCAGGATTTTCTCCGCGGGTCCGTCGACAGGCCCTTCCACGGGGTCCTGGTCAAGCACCGCCGTCAGCCGGGCAAGCAGTCGTACGAGGTCGCCGTGGTCGTCGATCGCGTCGAGCAGGCGGGTCTGGTCGGTGAGGAGGCGGTGCGCGGCGCGCTGGTGGAGGGTGCGGCCGCGGGCGGTGAGGTGGAGCAGGACGCGGCGGCGGTCGGCGCTGTCGGGGCGGCGGTAAACGAGGTTGTCGGCGACCATACGGTCCACCAGCTTGGTCAGGCTGGGTGCGGGCATCAGGGCCTGGTCGGCGATCTCGGTCATCGGATGTCCCTTGCCGTCCGCGATGATCGACAGGACCCGCCACTGCTCGACCGAGCAGTCCTCCTCGGCCAGTACGGCGGCCATGCGCAGGCCCAGTCGCCGCTCGGCGTGACTCAGCAGGTGGGCGAGGCCCGGCGACGGTACGGACGACATTGCCGCTGTCCTTCCGGTAGGTCTACTGTGCGCTTCAGATTACGAGCCTCTGCGAGGGCGCCGGGGCCGGGCCCGGTTTCCGTGCCCTCATGCCCTCACGGAGGTGGTCTGGTGCGTTCCCTGCCGCCCGGGCGGATCAGCGGCCCGGTCAGGACTCTGGTCGTGGCGCTGGTCGTGCCCCTGCGGGGTCCGGCGGGAGTCTTCGGTCCGTCCTGCGAACTGGCCGCGCAGCTTGCCGTGGAGGAACTCAACGCCACGGGCGGGGTGTTGGGCCGCGAGGTCCGGCTGATCGTGGTGGACGGCGGCGCCCCGGCGGAGCAAGTGGCCGCCGAGGTCGAGGTGTTGGTGTCGATGCGCGCGGTCGACGCGGTGGTCGGCTGGCACACCTCGGCGGTCCGCAAGGCGCTGGTGCCGCGCATCGCGGGCCGGGTGCCGTACGTCTACACCGCGCAGTACGAGGGCGGCGAGCGCACGCCCGGCGTGTTCCTGACCGGCGAGACCGATGCGGCCCAACTCATGCCCGCGATGCGCCTGTTGGCGGAGGAGACGGGCGCGCGACGCTGGTGCACGGTGGGCAACGACTACGTGTGGCCGCGCGTCACCGCACGGGCCGCGCGCCGCTACGCCCGGGAGTGCGGCGGCCGGGTCCGCGACGAGATCTTCGTCCCGCTGGGCACCTACGAGTTCGGCCCGGTCCTGCGCCGCGTCGAGCGCTGCGAGGCGGACGCCGTACTGATGCTGCTCGTCGGGGACGACGCGGCACGCTTCAACAGGGCCTTCGCCGCCCATGGGTTGCACCAGCGCTGTCTGCGGCTGAGCACCCACATGGACGAGAACATCCTGCTGGCCACCGGCGCGGAGGCCACCGAGGGACTGTGGGCGGCGGCCGGCTACTTCGAGACCCTCGCCACCGCCGAAAGCCTTGATTTCAGCGGGCGTTACGCGGCCCGCTTCGGCGTGGAGGCACCCGTCGTGGGCAGCCTCGGCGAGTCGTGCTTCGAAGGCGTACGGCTGCTGGCGGCACTGGCGGAGCGGGCGCGGTCGCTCGATGTGGGCGCCATGTGCGCGCTCGGCGGCACGGTTTCGTACGAGGGCCCGAGAGGCGTACTGCGCCTGCACGGCAATCACCTCCGCCAACGGCTGTATCTGGCGCGGGCGGACGCCTTCGACTTCGACATCGTCGCCCAACTCTGACCTCCCCCACCTGCCAGGACCGAGGCTACCTTCCCGCAGGAATAGTTTCCACAGGAAGTATCAATTAAATCTACGCGCGTCGCCAAAAGAATTTTGAAAGGTCTCTCATTTAAAGCGTCCGAAACGGCCGGGAAACAATTCGGCGTGACTCTTCCGTCCAACTCCCCCGGGCCGTCCGGGAGATGACCCACACCCGTGGAAGAGGGAAGTGTCGTGACGGAGATCGTCGACAAAGAGGCGCCGGCAACGGCTGCCGGACGGACCTACAACGACTGGGCGCAGAACGACACGCTGGAGGACTACTCGCTGCGCTACGCGCCGAAGTCCTTCCGGCGCTGGACGCCGTACGTGGTGGCCACCACCGCGCTCGGCGGCATCGCGTACCTCGCCGACTTCGCCATCGGCGGCTCGATCGCGATCTCGAACGGCTTCTCCAGCGCCATGGTGGCGATCCTGGCGGCGGCGGTGACGATCTTCCTCACCGGCATCCCGATCTCGTACTACTCGGCCAAGTACTCGATCGACATGGACCTGTTGACCCGGGGCGCGGGCTTCGGCTACCTCGGCTCGACCCTCACGTCGGTGATCTACGCCAGCTTCACCTTCATCTTCTTCGCCCTAGAGGGCTCGATCATGGCGCAGGCCCTGGACCTGGGCCTCCACATCCCCCTGGCCGTCGGCTACTTGATCTGCTCGCTGATCATCCTGCCGCTGGTGATCTACGGCATGACCGCGCTCTCCAAGATGCAGGTGTGGACGCAGCCGGTGTGGCTGGTGCTGATGGTCGCGCCGTTCGTGTCCATCGCGATCCAGGAGCCGGGCAAGTTCTCGCAGTTCACGCACTTCGCGGGCAACTCCCCCACCGGGTCCAGCATCAGCATGCTCGGGGTCGGTGCGGGCGCCGGTGTGGCGCTGTCGCTGATCGCGCAGATCGGTGAGCAGGTCGACTATCTGCGCTTCATGCCCGACAAGACCCCGCAGAACGCCAAGAAGTGGTGGGGCGCGGTGCTCTCCGCCGGTCCCGGCTGGGTGATCCTCGGTGCGGCGAAGCAGATGGGCGGCGCGTTCCTGGCCTTCTACATCGCCGGCAGCGTCGGTCTGGCCAAGGCCAACGAGCCCATCCAGCAGTACGTGCACGGCTTCAAGACCTTCGCCGCCCCGGTCGCCCTGGGCCTGGCCACGTTCTTCGTGATCCTCTCCCAGATAAAGATCAACTCGACGAACGCGTACTCCGGTTCGCTGTCCTGGTCGAACTTCTTCTCCCGCCTGACACACCGTCACCCGGGCCGCGTGGTCTACATCTTCCTCAACGTCGGCATCGCCCTGGCCCTGATGGAGGGCGGCGTCTTCGGCTTCCTCAACACGGTCCTCGGCTTCTACTCCAACGTGGCGATCGCCTGGATCGGCGCGGTAGTTGCCGACCTCGTCATCAACAAGCCGCTCAAACTAAGCCCGTCCTACATCGAGTTCAAGCGCGCCCACCTCTACAACTTCAACCCGGTCGGCTTCGGCTCGATGCTCATCGCCTCGGCCGTCTCCATCGCCGCGTACTTCGAGGCGTTCGGCGACTACGGCAAGGCGTACTCCCCCTTCATCGCCCTGTTCCTGGCGATGGTCCTCTCGCCCCTGTTCGCGTACCTCACCAAGGGCAAGTACTACATCGCCCGTCTCGACGACCTGGAGGAGCCGCTGCTGGGCCCCGACGGGCTGCCTTCGGCCGTGGAGCTGACCTGCACGGTCTGCGCGACGGCCTTCGAGCGCCCCGACGTGGCCAACTGCCCCTTCCACTCCGGCCCGATCTGCTCCCTCTGCTGCAGCCTGGACAAGGACTGCCACGACTCCTGCAAGACCGGCCCCGGCGCCACCGGCCCGGTCGACCTCGCGATGCCCGCCGTACGCTCGGCCGACTGACCCACCGCGTCCCCGACGCTCCGGCCCGCGTCCCGCGACACGGGCCGGAGCGTCGCGCGTGAGCGGCCCCGCCGATCGGGAGAATCACCCCCATGACCTCCCACGATCTCGTCACCCGCGCCCGACGACTGGCGGACGACCTCCTCGCCCCGCGCGCCGAACAGGTGGACCAGGAGGGCGTACCGGCGAGCCACATCGAGGCGATCAAACAGTCCGGCCTGCTGGGCGTCAGCGCCCCCGTGGCCTACGGCGGCTCGGCGGCCCCCGGCGCGGTGGCGCGCGAGACGGCGGAGATCCTGGCCGGGGCGTGCTGTTCCACCTGGTTCGTGCAGACGCAGCACCACACGCCCGTCATGACCTTGGCGAAGAGCGAACTGCCCGTGCGGGAAAGGCTGTTGGGCCCGCTCTCGCGAGGTGAGCTGATGTCCGGGGTGGCGTACGCGCATCTGCGGGCGTATCCCCGGATCCCGGTGCGGGTGTCGCGGGAGCGGGGCGGCTGGCGGTTCGACGGGACGGTGCCCTGGTACACGGGCTGGGGCCTGAACGACGTGATGCTGCTCGCGGGGGTGACGGACGCGGACGAGGCGCTGTTCGCGTTCACCGAGGCGCGGGAGCAACCCGGCCTGCGGTCCTCGACTCCGATGCGGCTGGCGGCACTTACCGCGTCCCGGACGGTGTCGCTGGAGCTGGACGGTCTGTGGCTCCCCCAAGAGGCGGTGGCCCTGCACGTGCCGTACGCACAGTGGGCGGAGGCGGACCGCCCGAAGCCGACGAACGCGGCACCGGCGGTGTTCGGAGTCGCGGCGGCGGCGCTCGCCCTGCTGGACGAGAACACCGCAGCCCCGCTCCGCTCCCGACTCGACGAGGTACGCGAACAGGCCTACGCCCTGGCCGAACACCCGGTGCCGCACGAGCACTTGGCCGAGCGGCTGGCGCTCAGGACACAGGCGTACGAGGTGCTGATGACGGCCACGACGGCGGCCGTGGTTGCCGGGGGCGGCAGATCCCTGTCCTTGACGAGCAGGGCCCAACGCCTCGCGCGCGAAGCCCTGTTCCTGCTGGTTCAGGGCCAGACGGCGGAGTCGAGAGCGGCCCACTTGAAAGTACTGGCCGACGCGTAATTCGCTTGACCCGGTCGCGGAGCGACGCTGCACTGTGGCGGGGCATCACGGGACGTGGTGCCGGTATCCCCGGGGAGGCAGCGACAGTGGTGGAGATCCGTCCCACGACCGACGAGGACCTGGACGTGTTCGTCGACACGCTCCATGCCGCCTTCGGGCTCTTCCCGGAGACCCCGACCGACGGGGGCGGCCTCTGGTGGTCGGCGCTCGAAATGGACCGCTGTCTGCTCGCCACGACGGCGGACGGCCGGACCGTCGGGACCGCCGGCGCGCACTCCTTTGAGCTCACGCTGCCCGGCGAGATCGTCGTCCCGGTCGGCGGGGTGACCGCCGTCGGCGTTCTGGCCTCGCACCGGCGTCAGGGTGTGCTCAGCGCGATGATGCGCCATCAGCTCACCGAGCTGCGGTCCCGCGGGGAGGCCCTCTCCGTGCTGCTGGCCTCCGAGGCCCTGATCTACCGCAGGTTCGGCTACGGACCGGCGACCTACACGCAGCGCCTGACGGTGCCGCGCCACCGGGCCGCCCTCACCCCGCCCCGGGCGCGCGACACGGTCGGCGGCTCGGCGTCCGACTCGGCTTCCGGCTCGGTCGAGTTGCTGCCCCGCGCCAAGTGCGGCGACATCCTGGAAGAGGTCTACGACCGCTACCGCCGCGCGCAGCCCGGCGCGCTGTCCCGGCCGCACCGCTGGTGGGCCCTGCGCGCGGGGCAGCCCCCGATCTCGCCGAAGCCGCGCTATGTCGCCGTCCACCGAGACGCCGACGGGGTCCCGGACGGCTACGCCAGCTATGCGCTCGGTGAATCCAAAACCCTGACCGTGGACGAGACCATCGCCACCGATGACGCCGTCTTCACGGCGCTGGCCCGGTTCGTGCTCGGCCACGACCTGGTCGATCAGGTGGTGTTCAGGCACTTCCCGCCCGGCCACCCGCTGCGCTGGCAGCTCACGGACTTCCGCGCCGGAGAGGTGAGCGGCGACACCGACTGGCTCTGGGTACGGCTGCTGGACGTCCCGCGTGCGCTGACCGCGCGCGGCTGGTCGACGGACGGCGAGCTGGTCCTCGCCGTCGACGACCCGTTCCTCGAGGAGCACGGCCGCTACCTGCTCACCGTTCGGGACGGCAAGGCCGACTGCGTCCTCACCGGCAGGGAGCCCGATCTGTCCATGGACATCAGCGACCTGGGCTCGGTCTACCTCGGCGGCACCGCCCCGAGCACGCTCGTGCGAGCCGGTCACATCCGGGCCCACCGCCCGGGCGCGGCCACCCTCGCCGACGCGCTCTTCCGGGCCGATCGCTCCCCGCACTGCCTGCACTGGTTCTGACCACAGGTCAACTGGCGAACGGCACCTGTGCCTCGGCAGGCTTCTGCCCGCCCACCGGGTGCCGCCAGATACCCTCCGCGGCCAGCCTCGGCAACACCCCTTCCCCGAACCAGTACGCCTCCTCCAGGTGCGGATACCCGGACAGCACGAACTCCTCGATGCCCAGGGCCGCGTACTCCTTGATCCGCTCGGCGACCTCTTCGTGGCTGCCGACCAGAGCCGTTCCCGCTCCACCCCGGACCAGTCCGATCCCGGCCCACAGGTTGGGGTGGATCTCCAGCCCGTCCCGGCCGCCCCCGTGCAGGGCCAGCATCCGCTGCTGCCCTTCGGACTCGCTCCGCGCGAGCCCGGCTTGCACGGACTTCACGGTGTCGGGGTCGAACCCTTCGAGCAGCCGGTTCGCCTCGGCCCAGGCCTCCGCCGACGTGTCACGCGTGATCACATGCAGCCGGATGCCGAACCGAAGCGTCCGCCCCTCCTTCGCCGCCAGCCCCCTGATCCACGCGATCTTCTCGGCGACCTGAGCGGGCGGCTCGCCCCAAGTGAGGTACACGTCCACGTACTTCGCGGCGATCTCGCCCGCGATCGGCGACGATCCCCCGAAGTACACCTCGGGCACCGGCTCGGGCAACCGCGCCAACTTCGCGTCCTCGACGCGCAGATGCTCGCCGGACAGGTCCACGGTCTTGCCGTCCCACAACTGCCGGACGATCTCCAGGAATTCGCCGGTACGGCGGTACCGGTCGTCCTTGTCGAGGAAGTCCCCGTAGGCCCGCTGCTCGTGGCTCTCGCCGCCGGTGACGACGTTGAGCAACAGCCGTCCGCCGGACTGCCGTTGGAACGTGGACGCCATCTGCGCGGCGAGCGTCGGCGAGACGAAGCCGGGCCGGAAGGCGACCAGGAACTTCAGGCGTTCCGTGTGCTGGCTGACCATGGCGGTGGTCAGCCACGCGTCCTCGCACCAGGCGCCGGTGGGCGTGAGAGCGCCCACGAATCCCAGATCCTCCGCCGCGCGGGCGATCTGGCTCAGATAGGCGACCGTCGGCGGCCGGTCCCGTCCGGAGGCGGTGGCGGGGGTGCCGTGACCGCCGCCGACGACATGGCGGCTGTCCCCGTTGGTGGGGAGGAACCAGTGGAAGGTGAGGGACACGTGGGGTTCTCCGATCCGGACTGTCCTGAAGGCGGTTAGAGGAGGCCGTGGCGGGGCGGCCTGGTGCCGTTGAGCAGGTACCTGCCGATGTGCTGGATCTTCCAGCGCGCCGGGTCGTGCAGTGTGTGGGTGCGGGCGTCCCGCCAATGGCGGTGCAGGTTCAGCGAGTTGAGGGCCGAGCGGGTGCCCGCCACCTCGAACAGGGCGCCCGCCACCTCCACGGCCGTCTGCGCCGCGTGCACCTTGGCCGCCGCCACCGCGATGGAGGCCTCCGCCGCCGAGTCGTCGGTCAGGTTGGCGCGCGCGGCGTCCACGGCCCGGGCCGCCTGGATCAGCAGGGCCTCGGACGCCCGTACCTGGATGGCGAGTTCACCGAACCGCTGGATCAGCAGCGGGTCTTCGGCGGCGGTGTCCACCCCGCTCTCGAACCACGGGCGGCTCTTCGTCCGTACGAACTCGGCCGCTTCGGCCAGGGCTCCGCCGGCGATTCCGGCGTCGATGGCCGCGTGGAGCAACTGGGCCACGGCGCCATGGAGTTGGGGGCCCTCGAAGGTGAGGTGGTGGGGCAGGACCCGGTCCGCCGGGACGGAGACCGCCTCCAGCCGGACCGTGCCGCTGGCCGTCGTACGCTGGCCCATTCCGTCCCAGTCGTCGACGACCGTGACGCCCTCGGCGTCGCTCGGGACGTACGCGACATGCAGGTTGTCGTCCTCGGTGCGGGCGAGGACGGGGATCCAGTCGGCGAAGAGGGCGCCGGTGGAGTAGTGCTTGACGCCGGTCAACTCGTAGGAGCCGTCGGGCCGGCGTGCCAGCCGGGTGCGGATGTCCTGGACGTGTTTGGTGCCGGCCTCCGACTGGGCGTTGCCGAAGCGGCGGCCCGCAAGGAGTTCGGTGAAGAAGAACTTCCGCTGGTCCGGGGTGCCCTGACGGCGGATCACGTTGACGTAGGCGAAGTGGCTCTGCGGGATCTGGGCGAGGCTTCCGTCTGCGGAGCCGAGCAGGCGGAAGATCTCGGCGAGGGTCCCGGAGCTCACGTCGGCGCCGCCGTACTCGGCGGGCACGGTGACGGCGAGCAGCCCGGAGTCGGAGAGCCGGTCCAACTCGGCGCGCGGGAGCCTGCGTTCGCTGTCGCGGGCGGAGGCTCCGGCGCGGAACTCGTCGGCGAGCGCGGCGGCGAGGACGAGGGCCTCGGCGTCGTCGGCGATCACATGAGCGTTCGGACGGGCGGTCATGGTGGTCAGCTCGCCGCCGCCAGGAGCGGGGTGCGGCCGAGGGCCGCCGAGAACTGGTCCACCACCTGCGTGAGCGCCTCGGTGGTGCCCGGGGCCACGGTGAGCGAGCCGTCCTCGTGGGCGGTGATGTCCTTGTCGAGGGTGAACCAGCCCTGGACTATGTGGGCCGCACCCATGGAGTTCAGGACCGGGCGGAGCGCGTAGTCGATGGCCAGCACATGTGCGGTGGACCCACCGGTGGCGAGCGGCAGCACGGTCTTGCCGGTGAGGGCGTACTGCGGGAGCAGGTCGAGCAGCGCCTTGAGGACTCCGGAGTAGGAGGCCTTGTAGACGGGGGTGCCCACGACGACGCCGTCGGCGCGGGCGAAGAGTTCGGTCGCCTCGACGATCGCCGGGTGGCGGAAGTCCGCGCCGAGCAGGGCCTCGGCGGGGATGGTGCGCACGTCGAGCGGGATCACCTCGTGCCCCTGGGCGATCAGCCGCTTGTCCAGGTGGCGCAGGAGCCGGTTGGTGCGGGAGGAGACGGAGGGGCTGCCGGAGACGGACAGGACGGTGGCCATGGGTCCTCTTTCTGGTCTGCTGCGGGGCGATCAGGCGTGCACGGAGACGGACTCGGCCTCGGCGTCGGGGAGTTGGGCCTCCAGTTCGCGGACCAGGGGCAGTACCCGCTTGCCGAAGTACTCGACCTCCTCGTGGTAGTGCAGGAAGCCCAGCAGGAGAAGGTCGACGCCCAGCTTCCGGTAGGCGACGATCCGTTCGGCGATCTGCTCCGGGGTGCCGATGAGCCCCGTACGGAAGCCGTCGTTGTACTGCACCAGGTCCTCGAACGTGGAGTCCTGCCACATGCCCTTGCCGTCGGCCGAGGACTGCCCGGCCTGCTTCACCGCGGCGCCAAATCCCTCGACGGCCTCGCGATCGGCCTTGGCGACGATCTCGCGGAGCGTGTCGCGGGCCTCGGCCTCGGTGTCGCGGGCGATGAGGAAGCCGTTGAGGCCGAACTTCGGTGCGGTGCGGCCGACTTGGGCCGCCGAGTGGCGTACGTCGGCGATCTGCTCGGTGACGCCGTCGAAGTCCTTGCCGTTGGAGAAGTACCAGTCGGAGACGCGGCCGGCCATCGCGCGGGCGGCGGTGGAGTTGCCGCCCTGGAAGATCTCGGGGTGCGGTCGTTCGGGGGTGTTGAGGGGCTTGGGCTTGAGGGAGAAGTCGCGCAACCGGTAGAAGTCCCCGGCGAGTTCGGTGTGGTCCTCGGTCCAGATCTGGCGCAGGGCCTGGATGAACTCCTCGGAGCGGCGGTAGCGCTCGTCGTGCTCCAGCCAGGGTTCGCCGAGCGCGGTGAACTCGCCCTTGAACCAGCCGGACACGACGTTGACGGCGAAGCGGCCGCCCGACAAGTGGTCGGCGGTGGCGCCGAGTTTGGCGAGAACGCCCGGGTGCCACAGGCCCGGGTGGACGGCGGCGATGACCTTCAGGCGCTGGGTGGCGAGGAGGAGGGCGAGACTGAAGCTGGTCGACTCGTGCTGGAACTCGGCGCCGTAGCTGGCCATGTAGCGGACCTGGCTGAGCGCGTACTCGAAGCCGTTGTTCTCGGCGAGGACGGCGAGTTCGCGGTTGTACTCGTAGCTCCAGTCGGTGCGTTGCTCGATCTTGCTGGTGACGAGTCCCCCGCTGACGTTGGGGACCCAGTAGGCGAATTTCACGGGCGCTGCGGACACAGGGAACTCCTGTTGCGGAATATGTTTCCGGGCACGCCGAATCCGGCCGGAGCGATATCCGGCGAATGTCGGGCGGAGGCGGAAAGAGGGCGGCGGATCGGGAGCGAGAAAGAGGGGATCAGGCCGCGGTGCAACAGGAGGCACTGGAGACGCGCGCGAGGTCGACGTGGCGTCGCCGCGTGAGGTCGAGTCGCATCTTCATGTCGTCGATCGTGGCAGCCGTCCGCGAGGACCGTCAAGGAAAACCCGACCGGTCTCGTATCGCGGACCATTGAATTTCACGAAGGTGTGACAGGGAAACCCTTGAACGGCCCGGGAAATCGGCCGCATTCTGCGGGCATGCGGACCGAACAGCTGGAATACATCGCGGCCGTGACCCGGCTCGGCTCGCTGCGCCGGGCCGCCGAGGAACTGCGCCTGTCGCAGCCCGCGTTGAGCGAGACCGTGCGCAATCTCGAACGCGAACTCGGCGTCGACCTCCTGGAACGCAAAAGGACCGGCGCGACGATGAGCACGGCGGGCCGGGAGCTGCTGCCGAAGATCGTCGATGTGCTGGACGCGGTGGACCGGCTGCGGGCGGCGGCGGGCGAGCGGCACCGGATCAGTCGCATGGTGCGGGTGGGCACGGTGAACGCGGCGACCGTGCCGCTGCTGCTGCCCGTCGTCCGGGAGTTCCGCGCCTCGCATCCGCTCACCCAGGTCGAGGTGGTCGGCGCGCAGCAGACGGACATCCATCGGGCGCTGGCGGAGGGCGGTTTCGATCTCGGGCTGGTCAATCACCTCGACGGAGACGACATGCCGGCCGACTTCGAGTCCACCGAGCTGCTGTCCGGGCTGCCGGTGGTGTGCGTGCGTCCCGACAGCCCGCTGGCGGCCCGGCCTATCGTAAGTGTGGACGACCTACTCACCGAACCGCTGATCGGTATGCGCTCCGGCTATGTGATGCACCGCTATGTCCACCGGCTGCTCCATGGGCGGGGACCCGCCTTCGCCTACTCGACCGACGGCGCCGAGATGGGCAAGCTCATGGTCGCGGAGGGCCTGGGGGTGACGGTCCTGCCCGACTTCAGCGTGATCGGGGACCCGCTGGAGCGGCTCGGCGCGATCACCTACCGGCCGATCGCGGGCGACACCGCCCGGGTGCTGCTGATGCTGCGCCGCCGCCGCGCGGAGTCCGTGCCACAGGCGGCCGGGGATCTGCACGAGGCGTTCGTGCGCCGGGCGCGCGAGCTGGGCGAGACACAGGGCTGAGGCCGGTCCGCTGTGTGGTCAGTCCTCGTCGCCCACCGGGACGACCACGAGGAACGCGTCGGACTTCAGGTCCATGACGACCCGGGCGGGCTGACCCTCGGCGCGGCGCCGGGCCGCGAACTCCTCGGCGGGCCATGATCCGCGCGGGGCTCCCGCCGGAAACCGCTCCAACACCTTCGCGCCCATGTCCGCAGACACCTCCAGCATCGTCCTTCGGCTCCCCACGGGGACCGTCGTACCCATGCGCCTGCCCCCGATCGGCGTGGACATGCACATCACCGCGGCGCCGAGGGGACGTACGCCGGTCGGGTGACAGCCGCATCCGTCGGCGGTGCCCGGCCGGAAGCACCTCACAGCCGCCTTTACCTGTCCCCCGGAGTGCGCACCATGAACGTCTCGGTCGTCCTGTTCACCTCGGACCTGCGTCTGCACGACCACCCCGCGCTGCGGGCCGCCGACGGGGCCCGCCAGGTGGTCCCCCTGTTCGTGCGCGACCGGGCTGTGGCGGACGCCGGGTTCGCCGCGCCCAACCGGCTCGCGTTCCTCGCCGACTGTCTGCGCGATCTCGACGCGGGACTGCGCGAACGAGGCGGCCGGCTGGTGGTCCGGTCCGGTGATGTCGTCGCCGAGGTGTGCAAGGTGGCCGCCGAGACCGACGCGGACGAGGTGCACATGGCGGCCGACGTCAGCGGTTACGCGCAGCGGCGCGAGCAGCGGCTGCGGCGGGCGCTGGAGGCGGAGGGGCGGCGGCTGCACGTCCACGACACGGTGACCACGGCCGTTGCCCCCGGTGCGGTGACCCCCGCCTCCTCGGACCACTTCGCGGTCTTCACGCCGTACTTCCGGCAGTGGTCGGGGGTCCATCTGCGCGCTCCGCTCGCCGCGCCGCGCACCGTGCGGGTCCCGGAGGGTGTCGGTTCCGAGGAACTGCCGTCCCACACCGGCATCGCGAGCCTTTCACCGGGCCTCGCCACCGGCGGGGAGACGGCAGGCCGCAGGGAGTCGAGCCGTTGGCTGCGCGACGGGATCGCCGCGTACGAGGACATCCACGACGACCTCGCCGGGGACGCCACCTCCCGCCTCTCCCCGCACCTGCACTTCGGCACCCTCTCCCCCGTCGAACTCGTCCACCGGGCACGGCGGTCGGCCGGACCGGGCGCCGAGGCGTTCGTACGGCAGCTCGCCTGGCGCGACTTCCACCGCCAGGTGCTGGCGGCCAGGCCCGCGTCCGCGAGCGCCGACTACCGTACGAAGCACGACCGTTGGCGGTCCGAGACCATGGCCCGTGCGGACATCGCGGCCTGGAAGGAGGGCCGTACCGGCTATCCACTGATCGACGCGGCGATGCGCCAACTGCGCCACGAGGGCTGGATGCACAACCGGGGACGGCTGCTGACGGCGAGCTTCCTCACCAAGACGCTCTACGTGGACTGGCGGATCGGCGCCCGGCACTTCCTCGACCTCCTGGTCGACGGTGATGTGGCGAACAACCAGCTCAACTGGCAGTGGATGGCTGGCACCGGCACCGACTCGCGCCCCAACCGCGTGCTCAATCCCGTGACCCAGGCCAAGCGGCACGACCCGGACGGCGTGTACGTCCGCCGCTGGGTTCCCGAACTCGCCGAGCTGGACGGGCCGTTGGTGCACGAGCCGTGGAAACTCAAGGGACTTGAGCGGGTCGCGCTCGGCGACTATCCGGATCCGATCGTCGAACTCGCCGACGGGCTGGCGCGGTTCCGGCGAGGACGGTCAGGTGACTGAGGCCCCGTACGCCGACGACAGAAGGTCCACGGCGTCGGTGAGTGTCGTCGGCCGTACCGCGCCCCGCGCCGAGGTGCCGGACCAGCCGGGACCGGCCAGCACCACCGAGGGCTGTCGTCGCGCGCCCTTCACGCCCCAGCGGAGGTCGGCGATGTGCCGGGCCAGCGGCGGGTTCGCCGTGGAGCGCGCCTGTGCCCACAGGACGACGGCCGCAGGTCCCAGCCTCCGCACCGCCGCGGTGAGCGCCTCGGCGGGTACGGCGGCGCCGAACATCCGGGTGGGCAGGGCGAGTTCACCCAGTGCGGCGTTGAGCGCCTCGATCGGCAGGGTGTGCTGTTCGCCGGGTACGCAGGCCAGGACGACGGGCGGGGCGTCCGGCTGCCGTCCCGGAGCCGGGGTGCGGCGGCGCAGGGCGGTGGAGACCTGCCAGGACAGCAGATGCTCCACCTCGACGTAACGGTCCCCGGACGAGGCCCACTTGCGGCCCACCGCGTGCAGGGTCGGCACCATCACCTCCTGCCAGGAGACGACGACGCCGTACCGGTCGACGACGTCGGCGAGTTGGCGCTCGACGGCCGGTGAGTCGAGCCGGACGGCGGCGCGGGCGAGGCCCCGGCACTCCTGGCGCACATCGCCGAGGGGCAGGGTGCCGGCCGCCCGCGAGCGGCCGGGGGCGCGGGCGGGTCGCTCCGCGTGCGCACCGGCGGCTTCTCGGGCCGCGTGGGCCGCCTCGGCCGGGGGCACGCCCGACGAGGTCAGCCGGCACATCTCCTCCAGCAGTGCCACGTCACGCGGGGTCCAGCGCCGGTGCCGTCCCTCGGCGCGGACGGCGGGCCCGATGCCGTAGCGCTGTTCCCAGGATCTCAGCGTGGTGGGTGCCACGCCCAGTCGGCGGGCCAACGCGCCGGTGGTCAGGGGGAGTTCGGCGGCGGACCGGTTCGGTGCGTCCCGGTCGGCGGGCAACTCGCTCATGCCGTGACTATACGACGCAGAATCGACGCGAGTTGATGGCCTTGATCCCCGGCTCCCAGGATGGACGAACCGGGGCATGTCCCGGCAGACATCCCCCACCGCCGTGGCGCCGAGGACTCGACGCGGGCGGTCGCCGTCCGACGTGAGGAGCCGTCGTCATGGGCCCGCAGCACAGCGCCGCCCCTCCGAGCCCGGTGGCGGAGGCGCGCACCGACGAGGAACTGGCCGGCGGGCTGGTGGCGGGCGACGAGGACTGCCTGGCCGCCGTGTACCACCGCTGGTCGCCCCTCGTGCTCACGCTGGCCTGGCGCTCACTGGGCGATGCCAAGGAGGCCGAGGACGTGACCCAGCAGGTGTTTCTCGGGGTGTGGCGCGGGCGGCTGGGTTTCCGTCCCGAGCGCGGCGCGATCGGCGCCTGGATCGTCGGCATCACGAGGCGCAGGATCGCCGACGCCCTGTCCGCCAGGACCCGCCGACTGCACCTCGTGGCCGCCGCCGGGGCCGCCCTGCCCCTCGCCGATCCCGCCACCCCCGGGGCCGACACCGCCCTCGACCGCGTCCTCGTCCTGCGCGAACTGGCCCGGCTGCCCGCGCCCCAGCAGCGGGTGCTGCGGCTGACGTACTACGAGGACCTCACCCAGACCCAGATCGCACGGCGTACCGGCTGGCCGCTGGGCACGGTCAAGAGCCATGCCCGACGAGGGCTCCACCAGCTGCGTCGCAGCCTCCGGCACGACGAACAGGCTGACCACTACACATAAAGGGTGAATAAGGAGCAGAATGGAGTGAAGCGGCTCTTACCGCACACCGCACCAGACGCGGTCAGGCCAGCCAAGTCAAAGGAGACGAGTCATGGCCAACGTCTCGCACACCAGAGGTGACATAGCGAGCCACCCTGATGTCTCCGAAATGCAGGCGCGCTACGCCCGCATGCTCGGTGGACGCGATGTGGCGCTCGTGGACGGACCGGTGTTCCTGCTCGGTCTGTACTGCGCCGTATCCCCGTGGATACTCCACTACACGACGAGCCAGCCGGCGCTCGTGCCGCACAACCTGATCGTCGGCATCGCGATCGGCCTGCTGGCCCTCGGGTTCACCAGGGCGCCGGAGCGCATGTACGGCCTCAGCTGGGCGATGAGCGCCCTGGGTGTCTGGATGATCGTCTCGCCGTGGATCGTCGGCGACAGCCCCGACAAGGGCGTCATCCTGAACAACGTCATCATCGGCGGGCTGGCCGTGCTCCTGGGCATCGTGTGTGCCGCCACCGCGGCGCGGACCACGCCCAAGCCGTAGACGCAGAGAGACCGGAGAGGAAGCCACGCCCCCTTCAGCGGTCGCCCGGCACCAGCCACGGCGACTGCGGGAGGGGGCTGCCGGTTTCGAGGACCGACTTCAGGTTGGACAGCACGGCCGGCCAGCCGCCGGACACGTCGGACAGCTCGCCCTCGTCGGCGAGGTCCTCGTGGGTGACGGTGAGGCGCACAATGTCCTCGTGTCGCCGGATGTCGTAGGTGACGCGGGAGTATGTGTCCTCCTCGCCCTCGTTCTCCGGCGAGGTCCACGTGGTCACCAGGCGGTTCGGGCGGTCGCTCTCGACGACGGTCCCGACGACGTCGGCGATGCCGGAACCGTCGGTGCGCACGTGCTCCCAGCGCGAACCCTCCCGCCAGTCGGACACATTGCTGTGCCCCCAGTAGGCGGCGGTCAGATCGGCGTCGGTGAGGGCGTCCCAGACCTTCTCGGGCGTGCTCGCGATGTAGGTGACGTAGACGAATGTCGGTTTGTCGGTCATGGCTTCCTCGGCTCGTCGCTTGAGGTCTCCGAGCGCGCGCAGCCGCGGGCGCTCGAACTTGTCGATCCAGCGCTGCTGTATCTCGTGCAGCGGGACCGGATTGAGGTAGTGCAGCTTCTCCCGCCCGCGCCGCACCGTGCTGACCAGGTTGGCGGCCTCCAGGACGGCCAGATGCTGGGTCACCGACTGGCGGGTCATGTCGATCCGCCCGCACAGCTCCCCGAGCGTCTGCCCGTTGTGCTCGTGCAGCCGGTCCAGCAGCCGCCGCCGGGTCTCGTCGGCGAGCGCTTTGAAGACCGCGTCCATACCTGGGTCATGTTCGGATCGCACACTCAACGTTATGCAGGCAGTTACCTGCATGTCAAGACGGGCGTTACGACGGGTCGGGATGTGTTCGTCTCAGCCCAGGAAAGCGCCCAGTTCACGGCGGTGCGCGGACACCCAGTCGTGCGCGGCCCGGATCTCCTCCACGTCACCGCTCGCCAGCAGTTCTGCCATGCCCCGTTCACCGCGCTCGGCACCGGCCTCGATACCGCGCCGGCAGCGGTCCTGCCACCACAGGACGGTGTCGACGAGCCGGCCGCTGTCGTCGAGGCCGTACGCCTCGCAGATCAGCGCGATCCGGCGGGCGGTCTCGCGCACGTCGGTGACGGCCGGGCCGAGGTCCAGGTACTGCCAGCAGACATGGGCGACGTCGTGGACGCGCTCGCCCGGGGCGGCGAGGTCCCAGTCGACGAAGGCCAGCGGGCGCCAAGTGGTGTCGTAGACGGTGTTCTTGGGGGCCAGGTCGTTGTGGCAGACCACGTCCTGATCGCCGGCCGGCGGTGTGCCGTGGGTCAAGTCGTGGAAGGCGCGGACGAGTTGTGCGATCCGGACCAGGGTGTCGTCACTGCGAGCGGCGGACCGCTCGTCGGGGTTCACGGCCGCCCGGCCCTCGATGTACCGGAACACCTCCCGCCCTCGCTCGTCCGTACCGAGAAGGCGCGGCGCCCCGGCCCACCCCCGCCGCTCGAACAGCGCGAGCAACTCGCTGACGTACAGCGCCCGTTCGGAGGGAGTACGGCGTACGGTCGCCCCGACCCGTACGACCTCGTTGACCGCGCCTCCGCCGAGCACCGACTCCTCCACGCTCCCCGCCTTCCCCGAATTCGTTCGACCGCACGAGTATCGCTGGGGACGCTGGCCGTAGGGATCACGCGGAGGTACTGCTCATCGGGGGACGCGCCGGGGCAGGGAAGACGACCGTGGGCTGGGAGGTGTCGGTGCGGCTGCGGGCGGCGGGGGTCGCCCGTGCGGTGATCGACGGGACTTCATGGGGCAGGTGCATCCGGCGCCGGACGGCGATCCGCACCGGGCGGCGATCGGCGAGGCCAACTTGACCGCCGTGCGGATCGTGCGGGTGCTGCTCACCGCTTCCGACGCAACCGCCTCGGAGCGGCTCAACGGACGTGAGATCGGCAGTGAGTTAGAGCACGAGTTGGCCAACAGCGCGTGCCCGTCACGGCTGTTGGACGAGTGGGCGCCCGTGGACACCGTGCGGGAGGTGACCGACGGGCGCTCCGTCGTGGACGTCGCGGGTGAGGTGCCGACCGCGACGGAATGGGTCAACAGCCGTTAGGGAGCGGCGGGTTCGGGCACCGTCTCCGTGAGGTACTCCTCCGTGATCTCCTTCGGGCCGAACGGCCACACCTTCTCGAAGCGGGCCCAGATCACGAACGCGACGCAGCCCAGGGCGAGCCAGGCGAGGGACCACTCGATGGGGTGGCGGCCCGGGGAGTTCTTGTCGGCGTAGCCGTAGATCACGCACCAGCCGACGAAGGCGACGATGCTCGGTACCGGGTAGAGCCACATGCGGTAGGGGCGGCGGAGGGTCGGCTGGCGTTTGCGCAGAACCGTCAGGGCGATGATCTGGGCCAGCGCCTGGACGATGACCATGACCGTGGTGAGGAGTTGGATCAGGGTCGCGAGGTCGGTGTGGCGGCCGATGAGGAAGCCGATCGCCGTGATCACGCCCATGGTGGCCAGGCCGAGCATCGGGAAGCGGTGCTTGGGGTGGAGTTTGGCGTAGGGGCGGAAGAAGACGCGTTCGCGGGCCGCGTCGTAGGGCACCCGGGAGCCGCCGAGGAGGCCGGTGAAGACCGAGGCGAAGGCGGTGATCAGGATCAGGACGGTGACCGTGTCGGCGGCGCCCTTGCCCCAGGTCTTCTCCAGGACCGCCGAGGCGACCGAGGTCGAGGCGATGTCGTTCGGGTTGATCATCCGGTGCCAGTCGATGACGCCCAGGGTGCCGATCTGGAGCAGCAGGTAGATCGCCATGATGCCGACGATCGAGAAGAGGATGGAGCGCGGCAGCGTACGGCCGGGGTCCTTGATCTCGGCGCCCATGTAGGCGGTGGTGTTGTAGCCGAGGTAGTCGTAGATGCCGATGGTGAGGCCGCCCGCGAAGCCGAGCCAGAAGTGGTCGCTGCCCAGGTCGAAGGCGTGCGCGGGGTACGTGAAGGCGAGGTCGGTGCTGAAGTGGGTGGCGGCGGCCAGGATCACCAGGAACACCGAGGCGATCATCACCGTCCACATCACGGCGGTGATGCGGGCGATGTTCTCGATGCCGCGCCAGAGGAGGAGGACCACCAGGGCGATCACGCCGAGGCCGATGAGGTCGCCCGAGGTCTTGCCCAGGTCCGGTGCCAGATAGCCGAGATACTGCACGAAGCCGACCACACCGGTGGACATGATCAGCGGGATGAAGAGCATCGCCGTCCACACGAACAGGAACGGCATCAGCCGGCCCGTGCGGTACTGGAAGGCCTGGCGGAGATAGACGTAGCTGCCGCCGGAGCCGGGCATCGCGGCGCCCATCTCGGCCCAGACGAGCCCGTCGGCGAGGGCGAGGATCGCGCCCGCGACGAAGCCGATGACCGCCTGCGGGCCGCCGAACGCGGCGACCATCAGCGGGATCGTGACGAACGGCCCGATGCCGCACATCTGGCTCATGTTGATGGCGGTGGCCTGGAAGAGGCCGACGCGACGGACGAAGCCGCCTTCTGGGGGCGGACTACCGGACATGGGGGCTCCTGAGGGGGTGCGTGACGCGAGGGAAGCGGGGTGCGGCGTGCGGGCCGGTATCCGGTGGCTGACTGGGCGATAAAGTTAAGGAGCCTTACTAGACTCGTCAAGAGGGTGTCCCCGATGAGTGAGAATGGTGCGATGCCCGCCAGCGACGCCGTAGAGCAGCACGAACAGCCCTGGAGCCGGCAGCGGCTCCGGAGCGCGAACGAGCGGCTGCTGCTCGACCGGCTGCGCACCTCCGGTGCCGCCTCGCGCGCCCAACTCGCCCGCGAGACAGGCCTGTCGAAGCCGACGGTCTCCAGCGCGCTCGCCGCGCTCGCGGAGGCGGGACTGGTCCACGAGGTCGGCACCCGGGCCCCCGAGCGCGGCCGGACCGCCGTGCTCTACGCCCCCGACCCGGCGGCCGGCTACGCGCTCGGGATCGACGTCGGGCGCAGCTGGCTGCGGGTCGCGGTGGCCAACCTGGACGGCGAGGTGGTGGCCCGCGCGGACGTCCGCAACCGGGCCCGCAGCTCGGGCGCCATGGCCGAGCTGGTGGTCGCCACCGCGCACCAGGTCGTCGCCAATTCGGAGGTCGAACCGGCCGCCGTGGTGCACGCCGTGGTGGGCACGCCCGGTGTGTACGACGAGGAACGGCGGCGGGTGCGGTACGCGATGCATCTGCCGGGCTGGGGGCGGGCCGGGCTGTTCGACCGGATGCGGGAGGAGCTGGGCGTCCCGCTGGAGGTGCACAACGACGCCAATCTCGCGGCGCTGGGCGAGTACACGTACGGCGTCGGCGCGGGCAGCCGGCTGTTCGCGTACATCATGATCGGCACCGGTCTCGGCATGGGCGTGGTCAGCGAGGGGCGGCTGTTCACGGGGGCGCACGGCGGGGCCGGGGAGATCGGGTTCCTGCCGTGGCCCGGGCAGCAGAAGCCGGAGACGCTGGAGGACGCCGTGTCCGGGGTGGCCGTCGTCGAGGCGGCCCGCAAGTTCGGCATGAGCGGGCAGCAGCTCACCGCGAAGGCGGTGTTCGACGCGGCCCGGCAGGGAGATCCCGCCGCCGTCAAGGCGGTTGAGCTGGAGGGCGAGCGGATCGCGCACACGGTGGCCGCCGCCGCGGCCGTGCTCGATCCGGACCTGGTCGTCCTGGGCGGCGGGGTGGGGCACAGCGTGGATCTGCTGCTCCGGCCGGTGCGGGAGAACCTGCGCGCGCTCACCCCGCTGCGGCCGAAGATCGTGCCGAGCGCGCTCGGCGAGGACGCGGTACTGCTGGGCGCGGTGGCCACCGCCCTGGGCACGGCACGGGACCTCGTCTTCGAGCGCCGCTCGGCGTCCTGAACACCTTCGTCCACCAGCACCGCCCGCCGTCCTGAACAACTCACCCACGGCCAGCGGTGATTGACACACCCCATCCTCCGGCCTACCTTCTGTCGCAGTTAGTAAAGTTTCCTAACTTGACGAGGCTGGAGTCCCCCGTGTTCCACCGCCCCGCCGTCCCCCCACTGCTCAGAAGCCGTCTCTCCACGGCCGCCGTGGCCCTCGGCCTGCTCGGTACCCTCACCACCAGCGCGTGGGCGGGGGCCCGGGAGCCGTCGCCCACCCGGTCCCCGGCGACCGCCGTAGGCTCGACCGCCGGGGCCGCCACCCCGCTGTCCGGCTACGCGATCCAGTCGTCCGCCAAGGTCACCGACTCCCCCGCGGCCGTCTCCTCCCCCGGCTACCGGGCGACCGGCTGGTACCCGGCCGGCGCGCGCTCGACGGTCCTCGCGGCCCTGATCGCCGACGGCGTGTACGCCGACCCCTTCCACTCGACCAACCAGCAGAAGATCCCGAAGGCCGACTTCCAGGTCCCGTGGTGGTACCGCAGCGACTTCACGGTCACGGACCGCACGGAGCGCACCTACCTCGACTTCAGCGGGGTGATCTCGGCGGCCGACGTCTACGTCAACGGCAAGCGGATCGCCCAGGCCGCCGACGTCAACGGCGCCTACACACACCACGAGTTGGACGTCACCGCGCTCGTGCGCTCCGGCACGAACACGGTCGCCTTCCGCATCCGCCCGAACGACCCGAACAAGAACCTCACCATGGGCTGGATCGACTGGCTCCAGCCGCCGCCCGACCAGAACATGGGCATCGTCCGTGACGTCCTCGTCCGCCGCGGCGGCCCGGTCGCCCTGCGCGACGCACATGTGGTGACCAAACTGGCCGTCCCGTCGCTCGCCACCGCCGACCTGACGGTCAAGGCGCAGGCGCGCAACGACACGAACGCGCCTGTCACGACGACGGTCCGGGGCAGCATCGCCAGCACGGTTTTCGAGAAGGCCGTCTCCCTCGCCGCGCACGAGACAAGGAGCCTCACCTTCGCCGTCCACCTGAACTCCCCGAAGGTGTGGTGGCCGGCGGGCATGGGCGACCAGCCGCTCTACGGCCTCGACCTCACCGCCTCCGTGAACGGCGCCCCCTCCGACACCGCGCACCAGACCTTCGGCATCCGTGACGTCCAGGCCCCGTTGAACTCGGACGGCGACCGCCAGTACCGGATCAACGGCCGCAAGTTGCTGATCAAGGGCGGCGGTTGGTCGCCGGACGAGTTTCTGCGCTGGGACCGGACCTACGTCGAGGACCGGCTGAAGTACGCCCTCGACCTGGGCCTGAACACCATCCGCCTCGAAGGACACATCGAGCCGGACGAGTTCTTCGACCTGGCCGACCGCTACGGCATTCTCACCCTTCCCGGCTGGGAGTGCTGCGACAAGTGGGAGGGCCAGGTCAACGGGGACGAGACCGGCGAGAAGTGGACCGCCGCCGACTATCCGGTCGCCAAGGCGTCGATGGCCGCGGAGGCCGCCCGGCTGCGCGACCACCCGAGCGTGATCTCCTTCCTCATCGGCAGCGACTTCGCCCCCGACGCGAAAATCGAGAAGACCTACCTCGACGCGCTGAAGGCGGCCGGCTGGAAGACCCCGGTGGTCGCCGCCGCCTCCGACAACTCCTCGCCGGTGAGCGGCAGTTCGGGCATGAAGATGACCGGCCCGTACGACTGGATCCCGCCGAACTACTGGTACGCCAAACGCGAGGGCGGCGCCACCGGCTTCAACTCCGAGACCAGCGCGGGCCCCGACATCCCCACCCTCGACACCCTGCGCCGCATGATGACCCCCGCCGAACTCGCCACCCTCTGGAAGGACCCGGGGGCCAAGCAGTACCACCGCTCCCCGTCCCCGGTCTTCAACACCCTCAAGCTCTACGACAACGCCCTCACCGGCCGCTACGGCCCGCCGACGAGCCTCACCGACTACGTCCGCAAGGCCCAGCTCGCCCAGTACGAGAACGTGCGCGCCCAGTTCGAGGCCTACGAGCGCAACGCCACCGACGCCTCGAAGCCGGCGACCGGAGTCGTCTACTGGATGTTCAACAGCGGATGGACGTCCCTGCACTGGCAGTTGATGGACCGTTACCTCGACCAGGGCGGCGCCTACTTCGGCGCGAAGAAGGCGAACGAACCGCTGCACATCCAGTACTCCTACGACAACCGCTCGGTCGTCGTGGTGAACAACCGGAACGCGTCCGCCTCTCGACTCACCGCGCGGGCAACGCTGTTCAACACCGACGGCACGCAGAAGTACGACAAGAAGGTGGCCGGGGTGACGGTCTCCGGCGGCGGCGCGCACAGCACCGCGCTCACCCTGCCCTCGTCGGTGGCGGGGCTGTCGACGACGTACCTGGTGCGGCTGACGCTGACCGACGCGTCCGGCAAGGAGGTGAGCCGGAACGTGTACTGGCTCTCCGCCGAGCCCGACACGCTCGACTGGGCGCACACCGACTGGTACTACACGCCGACGACGAGCTACGCCGACCTCAAGGGGCTCAACTCGATGGCGCAGGTGCCGGTTTCGGCGACGGCGTCGACCTCGGCGGGCGCGGACGGCACCTCGACCACGACGGTCACGGTGCTCAACTCCGGGAAGGGGAAGACGCCTTCGCTCCTCACCGACGTCCATCTCGTGGACTCGGCGGGCAAGCCGGTGCTGCCGGTGACGTGGTCCGACAACGAAGTGAGCCTGTGGCCCGGGGAGTCGAGGACGCTGACGGTGACCTACCGGACGTCCGAGCTGCACGGTTCGGCGCCCCGGGTGCGGGTCTCCGGGTGGAACACGCCGGAGCGGACCTTCCCGGCGGCGTGAACACCTGTGGGGCCCGGCCGCCGCCGGGCCCCACAGGTCGTCTTCAGCTGACGTTGAGCGCGGTGTCGTCGAGGACGAAGGACGTCTGGAGGGTGGACCCTTCGACGCCGCTGAACTTGATGGTGGCGGTGGTGCCGGCCAGCGAGGAGACGTCGAAGGACTTCAGGACGTATCCGGAGGCCGCGTTGAGGTTGGAGTACGTGGCCAGGGTGGTGGATCCGGCGGTGACCGTCAGTTTGTCGTAGGCGGTGCTGGTGGTGGTCTCCGCGGTGTCCACGTGCAGATAGAAGCTGAGGGTCGCGGAGCAGCCGGACGGGATGGTCACCGACTGGGAAAGTGTGTCGGTGTGGGCCGTTCCGTAACCGTCGAGCCAGGCCTTGTAGGAGCCGGTGCGGGCGGCCTCGCTGGTGGAGCTGGTGATGACGCCGCTGCTGGCGGTCCAGGTGGTGTTGCCGGACTCGAAGCCCGGGTTGCCGAGCAGCTGGGCGGCGGTGCAGGTGCCGCCTCCTCCGCCACCGCCGCCGGTGCTGCCGTCGCCGGCCAGCCACGCGGTGGCGTTGAGGGCGAGGGCCGCGTTGGTGGCGCCGGTGTCGTTCCAGCCGTCGTAGAGCGTGTTGCCGGACTGGCCGGTGCCGTCGTCGATGGGCGAGCTGTCGCCCCAGAAGGCGACGCGGCCGCTGCCGAAGGTGCTGGTCGCGAAGAACGCGCCGGTGTTGCCGGAGTAACCGCTGCGGTACACAAGGCCCTTGACGTTCGCGTTGTCGGCGGGCTTCAGCGTGGCCGTCGTGCCGTCGGCGATCAGGCTCTTGGTGACCGTGCCGAAGGCGCCGTTCAGGACCGCGTTGCTGCTGTCGCTGATCGCGGCGGGGTAGCCGGAGCTGATGTCGAGGGTGTCGATGGAGAAGCCGAACGGGTCGGTCGAGTCGACGCTGTTGTTGGTCATCAGGTCGTTGAGGATCTCGACCGCGTCCTCACCGTCGCTGTTGCGGTCGGCGCCGGTGTGGTCGGAGATCATGAAGAGGCCGCCGCCGTTCTGGACGAACGTCATGATCGCGGTCTTCTCGGCCGTCGTGAACAGCGTGTTGGGCTCGGGCAGGACCAGCGTGTCGAAGTTCGACAGGTCGGTCGTCGACGAACCGCCGTACGTGAGCGCGCTGGTGGCCGTCTTCAGGCTGTAACTGCCGGTCTTCTGCAGGGCGACGCCCCATGAGGAGAGCGCCCCGGTCCAGTCCGTCTCCGAGGACGGGGAGGAGTCCTGGGCCAGCGGGTCGGGCTTGCTGGTGGAGATGATCCAGTCCGCGTTGCCCGCCTCCTCGGCGTGGCCGTCGTCGAACAGGATGCGGTGCGTGGTGGCCGCGTGCGCGGGCGTGGCCGTGGTGGTGACCTGGAGGGCCGCCCCCGTGACGAAAAGTCCCAGGCCGGCGAGGGCGGTGGTGAGTCTGCGGCGGGATCTTCTGGATCCAAGCATCCGGCGAACCTCCGTGAGGGGATGGGAAAGGTGCGGTGCGGGCGCCTGATCTGCGCGCGTAGAACGGTAGTTGGGGAGTTCTACACGCGTTGAACGATTGAAAGGTACATGGCATGAAGGGGTGGTGAACAGAAAGTCGCGGCAATAACAGCCGACAGAACTCGTCGGAGTGGCTCAGCCCGCAGCGGGCACAAGGTGAGAGCGAGGACATCGACAAAGAGGGGCGGAGATGGAGATCTCGGGCATCATCAGTGCCATCATCATCGGCATCATCATTGGCGTGCTGGGACGGCTCGTCGTTCCGGGCCGCCAGCACATCGGCATCGTGCTGACGATCGTGGTCGGCATCGTGGCCGCGCTGCTCGGCGCGGCGATCGCCTCGGGCCTGGGGGTCGCCGACACGAAGGGCATCGACTGGATCGAGTGGCTCATCCAGATCGGCCTGGCGGCCGTCGGCATCGCCGCGCTGGACCGGACGCGGGTGCGCCGCTGAGCGGGGGACGGGAAATGCGTTGCGGGTGAGACCCGGCGGCGGCAGGCTACTGCGAGCCCGCCGCCCGGTCCCGCGCTTCGCGCATTCCTCCCGGAGATCCCTTGTCATCACGCGTCATCCCGCTCGTCGATCCGGAGTCCGGCCCGTCGATCCGCCGTCTTGTCTGGCTCGCCCAGGACGCCGACGGCGTACCCGTCGGGTCGGCTTCACTGCGCCTGTTCCTCAAGGAGGGTCAGGCGCATCTCGGTGAACTGGAGCTCTCCGTCCACGCCGCCGAACGCCGACAGGGCATCGGCACGCGCCTGTTGGAGGCCGCGACGGCCGCCGCCCGCGCGGAGGGCCGCCGCTCGATCGTCACCCAGGCCCAACAGGGCTCGCCCGCCGACGAGTTCCTGCCGGCCCGCGGCTTCCGTCCGGTGCTGACCCTGACATACGCCCGGCTGTCACTCGCCGACGCGGATCTCACCGCGATCGGCACACATGCCCAACGCCCGCACTCCGGCTATGAGTTGACGGAGTGGAACGGCACGGTTCCTGCTGAACTCGCCCGCTCCTACGCCGAGTCGCGCAGCGCGATGGACGACATGCCGATGCAGGACACCGACTACGGCACCGTCGTATGGGATGTCGAGCGACTGGTCGCGGCGGCGGAGGCGGTCGCGCGCCGCGGGGAGCTGCTGCACACCGTCGCCGCCGTGGACACGACCGACGGCCGCATCGTCGGTTTCTCCGAACTGGTCGTACCGGGCGACGGACGCGGCGACGCGCAGCACTACGGCACGGCCGTACTGCCCGCCCATCGTGGCCGCGGTCTCGCCCGCTGGATGAAGGCCGCCTCGATCCACCGGGCGCGCCAACTCCACCCGCTGCTGGCCGGGTTGCTCACGGACACGGCGGACGACAACGCACCCATGCGGGCGGTGAACGACGCGCTCGGCTATGTGCCGACGCATCGGGCGGTGGAGTACCAGCTCGACCTGTAGGCCTTGCCTTCACTGATCAGCGTGCGGCGCGCAGCGCGGCAAGGCCGTCCTGACCGGACGGGTACGCGGGCGTCCAGCCCAGTTCGCGTTCGGCCTTCGCGCTCGAGACGCGCTGGCTGCTCGTCATCATCGTGCGCGCGTAGCCCATCGGACGGACCGCCCACAGCGGCAGCGCGATCGGCTTCGGCAGCCCGAACTCCCTTGCCACGCACAGCACATGGGCGCGGAAACCGAGCGGGGTGCGGTCGGTGATGTTGTACGCCTGCCCCGGGCGCCCGCGTTCGACGGCGGCGGCCACCGCGCGGGCCGCGTCGGTGAGTTCCACCCAGGGCAGGACCCGGCCGTGGTCGTCGGGAGCCGGCAGTTGCCGCTTGCGCAGCATGGGGAGGATCGCGTCGGTGCCGCCGGGGCCGTAGAAGAGGCCGAAGCGCAGGGCGATGCCCTCCAAGTCCGTTGCTGTGAAGGTGAGTTGTTCCTTGGTTCGCATGCCCTCGATGTGCTTCTCCAGCTCCGGCGTGGTGCCGCGCGGGCCGAAGGGGTCGTCCTCGGTGAGCGGGTGGGGGCCGAAGTCCCCGTAGCCGTAGCCGAAGACCATCGACTCGGCGATGAACCGGCGGGCCCCGGTGGCCCGGGCGGCCTCTACGAGGTGGGCGGTGCCTTCGATGCGGAGGGCGTTGGTGGCGTGCATGTCGCGGTGGCGCAAGGGCGCCTTGCGCAGGGCGGTCGCGGCGTGGACGACCGTGTCGAAGTGGTGGCCGTCGACCGCGCGGAGCAGTCCGTCGCGATCCATGAGGTCGGCGCTGATGCCGTTGCCGGGTCCCCGGCCGAGGCCGGTGACCCGGTGTCCGGCGTCGGTGAGGGCCTTGGTGATGTGGCGGCCGAGCACGCCGCTCGCACCGGCGAGGAGGATGCTCTGCCCGCTCTGATTGCTCGGATTCGTCGTCATGCCGATGCGACGGATCAGGTCGGCGCGGATGTGACATCGCCCCGCTGAGCTGCGGTTCTACGGCTTGTACACGTACGGCGTGGTCGTGGTGAGCGGGGTGAGGCCGAGGCGTTCGAGGATGGGGCGGCTCTGGTCGGAGGCGTCGACCTGTACGTAGCGGTAGCCGAGGTCGGCCGCGATGCGGATGCGGTGGGCGACCAGGGCGCGGTAGATGCCGCGGCCCCGCCAGCTCTCCACCGTGCCACCACCCCACAGGCCGGCGAACGGCGTGCCGGGGACGAGCTCCATCCGCGCCGCGCTCACCGGTTCGTCCCCGGCGAGGGCGACGACGGCGACGACCGTGTCCGGGGCCGCGGCGAGCTGGGCGAGCAGGCTGGAGCGCAGCCGGGAGCTGTCCGTGCCGAAGGCCTTCTCGTGGACGTCCGCGACGAGGTCGACGGTCGCACGGTCGGTGGCGGGCAACAGGCTGATGCCGTCGGGCAGTTCGGTGTCGAGTGCGAGTTCGGCGATCTCGCCGATCATCAGGGTCTCCCGCGGTTCGGGAGTGAACCCGGCCGCCGTCAGCCGCTGTCCGAGATCCGTCGGCAGGTCATGACCGTAGAGCTTCCACTCGAACTCGCGGCCGAGTCCGGTGAAGTACGCGACCTGTTCGGCGATCGCCGCGTCGGCGTCGCTCTCGTCCAGGTCCGTCCAGAGGATGCCGTTCCAGCCGTCCGCGTCGGCGACCCGGCGCACCACTCTCCCGGTCCGCTCCACCCGGGTACCGGGTCCGTTGGGTTGGGCGCGTTCGCGCAGGTCGCGGTCGTGGAGGGCGAGCACCTCGGCATGATCCATGCGTCCACTTCAACATCCGGAGGCGAACCCGGCAACGGAATTATGCGCGTAGGGCATGGCGCCGCTGCCGGGGCCCTCTTTCCTACTCCGCGTCGTCGAAGGAGTCCTACTCCGCGTCGTCGAAGGAGTCCTACTCCGCGTCGTCGAAGTAGTGGCCCGCTTCGAGGTCGGCCAGCAAGCCCACCTCCACCGGCTGCCACCCCGTCTGCTTCTGCGTCAGCGTGCTCGACGCCGGGCAGTCCAGCGAGGCGATGAGGCCCAGGAAACCGAAGTGCTCGACGGCTTCCTCGGGCGTCATGCTTCCCGTCGGGACGTCGAGACGGGCGGCGATGACCTCCGCGAGCTCCCGGAGCGGCAGCCCCTCGTCGCCGACCGCGTGGTACCGCGCGCCCGCCGGGGCCGACTCCAGGGCCCATCGGTACAGCCGGGCCGCGTCGAGGCGATGCACGGCGGGCCACCGGTTGGTGCCGTCGCCGACGTACGCCGACAGGCCCTTCTCGCGGGCGACGGCGATCAGCCCCGCGACGAATCCCTTGTCGCCCCTGCCGTGCACGGACCGGGGCAGCCGGACGACCGAGGACCGTACCCCGCGCTCCGCGAGCGCGACCGCCGCGATCTCGGACGGCTGTCGGATCGCCGCGAACGACTCCGGGTCGACCGTGTCCTCCTCCGTCGCCACGCGCCCCTGGTCGAGCCCGGGGGTGCCCGAGGTCACCACGAAGGGCTTGTCGGTGCCCGCGAGCGTCTCGCCGATCGCCTCGATCGCGCGCAGGTCGGTGGCGCAGTTGGCGGCGAAGGCGGAGAAGTCGTGGATGAACGCGAGATGGCAGACCCCGTCCGCCACCTCGGCGCCGCGGCGCAGGCTGTCGAGGTCGTCGAGCGAACCCCGGTGCACGGCGGCGCCCGCGGCCGTCAGCGCCTCGGCGGACGCGTCGGAGCGGGCCAGACCGGTGACCGTGTGCCCTGCGTCGAGCAGTTCACGGACCACGGCGGAGCCGATGAATCCGGTCGCGCCGGTGACGAATACACGCATGCTGCGTTCCTTCGATGGGTGGGTGTGGAACTGGGTCGTGCTGTGCTTCCATCGTGGTCGGGGCACGGGTTCCGGGTCCAAAGCCTGTTACGCATGAGGCAATGCGGATCAGGCATCACTGCTGGTCAGCGACCATTTTCGGCGAGATGTTCAGCGCGTGGCACAGTACGCTTGGGGCATGACGGACCTGCCTCCCGCACCCGATCTCGAACTGCGTCTCGTGCGGTACTTCATCGCCGTCGCCGAGCAGCGTCACTTCGGGCGCGCCGCCGAGGCCCTGCACATCACCCAGCCGTCCCTGAGCCGTCAAGTCCGGCGCCTGGAGGAGCAGTTGGGTGCCCGGCTGCTGGACCGCACCCCGCAGGGCACTCGGCTCACGGAGGCCGGGGAGGTCTTTCTGCCGCGCGCCAAGGGGCTGTTGCGCGCCACCGCCCAGGCCGCCGCCGAGACCCGCGCCGCCGCGGAACCCAGCCGTCTCACCGTCGGGTACATGGCCAACCTGTTCGTGACCCCGGCGGTGCGCGAGGTCCGGCGCCGGCATCCGGACGCCGATGTGCACGTCGTACATCTGGCCTACGACGATGTCCGCGCGGCCCTGCTCGAACGGCGAGTGGACGTGGTGGTGGCCCGACTGCCGTTCTCCACCGACGAGTTGGAGGTCACGGTCCTCTACGACGAGCCGCGCGTGCTGCTCGTGCCGCTCGATCACCGACTGGCCGGCAAGGAGTCGGTGACCGTGGACGACATCGCCGACGAGCCCGTGCCGCAGGTCCCCGGGGCGGATCCGGCGTGGGCTGCCTTCTGGCGTATCGATCCCCGGCCCGACGGCCGTCCGGCGCCCGGCGGTCCGGTCGTGCGGGCGCTGGCGGACAAGTTCGAGTTCGTCGCCGACGGACGGGCCGTGGCCATCGCGGCCGGTGTCCGCCCCGGGCAGACGATCCGCCCCGACATCGTCGCGATTCCGCTGCACGGAGTCGAGCCGAGTCATGTCGCCCTCGCGACCCGGGCCGGCGAGCACAACCGACTGCTGTCAGCGTTCCGGAAGGCGGCCCAGGCACTCCTCAGGGCTCCTTCTGATGCCGAGGAACACCCCGACGGGGCCCACCAGTAACGGCATTTGGTGCACTGTCTGTTCGCGCGCACCCTTGTGATGGGGAGGGCGTCCCGCGCGGCGAACTCCCCGATCCATCAAGGCAGTTCGAACGGCGGAGGCCCCACCGGTCGCCTGCCCGGTGGGGCCTTCCGTCCTGGCGCGGGTGCCCGGGTCAGCGGCCCGCACCGGGGCGGAAGCGCCGGTACAGGGCGGCGCCGCCCAGGAGGAGGGCCGCGCTCGCGGCGGCGGCCGGGACCAGGTCGTCCGTGCCCGTGTGGGCCAGTGAGGCCGCGGCGGCGGGCGGGGCGGGGTGCCCCAGCACCTCCGTAACGGGCGCCGGATGCGGCTTCGGCGGCGCGGGAGTCGGTGCCGGTGGCACGGGCGTCGGCCGCGCCGGGTGGTGAGGGTGGTCACCGGAGGTGTTCTCCGACCGGTTGCCCACGACGGGATTGCCGACGCCCACGACATTCACGGAATTGCCGGTGACATTCACCGGGAGATGGATCGGGAGCCGCACTCCGTTTCCGGACAGCACCCCGGGCGAGTCCTTTCCGCCGCCTTGTGCCGAGGCTCCTCCGCGTGGCCCGGTGGGCTTCTTCGCACCGCCGCCCTCATTGGCGCAACTGTTGCCCGCGGCGGGATTGAGCAGCCCCACCACGTTCACGGTGTTCCCGCACACGTTCACCGGTACGTGCACCGGGAGCTGGATCGTGTTGCCGGAGACCACACCCGGCGAACCGGCCGCCGAGCCGTCCGCGGCGGAGTCGGCGAACGCCGGCAGCGCGGCGGCCATCGCACCGGACGCGGCGGCGACGGCGATCATTCCGTTTCGGGTAACCCGTTTCATAGGCTCCCTGCCTTCCAGACATGTTCGCGGGCGGACACCCGCACCGAATAAAACGTGGGCGCACCATCCGAGTTATGGCTTATCGGCCTTTCACTCCATCGAGCGTCACGGTTATCGAACTACTCGTAACAACTCCCCCGACACCCCCGCACAATCAGAAAAGCATTAGTCGTAAAACCCCTTATGCCTATTGAAGGGGCGCAGAATACGGCACCGATCGCCGTTCCGCCCGCCGGGAGGCGGGCCCCGTGAGGCCCGCTTATCGTGATCGAGGGCGCTGGTCACAGCGCGTCCTTGGAGGCATTGATGCTGGCCAGGCTGTCATCGCGGCCCGCGTTCCGGCGCTGCGCGTTCACCGGGGTCCTCACGCTGGCACTGCTCGGCACGGGGCTGCCCACGCTCGCCGCGGCCGACAACGGGTCGCGGCCCGACCTTTCCCGGTTCTACCGGCAGAAGGTGAAGTGGGCCGCGTGCAAGGACCAGGACGCGCCCAAGGATCTGCAGTGCGGGAAGGTCACCGTCCCGCTCGACTACGCGAAGCCCGCCGGAGCGACGCTCGATCTCGCGCTGGCCCGCTACCGGGCGACCGGGAAGTCACGGGGTTCCGTGTTGCTGAACTTCGGCGGTCCCGGCGGTGCGGGCGTCAGTGAACTCGCCTCGGACGGCAAGGAGTTCATGGATCTGACGAACGGCTACGACGTCGTCACCTTCGATCCGCGCGGAGTCGGCCAGTCCTCGCCCGTGAGTTGCGGCGCGGGCGCCGACCAGGGCTCGGCCGCGACGGACGAGGAACCGGCGGACATCGACAGCAGCGATCCGAAGGTCGTCCTGAAGCAGTTGCGGAAGGCGGCGGCCGTCTGCGCCAAGTACTCCGGCCCGGTCCTGCCCCACATAGGCACGGTCAACGCCTCGCGGGACCTGGACGTGATGCGCCAGGCCCTCGGCGACAAGAAGCTCAACTACCTTGGTTTCTCCTACGGAACGCGGCTCGGCGCGGTCTACGCGGCCCAATTCCCCAAGAAGGTCGGCCGGTTGGTGCTCGACGGCGTCGACACCCTCACCGAGCCGCTGTCCGAACAGGGCAGGGCGGGCGCCGAGGGACAGCAGACGGCGCTGGAGGACTTCCTCGACTGGTGTGTGCAGGACATCGCCTGTCCTTTCGGCACGGACGCGCGGTCGGCGCCGGACCGGGTCGTAGGGCTCGTCGACTCGCTCGACCAGGATCCGGTGCAGACGGACTTCGGTGACACCTTCTCCGGCCAGGATCTGGTGGGCGCCATCAGTCAGGCGCTGTACAGCAAGCAGTTGTGGCCGTCGCTGGAGCGCGCCATCGCCTCGCTGGTGGAGGACGGTGACACGCGTGCCGTGATGGCGTTCTCGTCCGGCGGGTCCGGGCTGCCCGGACTGCGGAGCGGCGGCAAGGAGTCGGGCGGCGGCCTCGTCGACGCGCAGAACGTCCCGCTCGACAACCTTCCGGCCGCGCTGATGGCCATCAACTGCGCCGACGACCCCGACCGCCCCACCGCCGAGCGGATCACCAGGGATCTCGCGGGACTGCGCGCCGAGTACCAGGCCGCGTCACCGGTCTTCGGTCGCTACCGGCTCACCGAGGTGCTGATGTGCTACGGCCGTCCCAAGGGCACCGACTACATCCGCGACGACGTCAAGAACGTGGACACGTCGAAGATGCTGCTCGTCGGCACCCGGGGCGACCCGGCGACGCCGTACCGCTGGACCGTGGAGACGGCACACAGGCTCGGCTCCTCGGCTGTGGTGCTCGACAACAAGGGTGAGGGCCACACCGGTTACGCGTCTTCCAAGTGTGTGCACACCAAGGTCAACGACTTCCTGCTGTACGGCTCGCTGCCGCCGAGCGGGAGTTCCTGCCAGCCGGACACCTCGGCCTCAGGCGAGTGAGATCTCGGGCTTGTAGAGGTCGAGCCAGAGGGCCAGGTCGAGGGCGCGTTCCAGTCCGCGCCGGCCCGCCTGGGTGCTGATGGGGGCATCGCGGTGGGCGACCTGGTGGAGCCTGTCGCGGTCCACGAGGTCGAAGACCGGGTGGGAGGGGCGGGATAGGAGGTCCTTGGCGTGGTCCTGGAGGGCGACCGCGTACTTGGGGTCCTGGGTGGACGGGTAGGGGCTCTTGACCCGGTCGTACACGGACTGCGGGAGGACGTCCGCGGTGGCCTCCCTGAGCAGGGTCTTCTCCCGGCCGTCGTAGGACTTGAGGGACCAGGGCGTGTTGTAGACGTACTCGACGAGCCGGTGGTCGCAGAACGGCACCCTGACCTCCAGGCCGACGGCCATGCTCGCGCGGTCCTTGCGGTCGAGGAGGATGCGGACGAAGCGGGTGAGGTGGAGGTGGCAGATGCGCCGCATGCCGTACTCGAAGTCGCTTTCGCCGTCGAGGCGTTGGACGCCGGAGACGGCGGCGCGGTAGCTGTCCGCGATGTACGACTCCGTGTCCAGTGCCTCGGTCAGATCGGTGCGCAGCACGCCGGCGTCGTCCCCGAAGTCCCGGCCGAAGCGCACCAGCCAGGGGAAGGTGGCGGCGCGCCGGGCCTCCTCGTCGAAGAACTGCTGGTAGCCGCCGAAGACCTCGTCGGCGGACTCGCCGGACAGGGCGACGGTGGACTGGTCGCGGATGGCGCGGAACAACAGGTACAGCGAGGAGTCCATGTCGCCGAAGCCCATGGGGAGATCGCGGGCGCGGATCGTCTTCGCCCGTACGTCGAGATCGGCGAGGGCCTGGGCGTCGAGCACGATGTCCTGGTGGTCGGTGCCCGAGGCCCGGGCCACGTCGTGGACGTACGGCGTGTCGGGGGTGCCGCGGAGTTGGTCGGCGACGAAGTTCTCGCTCTGGCCGACGAAGTCGACGGCGAAACTGCGCACCTTCTCGCCGTGCGCGCCGAGTTGGCGGGCGGCGATGGCGGTCATGGCGGAGGAGTCGAGGCCGCCGGAGAGCAGCGTGCAGCGGGGTACGTCGGCGACGAGCTGGCGGCGCACGATGTCGTCGAGGAGCGTGCGGACGGTGGCGACGGTCGTGTCGCGGTCGTCGGTGTGCGGGCGGGTCTCCAACTGCCAGTAGGTACGGCGGCGCGGTCCCGTGCGGTCGACGGTGACGACGGTGCCGGGCTCGACCTCGAACATGCCGTCCCAGATGGCGTGTTGGGGTGTCTTGATCATGGTGAAGAGTTCCCGCAGGCCGTCCAGTGTGACCCTGGCGCGGGCGAGCGGGTTGGCGAGGATCGCCTTGGGTTCGGAGCCGAAGAGGACGCCGTCGGGGGTGGGGTGGTAGTAGAAGGGCTTGATGCCCATGCGGTCCCGGATCATGACGAGTCGGTCGCGGCGGCCGTCCCAGAGTGCGAAGGCGTACATGCCGTTGAGGTGTTCGGCGACGGCGTCGCCCCATTCGAGGTAGCCGCGCAGGACGACCTCGGTGTCGGAGTCGGTGGTGAACCGGTGGCCGCGGTCGGCTAGTTGGCGGCGCAGTTCGGTGAAGTTGTAGGTCTCCCCGGAGTAGACGAGGGCGACCGTGCCGTCCGCCGTGTCGGCGGTCATGGGCTGGTGCCCGCCGGGCAGGTCGATGATCGCGAGCCGACGGTGCCCGAGGGCGGCGGGGCCCTGCGCCCAGACGCCTCGGTCGTCCGGGCCGCGGCAGGCCATCGTCTCGGTCATTGCATCCAATGTCGCGGCCTCGGTGCGCAGTTCACGGTCGAAGGAGACCCATCCGGTGATGCCGCACATGCGTTACCTCCTGCGTCCGGTCGGCCGGGAAGCCCGGATCACCTGGGTGTTTCCGGATGTGGGGGTACCTGGCCGAACCAGTTGTATCTAGCACCTACATGTCGAGCGTGAGTCACGGCAACAAGGTCGGTCAACATGTCCGTAACCTGAACGGCCGCGCCACCCCACCGCTTTCGGCCGTGCTTTGCGTCCGCGAGATCCGCCGAGCGGCGTCCCACCGGGCGGTGCGCGTCAGGAACCGGCCACGGGCAAAGAGTTCACCAACATCCCTGGTTCGCCCGGTACTTCAGAACTCCACCGGGTCGCGCACGATCGGGCAGGTCATGCAGTGGCCGCCGCCCCGGCCGCGCCCCAGTTCGGCGCCGACGATCGTGATGACCTCGACGCCGGCCTTGCGCAGCAGGGTGTTGGTCTGGGTGTTGCGGTCGTAGGTGAAGACCACGCCCGGTTCCAGCGCGACCGCGTTGTTGCCGCTGTCCCACTGTTGGCGCTCGGAGGCGTAGATGTCGCCACCGGTCTCCACGACCCGCAGCTCGGGCAGGCCGAGCGCCTTGGCGACGACGTCGGTGAACGGGGTCGAGCCCTCGTCGACGATGTCGAGGCCGGGTCCCTTGGTGCCGGGGCGCAGGGAGAAGGTGTGGACGGCGTCCATGATCGCCGGGTAGAGGGTCACCAGGTCGCGGTCGGCGAAGGTGAAGACGGTGTCGAGGTGCATCGCGGAGCGCAGCTTCGGCATGCCGGCGACGACGACGTGCTCGGCGGCACCCAGGTCGAAGAGGGCCTTGGCGACCTGGGTGATGGCCTGGCGCGAGGTGCGTTCGCTCATGCCCATGAGGACCACGCCGTTGCCGACGGGCATGATGTCGCCGCCCTCGAACGTGGCCTGCCCCCAGTCGAGTTCGGGATCGCCCCACCAGACGAGGGAGCCCGCGAAGTCCGGGTGGAAGGTGTAGATCGCCTTCATCAGCAGGGTCTCGTCGTGCCGGGCGGGCCAGTAGAGGGGGTTGAGGGTGAGGCCGCCGTAGAGCCAGCAGGTGGTGTCGCGGGTGTAGAGGGTGTTGGGCAGCGGTGGCATCAGGTATTCGCGGACGCCGGTGGACTCGCGGGCGAGGGCGACGTAGTCGGTGCGGAAGTCGTCGGGGAGGTCGGTGGTGGCGAGGCCGCCGATCAAGTACTTGGCCAGTTCGGCCGGTTCGAGGGATTCCAGGTAGGCGCGGGTCGCGTCGATGAGGCCGAGACCGACCTCGTTGGCGACGATCTTCCGGTCCAGGAGCCAGTCCTTGGCGGCGGGGATCGTCATGGTCTGGGCGAGCAGTTCGTGCAACTCGACGACGTCGACGCCGCGTTCGCGGAGCTTGTTGACGAAGTCGGCGTGGTCGCGCTGGGCGTTCTCGACCCACATCACGTCGTCGAAGAGCAGGTCGTCGGAGTTGGTCGGGGTGAGCCTGCGATGGGCCAGGCCCGGGGCGCAGACCAGCACCTTGCGCAGTCGGCCGACCTCGGAGTGGACGCCGTACTCATGTCGGTCCACGGTGTCTGGGTTGGTCACGGTGCACACACCTTTCCGGAGGTCGAAGGCGGGGTCAGAGGCTGATCCAGCCCGCCGCCAGGGCCACGATGCCGACGACGGCACCCGCGATCGAGACGGCGAGGATCACCAGTTCGCGGGCCGAGAAGGGCGAACGCCCCTGTTCCCTGCGGGCCTTGACGAACAGGAAGGTGGCGGGCGCGTAGATGATGAACGAGACGAGGAGGTACTTGAAACCGGCCGCGTAGATGAGGAACGCGGTGTAGACGGTGGCGAGCCCGGCGATCACCAACTCGCCGCGCCCGCCCCGGGTTTCGGCGACCGCGATCTTCACGGCGAAGCCCGCCGCCAGCAGGAACGGGATCAGGGTCAGTGAACTGGTCAGGTCCAGCGCGAAGTTGAAGGCGTCGTCGGAGAAGTAGGTGACGACCAGGACGACTTGGCTCAGCAGCGTGGTCATCACCAGGGCGGGCACGGGCACGTCGGCGGCCGTGGACTTCTTCAGGAAGCGCGGCATGTCGTCGTCCTTGGCGGCGACGAACAGCACCTCGGCGGCCATCAACGTCCAGGCGAGATAGGCGCCCAGCACGGAGACGATCAGTCCGACGCTGACGAAGACCTTCCCCCAGGTGCCCACCGCGTGTTCCAGCACGCCCGCCATGGAGGGCTGCCGCAGTTCGGCGATCTCGCCCATCGGCATCAGGCCGTACGACACGATCGTGACCGAGGCGAAGACGGCGAAGACGCTGAGGAAGCCGAGGACGGTGGCGCGTCCCACGTCCTCGCGGCGCTTGGCGTGCCGGGAGTAGACACTCGCGCCCTCCACGCCCAGGAACACGAAGACCGTGGCCAGCATGGTGCCCTTGACCTGCTGGAACAGGGAGCCCGCGTAGTCGGCGCCGCCGAAGTTCTCGGCGAAGACATGGGGCTTGAGGTAGAAGAGCGCGAGGACGACGAAGACGAGGATCGGCACGACCTTGGCGACGGTGACGATCCGGTTGATCGCCGCCGCCTCCTTCACGCCCCGGCTGATCAGCAGGAAGAAGAGCCACAGTCCGGCCGAGGAGAGGACCACCGCGAGGACGGTGTCGCCCTCGCCGAGCGAGGGTGCGATCGTGCCGATCGTCGACATGATCAGCACCCAGTACGTCACGTTGCCGACGCAGGCGCTGGCCCAGTAGCCGAACGCGGCGAAGAAGCCGAGGTATTCGCCGAAGCCGGCCTTGGCGTAGGCGTAGACACCGGCGTCGAGGTCGGGTCTGCGGACGGCGAGGGTCTGGAAGACGAAGGCCAGCATCAGCATGCCCGTGCCGGCGACGGCCCAGGCGATGAGGGCTCCGGCCACGCCCGTCTCCTGCGCGAATCTGCGCGGGAGCGAGAACACTCCGGCCCCGACCATGGAGCCGACCACCATGGTGGTCAGCGTCGGCAGGCTCAGCTTGGCGGCCGTGGTCCGGGTTTCGGTGGTGGCGGCTTGCGTCACCCGTGGGACGTTAGCAACCATTTGCCCCAATTGCCTGGCGGGCTTCCCCCATATGCCCCATCCGCCGATCGGCCCTATCGTGCTGTTATGGAGCACGCACTGAGTCCCGCCACCCTCACCGAACTGCGGCGCCCGCGCCCCTACCCCGCGGTCTCCGTGCTCACGCCGACACATCGTCGCGAGCCCGACAACGCCCAGGATCCGGTCCGGCTGCGCAATGTGCTGGCCGAGGCCAAGAAACAGCTGGAGGCCGATCCCGCGGTCCCCCGGGACCGTCGTATCGACGTCGTCCGGCAGCTCGACCAGGCCCTCGCCGAGATCGATCTCGCGCACGCCGAGGACGGTCTGGTGATCTTCGCCGCGCCGGGCGAGCACCAGGTGTGGTCCCTCGCCAGGTCGGTGCCGGAACGTGTGGTGCTCTCCGACACCTTCCTCACCCGCAATCTGGTCTCCGCGCAGGCCTCCGAGCGGCCGTTCTGGGTGCTCTCCGTCTCCGCCGACCGCGTCACGCTGTGGAACGGCGGTGTCGACCGCGTCACCGAGGCCCACACCGGCGGCTTCCCGCTGACCCGCGACCATCGGGACAACTTCGACGCCGAGCGCCAGGAGCGCATCGGCGACATCCCGAGCACCTTCCGCGACGAGGACACCCGGCACTTCCTGCGCGAGGCCGACACCGCTATGGGCCGGATCCTGCGCGAGCACCGGCGCCCGCTCTACATCACCGGCGAGCAGGCAGCCCTGTCGGCGTTGGACGAGGTGGGCAGCGCCACCAAGGGCGCGGTGCACATCCCCCATGGCGGTCTCGCCCACGGCACGCCCGACGCGGTGTGGCAGGCCGTACGGCCACTGATCGACGCCGAGGCCCGGAACAACACCGTCACGGTGACCCGGGAGCTCGAATCGGCGCGCGGGCGCAAGGAGTTCGCGGCCGGCGTCGACGAGGTCTGGCAGAACGCCCGCGAGGGCCGGGTACGGCTGCTGGCCGTCGAGGAGAACTACCGCGTCACGGTCCGCGACGACCATGGCGACCATCTGGTCCCGGCCGAGAGCGGCGACCTCGACGCCCGCGAGGACATCGTGGACGAGATCGTCGAACAGTGCCTGGAGACCGGCGCCGAGGTCCGCTTCGTCCCCGACGGCACGCTCACCGACGCGGACGGCATCGCGGGCGTGCTGCGCTACTGAGGCCGTCTGTTCGTCCCCGAGGTCGCCTCTCCCCTGCGGCGTACGCTACGGCGTGATCGTCGACGTAGAGGGAGAGCACACGTGGGTGACCTGCTGGGCGTGGCCGTGCTGGGTGCGGGACACATGGGAGCCGACCACATACGACGCCTCGACCAGGTGGTGAGCGGCGCCAGGGTGGCCGCGGTGGCCGACCCGGACACCGAGCGCGCCAAGGAGGCGGCGGCCGGTCTGGACGCGGTCACGGTGCACGAGGACGCCGTGGCCGCGCTCGACGCCCCCGGTGTCGAGGCGGTGCTCATCGCCTCGCCGGGTCCCGCACACGAGGAGGCGCTGCTCGCGGCCTTCGCGCGCGGCCTGCCGGTGCTGTGCGAGAAGCCCATGGTGCCCGACTCCACCGGGGCACTCCGGGTGGTGGAGGCGGAGGCACGACTCGGGCGCCGGCTGGCGCAGATCGGGTTCATGCGGCGCTACGACGCCGAGTACCAGCGCCTCAAGTCCCTGCTGGACAGTGGGCAGTTGGGGCGCCCGCTGATGCTGCACTGCACCCACCGCAATGTGTCGTCGCCGCCCTACTTCACCTCGGCGATGCTCATCGACAGCTCCGTCTCGCACGAGATCGACGCGGCCCGCTGGCTGCTCGGTCAGGAACTCACCGCGGTGACGGTGCTCAGCCCGCACTCGTCGGCGAACGCCCCGGAAGGGCTGATCGACCCGCAGCTCGTCCTCTTCGAGACCGACGGCGGTGCCCTGGTCGACGTCGAGGTCTTCGTCAACTCCGGCTTCGGCTACCAGGTGCGCTGCGAGGCCGTGTGCGAGGCGGGCAGTGCCCGGATCGGCGAGGACCGCACGATGGTCGTCACCACGCACGCCAGCGCGCACGAGGACGTCCCGCTGGACTATCTCGTACGGTTCGCGGACGCCTACGACCGTGAGGTGCAGTCCTGGGTGGACGCCACCCGACAGGGCCGGGTCACCGGCCCGAGCGCCTGGGACGGCTACGCGTCCTCGGTGGTCGCCGAGGCCGGGGTCCGGGCGCTGGAGAGCGGCGGCAGAGTGACCGTGGAGCTCGCCCCGCGCCCGGACTTGTACGCCGACGTCAGCCGCTGACGCTCGCCGCGCCCGACTCCAGGTGACCGGTGAACCGGCGCGACCAGGTCGCGTCGGAGTCGACCGTGACCGAGAAGTCGTACCAACCGCCCTGGTACGCAACGGCGTTGAAGAAGTCCTCCGTCGATCCGCCCGCGGCGACCGTGTAGGTCCACGGTCCGTCGCTGCGGTAGTGGTTGGAGGTGATGGTGAACTTCACCGACGCCGTCGACGAGTTGGCCATCCTGAAGTAGATCGCGAGCTTGCCGGTGCCCGACTCGACCGCGTAACGGGTGCTCACCTCGACGGACTTGCCCGCCTTCGTGGCGTCGCCCTGGAAGCGGCGGAGGAAGCGGTTGGGGCCGACCATGGAGAGGTCGTACTTGCCGCTGCCGTAGCCCGTACCGATGTTGAAGTAGTCGGAGGCGGTGCCGCCCGGGTCGATCGTGTACTGCCAGGGCGTGGTGTCGCGGTAGGCGTTGGGGTGGATGGAGAGATGGGCGGCGCTCTTGGCGGCGCCGCCCTGGTTGGCCATGGCGAACCAGGCGAGGATCTTGCCGCTCGACCCGAACTCCAGGTGATCCAGGTACCCGTTGGGCTGGTAGGGCAGCGCGCGGGCGGGCCGGGTGCCGGTCTCCTGCGTCGGCAGGGCGTTGTTCGTCGGCACCGGGTTGGGCAGTGGGCCGCAGGTGGAGATGCCGATGACGCTGGTCGCGGGGAGCGCGACGGAGCCGTAGACCGGGTTGGCGAAGTCGAAGACGCCGGTGAGGTCGCCACTGACCTTGCGGCGCCAGGTGCTGATGTTGGGGCAGGCGGCCGGTTCGCCGAGGGACGTGGTCCAGGTCTCCAGGAAGCGGAGGACCGAGGTGTGTTCGAAGACCTCCGAGGAGACCCAACCGCCGCGTGTCCAGGGCGAGATGACGATCATCGGGACGCGGAAGCCGAAGCCGTACGGGACGCCGTTGAGGAACTCGCCGTCCGTGCCGGCGGGCGGGACGGGTGGCGGGACGTGGTCGAAGTAGCCGTCGTTCTCGTCGTAGTTGAGGAACAGGACGGTCGAGTCGAAGACGTCCGGGTCGGCGGCGAGGGCCTGGTAGACGAGGCCGATGAAGTGGGCGCCGTCGCCGGGCGGGGCGTAGGGGTGCTCGGAGAATGCCTGGTTGGGGACGACCCATGAGACCTGCGGGAGGGTGCCCGCGAGGACGTCGGCCTTGATGGCGGCGGCGATGTCGTCCGGGGTCGAGCCGGTGGTGGCCGGGACGGAGGACATGCCGCGGTCGTAAAGGGGGCTGCCCGCCTTGGAGTTGGTGAAGTTCTTGAAGTAGGCGCAGGCGTTGTCGCCGTAGTTGTCGGCCGCGTTCTGGTAGACCTTCCAGGTCACTCCGGCGTTCTGCAGTGCCTCGGCGTAGTTCTGCCAGGTGAGGCCGGACTCGTCACCGCCGTCGTAGCTGGAGGAGTCGACCTTGCCGCTCCACAGATAGGTGCGGTTGGGGCCGGTCGCGCTGAGGGTGGAGCAGAAGTAGGCGTCGCAGACGGTGTAGTTGTCGGCGAGTGCGTAGTGGAAGGGGATGTCGGCGCGGTCGAGGTAGCCGAGCGAGCGGATGTTGCCCACGCCCGAGACCCAGTTGTCGAGGCGGCCCTTGTTCCACGCGGAGTGCTGGGACGACCAGGAGTGCGGCAGGTCGCCGTTGCACTGTGCGAGAGTCTCGCCGTCCTTGCCGCCCGCGGCCGGAGTGGCGCTCAGCTTCCACGGGTACTGACGGCCGCCGCCGTTGGGCTGGTTGAAGACCGGGTAGCCGCCGCCGAGGGTGATGCCGCTGCGGTCGTCGAAGCCGCGGACGCCTTTGAGGCGCCCGAAGTAGTGGTCGAAGCTGCGGTTCTCCTGCATGAGGATCACCACGTGTTTCACGTCCGAGATCGTGCCGGTCGCCGTCCGCGTCTGCTGCGCGGCGATCGCGGGTCGTACGCCGGTGCCCGTCGCCATGCCCGCCGCCACGGTGGCACCGAGCCCCACGAAGCCTCTTCGGCTGATCGGTGTCATGCGCTCCGCCCTCGTCACAGGCGTGCCCGAGCGGCACACCGCGCGCAAGGGTGCACGGGGTGATCGCCAAGGTCCATACCCGGACGGTGAGATGGAGGTGAACAAAAGTCAAAACCGTTGTCCTGACGTCGTATTGCCCTCAGACACTCCCGAACAGGGCGCTCAGTCCCCGGTCGACGACCGCGTCCATGTCCTCCTGCCCGGTGGCGACCACGTCGTACGTCCGCAGCAGGAAGCGGCGCAGCGCCGGGGTGTGGAAGTGTAGCAGAGCGAGTCCGAACGGCGAGTGGAACTCCAGGACCGTACGGGCCAGGCCGCACGGCCACAGGTGCACGTCCCCGCTGCCGGCCGGCCGCCGCAGCCCCTCCTCCAGCAGCGCCCGGGCGAAGGTCCAGGTGACCGTGTCACCGTCGAGGGACACCTCGGGTGGGAAGTCGAGGTGCACGGCCAAGGGGTCCGAGGCGAGATAGCGAAGCGTGGCCGACACGGGGATCTCGGTGTCGTCCGCCGTGATCAGCCGGGCTCGGGTGGGCTGTTCGAGGGTGATGTCCATGGTCGGTCTCCGCTACGGGTGAGAGGTCGGCCGGATTGCCGTGTGCCTGTACGACCTCGTAGGTGCCGTTCGCATTACGCGGAACCCCGCATGAATTCATGTGACCTGCGTCACGTCACGTCTGCGTCACCCCCTCCGGAGATCGCGTCGCCGCCGTCGAGCGCGGCGGCACGCAGGGCGGCCGCAACCCGGGTGACCGCTTCCGTGGGCGCCCCCGGAAGCCGCGCCAGCAGGAGCCGCCGCTGTTCCTGGGGACCGCCGCGCACCGGCAGGACGCGTACGCCCGGCGGGACGGCGGGGGCGAGGGAGGCCGACACCGTCGTCAACCCGCAGCCCGCCGCGACGAGTTGGAGCTTGGCCAGCCAGTCGCGGGCGGTGTGGGCGATCTCGGGCCGTTCGTCGAGGCCGGGCCATACGCCCATCAGCCGGTCCTCACCGGAGGAGGAACCGGCGATCCAGCGCTGCCCGCGCAGATCGGCCACGTCGACGAACTCGGCGCGGGCCAGCGGATGGGCGGCGGGCACCGCGAGGAACAACGGGCGCTCGGTGAGCGTGCGCAGGATCAGCGGGGGCGATTCGGTGTCCGGCGGCCGGAAGGGCGGCGCCGACGCCAGCAGGGCCAGATCGAGGCTGCCGGCCCGCAGGGCGCGTACCAGTGCGGGGGTGCCACCCTCCCGGCTGACGACGTTCAGGTCCGGGTCGCTGCGGCGCAGCGCGACCAGGACGCGGGGCAGCAGGGCCGCTCCGGCGCTGGGCAGCCAGCCCAGGCGGACGGTCGCGGCCTCGGTGGGCAGCCCGGACAGTTCGCGGGCGGTGGTGTCGATCTCGTCGAGCACGACCGTCGCCCTGCGCATGACGATGCGGCCGGCCGGGGTCAGCCGTACGCCGTCGCGGCGCCGCTCCAGCAGTTCCGCGCCCGCGGCCCGCTCGATCGCGGCGATCTGCCGGGACACCGCCGACTGGGTGTAGCCCAGCGACACGGCGGCGGCCGTGAAGGTCCCCTGCTCGGCGACCGCGCGGAAGACGCGCAGGGCGGTGAGTGACACATCCGTGAAGTCCATGACGATTACGCATACTAGCGGTGCGTAACTTTCGTTGGACGCATGGATGTGATCGTTCCTACCGTGGAGCCATGAACGCTCCACGCATCGCCCTGGTCACGGGCGCCAACCAGGGACTCGGCCGCGCCCTCGTCGAGGGACTCGCGGCCCGTATGAGCCCCGACGACACCGTCCTGCTCACCGGCCGCGACGAACGGCGGGTCACCGACGCGGCCCGCGAGGTGGCCGGCCGGCCCTCCACCCGCAGCCGGGTGGAGGGCCGGGTCCTCGACGTCACCGACACGGATGCCATCGCCCACCTCGCCGACGAGCTGCGTCAGCGCCACGGCGGGGTCGACATCGTGATCTCCAACGCCGTGACCCGGATGCTCCCCGGGGAGTCGCAGTCCGAGCGCGCCGACGAGTTCATCGCCGTCTCCAACACCGCCACCCACGCGATGCTGCGCTCCTTCGGCCCGGTCCTGCGCCCGGGCGGCCGGTTCCTGGTCGTGGCCAGCAGCCTCGGCACCCTCGGCCATCTCGACCCCGCGCTGCACGACCTGTTCGACGGCGCGAGCCTGGACCAGGTCGAGTACGCCGTCGAGTCCTGGCGCAGCGCCGTCCACCACCGGACCACGGCCGAGGCGGGGTGGCCGCTCTGGCTGAACGTGCCCTCCAAGGTGGCCCAGGTCGCCGCCGTCCGCGCGGTCGCCGCGGAGCGCCGCCAGGACGACCTGGCGAGCGACACCCTGATCGCGTCCGTGTGCCCCGGCATGGTGGACACGGCCACGTCCCGCCCCTGGTTCGACGACTTCAGCCAGGCCAAGTCCCCCGCCGAGGCGGCCTCCGCCGTGCTCGACCTCGTCCTCGCCGAGCGGGTCGACCCCGCGCTCTACGGCGAGTTGGTGCGCTTCGGCGCGGCCCTCGACTGGCACTCGGGCAAACCGCTGGTCGAGCAGGACCTGAAGCTCACCCCCTGATCGCAGCGCACCACGGCACAACCAGCACCGCACAGCGAGGAGTTCACGCGCGACTGCCCTCACCACCCCCTTCGGTTTCTCCAGCACCGCCGCGGACGTAGGGCCGGGAGTGGCGGTTCGCCACCAACCACCTGGGGCACCTCGCCCTCGCCACCGGACTGCACGGCGCCCTCGCGGCCGACGGCAACGCCCGTGTCGTGGTGGCCAGTTCGACGGGTCACCAGCAGTCGCCGGTCGTGTGGGACGACGTCGACTTCGACTTCCGGCCCTATGATCCGTGGCTCGCCTACGGCCAGTCCAAGACCGCCGACGTCCTCTTCGCGGTGGAGGCCACCCGCCGCTGGGCCGGGGACAACATCACCGCCAACGCCCTGATGCCGGGCGCCATTTACACCAATCTCCAACCGACGACGTCGACCGCCGTTCCGGCACACTGCACGGCGTGGCTCACCCCAGTCCGGGCAGGCTCCGCAACTCCCCTATCCGCAGCAGTCGCGCCAGCAGCAGGAACAGCACGGCCATCGCCGTACCGCCCGCCGCCAGCGAGAGCGCCGGTGTCCAACTGTCCGCTGCCAGGCCCTGGTTGCAGACCCGGGCGAGGAGCCACCCGGCTCCGCCGGCGCCGGTGGCGGCCACGGTCAGTTTCGCGTAGGTGCGGCAGATCCGCCGTCCGTCGAGCAGTCCCGCCGTACGGCGCCGCAGGCGGAGCGCGGTCAGCAGCAGACCGATCCCGTAGGACACGGTGTAGGCGCCGGCCATTCCGGTGACCGCCCAGCGCGCGGGCAGCAGATAGTGGCAGGCCACGGCCAGCGCGATGTTGGTGCCCGAGATCAACACCGCCATCCGGAACGGCGTTCGGGTGTCCTCGAAGGCGTAGAAGCCGCGTAGCAGGAGGTATTGGGCGGAGAAGGGGATCAGTCCGAGGCCGAAGGCCTGCAGCATGTGGCCCAGGGGGACGGTGGCCGTGGCGTCGGCGGAGCCGTGGGCGAACAGGAGTTGAGCCGTCTGCGGGCCGAAGGCGAGGAAGAAGAAGGCGGCCGGGACGATGACGACACCGCTGACCCGCAGCGCGCGGGAAAGATCGGCGCGCAGGTCGTCGAGGCGGTGCTCGGTCGCCGCCCGGCTCATGCGCGGGAGCAGCGCGGTGACCAGGGAGACGGTGACGATCGACTGGGGCAGCATCCAGATCTGCTGGGCGTAGCTGTAGGCGGTGTAGCCGACGCCGTCGCGGGGCCGGGCCGCGTCGGCGGCGGAGGCCAGACGGGTCACCACCGTGCTCGCCGCCAGGTTGGTCAGCACGAACAGCAGTGTCCAGCGGGCCGCGTTGACGCTTTTGCGGAGCCCGGTGCCGCGCCAGTCGAAGCGCGGCCTGAACCGGAACCCGGCCGCCGTCGCATAGGGAATCAGGGCGAGCGCCTGGACGGCGAGGGCGAGTGTGGTGCCGATGCCGAGCAGCCGGACCTGGGCGCCCGTGATGTCCGAGACCTGTTCCGGCACGGTCAGCAGGCCCAGGTAGAGGCCGAACATGGTGATCAGCACGATGTTGTTGAGGACCGGGGTCCACATCATCGCGCCGAACCGGTTCCGGGCGTTGAGGACTTGGCCGAAGATGCTGAAGACGCCGTAGAGGAAGATCTGCGGAAGCAGGAACCGGGCGAAGACGACGGTCAGTCGGAACGCGTCGTGCGTGGCGGGGGTGTCGTGCTGGTAGACGCTGATGATCTCGGGGGTGGCCCAGGTGGCCAGCGCGGTGCCGACGCCCAGGACGCACAGCACGAGGGTGACCAGTCGCTGCTCGAACGCGGCGCCGCCGTCGGAGTGTTCGGTCCTGGCCCGCACCAACTGGGGTACCAGGACGGAGTTCAGGGCGCCGCCGATCAACAGGAAGTACAGGCTCGTGGGCACCGTGTTGGCCTGGTTGTAGGTGGTGGCCAGCAGTCCGGTGCCCAAGGCCGCTGCCTGAAGTACCTGGCGGATCAGGCCGGTTGCGCGCGAGACCAGGGTTCCCGCCGCCATCAGCGCGGACGAGCGCAGCAGTCCGCCCCCGCCTTCCGTCTTCTGCCGCGCGGCATGCCTGCGTCGGGTGCCCGACCGCTGTAACCGCTCGGCCGCTGTCTCCTCGATCATGGACACAATCTACGACGCCCGGGGTGACGGCTCCGGCCGCGCCCACCTGGTGCGGGCGCGGCCGGGACCGTCATGGACGGTCAGTCACACGGGTCGTGGGTCAGGGAGTCAGCTGCCACTGCTCGATGTAGCCGACGTCGAGCGCCGCACGGTCCTGTACCCGCAACGTCCAGGTGCCGTTGATCGGTTGGGCGGAGGCGTCGACGGTGAAGGTCTGGTCGATGTTGTCGGTGGAGCCGCCCGCGCGGTTCGACAGGGAGTAGACGGTGCCGTTCGGGCCGACGAGGTCGACGGTGAGGTCGCCCCGGTAGGTGTGGATGATCTTGACGTAGACCTGGGTGGTGGCGGAGGCGTTGCCGTCGCGGCCGGTGACCGTGATCGGGGACTCCACGGCGGCGCCGTTGTCGGGGATGTCCACCCTGGTGCCGTTGGCGTAGATGTTCGCCACCCGCCAGGTGAAGGCGACGGTGGCGGACGCGCCCGTGTCGTCGGTGACGGTCACCGTGACGTCACTGCTGCCGAGGGTGGTCGGGATGCCGGAGATCAGACCGGTGCTGCTGATGGAGAGTCCGTCCGGCAGTCCCGTGGCCGAATAGGTCAGCCCCGCACCGGAGTTGGTGGTGTAGGCGCTGGCCTGGAGGGACACGGACTGTCCGACTCCGCTGATCTGGGCGGAGATCGGGGCCACGTTGACGCCGAGCGCGATCCGGCTGCCGACGTTGATCGCCGCCCACGCGTCGGCCACGGCGAGGTACGTCGGGCTGTACGCCCCGAACAGGTCCGCCGCCGCCTGGAGCGTCGCGGTGCGCGCACCGGCGTAGTTGGTGGACGAGGTCATGTACGTGGTGAGCGCCCGGTACCAGACCTTCTGGGCGTTGTCGATGCCGATGCCGGCGACCGGCACGCCGTCGTAGGTCGGGCTGTCGTAGGAGACGCCGTTGACGGTCTTCGCGCCGCTGCCCTCGGACAGCAGGTAGAAGAGGTGGTTCGCCGGGCCGGAGGAGTAGTGGACGTCGACGCTGCCGAGCGTCGAGCTCCAGTAGTCCCGGGACGAACCGTCCTTGGAGGGCTTGTCCATGTAACGCAGCGGTGTGCCGTTGCCGTTGATGTCGATCTTCTCGCCGACGAGGTAGTCGGGGACGTCGGCCGGCAGGTTCTCGTGGAACTCCACCGCGGCGGCGAAGATGTCCGAGGTCGCCTCGTTCAGGCCGCCCGACTCACCGGAGTAGGTGAGACCGGCGGTCGCGGCGGTGACGCCGTGGGTCATCTCGTGCGCGGCCACGTCAAGGGCCGTCAGCGGGTGGGTGTTGCCCGAGCCGTCGCCGTAGGTCATGCAGAAGCAGGTGTCGGACCAGAACGCGTTGACGTAGTTGCTGCCGTAGTGGGCCCGGCTGTAGGCGGCCACGCCGTCGTTGCGTATGCCGTTGCGGCCGAAGACGTCCTTGTAGTAGTCCCAGGTGGCCGCGGCACCGAACGCGACGTCCACGCCCGCGGTCTGACGGTTGGTCGCGGTGCCGTCGCCCCAGACATCGTTGTCATCCGTAAAGAGAGTGCCCGTGCCCGAGGTGCCCTGGTTCAGGTCGTAGGTCTTGTGTCCGGCGCGGTCGCCGTCGACGAGCTGGTACGTGGAGGTCGCCGGGTCGAGCGTGGTGCTGAGCGGGACCGTTCCGTTGAACTGGCCGGTGCCGGTGCCCGTTTCGATGCCCTGGTACTGGAAGACGGCCTTGCCCGAGTCGGCGTCGGTGATCACGTGGAGTTCGCTGGGGGTGCCGTCGTCCTGGAAGCCGCCGACGACCGCTTCCCAGGCGAGGACGGGCTTGGCTCCGGCGGCCCAGACGACGAGGCGCGGGGCGCCGTCGAGCTTGACCTCCTCGCCGCCCTTCTTGGCCGCGGCCACCAGCGCCTTGGCCTTCACCGTCGCCGATGTCACGTTCGGGGTGATGTCCGCCAGCTTCAGGTCCGCCTTCGCGGCCTTCGTCACCGTGAGGCGCCCGCTCTTCGCGTGGACGACCAGGTCGCCGCCGAGGACGGGCAGTCCGTCGTACGTCCGCTCGTAGCGGGTGTGGGTGGTGCCGTCGGCGTCCTGCGTGACGTCCTTGACGACGAGCTTCTCCTTGGCCCCGAGGCCGAGGGTCTTCGCCGTGCTCCGCACCGCCGCGCCCGCGCTCTTGAGGAGGACGGCGTGCTTCGCCGGGGACAGCGCGGCCGGGGCCGCGCCGGCCCGCGGGGCGGCCAGGATCTTCGCGGGGGTGGGGTGGCCGCCGGGAACGGCGGAGGCGGCACCGGTCTGCATACCGGCGGCCAGCAGGGTGCCGACCGCGGTCAGCACGAGGGCGGCGGTGTATCTGGGGTGGTGCGGATAACGGTCATGCCGGGTCAAGGCGTTCTCCTTATGTGGGGTGGTCGGACTCGGTGGAGTCCTGGAGAGCGGGTCGGGCCGGGGTACGGCCGTCCGGCGGCGCGCGGGTGTGAGGAGGAAGGGTGAGGAGGAAGTGAACGCTCGGTGAGCGTGGTGCACAGCAGAGTGGCATCACGCCCACAGAATTGTCATGGCTATAACAAAGCAACGGCTCAAAATGGCTGCTGCGTACTGCGGATCACTCGCCCGAGCAACGCTTTTCAGCCTCACGCCGAACACTGGCACCACACGCGAACACCGGGCCGTCGAACAGCTGGTTGAATGTCCGTCCGAGGGGGTATCCAATCCCTCAACTCGCGTACGGCGTCTACGACTTGCCCCACCAGGACAGCTACGCCACGAGCACGGCACACCTTGCCCGTGAAGACGCTGGCATATGCCAGAAGCACCACCGGATCGGGTGTTGCCAAATCCCTTACAGGGCGTCGCGGGCTGTGCGACAGTCGTAACCGGTCCCTCCATCCGCCTTGGTCGAACCGTCCCCGCATCGGAGTGCGTCATGCCGTCCCATCTCTCTGCGGACCGCCCAGCCGCCCAGCCGCCCGCGCGCGGCTCGGTCGACGCGCTGATATCGCAGGCCCGGCGGCTCATGGGCGACGTGGACGCCGTCCGGCGGGACGCCCAGCACGACGGTTCGGATCCCCGGGAGCGGTGGCAGCGGGCCCTGTGCGATCTGGCCCTGCATCAACTCAACGACGTCGACGAGCACTTGGCCCAGCTGCGGGACGGCCCGCCGCCCGTGCCGGCGGCCGTCGAAGCGCCGCTCGCACCGACTGCCGTACCGGAGGCGCCCCGGCCCGACTCGCTGCTCAGCCGGGTCGGCAGTGCCGAGTGGAACCTGCTGACGGACGCGGTGAGTTGGTCCGGGGAGCTGTACCAGATCCTCGGCCGCGATCCGGCCGCTCCACCGCTCACCCTCGACGAACTGCCGTCCCTGGTCCTGGACGAGGACCGGCCGAGTCTGACCGCGATGGTCACGGACTGCCTGGTCGACGCCAAGCCCATCGACGGCGAGTTCCGCGTCGTACGGCCCGACGGCGCCGTACGGACCGTGCACATGATGGGCGAGCCCGTGCTCGACGCCGACGGTGGCACCGCCTCGATGTGGGCCGTGCTGCGGGATGTCAGCGAACTGCGCCGCAGCCAGCGGACGGTGAGCGAGACCCGTGACTCGCTGCAGCGCCACCGGCACCACGCGCAGACCGAGCGCCGGCTCGCGGTCGAGCTGCAGGAGGCCGTGCTGCCGCCGTGGCGCGGTTCTCTGCGGCTCCCGCACCAGGGGCCGGAGACACTGGACCTGGCCGCCCGCTATCTGCCCTCCTCGACGAATGCGCTGATCGGCGGCGACTGGTACGACGCGCTCCAACTCTCCGACGGCGCCACCCTGTTGAGCGTCGGCGACCTCACCGGACACGGGGTCGCCGTCACCTCGGGCATGGCGATGCTGCTCGGCGCCCTGCGCGGCATGGCGATGGCGGGCACCGAGCCCGGCCAACTGATGTCCTGGCTCAACCAGTTACTGGACGCCACCGTGCAACCGGCCCTGGGCAGCGCGGTGTGCTGCCGGTACCGCCCCGAGACCCGCACCCTGACCTGGGCGCAGGCAGGACACCCCGCCCCGCTGCTGTTCCGCGGCGGGACGGGGCGCATGCTGAGCGCACCGGACGGCGTCCTGCTCGGCGCCACCTCGGGAGCGTCCTACGGACAGGCCGAGGAGACCCTCGAAGCGGACGACGTACTCGTGCTGCACACGGACGGACTGGTGCCCGGGCACAGCGGAGCGGCCGCCGTCGACCAACTCCTCGACCTGGCCCCGCGGTTCGGCGAGGCGCGCACCGCACAGGACTGCGTACGGATGGTCGTGGAGGAGTTCGGCGACTCCGCGCGCGAGGACGACGCCTGCGTGCTGGTCGCCAGGATCAGCTAGGCCGTAGGACGCCCCGGCACAACCTCCTTACGCCTGGGCGCTGTTGCCGTACCTGGTCCTCGCGCTCCTCGACTGTGTCCTCGGCAGGGCGAGTTGGATCTCCTCCCGCAGCTCGTGGATTCTCGGGTAGTCGGAGTACTGGGCGGTGAGCCGGTACATCTCGCGCAGCCGGTCCCAGGTGCGGTGGGAGGAGTTCGATCCCATCGACGCCAGGGCCAACCGCGCGTACCTGTCCGCCTGTTCGGGGTCGTCCGCGATGAAGCAGGCGGAGGCCATCGACAGAAAGTCGAAGATCTTCGACCGCTGCCGTCCGTCGACCCGCAGCGCCAGGGCCTTCTCCGCGAAGTACTGGGCGTGCACGGCCGCTCCCGGCTCGTGCTCGGCCAGCGTGCGGTAGGCCAGGGCCTGCATGCCGTAGAGGTCCTCCTCCTTGAACGTCTGCATCCAGCTGGGGGGCGGTACGTCGCCGCGGTCGGAGACGAAGAGGTCCTCCGCCTGGCCGAGGGTGCGGCGCATGGCCTGGCCCTTGCCCATCGACGCCTGCGCCCAGGCCTCGATGGTGTAGAGCATCGCCCGGGTGCGGGGCAGCACCTGGTCGCCGGAACCGGTCTTGGCGAGTTTCATGAGATCGAGCGCGTCGTCGGGCCGGCCGAGGTGCACCATCTGGCGAGCCGCCCGGGAGAGCGCCTCCCCTGCACGCGGCCGGTCGCCGCCCTCACGGGCCGCGTGGGCGGCGATGACGAAGTACTTCTGGGCCGTGGGCTCCAGACCGACGTCGTGCGACATCCAGCCCGCGAGCACGGCGAGATTGGCGGCGACGCCCCACAGGCGCCGCTGCAGATCGGCGGGGTGCCGGTAGGCCAGCATGCCGCCCACCTCGTTGAGCTGTCCCACCACGGCCTTGCGCTGCAGCCCGCCGCCGCGGGCCGCGTCCCAGGCTCGGAACACCTGGACGGACTCCTCCAGTTCCTCGATCTCCTGCGACCCGATGGGGGCGGCCTCATAGCGGTCGAACCCAGCGGGGTCGGCGTGCAGGGGATCGTCGAACCGGGGAGCGTCGGCGGAAAGAGTCGGATCGGAGTGCAGCCATGCGTACATGGCGCTGCTGAGTGCGGAGCCTGCGGCGAGCGCGGCGCCCGCGCCCACCAAGCCGCGTCGGTTGAGCATGAGGTCCATTCCCGTGAATTCGGTGAGGACCGCAGCAGTCCGTTCGGGCGCCCACGGCACACCGTCGGGATGTTCCACACTCCCGTCGTCGGGCCGTTTCCCCGTACGCCCGTGCCGGACCAGACCGAGGTCCTCGATGGTCACGACACGGCCGAGACGCTCGGTGAACAGAGCCGCCAGCACCCGCGGCACCGGATCGCGCGGGATCTCTCCCATGTCGATCCAACGCCGTACCCGCGAGGTGTCGGTCGAGAGCTGGGGGTGGCCCATGGCCGCCGCCTGCCGGTTGACCAGCCGCGCGAGTTCGCCCTTGGACCAGCCGGCCAGGCCGAACAGGTCCGAGAGACGGGAGTTGGGTTGTCCGTTCACGTCAAGCCCCCAGGTTCTCGGCTGACTTGAACATAGCCCGGTGCGCTGTGCCGGGCGACTATTCGCCATGGTTCGCCAGGGTGCGCCAGATGGTGTGCCAGTGCGCATCCGGTGTCAGGTAGGAACGCGCCACCCCGACCTGGTCACCGAGGGACATTCCCCAGGATGGACCCGCGGGACCGGGCCGGGTAGCGCGCTTGCTTGGACAGGCACTGCAGGCACACGAAGGGATCTGTCTCTCCCATGTACACAGCATCGTCCTCCGTGTCCGCCCCGCCCCGGTCGCTGCACCCCCGCCCGGGCGCCGGCGGCCCCTACCTCGACCCGGCGCGCCCGGCGGCCGGCCCCGTGCTCGGTGCGGGCA
>NZ_JAEQAZ010000190.1 GCF_016654115.1 Streptomyces sp. MBT53
CTGCCCAGTGTCAGTGAGGACGCGGTGCCGCCGGTGCCGCCGTGGGTGAGTGTGGTGCCGTTGGCGAGGGTGATGCCGACCTGGTCGACGCGGGAGCCGGAGCGCAGGGAGATCTTGGTGGCGCGGGCGGCGGCCGGGACGTTGTCGATGTCCTGGTAGTAGTCGCCGTGCGGGCCGCCGAACTGGTCGCTGAGCTGGAAGTCCGCGTTCTGGGACCAGGTGAAGCCGACCGTGATCGGGTCGTGGTCGGAGAGCATCAGGCCGTCGGAGGTGAGGAACTTGGCGTGCTCGTTGTTGTACGAGGTCGCGTTGAGGGTGACCAGCTTGCTGCTGCGGTAGAGGACCTTGTCCACGACCTCGCAGGTGTTGGGCACGGTGGCCCCGGTCTGGTCGCACACCAGCGCGTCGCTGCCCTTGGCCGGTGCGACGCCGCCGCGGATCAGCTTGACCCAGGCGTCGGTGAGGCCGTTGTTCGAGGCGAACTCGGCGATGGTGTCGGCGCTGCGGGTGTAGCGGGTGTTCGTGTCACCCATCACCACGACGGCGTTGCCCGCCGAGTGGGTGCTGATGAACGAGGTCAGCTGGCTGAGGTTGTCCGCGCGGGAGGCCTCGTCGCCGTCGTTCGTACCCGCGTTGGTGTGCAGGTTGTAGAAGTCGACGTACACGCCCTCGGAGAGGCGCTCGCGCATGAACGTGAAGCCCTTGGGGGTGAGGCAGTCGCCCGAGTCGATCTGGCAGGAGTTCCAGTGGACGCGCTCGAAGTCGTCGCCGTCCCAGGCGTAGTTGGAGACGGTGTTGAGTCCGCTGCCGATGCCCGCGCCGCCGCTGGTCGCGGTGCGGTAGGGGTGGGTGTCGGTGGAGTACAGGTAGGCGTGGTAGTTGAAGTCCTCCTGCACGTTCACGATGTCGTACGGGGCGATGCGCGTGCCGATCGCGGTGGTGCTCGTGTCGCGCGGCGTCGAGGCGCTGGAGAGCGACTCGGGCAGCCCGGCGACGTTGTAGCTGAGCACGCTGAAGCTGCCCGAGGTCGCGGCGGCGGCCGGTGTGGCGGCAGCCACCGTGAGCCCGCCCAGGGCCGCGGCAGCGGTCGCCAGACAGGCGAGAAGTCTGCGCATGGGGAAGTGCCTCCTGCGGAGTGACAGAGGGGGAGGGTGGTGCGGCGGTCATGTCGAAATGTATCGACAAGCGCTTGCTATGGCTCCCCTCCGGCTGCACCGAATCAGGAATTCCGCATGACGCAGAGATGGCCAAGTCCCTTTGCGCGCCCGATTGTTGATGATGTGCCACGTTGAGCCCGTCCTCGGCACGGCCTCGACGCGGCACACCCGGTACAGGGCCGGTCCGGTCAGGCGGGCGTCGGCCACGCCTCCGGCGACCGGCCCAGCAGTCGTAGCGCCTCCTCCAGCGGGCCGGTGCCCTCCGGTACCTCCAGGGCGGGGGCGAAGGCGGAGCCCGGTGCACGGTACTCCGCGTCCGCCGGCACCAGGCGGGCGACCGCCAGGGCCGCGCCCAGGGCCTCGTCGGTGAGGTCGAGCCGTACCCCGAGTGCGGCGGCGACGTCCCAGGCGTGCACCACGTAGTCGACGAAGTGGAAGGCGACCGCCTGGAAGCCGGGGAAGCTGCGGCCGAGTTCCGGGAGGGCGAACTCCCTTTCCAGGGCGCCCGGTTCGGCGAACGCGGCCAGCGCCTCGGCCGCGGCCTCCCGGTGCGTCCGGGCCGGGTCGCTCATGTCCTGCGGCTCACGCCAGTGCGCGGCCTCCTGTCCCGCGCCGCGCGCGGCGGCCGCGAACCCGCGGTGCTGCGCGGCCATATGGGCCACGAGCCGCCGCAGGTCCCACCCCGCGCAGGGGGTGTCGCGCTGCCAGTCGCTGTCCTTCGCCAGATCCACGACGCGCACGGCTTCGTTCACTGCGATCCGGTCGAGCCCGACGATGTCCGTTCCGGTGGCTGTCATGGGTCGAGCATAAAACTATCCGAACGATCGTGCTCGATTTTTTCGGCGATTTCCTTCCGCCGCCACCCCGGCTCCCCGGGGCGGGACTCGTTCAACTCCCGGGCACCAGCGCCGGATCCACCGCGGCGGCGCGCAGCCGCGCCCGGATGCCGGCGCGGGCCCGGCCGTAGGAGATCTCCTCCTCGTTGTGCAGCACCGAGATCATGTTGGCCGTCTCCATCAACGCGACCAGTTCGAAGGCGAGTTGACCGGCGTCGATGTCCGGGAGCAGTTCACCGGCGGACTTGGCCTCCTCGACGGTGCCCTCCACATGGGCCGTCCAGTCGCGCTGCGACTGCAGCACCGCGTCGTGCACGGGACCGGAGCGGGCGTCGAACTCGGCGATGACCTCGTAGAAGAAGCAGCCGCCCGGGAAGACCCGGCCGCGTGAGTACTCCAGCCAGAGATCGCACAACTGCCACAGCCGGCCGACACCGGGCAGGGTGGCGAGGGCGGGCAGCACGACCCGCTCGGTGAAGATGCGGGCCGCCTCGCGCACGGTGGCGAGTTGCAGCTCCTGCTTGGAGCCGAACAGGGCGAAGACACCGCTCTTGCTCAGATCGAGTTCGAGGGCCAACCGCCCTACGGACAGCGCTTCCAGACCCTCGACGGAGGCGATGTCCACGGTGCGGCGCAGCACCAACTGCCGGGTCCTGTTGCCCCGTTCGATTCTGCCGTCGGTCCGAGCCATGGCGGACGTCCTCCTGGTGCAGGGACGAGTGGTCGGCGACCACGGTGGAAGAGCTGTGCGCGGGCCGCGCGGAACCCGCGCCCGCGAGCGGGGCGGTGGGCTCGTCGGGCTCACGGACTCCAGTCTGCCAGGCGGAAGATCGGTTGCCGCCGCTTCGCCCGGCGGACCCGGGCCGGTGAGCTCGGCGGGGCTGCCGTACGAGGCGACGACCGAGCCCCTCGGCCGGGCTGTTCAGGGCCGGGACGAGGGGCTGACCGGACGGGACCGTGGACCGGGTGGCTGTAGCCGGTCGGTGTTTTGGGGTGCTAGCGGCCCGCGCCGTCCAGACGGGCCCGGCTGTCGTTCGCGGTGGAGCGGGCGACCGTCGCGGCCGATGCGGTCGGGGTGCCGGCGAGGCCGACGGCGGTGACGAGGACGACCAGCAGCCATACGGCGATGCCGATCACGAAGGTGAGGGTGAACTGGCTCTCGGCGGGCAGGGCCGGCACGCCCGGCGGCAGTCCGTGCAGGGTGTTGGCCGCCATCAGCGTGGTGATCACCGCGCTGCCGATCGCGCTGCCGCCCGAGCGGGAGATCGAGTTGATGCCGTTGGCGATGCCGGTCTTCTCCGGCGGGACCCCGCCGACGATCAGCGCGGGCATCGCCGCGTAGGCGAAGCTGATCGCGACGCCGTTGACGGCGCTGGCGGTGATCACCGAGGCGGTCGTGTCGTGGGCGAGGGCCAGCCAGGTGGAGCCGAGCGCGCCCAGCAGCCCGCCGAGTCCCAGCACCAGCCGGGGGCCGTGGCGCTTGACGAGGACGCCGCCGAACGGCGCGCCCAGCAGGGAGAAGGCGGTGCCCGGCAGCAGGTATTCGACGGCGGCCCGCAGCGCGGACGCGCCGAACCCGTAGCCGGCCAGCGACGGGGGGATCTGGGCGAGGAAGGACAGCGCGATGAACTGGGCGAACATCACGAACCCGACGAGCAGTCCGGCGATGTTGGTGCTCAGCACCGGGCGCAGCACGAAGGTCGGCAGGTCGATCATCGGCTCCCGCACCCGGCTCTCGGTCACCCACCAGGCGACCGCCAGGACGGCCGCCGCGACGAAGCAGCCGAGCGTCCGGCCCGAGGTCCAGCCCCACTCCTGCCCCTGCGAGACGGGCAGCAGCAGGAGCACCAGGAACGCGCTGAAGGTGAGGGCGCCGAGCACGTCGGTGCGTCCGCCGGGGCTCTCGCGGTCCGCGGGCACCCAGACCACCAGGGCGATCAGCGTGACGGCGGCCAGACCGACCGAGAGCCAGAACACCCGCCGGTAGTCGGCGTCGGCGCCCTGCGTCAGCAGTCCGGAGAGCACCAGCGCGAGGCCGCTGCCGATCCCGAGCATGCCGCTGACCAGGGCCATGGCACCGGCGAGCCGTTCGGGAGCGATCTCCCGGCGCAGCACGGCCAGCGCGAGCGGGAAGATCGCGGTGGCGCTGCCCTGCAGCACGCGGGCCACGATCAGCAGCGGCAGCGAGTGGGTGACGGCGGCCAGCAGTGAGCCGGCCAGCAGCACCACAACTACGGCCACCAGTACGCGTTTACGGCCGTGCTGGTCACCGAGGCGGCCGAGCAGCGGGGTGAAGACGGCGGCCGACAGCAGGGTGGCGGTGTTGACCCAGCTGACGGCGGAGGCGGAGCTGTGCAGCGAGGACTGGACCAGTCCGAGGATCGGCACGAGCAGCGTCTGCATCATGGACACGACCATCGCGGCGGCGGAGAGGCTCACCACGAGGGCGGTCCGGCCCGTGTGCGCACGGGGTAAGGGCGTCGGAGCGGGCTGGAGCGGTGTCGACATGTCAGTAACCCTTTGCTCCTGGGGCGTTGGGAGCTGTGGCCGTGTCGCCGAGCGGTGGCGGACACGCAGCGAAGGGCACAGATATTAGCACGGTCGGTCGTATTGATTATCTCCTCGGAATGGTAAACAATATGCACGGTCGTGCTCCTTTGTGGGGCCGGTCGACCATCCTGCACACACGTGAGAAGGGACAGCCGCACACGTGATGCGCAACGAGAGTGAGAGCGGCGGTACGGAGCTCGTCGATCCGTACTGCCTGAAGGAAGGGGAGGCGGACCGGCTGCTGGCCGGCCACCCCTGGCAACGGTTCGTGGCACTGGGGGACAGCGTGGTGGAGGGACTCGGCGATCCCGTGCCGGGCTACCTCGACCGGCCCTGGGTCGACAGACTCGCCGCCGACCTCCGACGGCACGGACCCGACCTCGTCTACCGCAACCTCGGCCGCCGCAACACCCGCGCCGCCCTGGTCCGGTCGACCCAGCTCGACAAGGCGCTGGCGTTCGGACCGGACCTCGCGCTCGTCTCCTGCGGCGGCTACGACACCCTCGTCGCCGCCTTCGACGAGGAGCGGGTCGCCGCCGAACTGCGGGCCGTCGTCGCCGCGTTGCGCGAGAGCGGCAGCACGGTGATCACCGTCAGCATGATCGACAGCTCGCGTTCGCCGCAGCTGCCCGCCGGTGTCCGGCAGCGGTTCGCCTCGCGTCTGCGCGCCCTGTCCGACGCCACCACGGAGATCGCACGTGACCTGGGCACCCTCCACATCGACCTGTTCGACCACCCGGTCGGCGACGCCGACAACCTGCTGAGCGCCGACGGCCGGCACGCCAACCGGCGCGGCCACGCCATCGCCGCCGCCGAGGCCGTACGCGCGATCGGCGCATATCTGGCCCGGCCCGAGCTGAGGAACGGTGCGGCATGACGACCACCCCCGAACGGGCGGCCACCGCCCCCTCCCTGCGCGACCGCATGACGCTCGCGGGCATCCTCACCGGCGGCTGGCTGGCCCAAGGCTGCTACGCCGTGGCCGAGTTGGGCCTCCCCGACCTGCTGGCCGACGGCCCGCGCCCGGCCGCCGAACTCGCCGCCGAGACGGACGCCGACCCCCGCGCGGTACGCCGGCTGCTGCGCGTCCTCAGCTCCGTGGGCCTCTTCACCGAACCCGAACCCGGAGTCTTCGCGCTGGCCCCGACCGGCCGCCTGCTGTGCACCGACACCGTACGGTCGAGCCGCTCGGCCGCGATCATGTTCGGCGAGGAGGTGCACCGCTCCTTCGGCGCCATCACCCACACCCTGCGCACCGGCACGCCGGCCTTCGACTCCCTCTACGGCATGCCGTTCTACGACTACCTCGACAGCCACCCCGAAGCCGCCGCCGTGTTCACCTCGGCGATGGGCGCCGCACCCGTACCGCCCGCGCTGAACGCCGTGGACCTCACGGGCGTCGGCACGCTCGTGGACGTGGGCGGCGGCGACGGCAGCCTGCTCGCCAAGGTGCTGCCCCACCACCCCGTCATGCGCGGGGTGCTCACCGAACTGCCCGACGCCCTCGAAGGCGCCCGAGACCGGCTCACCCTGCTGGGCCTGGCCGACCGGACGGACCTCGTCGCGGGCAGCTTCTTCGACCCGCTGCCCGAAGGCGGCGACGTCTACACGCTCTCCCGGGTGCTGCACAACTGGAACGACGACAAGGCCGTACGGATCCTGCGCCGCGTCCGCGAGGCCATGCCCGACCACGGACGGCTGCTCGTCCTCGAACGGCTGGAGACACCGGTGCCCGAGGGCGCCGCCCTGACCCGGCAGGCCGCCCAGGGACGGCTCATCGACCTGCTGATGCTGGTCATGCTGGAGGGCTGGGACAGGTCCGAGGGCGAGTACCGGGCCCTCCTGGAGGCGGCCGGCTTCACCGTCCGGGCCGTGCACCCCGCCCCGCTGCAGTCCGACCGCGCCGAGCAGGTCATCGAAGCGGTACCCGCCGGCACCCCGACGGGAGAGGCACGATGAGCGCCCCGGCGACCACCCCGGAATCCCCGCGGGAGGCCACCGCGGCGGACCGGCTGCTGGTCCTCAGCGTCAGCTCCCGCCCCGGCTTCCACACCACCGTACGGACCGCGCTGGCCGACGCGGGCGACGGCCCCGGGCACCGCGCCGGCGCCGACTGGCCCGACCTCTACCAGGACACGGCCCGCCGCGCCCACCGCTTCCTGGCCCGCACCCGGGAGGGCGACGAGACCACCGTCGTGACCGCCGGCACCCTCCCCGAGGCCGCGACCGCGTTACGCGCGGCGGCCGGCGGCGCCACGACCGCCACCCTCGCCCTGCTGCTGGTGGACGCCCAGGCCGCCGGACTCAGCACCGACCCGCTCGCGGACACCATGGACGCGGCCCTCGCCGACCTCTTCGCCGCGCTGCCCGACGAGATCTCGGCCGACCTGTCGGCGTACACCGTGCACGTCTACGACGAACTCGACCGGTCACCCGCCCGGCTCGGCCGCTCCTACGCGCTCAAGCAACTCCCGGAAGAATCCTGGCTGTTGGCCGCCGACGTCATCTGCGCCCTCGCGGACCAGACACAGTTCCGGCACATCGGCCAGGTCATCCGCGCCGAGTCCGCGCCCCGGCGCGCGCTCGCCCAGTGGCTGCACTCCTTCCTCACCGCCCGTGCCGGCGACACCTGGGGGCTGCACTACTACACCGGCTCCATCGTGACCGGACTGATCGGCGAGCTGGAGCGGACCGCGGAACAGTCCGGGAACCCGGTGCTGCGCGGCCCGAGCGAACACGCCCTGGCCTGCGGGGCGATGGCGCGCTGGCAGCTGGACGAGGCGCCCTTCCTCATCGTGGTCACCAACGGCATGGTCGACGAGTTCAAGGGCACCCTCGCCAACCTGCGCGACACCGAGGCCCGCGGCTTCATCGTCTGCGCCGACCCCGACCCCGGCGGCTGGTTCCCCTTCCAGGGCACCGTCCACCAGGGCGAGGACTCCCGCGCCGTGTTCCGGGCGCGCGGCCTGCCCACCTTCCACCTCGACGACCCCGCCCGCCTGGCCGAGGACCTCGCCGGTGCCCAGAAGGCCTACGACGCCGGCGAGGGCCCGGTCGTGCTGCTGACCGGCGCCGCCGTCCTCGACACCCCTGCCACCGCAGCCGAGTTCACCCCGCCCGCCGCCCCGAGGGCTCGCGCCCAGGTCACCGAAAGTGCCCTCGAACCGGTACTGCGCCTGGTCAACGAGGAGCCCGCCCGGCTGCTGTGGCAGTGCGGCCGGCTCGACCCGGAGGAACGCGCCCTCACCCACGCCCTCGCACGGGCGGCCGGCATCGCGCTCGCCGACTCGCTGACCCGGCCCGGCACGGTGAGCCGCCACCACGACGGCGCACACGTCCCCGAGTACCTGGGCACCCTCGGCATGATGGGCTGCTCGGCCCGGGTGCACGCCTTCCTGCACCACGAGGAACGGCTGCGCGCCCGCACCGAACAGGCCCTGTTCATGCTCAAGAGCAGGATCACCGAGCTGTCCACGCCGTTCACCCCGCGCGCCCTGGAACGCCAGCTGCGGATCGTGCAGATCACGCACACCCCGGAGCACATCGCGCCGTTCACCGACCACCCCGTCGTCGCCGACGCCCGAGGCTTCCTGCGGGCGCTGCGCGACGGACTCGCGGTCGACCCAGAGGTGCTGGCGGCCCGCCGCGCGGCCATCGAGGCGACCCACGACAGCGCCTCCGACGTCCTGCACCGGCTGCCGCTGCGCCCCATGAGCCCCAACTACTTCTTCCATCAACTGGGCGAACTCCTCACGGATCTGATCACCCGTCACCACTACACCTACACGGGCCTCTACGACGTGGGACGCGGCGGCATCTCGGCCGTGCGCAACCTGCCGCGCACCGGCCCGGGCTTCTCCGGCTGGTACGGCCGCGCCCTGATGGGCGACGCCCTCCAGGCGGTACCCGCCGTCGCCCTCACCCGCGACGACAACGTGCTGGCCTTCGTCGGCGACGGCGCGAGCGCCCTCGTACCCGACATCGTGCCGACCCTGGTGCAACAGGCGGTGCAGTACGGCAGGCGCCCGCGCGGCAACGTCAGCGTCTTCCGGCTGATCGACGGCGGCCACTCCGTCATCCGCACCTACCGGGAGACCCGGACCGCGGTCGCCTCCGACCGCCAGACCCAGGTGCTGCACCTCCTCCAGCCGGAGGGGACCCACGACTACGGGCCGCTCACCGTCTCGCACCGCCACCTCACCGGGGTGCCCCACGACGAACTCCGCGAGCGGCTGCTGCGGCGCGGCACCGTCGACCTGTACTCGGTCGAACTGGCCCACAACAACGAGGGCGACGGCATGAGCCCGGCCGGCGCGCTCGGCTGGCAGCGGGACGAACTGGCCGAACTCGCCTTCACCGTGGCACGCGCCACCCGGCGGAAAGCCGAACGCACGGCCCGCTGACGGGACTTGACGCGCGTGACAAGGAACAGTCCGGCGGACGGGCATCGTCCGACGGAGCCGCGACGACATGGACAGGATGAACATGGATCAGGCCACGGCCCTGACCGGCAAGGCTCTCAACGCCCTCTCTCTGGTGAGCCCGTGGCTCGCGGGCGAAGCCACCTACCGTCTCTTCCGGCTCCCCCTCAAGCGCGCCACCGCCCGCGACGAGGAGAAACGGCTCATCGAGCAGGCGCACATCGAGAAGGTGCGCGTCGACGGGGAGACGGCCCTCACCTACCGCTGGGGGAGCGGGGAGCGGCCGGTGCTGCTCGCCCACGGCTGGCAGTCGCGCGGCACCTGCTTCGCCCGGTTCGTACCGGGGCTCCTCGACGCCGGGTACAGCCCCGTCGCCTACGACGCACCCGCCCACGGCGACGCCACCGGCTCCACCACACACGTCCTCGCCTTCCGCGAGGTGATCGGTCAACTGGCCGCGGAACACGGCGAGTTCGAGGCGATCATCAGCCACTCGGTCGGCGTCATGGCCTCGGTGCTCGCGCTGCGCTCCGGAGTGTCGGCCCGGCGGCTCGTCGCGATCAGCCAGGTGGGCGAGTTCACCTTCCTCTTCGACCAGTTCTGCGGGCAGCTGGGCCTGCGGCCGAAACTGCGGGAGGAACTCCGGCACCGCATCGAGACCCGGATCTTCCCCGGCGAGAAGGACATCTGGCAGCGCTTCTCCACCACGTACGAACCCTCGGGCGTCACCGTGCCCATCCTGGTCGTCCACGACGAGGACGACCGGATGGTCGGGGTGGACCAGGCGCACCGGATGGCCGAGGTCTTCGGCGACCAGGCGCGGCTGGTCACCACCCAGGGCCTCGGGCACCGCAGGATCCTGGACGATCCCGGAGTCGTCGAGTACACCCTGGACTTCGTGACGGCCGCGCAGAGCGGTCCGGCCGAGGCCTCGGTGGCCGGCCGATGAGCGGACTGCTCGCCGGGCGGCGCGTGCTGGTCACGGGCGTGCTGATGGACTCCTCGATCGCCTTCCACGCGGCCCGGCTCGCCCAGGAGGAGGGCGCCGAGGTGCTGCTCACCGGCTTCGGACGGCTCAGCCTGGTGGAACGCGTCGCCCGGCGGCTGCCCAAGCCGGCCCCGGTGATCGAACTGGACGTGACCGACCGGGAGCATCTGGCCCGGCTGCCCGAGCGGATCCGCGAGCACACCGACGGGCTCGACGGCATCGTGCACTCCATCGCCTTCGCGCCGCCGGACGCGCTCGGCGGCGGGTTCCTGGACACACCCTGGACGTCGGTCGCGACGGCGGTGGAGGTGTCGGCGTACTCCCTGAAGTCGCTGACGCAGAGCTGTCTTCCGCTCTTCGGCCCGCGCGGCGGCTCGGTGGTCGGGCTGACCTTCGACGCGACGGTGGCCTGGCCGGCGTACGACTGGATGGGGGTGGCCAAGGCCGCGCTGGAGTCGACGTCCCGCTATCTCGCCCGGGACGTGGGGCCGTTGGGGATCCGCTGCAACCTCGTGGCGGCGGGGCCGATCCGCACCATGGCGGCCAAGTCCATCCCGGGGTTCGACACGTTCCGCGACGTGTGGACCGAGCGCGCCCCGCTGGGCTGGGACGTGACCGACGCCGAGCCGACCGGGCGCGCAGTGGTGGCGCTCCTGTCGGACTGGTTCCCCAGCACCACCGGCGAGGTGGTCCACGTGGACGGCGGGGTGCACGCGATCGGGGCGTAGCCGCACCGATGCGCATCGTCCGGGGCCCGGCACGTCACCGCGTGCCGGGCCCCGGACGTGGTCAGGCGTCGGGGGCGGCGGTCCTGGCGGCGACGAACGCGGCCAGCCGGCGGATGCCCTCCGTGATCTGTTCCGGGTCCAACGAGCTGCAGGACAGCCTGAGTTGATGCGTGCCTCCGCCGTCGAGGTAGAAGCTGTCCATCGGGGTCCACAGGACGCCGAAGTCGCGCGCCGAGCGTTCCAGTGCCTTGGCGTCGGCGGTGAACGGCACGGTCATCACCAGGAAGAAGCCGCCGTCGGGCCGGTTCCAGGACAGGCCGAGACGCTCCCGCTCGGCGGCCGGGAAGGACCGGTCGAGTGCGTCGAGCAGGGTGTTCATGTTCGCGGCGTAGTAGGCGGTGGAGGCGGCGTTCGCGTCGCGCAGCCGGCAGCCCGACCCGACCAGGATGCCGCCGACGACGGCCTGGCTGATGGCCGAGGTGTTGACCGTGGTCATGCTCTTGATCTTCGAGAGCCCGTCGGCGAGCAGACCGCGGGTGCCGTCGGGTGCCAGCACCTCCTGGTCGGCCAGAACGTAGCCGACCCGCGCGGCCGGCAGCGTCGTCTTGGCGAACGAGCCCACATAGACCACCCGGCGACCGCCGAGCGCCTTCAGCGTGGGCGGGGTGGTGCCGGTGCGGGAGAAGAACCCGTACGGGTTGTCCTCGAGCAGCAGCAGATCCTCCCGCCCGGCCACCTCCAGGAGCCGCCGGCGCCGCTCCAGCGGCAGGCTCGTCCCGGACGGGTTGGCGAAGTCCGGCACGAGATACAGCGCCCTGGGCCGCCCGCCCGCCGCGCGCACCTCGGCCGCCGCTGCCGCCACCGCGTCCGGCTCCAGCCCCTCGGGGCCCTCCGGTACGGCGTGGATCCGCAGGTCCAGGAGGCGGGCGGCGCCCATGATGCCGACGTAGGCGGGCGTGCTGATCAGCAGGGTGTCCTCGGGCGCGGCGAACAGGGCGCGCAGGACCAGCAGCATGCCCTCCTGGGCGCCGGTGGTGACCACCACCGCCTCGGCCGGTACGTCGATGCCCTCGTCGTTGCGGAGGGTGCGGGCGATCAGCTCGTGGATGACGCCGTTGGTGCGCCCGTACTGGAAGAGCTGGGTGCGCACCCGGTCCCGGGACCACCCCAACTCCCGTTCCAGGTAGTCGGTGTAGGTCCGCAGATGGCGGGAGAGGTCCTCGGGTTCGAAGTCCCCCTGCCAGGGGCGGCCTGGGGCGAAGGACAGGGCCTCGGGGAAGCGCGAGACGACCTCGTTGAGGAAGTTCATCGCGTCGAGGACGGGGTCGGTGAGACCGGCGTGCAGCCCCTGGAGCAGCGGCTCCGGGTGCGGTAAGGACGGCCGTGGGCCGGTGCGGGTGTCGGTCACGATGTCTCCCCCTCGGTATGGGTGTCCTTGGCGGCGAAGGCGGTGCGCAGGAAACGGGCCGCCTCCTCCTGGGCCCGGCGGCCGGCGTCCAGGGTTCCGGCCATCGCGAAGAAGCCGTGGATCATGCCGGGGTAGCGGGTCAGCGTCACCGGCACTCCGTCGTCCCGCAGCCGGGCGGCGTACTGCTCGCCCTCGTCACGCAGGGGGTCGTACTCGGCGGTGATGACGAGCGCGGGCGGCAGACCGCTGAGATCCTTGGCCCGCAGTGGTGAGGCCAGCGGGTTGCCGGCGTCCTCGGGGCGGTCGAGGTAGTGGTCCCAGTACCAGGTGACGGACCGGTCGTTGAAGAACGCCGGATCGGTGTTCTCCCGCCGGGACGGGGTGTCGGCGTGCCGGTCGGTGTTGGGGTAGACGAGCAACTGGGCGGCGGGGCGCGGGCCTTGACGGTCCCGGGCCAGCAGTGTGACCGCGGCGGACAGATTGCCTCCGGCGCTGTCGCCGCCGACGGCGATCCTGCCGGGGTCGGCCGCGTGCAGCGGTCCGGGGCGTCCGGACTGTTCGGCGGCCCAGGTCAGGCCGGCGTAGGAGTCCTCGACGGCCGCCGGGAAGCGGTGCTCCGGGGCGAGCCGGTAGCCGACTGACACCGTGATGCAGCCGACGGCGTCGGTGAGGGCGCGGCAGATCGCGTCGCAGGTGTCGATGGTGCCGAGGGTCCAGCCGCCGCCGAAGAGATAGACGAGGACCGGCAGCGGGCCGTCGGCCGCGGGACGGTAGACGCGGCCGGGGAGCGGTCCGTCCGGTCCCGGGATCAGGACGTCGGTGACCTCGTGGACCGGCAGCGGTGTCCCGGAGTCGGCGCGGATCGCGGCCAGGTCGGCCGCCCGCGCCTCCTCCAGGGTCATCTCGTACAGGGGCCGGGTACCGGCCGAGGCGCGCTGGGCGCGGAGGGCTTCCACCTGTGGGTCGAGAGAATCGAGAGACATGACGAAGACGATCTCCTGCTCGGTCAGGGGGCGTCGGGCAGCAACTGAGGGTCGGTGGTGGCGGCGCGCAGCCGGTCGAGGATCGCCGCCGAGGCGTGGCCGTAGGCGCTGTCGTCCCCGCTGAGCAGGGACTCGCCGTTGGCGGTCTCCATGAAGGCGATGAGTTCGAAGGCCAGTTGGCCGGTGCTGGTCTGTGGGCGGATCTGGCCGGCCGCGCGGGCCTCCTCGATGGTCCGCTCGATGAAGGTGCGCCAGTTGGCCTGTGCCGCGGCCACCTCGTCGTGGACGGGCCCGAGGCGGGCGTCGAACTCGGCGGAGACGGAGTAGAAGAAGCAGCCGCCGGGGAACACGCGGGTCCGGGAGTAGTCGAGCCACTTCTCGCACAGGTGACGGATCTTCGCGACACCGTCGGGGAAGCGGCGGGCCGGGATGACCACATGGCCCAGGAAGATCGTGACCGCGGTGCGCACGGTGGCGCGCTGCAGTTCCTCCTTGGAGCCGAACAGGGAGAAGACGCCGCTCTTGCTCAGTTCGAGCTCGTCGGCGAGGTGCCCCAGCGACAGTCCTTCCAGGCCGCGGACCGACGCCACGTCGACGGCGTGGCGCAGGATCAGCTGCCGGGTCTGGTTGCCCCGGGCGAGGCGGCCGTCTGTTCGCTTCCTGACCTTGTTGACCGCGGTGTTGTCGGTGCTCACGTCACATCCTCGGGTTCTGGTGGCGGTGCGCGTGAGCTCCGGCCCCTCCAATATTTCCGTACGACCGTTTAGTATCCGCACGGTCGTACTGTTGGAATGGTATCGTACGAGTGATCGACCGCAAGGAACACAACGGGGGTACCTCTGTGAGTCGTCAGGCGTTACACGACTTAGAGCAGGCGGCACAGGCCCGCCTGCCCAGTCATGTGTGGGACTTCATCGCGGGCGGCAGCGGCACGGGCTCGATGCTCACCGCCAACCGCCGCACGCTCGACCGCATCAGACTCCGCCCGCGCGTCCTGACGGACGTGTCCCGGGTGGACACCGCCACCACCCTGCTGGGGGATCCGGTCTCCGCGCCGGTGGGCATCGCGCCCATGGCCTATCACCAACTGGCCCATCCCGAGGGGGAGGTGGCCGCCGCCCGGGCCGCGGGCAAGGCCGGGGTGCTGCTGACGGTGAGCATGTTCGCCAGCCGCACGCTGGCCGACATCGCCGCCGCCGCGAGCGGGCCGCTCTGGCTCCAGCTGTACTGGCTGCGCCACCGCGACGCGCTGCTGGACCTGATCCGGCGCGCGGAGGAGACAGGGTTCCGTGCCCTGGTCCTCACCGTCGACGCGCCGCGGATGGCCCGGCGCCCCAGAGACGAGCGCAACGGCTTCGCCGTCCCGGAGGGCATCCGTGCCGTCAACCTCGACGAGACACTAATGTCCGCCTCGTACGGCGGACGGGCGGGGCACTCCGCCGTCGCCCGGCACGCGCGCGAGCAGTTCGACGCCTCCGTCGGCTGGGCCGATCTCGCCTGGCTGCGGGAGCGGACCTCGCTGCCGCTCGTGCTGAAGGGCATCCTCACGGCGGAGGACGCGCTGCTCGCCGTCGAACACGGGGTGTCCGCCGTGCTCGTGTCCAACCACGGCGGACGTCAACTCGACTTCGCCCAGCCCGCGTTCGCGGCCCTGCCCGAGATCGTCGACGCCGTCGACGGCCGGATCCAGGTGCTCGTCGACGGGTCCGTCCGGTACGGCGCCGACGTCGTCAAGGCGCTCTGTCTCGGCGCGGACGCCGCACTGCTCGGCAGGCCGCTGCTGTGGGGGCTGGCGGACTCGGGGGACGAGGGCGCGACAGCCGTCCTGCGGACCCTGCTGGACGAGGTCGAGGAGACCATGGCGCTCATGGGCGCCTCCGGGATCGGCTCACTGGGCCGGGCCGGCGTGGTCCGCCCGCGCGTCGAGTAGCGCGCCCAAATTATTCAAAATCTGAAATAAAAACGCCCGCTGTTTCTTTGTGAATTGGTTGCGGCGTAAATTTGTGCTGCCCTGAAATAGGTCGGCACTGTACATGTTCGTGTTAAGGATCCATGCACCCGCGCGTTGAGAACCTTTTACTTGTGCCGGTCGGATGGATCTGATCTGATGGAGCTCAGGTTAGCTCTCAGTGATCGTCCGTAGGTGCTTTTGCAGTGGACGGGGGAAAATCTTGTGAATGGCGAATGGGTCGATGAGTTCTTACTCTCCGGTCCAGACCAGGAAACGGTGTTGACATTCGGCACCGCGGTGACCAGGGGTGAGTTGCGGGCTGAAGTGGAGCGCCGCCAAAAGGGACTCCTGTCCGCCGGGCTTACTCTCGGTGGCACCGCCGTACTGCGGCTCCCGCCGTCCCTGGCGCTGGTCGCCACCCTGCTGGCCGGCTGGCGCGCCGGAGCTCAGTGTGCCCTTGTCGACCATCGGCTCACCCCCAGCGAAGCCGACACGGCGATCGAGAGAATCAACCCGCAGGTCGTTGTCGTACCCGACCGTGAGATTCACGGAAGGCTGCGCGGATATTTCGAAACGGATTCCGTGGTGACAGCCCGGGAAGGCGGCGCGCCGGCCCGCTCGGAACATGTTCTGCTGCAGCTCAGCTCCGGATCGACCGGACCTTCCAAGGTGATCGGGAGAAGCGCCGGGAGTCTCATTGCGGAAGTGGAACGCTATGGGCTGCTGAATTCCTATCCGAAGAACGGCGGGCGAATTGTTGTCCTGGCCTCCGTGATTCATGTACTGGGCCTCGTCGGCGGACTCCTCCACGGCCTGCACAACCGGATCCCGCTGACCCTGCCGAGCAGCCACACCGTCGACTCCATCCACGGCGCGGTGGCGGCGGACCCCGCCCCCACCACCCTGCTCGGCGTACCGTCCCAGGCCGCCCTCCTCGCCCTGGT
>NZ_JAEQAZ010000191.1 GCF_016654115.1 Streptomyces sp. MBT53
GACCGTGGGAGTCACGGGTGAGTCGTGGTGGGCCAGGCGGAAGGGGAGGGCGGCGAGGACGAGGACCGCGCAGGTCGCGCCGGCGCCGGCCGCCGCGCGGAGCAGGCGGCGGCGGTGGGCGCCGCGGCGGATCGACTCGTAGCGGCCGGGGGGCGGGCCCAGGTACTCGGCGGAGGAGGGCCGCAGGATGACCGTGAGGGGGTCGTCGAGGGCGAAGTCGGGCTCACGCCCCGCGTCCTCCTCGTCAAAGTGTGTGGTCAAGGCTTCTCCTCAGATGGGCTCGGAGCAGTTCGCGGGCCGCGTGGAGGTCGGCCTTGATGGTTCCTTCCTTGCGCCCGGTCAGCACGGACACCTCCCGGATCGGCATGTCAGCGTAGTAGTGCAGGAGGATCGGGACGCGCAGTCGTTCCGGCAGCGACTGGACGAGCAGTCGTACGGACGGGTCGGTCTGTTCGGTGGGCGGTCGTATCGCTTCCTCGGTGGTGGCGCGGCGCACGGCCCGGCGTTCGCGCTCCAGTTTGCGCCAGTGGTCCCGGACCAGGTTGGCGGCGGTGACGTAGAGGAAGCCGCGCGGTTCCGCGACCTTCGTCCAGCGGGCCCAGAGCCGGGTGAAGGCCTCGGAGGCGATCTCGTGGGCCGTCTCGTCGTCGTCGACGAGCCGGCGGCACCAGCCGGCGAGGCGCGGGTAGACGGCGGCGAACAGTTCGGACGCTGCCGTCTCGCGGGACCGTTTCAACATGCTCCGTAGGGGGTGGTGAGGTTCACCGGGGAAGACCCCAGACCGCCGGCGGGGGTTCCGGCGGTCCGGGATCCGGACCGGGTCAGGGGCTCGCGGTGGTCAGGGCCGCGAAGACGATCACGTTGTCGAGGTAGCCCGTACCGGTACGGGTTCCGCCGCAGGTGATGAGCCGCAGTTCGGGGCGGTCCACGTTCCCGTACACCTCGTCCGACGGGAAGTCGGCCTTGGCGACCGTCCGCACCTCGGTGACGGCGAACACGGCCGTCGTGCCGTTCTCCAGGCCTACGTCGATCCGGTTGCCCGCGCGCAGCCGCGCGAGGTGGCGGAAGACCCCGTCCCCGTACGCGCCGACCGTCACATGCCCGAGGATCACCGACGGCCCGGTGCGGCCAGGGGTCGGCGAGTACCGGTACCAGCCCGCCCGGTCGTGCGCCGTGATCGGCGGCACCTGCACGGTGCCGTCCGCGGCCAGCCCCAGCCGCATGACCGGGGTGTCGACTCCGATGGCCGGGACGCGCAGGGTGACCGGGACGGACCGCGCGAGGGCGTGGACCGGCTTCGCGGCGGCGGACGGCGCGGCGGGCGTCGGGCTGCCCTGCTCCGAACTCCCCTGTTTCGCCGCGGAGTTCGTGGCCGGGGCGGTCCCGTCTCCGCCGCCGCAGCCGGTGAGCAGGGCCGCCGCCGACGCCGTGACGAAGGCGCGCCTGGAGAGCGAGGTCATGCCCCGGTCGCCCTCCGGCGCCGTACGACGACGAAGGCCCCGCCACCGACGACGGCCGCTGCGGCCGCCCCGCCGATCAGCGTGGTCGACAGGTCGGACGACTTCGACTCCGGCGCGACACCGGTGTCCGGGGCGCCGCGGGGGACGGTGGCGACCTGGCTCGGTGCCACGGTCGGTTCGGCGGAGGGCTCGGCGCTCCGGGTGGGGGCGGCGGTGGCGCTGGGGACCGGGGACGGCGCCGTGGTCGGCGCGGCGGTCGCGGCGCGGCTGGGTGACGCGGATGCCCCGTCGGCGAACGCGGGCGCGGTGCTCGCCAGTACGGCGCCGCACGCGAGTGCCATGGCGCTGAGGACAGTTCGGCGCATGAATCGCTCTCTCTCGTCGGCCGGCCCGCCTGGTCAGCCGGTGGTGCACCGGCGGGGCGGGTCACGGATCGAGCGGAGAGACGAGCCGGCGGGAGGGCGGGTTGTAAAGAGCGGGCAAAGTCCTGGAGGCGTAGGGGACTTCGCGGCTGTCCCGCGCCGCGCGTCGTGGCTCAGGCGTAGAGCGGGGCCAGGTCGATGTAGACGCGGAAGTCGTCGATGAGGCCTGTCTCGTCGACGCGCCACATGGTGACGGCGGGGACGGTGACGGTGTCGCCGGTCAGCCGGAAGTAGTCCACCGTCTCCTCGACGATGGCGTCGGCGCCGGTGTACCACTCGCGCACGACGTTGTGGCGCAGCCCCTTGATGGTGCCGAAGAAGGCGCCGATGCCGGCCGCTATCTCCTCGGGGCCGGTCATCGGCGCCGCGTTCCCGAAGCGCATCCGGCCCTGTAAGGCGAACAGACGGCTGAAGCCGACGGCGTCGGTCCCGTCGACCAGGGCGAAGACCCTGGCGGCGAATTCTGTGGGCATGGCGGGCTCCCTCTAGTCGAGACTCCGGTGACGGCACCGGCGGCCCGGTCCCTTTGTACGGCTGTACGGCGTCGAGCCTAGTCCGCGCCGGAGCAAGGGAGTTGACGCCTTCAGGCGGGTGTGGCCGCCTCGGTGGCCGCGGTGCCCCGCCGGTACACGTCCTTGAGGTAGAGGACGAGGGCGGCGCCGAGTATCCACACCGGGAGGATCACCAGGGCGCGGGTGAGGCCGTCGTTCTGGAAGCGGGACAGGCCCTGCATCGCGCGGACGCCGACACCGACCGGCAGGACCTCGGAGAGCGGGCGCAGCCAGCCGGGCAGATAGGCGGCCGGCATGATGCCGCCGCTGGTGCTGTTGCCGAGGATCAGCATGAGGATCGAGGCGAGGCTGACGCCGGCCGAGCCGAACAGCCGCAGCAGCACCATGGTCGTGCCGCCGACGGCCGCGCCCATCAGCGCGATGACCGTGACGAGCGGCACGAAGGAGCCGGGCAGCGCGCCGAAGCCGGTGCTTCCGGCGATGGTCGCGATCAGCAGTCCGCCGACGATGCCGAACAGGGCCAGGCTGGCCATCCGCCAGCGGTACTGGAGGCGGGGCGCGAGCTGGTAGGTGGTCATACCGAAGAGGTAGCCCGCGAGGACCAGGCCGAAGGCGGCGTAGAAGACGGAGAGGCCGCGGGTGTCCCCCGCTGCCGCCGGGGCCACGTCCTCGACGGCGAGTTCGTGGTGCTCGGCGTGGGCGACGGAGCCGAAGGCGGTGGTGACGGTCGCGGTGACGGCGGCGCCGTTCGCGCTGCCGTAGAGGAGCTTGCCGTCGCCGAGGTAGGCCGCGTAGACCTTCCTGTCCTGTACGGCGTTCCGGGCGGCGGACTCGTCGGGGTAGGTCTCGACGGTGAAGCCGCCCGGGGCGACGCGCTCCAGGTCCTGGCTCAGGTGGGTCTGTGCGGTGCCTATCTCCGTTGTGCCGACGCGGAGTTGGTGCGGGCGCGGGGCGTGGAAGGCGGCGAGGTAGACGCTGACGAACACGGTGCCGATCAGCAGCACGACCGCGACGGGGAGCAGGACGGCGCGCGTGTTTCCGGGGCCGGGGGGCGGGTGGGCCACGTCCAGGGCGTGCTTGTGAGCTTGTCGGACGGCGACTTGCTGGGACATCGGTGCGGTCCTAGATTAGAAGGCAACTGATATTATTTGTACATCACAATCAGCTGCCTTACAAAAATGTTCCCGAAACAGCGGAATCCCCGGAAGAGGTCCCACTCCCGTGCAACATCCCGACCGCCGCACCGGCTACGTCACCTGGCAGATCGGCCAGATCATGGCGGCCCGGATGGAGCGCGCCCTGCGCCCGCTCCGGTTGACCCTCGCCCAGCACCGGGCCCTGATGCAGGCCGTGCTCGATCCGGGGGTCTCCAGCGCGACCGCGGCACGCCGGGCGGCGATCACCCCGCAGTCCATGGGGACCGCGGTCAACGGGCTGGTGGAGCGGGGGATGCTGGAACGCCGGACCACGCCCGGCGACCGGCGCACCCAGCGGCTGCACGCCACCGAGGCCGGCGTCCGCCTCGCGGCCCAGGCCGCCGAGACGGTGGACGCGGCCCACGCGGAGGCGCTCCAGGCACTGACACCGGCCGAGCAGGAACAGGCGCACGCACTGCTGCTGAAGCTGCTGGCTTCGCTGAATCCGTCGGCGCTGGAGGGTGGCGGGGTGGAGTAGCGGGGCCGCCGGCGTCACTTCTCGCTCAGGGGCAAGGAGTGATGATCTCCCAGTCCTTCGCGGGATCCCCCGTCAGCAGGTACTCGCTCAAGTACAGGTCCGTGTCCTCGTGGAGATCGTCCTCCAACGCCCAGACGGACTCGCATTCCGGGCACATGAAGAACTTCCTGCCCGTGTCTTTGCGCTGGTAGCAACGCACCCGGTCCTGGCCGCAGTGGGCGCAGGAAACCCTTTCGGACGCGGCCACCTACAACCCCACGATCTTGTTCCACTCCTTCGCGAACTCCACCCGTTCCGTCGACGTGATGTCGCGGGCGATGGCGAGGTGCTTGCGCATGGTCGCGTCCGGGAAGATCAGGGGGTTTTCGGCGAGGGCCGCGGTGTCCTTGTCCTTGGAGGACGCGAGGACGTCCTGGGCGGCGGGGACGGGGCAGACGTAGTTGACCCAGGCGGCGAGTTCGGCGGCGACCTCGGGCTCGTAGTAGTAGTCGATCAGTTTTTCGGCGTTGGTCTTGTGGCGGGCCAGGTCGGGGATCATCAGGGAGTCCGCCCAGAGCTCGGCGCCCTCCTCGGGGACGACGAAGCGGATGTCCGGGTTGTCGGCCTGGAGCTGGATGACGTCGCCGGAGTACGCCTGACAGGCCAGGACGTCGCCGCTGACCAGGTCCTTGGTGTAGTCGTTGCCGGTGAAGCGGCGGATCTGCTTCCGGCTGATCTGGGTCTGGACCTGGTCGCACACCTTGTGGAAGTCCGCGGCGGTCCACTTGGTGATGTCGACGCCGTTGCCCTGCATCAGCAGCGCGAACGCCTCGTCGAGGCCGGAGAGCAGGGTGACCCGGCCCTTGAGGTCGCTCGCCCACAGGTCGGAGACGTGCCGGATCTCGCGGCCGAGCTTGCGGTGGTTGTACGCGATGCCGGTGATGCCCGACTGCCACGGCACCGTGTAGCGGCGGCCCGGGTCGAAGGCGGGCGAGCTGAGCTGCGGGTCGAGGTACTTCGCCACGTTGGGCTGCGCCGCCCGGTCCATCCGCTGGACCCAGCCGAGGCGGACGAACCGCGCGCACATCCAGTCGCTCATGACGATCAGGTCGCGACCGGTCTGCTGGTGGTTCATGAGGGCCGGGCTGATCTTGCCGAAGAACTCGTCGTTGTCGTTGATCTCCTCGATGTAGTCGACGGAGATCCCGGTGCGCTTCTCGAAGGCGTCGAGCGTGGGCCGCTTGGTCGCGTCGCTGTCATCGGTGTCGATGTACAGCGGCCAGTTCGCCCAGGTCAGCCGCTTGTCCTTGGTGGACAGATCGGCACCGGCACGGTCTCCCGCCTTCACATAGGCGGCGGGCACACCGCATCCGGCGAGCGCACCGAGCGCGGCGGTACCGCCGAGCGCGCGCAGCAGGGAGCGGCGGGAGGGCGAGTACGGCTTCGGAGTCTTGGGCACCCGCGCAGCATGACCCGCCGACCCGTGTCCGATCAATGGACGCTGCGTCCAGCGGCCACCCGCGGACCCGACACCTTGTCGATCGGTTGTCTGTGAAGTAACCGCCGGTTCACACGAGAGGTGCGGAGTGCGGGATCCCGACCGCTACAGGGGTGGAGGTGGGGGCCGGGCTCCGGTGTTCCGCCGGGGCGTACGGCGGCAGGGTCACCTCCACCACGAGGCCGCCCTGCGGACGGGTCCGCGCCCGCACCCGTCCGCCGTGCGCGGCGACCACCGCGGCCACGATGGACATGCCGAGGCCGAGGCCGTCCCGCTTACCGACGCGCTCCGCGCCCAGTCGCCGGAACGGCTGGAACAGTCCGGCGGCCTGGTCGGCCGGGATCACCGGCCCGCTGTTCTCGATCCGCAGCCCGGGCCGCCCCCACGCGTCCACTCCCGTCCACACGCTCACCCAACTCCCCTCCCCCGCCGGGAGGTTGTGCCGTACGGCGTTGTCGGTCAGGTTGACGACCAGCCGCTCGATGAGCTGGGGATCACCGAGAACGGGCGCGGATTCGAGCCGGGCCCGCACGGACAGTTCCACACCTCGCAACCGCTCCTCCACGACCGTCGCGAGATCCACGAACTCCCGTGTCTCAAGGCCGCGTTGGCTGCGGGCGAGGGTCAACAGCGCCTCGATCAGCCGCTCCTGCTCCTGCCCGGCCGCCCGCACCCGGGCCAGCGCCACGCGCAGCACCTGCGCCGGTGCGTCCGGGTCGGCGAGGGTGACGTCCACGATGGTCTGCTGGAGCGTGAGCGGGGTGCGCAGTTCGTGCGAGGCGTTGGCGACGAACTGCTTCTGCGCCTCGAACGCGCCCTCCAGCCTTGCCAGTACGGCGTCGAAGGTGTCCGCCATCGCCTTCAGCTCGTCGTCGGGACCGAGCACCGCGAGCCGTGCGTGCAGATTGTCGGCGGAGATCCGGCGGGCCGAGGCGGTCATGGTGCGCAGCGGCGACAGCACCCGGCCGGCCATCAGCCAGCCCAGCGCGAGCGAGGCCAGGGTCATCACGGCGAGCGCGATGACGGCGTAGACGACCAGCTGGTGCAACTGGTCGCTGCGGGCGGCCTCGGCGACAGCGGTGAGCGTCGGCGCGCTCACGGCGGGCACACCGCCGATCACCTGGGTGCTCGCCCCTGACCTGGCGGACACACCCCCGGTGGTCTGCGCGAGCAGGTACACGAAGGTCAGCAGGAGCGCGCCGGCACCCACGAACAGCGCGCCGTAGAGAAGGGTGAGGCGCCAGCGGACGGTGCGCGGCCCGTGCAGCCGGCGCAGGACCCGTGCCGTCATCGGATGCGGTACCCGGCCCGGTCCACCGTCTCGACCAACGGCGGTTCCCCCAGCTTCCGGCGCAGTCTGCTGACGGTGACCTTCACGGTCTGGCTGAACGGATCGGCGGCCTCGTCCCATGCCCGCTCCAGGAGTTCCTCGGTGGACACGACCGTCCCCTGCGCGCCGAGCAGGAGTTCCAGTACGGCGAACTCCTTGGGGCTGAGCGGCAGTTGGCAGCCGGCCCGGGTGACTTCCCGGCGGGCCGGGTCGAGCCGGAGTTCGCCGCGCACCAGGACCGGCGGCAGCGCGGGCTGCGCACGGCGGGCCAACGCCCTTATGCGGGCGACGAGTTCGGTGAACGCGAACGGCTTGGGCAGATAGTCGTCGGCGCCGAGTCCGAGCCCCGCGACCCGGTCGGCGACCGTCCCGGACGCGGTGAGCATCAGCACCCGCGCCCTGCTGTCCCCGGCGGCGAGCGTCCGGCACACCTGGTCGCCGTGGACGCCGGGCAGATCACGGTCGAGCACGACGACGTCGTAGCCGTTGATCTCCGCGCGCTCCAGGGCCGCAGGACCGTCGAACGCGAGGTCGACCGCCATGCCCTCGCGGCGCAGTCCCGCCGCCACCGTCTCGGCGAGTTCTTCGTGGTCCTCGACCACCAGCACACGCATGGCCGTCAGTGTGACGGGCGGGCGGTTACACGGGTATAAGGGCGGCTGTTCCGTCGCTGTAACCGTCCGGGCTGTTGTGTGGATCCCGTCCAGCGACACCCGTACACAGCAGGAGGAACACATGCGTCCACTGGCGACCAGGCCCAGGCGGCTCGTTCTCGGGATCGCCGTACTGTCGGCCGCGGCGCTCGGCTCCGTCACCGCCGCGGCGGCGCCCGCGTCCCACGCGACCGACTCCGGTTCCCACGGGACGGTCGTCTCCGGCAAGACCGTCGTCAAGCAGAAAGGCCAGGGCGGCAAGGAGTTCGGGTCCGGCAAAGGCGTTCCCTTCGCGGTCGAGTACACGCCGACCTCCCATGCCCCCGGCGACCTCAACGCGGCCAACACGCGCTTCGCCGCCTGCATGCGTGCGCAGGGGCAGTCGGTCTTCCCCGACTTCCACGCGTCCAAGGGCTCGGACGGCGGCGTCATGCTGCGCGTGCACATCAACGGCAAGGGCGGGCCCGGGCTCGACCCGACGTCGTCCGGCTACAAGAAGGCCATCGGTGCCTGCGGACCCATCCTGAAGAAGACCGGCATCACCTTCCCGAACCCGGGCAACCTGCCGGCGCCGCCGTCACAGCCGGCCCCGGGCAAGGGAGAGGGCGGCATCACCCGGCACGCCGAGGGCGGGAAGTCCGGCAAGCCGGGCGATCCCGGCAAGGTCACCTCCGAACTGCCCTCCCTCACCCGCGCCTTCGAGAACTCCTGACCATCCGGAGGGGGAAACAGCGCGGCCCCGGACGGATCAACTCCCGTCCGGGGCCGCGCACTTGTGCTCGTGTCGGCTACTCGCCCAGCGACGTCATCACGTGCTTGATGCGCGTGTAGTCCTCGAAGCCGTAGGCCGAGAGGTCCTTGCCGTAGCCGGACTTCTTGAAGCCGCCGTGCGGCATCTCCGCGACCAGCGGGATGTGGGTGTTGATCCACACGCAGCCGAAGTCGAGGGCCTTGGACAGGCGCATCGCGCGGGCGTGGTCCTTCGTCCACACGGAGGACGCGAGCGCGTAGTCGACGCCGTTCGCCCACTCGATCGCCTGGGCCTCGTCCGTGAACGACTGGACGGTGATGACCGGTCCGAAGACCTCGTTCTGGATGATCTCGTCGTCCTGCTTGAGACCGGAGACGACGGTCGGGGCGTAGAAGTAGCCGACGTCACCGACCCGTTGACCGCCCGCCTCCACCTTCGCGTGCGCGGGCAGCCGCTCGATGAAGCCGGTGACCTGCTTCAGCTGGTTGGGGTTGTTCAGGGGGCCGTAGAGCACGTCCTCGTCGTCCGGCTGGCCGGTCTTCGTCTCGGCCGCCGCCTTCGCGAGCGCGGCCACGAACTCGTCGTGGATGCCCTCCTGGACGAGGACGCGCGTCGCCGCCGTACAGTCCTGGCCCGCGTTGAAGAAGCCCGCGACCGAGATGTCCTCGACGGCCTTGGCGATGTCGGTGTCCTCGAAGACGACGACGGGAGCCTTGCCGCCCAGCTCCAGGTGGACCCGCTTGAGATCCTTGGACGCGGACTCGGCGACCGACATGCCGGCGCGCACGGAGCCGGTGATGGAGGCCATCGCCGGGGTGTGGTGCTCGACCATCAGCCGGCCGGTGTCGCGGTCGCCGGTGACGACGTTGAAGACGCCCTTGGGGAGGATCGAGCCGAGGATCTCGGCGATCAGGACGGTGGAGGCGGGGGTGGTGTCCGAGGGCTTCAGCACCACCGTGTTGCCGGCGGCCAGCGCCGGCGCGAACTTCCACACCGCCATCATCATCGGGTAGTTCCAGGGCGCGACCTGCGCACAGACGCCGATCGGCTCGCGGCGGATGATGGAGGTCATGCCCTCCATGTACTCGCCGGCCGAGCGGCCTTCGAGCATCCGGGCCGCGCCCGCGAAGAAGCGGATCTGGTCGACCATCGGCGGGATTTCCTCGGAGCGGGTCAGCCCGATCGGCTTGCCGGTGTTCTGCACCTCGGCCGCGATCAGTTCCTCGGCCCGCTCCTCGAACGCGTCCGCGATCTTCAGCAGGGCCCGCTGGCGCGCCGCGGGGGTCTCGTCCCGCCAGGCCGGGAACGCGGCGGCGGCGGCCGCCATCGCGGCGTCCACGTCCGCCGGCCCGGACAGCGGCGCGGTCGCGTACGCCTCTCCCGTCGCGGGATTGACCACCTCGGTGGTCCGTCCGTCGGCGGCGTCCCGGAACTCACCGTCGATGTAATTGCGCAGACGACGCAGCTCGGTGCTCACTGCCGGCCCTCCAAGTTCAGGTGTCCAATCACTGAGACACCCACCCTAATCGCCCGGCCCACGTTTTCAACACCCCTGGTCGCGCCAAGACTACGAAATCCGCAAGTCTCGACCTTGTAAACAACGAATTTCATCGAAGCGGCCTTGCGGAACGGTCGAGACGTCGTGCACAGTGAAGCCGTGGCCAGTCGTAGCGCAGAACACAGGGACTCCCGCGAGTCCAGGAACGGGACTCCGCATCTGGATTCCGTCTCCCTCGCCATCATCGAGCAGCTCCAGGAGGACGGCCGCCGGCCGTACGCCGCGATCGGCAAGGCCGTCGGCCTCTCCGAGGCGGCCGTGCGCCAGCGCGTCCAGAAGCTGCTCGACCAGGGCGTCATGCAGATCGTCGCCGTCACGGACCCGCTCACCGTGGGCTTCCGCAGACAGGCGATGGTCGGTGTCAACGTCGAGGGCGATGTCGAGAACGTGGCGGACGCGCTGACGGCCATGCCGGAAGTGGAGTACGTGGTGATGACCGCGGGCTCGTACGACCTCCTCGCCGAGATCGTCTGCGAGGACGACGACCACCTGCTGGACGTCATCAACAAACGCATTCGGGCGCTGCCCGGCGTGCGCTCCACCGAGAGCTTCGTTTATCTGAAGCTCAAGAAGCAGACCTACATGTGGGGAACCCGATAACCGTGAGCAAGGACCTCAGCCGCACCGCGTACGACCACCTGTGGATGCACTTCACCCGCATGTCCTCGTACGAGAACGCGCCCGTTCCCACGATCGTCCGTGGTGAGGGCACCTACATCTACGACGACAAGGGCAAGCGCTACCTCGACGGTCTCGCGGGTCTGTTCGTGGTCCAGGCCGGTCACGGCCGCGCCGAGCTGGCCGAGACCGCCGCCAAGCAGGCGCAGGAGCTGGCGTTCTTCCCCATCTGGTCGTACGCCCACCCCAAGGCCGTGGAGCTCGCGGAGCGTCTCGCGCACTACGCGCCCGGCGACCTGAACAAGGTCTTCTTCACCACCGGCGGCGGCGAGGCCGTCGAGACCGCGTGGAAGCTCGCCAAGCAGTACTTCAAGCTCCAGGGCAAGCACACCAAGTACAAGGTCATCTCGCGCGCGGTCGCCTACCACGGCACCCCGCAGGGCGCCCTGTCCATCACCGGACTCCCCGCCCTCAAGGCCCCCTTCGAGCCGCTCGTCCCGGGCGCGCACAAGGTCCCGAACACCAACATCTACCGCGCCCCGCTGTTCGGCGACGACCCGGAGGCCTTCGGCCGCTGGGCCGCCGACCAGATCGAGCAGCAGATCCTGTTCGAGGGCCCGGAGACGGTCGCCGCGGTCTTCCTGGAGCCGGTGCAGAACGCGGGCGGCTGCTTCCCGCCCCCGCCCGGCTACTTCCAGCGCGTGCGCGAGATCTGCGACCAGTACGACGTACTCCTGGTCTCCGACGAGGTCATCTGCGCGTTCGGCCGCCTCGGCACGATGTTCGCCTGCGACAAGTTCGACTACGTGCCGGACATGATCACCTGCGCCAAGGGAATGACCTCGGGCTACTCCCCGATCGGCGCCTGCATCATCTCCGACCGTCTGGCCGAGCCGTTCTACAAGGGCGACAACACCTTCCTGCACGGCTACACCTTCGGCGGCCACCCGGTCTCCGCCGCGGTCGGCCTCGCCAACCTCGACATCTTCGAGCGCGAGGGCCTCAACCAGCACGTCCTCGACAACGAGGCCAACTTCCTGGGGACCCTCCAGAAGCTGCACGACCTCCCGATCGTCGGCGACGTCCGCGGCAACGGCTTCTTCTACGGCATCGAGCTGGTCAAGGACAAGGCCACCAAGGAGACCTTCACGGACGAGGAGTCGGAGCGCGTGCTCTACGGCTTCGTCTCCAAGAAGCTCTTCGAGTACGGCCTCTACTGCCGCGCCGACGACCGCGGTGACCCGGTCATCCAGCTGTCGCCGCCGCTGATCTCCGACCAGTCGACCTTCGACGAGATCGAGGGCATCGTCCGCCAGGTCCTCACGGAGGCCTGGACGAAGCTCTGACCCCAGGTTCAGATCTTCCTTCTGGATGATCAATACCGGCCCCGGCGCCGCCGTTCGAGTGAGAAACGGCGGCCCGGGGCCGTGTGCTGTCCGGGCTCCCGTCGACCGCTCCTTAGCGTGCCAGTGACCGATCGGCCCCCTCTTCGTTCCCCCGGACGGGGGATGCGATACGGGAAAACGGATCTGAACGAGGTGTACGCGCATGGTGGCCCCGCCGGACAACGACGTGCTCTGGGCACGTGCCCTGCACTTCCAGCACCACGACGGAACGCCCGCGCTCGGCGGGGTCTCGCTCGGCGTCCGGGAGGGCGAGATCCTCGCCGTCAGCGGCCCGCGCGGCAGCGGCAAGACGACCCTCCTGCGCTGCCTCTCCGGGCTCGAGCGCCCCAGCCGCGGCGAGGTCTGGTTCAACAGCGTGCCCGTGCACACCATGGGCCCGATGACCCGCGAACGGCTGCGCCGCGACCGCTTCGGCTGGATCGACCCGGCGCCCGTACTCGTCCCCGAGCTGAACGTCTGGGAGAACGCGGCCCTCCCCCTGATGCTGCGCGGCACCAGCCGCCGCCGGGCCAAGACCGCCGCCCTGGAGTGGCTGGACCGCCTCGACATCGGCGACCACGCCCGCAAACGCCCGCACGAACTGCGCCAGGCGGAGCGCCAGCGCGTCTCCATCGCCCGTGCGCTGGCCCCGGCGCCGACGGTCCTGTTCGCCGACGAGCCGACGGCCCCGCTGCACAGCGCGGACCGCGCCCAGGTCCTGCGCACGCTCACCACGGCCGCCCGCTCGCACGGCATCACGGTCGTCCTCGCGACCCACGAGGCGGAGACCGCGGCCCTCGCGGACCGTACGGTGTCGCTCCTCGACGGACGCCGTGTGAACACCGTCCACCTTCCCCCGGTCACCGAGGCGGAAGGCCGGGCCGCGTGCTCGCTCTCCGTCTGACCCGCGGCTCGCAGCCCGCCGTCCAACTGCGCCGCCTGCTGGTGTCGGCGGCCTCGGCGGGCACGGGCTTCCTCCTGCTCTGCACCCTCGGCTACGCGATGGGCCACCCCGACTCCCCCGCCGCCGCGGCCCTCCGCCTCGGCTGGTGCGCGACCCCGCTGGCCGCCACCGTCTACTTCGCGATGGCCGTCGCCCGCACCGACCCGGCGACCAGACCCCGCCCCGGCCTCTCCGCGATCGGCCTCGGCCCCGCCCGCCTGATGGCCATCTCGGCGACCACGACCGCGCTGGCCTGCACCCTCGGCTCCATGCTGGCGCTCCTCTTCTTCCTCCACCTGCGCGGCGACCTCACCGGCATGCCCTTCGACGGAGCGGCGGCGGAGTTCCTGGCCTCGGACCAGCCCCTGCCCCTCCCCGCCGCCCTGACCCTCCTCGCCCTCGTACCGGTCACCGCCTCCGTCGCGGTGGTCCTCGCCCTGCGCCCCCGGGACCTCCGCCCCGCCTCCGAGAAGGGCCCGGCGAGGTCGTACGGCCGCTTCGGCGTGCAGGGCCGTCCGGACCGCCGCGAGACCTTCGGGGCGTACGGCCGTTTCGGCGCGCACCTGCGTGCGGGGGCGCGCGGCGGCGAGCAGGAGCCCGAACAGCCCGCGCAGGCCGAGCAGTTGGAGGGCGCGGACGTCACCGCTTCCGACCCCTCGCGCCCCCCGGCTCCGCGGGAAGCGCCCCGAGGTCTCCCCTGGGGCATCGCGGTGCTGGCCGCCGGGCTCGCCGTGGAGGCGTACGCGAGCCGGGCGAAGGACGGCGGCGGGCTGTCGCTGCCCGGCGGGCTCGCCGACGGGCCGGCGAGTGTCCTGGCCGGCTGGGTGCTGACCGCGATCGGACTCGCGCTGGCTGGACCCGGACTCACCCATCTCTGCGGCCGGCTGCTCCAGTCCGTCGGCCCCGGCGCGCTGCGGCTGCTGGCCGGACGGGTGCTGATGGAGGAGTCGACCCGGATCGGGCGCCCGCTGGGCGTGGTGTGCGCGGTGGCGTCCGGCGGCTTCGCGATGACGGCGCTCTACGACGCGGACGCCCCGGCCTTCGGCCCGCTGACCACGCTCGGCCTGCTCCTGGTCACCGGCTGCACGGTGGCGACCCTGCTCACCGCCGCGCTGGAGGCCAAGCACGCCCGCGCCGAGACCACGGCCGCGCTGCTGCGCCTCGGCGCCCCCGCGACGATGCTGCGCAGCGCGGCGGCCCTGCGTGCGGGCGCCCTGCTGGCCCTGTTCCTCCCGCTGACCCTGTTCGTGGCCGAGCTGGCGGCGCTGCCGCTGGCCGGCCGATGAGTTTCGTACGGACGGCCGGTCTACCCACCGAACAGCACGCCCGCCCGATGGGAGACCTCGTATGTACCAGCAGATGATCTTCGTGAACCTGGCCGTGAACGACGTCGACGCGTCGAGGAAGTTCTTCACGGAGCTCGGCTACTCGATCAACCCCCAGTTCAGCACCGACGAATGCGCCTGTGTCGTGATCAGCGACACGATCATCGCGATGCTCCTCGGCAAGCAGCGGTACAGCGACTTCACCAAGAAGGAGATCGCCGACTCGACGAAGACCAGCGAGGTGCTGCTGTGTCTGAGCGCCGAGAGCCGCGAGAAGGTCGACGAGCTGGTCGACAAGGCCATCGCGTCCGGCGGCACGGGCAGCGGTGACGCCATCGACCAGGGCTTCATGTACGGCCGTTCCTTCGACGACCCCGACGGCCACACCTGGGAGGTCATGTGGATGGACCCGGCGGCGGTCCAGGGCTGACGGTCGGGATGCCTAGCATGGGCGCGTGCAGACGAGCCCGGCCCATGCGGCCCCTCACGACGAACGCGAGATCGAGACGGTCGAGGACTTCGACGCGACCGTCTCGGCCCGCGGCACCCTCGCCGGGTACCGCGTCCAGGCCGTCGATCTGACGGACCGTACAAAGGAGTTGCTCACCACCAGCACCGCGGGCGCCGTCTTCCTCGGCTGCCCGATGCGCGAAGAGGCCGCCGCGAAACTCCGCGCCGACGGCGCCCTGGTCTTCCCGCCGGTGCCACATCTCCCCTTCGACCCCTACCGCGGCCATCTCTACGCGCCGGACGAGCTGTTCGCCTCGCTCGACAAGGGGTACGAGGGGACTCCGGACGCGCTCGCGTACGCCTGGTTCCAGCGGACCAAGGCGGACGGCGACATATACGCCTCGATGCTGCGCGCCGTCCACGACGACTCGATCTCCGACGCCCTCGACGAACTCCTGCGCGGGGCGCGGGTGGTGGGCGTGATGGGCGGCCACGCGATGGCGCGCGGGACGGAGGCCTACGGCGGTGCCGCGCGCCTGGGCCGGGAGTTGAGCCGCTCCGGGTTCACGGTGGCCACCGGCGGCGGCCCCGGCGCGATGGAGGCGGCCAACCTGGGCGCGTACGCGGCGCCGTACGAGGACGCGATGCTGGAAGAGGCGTGCGAACTCCTCGCCGCCTCCCCGTCGTTCAGCCCCTCGATCACCGACTGGGCGCGGCGCGCCTTCGAGGTCCGCGACCGCTGGCCCAAGGGCAACCACTCGATCGGCATCCCGACCTGGTTCTACGGCCATGAGCCGCCGAACGCCTTCGCCTCGCACATCGCCAAGTACTTCGCCAACGCCACCCGCGAGGACGGCCTGTTGGCCCGCTCCAACGCGGGGGTGGTGTTCCTGCCGGGCGCGGCCGGGACCGTACAGGAGATCTTCGACAACGCGACGCCGAACTACTACGAGTCGCGCGGGGAGCCCACGCCGATGGTTCTGGTGGACCGGGAGCACTGGACGGAGCGGCTGCCGACGTGGCCGCTGCTGTGTGCACTTGCCCGGGAACGGTCGATGGAGAGCCGTATCGCCCTCGTTGACCGTATCGAGGAGGCTCCGGAGGCGCTGAAACGTCTCGCTCATTAAAGTGCAGGTAAAGCCAACTGCTGCACACCGCATATGCATTGACACTGCTTACGCAGCACTTATAGACCAGTGAGACTCCTGGGGGTGGTGGTGCCTCACCTCGAACGCTGCCTCATCTCCCCCTAAACCCCCCGCAGTTGCACATCCCGTGAAGGGCAAACGTGTCCATATCTCGACGTTCCGTACGCATCCTCGGTGTCGCGTCCGCCTCGGCCGCGCTCGCGCTCGGATTCGCGGGCAACGCGCTCGCCTGCACCATCGGCGACTTCTCCGCCGAAGCCACGTGTGACGGCACCAACGGTGTCATCACCGTCACCGACAAGGACGCCTCGGCCACCGAGGCGACCATCACGGTGTTCCTGGAGAACAACGGCTCCGACGCCAAGCAGGTCGGCGAGGCGCAGACCGTCAAGGGCAAGGGCGAAACCGTCACCTTCTCCGAGGACTGGCAGCCGAACGCGACGTACCGCGTCCACGTCAAGGCCGGCAACAAGGTCGACGAGGACATCTCGCCGAACCTGACCACCCCGTCCAAGGCCTGCGCGACGGAGTCACCCACCCCGACTCCGACCGAGGCTTCTCCCACCCCGTCGGAGACCCCCTCGGCCCCGGCCGAGTCCGACACCCCGACCCCGTCGGCCTCGGAGAGCAGCAGCACCGCCCCCGCCACGACGACGGACAACGCGCCGTCCCCGGCGGCCGGTAGCTCGAACCTCGCCGAGACCGGTGCCAACTCCAACACCGGCATGATCGCCGGTATCGCGGGCGCCTTCGTCGTCGCGGGCGGCGGAGCCGTCTACTACGGCATGCGCCGCCGCGGTGCGACCAACGGCCGCTGATCCACCCGCTGTCGCTGTTGTGGCCCGTCCGGTTCGTGGGGACGGGCCACACGCATGTCTACGCGCCGTCGAGTACGACGACCTCGGCCGCGTCGAACTCCACCCCGACCGTGTCCCCGACCTCCGGCGCCGCCCGCAGCGCACACGCCGCCTCGAGCCGCGGCGCACCCNAGCTGTACGGCGACATGGGTGCCCCGGAAGGTGCGGGCGGCGACCGTGCAGCGCAGGCCCTCCTCGGCGGGCAACAGGCGTACGCCCGCGGGACGTACGAGGAGCGTGCGGGCGCCCTGGGGAGCGTCCTCGGGGACCGGCACCTTGCCCCAGGGGGTGTCGGCGGCCTCTCCCGTGACCGTGGCCCCCACCACGTTGTCGAAGCCGAGGAAACGGGCCACGAACTCGTCGGCGGGGCGCTGCCAGACCTCAAGTGGCGTACCGGACTGGGCGATCCGCCCGTCCCGCATCACCACAACCCGGTCGGCCAGCGCGAACGCCTCGCCCTGGTCGTGCGTGACCGCGAGCACGGTCGTGCCCAACGCCCCGAACAGCTCCCGGAGTTCGACGACCAGCCGCTCCCGCAGTGACCGGTCGAGCTGGCCGAGCGGTTCGTCGAGCATGAGCAGCCGGGGGCGGGGCGCGAGGGCGCGGGCGAGCGCCACGCGTTGCTGCTCACCGCCGGACAGCCCCGCGACGGCACGGCGGGCGGCACCCGGGAGTCCGACGAGGTCAAGCAACTCGCCGACCTGGGCGTCCTGTTGCTTCCTGGACGCCCCGCGCATGCGCGGCCCGAAGGAGACATTGCCGGCCACGTCCCGCTGCGGGAAGAGCTGGTGGTCCTGGAACATCAGGCCCACGCCCCGCTTGTGCGCGGGCACCCCTGCCTGGTCATGTCCGTCGAGCAACACCCGCCCGGAGTCCAGGGGTTGCAGCCCGGCCACCACCCGCAGCAGCGTCGACTTGCCGCTGCCGCTGGGTCCGAGCACACACACGATCTCGTGCTCGGCGACACCGAGATCGACGGCGTCCAGTACCGGGCGCCCGCCGAACCGTACGGTCGCGTCCGTGAGACTGAGCAGCATGTTCGGCGAAGTCTTCGGCGGCATCTAGAACTCCCCGGTCCGGTCCGTGCGCAGCCGCTCCAGGACCAGCAGGGCCACCGCGCACACCACCATCAGAATCGTCGAAAGGGCCATCGCCTGGCCGTAGTTGAGATCACCCGGCCGGGACAGCAGCCGGGCCACGGCGACCGGCAGCGTCGGGTTGTCGGGCCGCGCGATGAACACGGTCGCCCCGAATTCCCCCAGCGACACCGCGAACGCGAACCCGGCGGCGATCAGCAACGCCCGCCGTACGAGGGGCAGATCGACCTCGCGCCACACCCGCCAGGGCGAGGCCCCGAGCACGGCCGCCGCCTCCCGCAGCCGCCCGTCCACCGCCCGCAGCACGGGCAGCATGGTCCGTACGACGAAGGGGACGCCGACCAGCGCCTGCGCGAGCGGCACCAGGATCCATGAACTCCGCAGATCCACCGGGGGTTTGTCGAGCGAGATCAGGAACCCGAAGCCGACGGTCACCGCCGACACCCCGAGCGGCAGCATCAGCAACGCGTCGAAGCCCCGTACCAAGCGGCCCGCGTCGCGCCGGGTCAGGGCCGCGGCGGCGAGACCGCCGATCACCACGGCGATGGCGGTGGCGGCGACGGCGTACTCCAGCGAGTTGCCGATCGCGGCGATCGGCGGGACCAGGAAGGTGCCGCCGTCGTCGTGGGTCAGCGCCCGGTAGTAGCCGAAGTCCGGTGTGTCGAGCGACCGTTGGACCAGCACGGCGAGCGGCAGCACGAGCAGCAGCAGGATCGAGACGAGGACTCCGGCGAGCAGGGACCACTGGCCGGCTCCGCGCGGGCGCCGTGCGGTCACCGCCGGGTCCACGAGCCGTAGGGCCGTCTCCCGTCGCCGTACCGTCCAGGCGTGCACGGCGAGGATCGCGCCCACCGCGACGAACTGGACGATCGTCAGCACGGCCGCCGTGGAGAGGTCGAAGATCTCCGAGGTCTGGCGGTAGATCTCCACTTCGAGGGTCGAGAAGGTCGGGCCGCCGAGGATCTGCACCACGCCGAAGGACGTGAAGGTGAAGAGGAAGACCATCAGCGCGGCGGCGGCCACGGCGGGCGCGAGCGCGGGCAGCGTCACCTTCCGCCAGGCCCGCAGCCGGGACGCCCCGAGCATGCGCGCGGCCTCCTCCTGACGCGGGTCGAGCTGGGCCCAGAGGCCGCCCACCGTCCGTACGACGACCGCGTAGTTGAAGAAGACGTGCGCGAGCAGGATGGCCCACACGGTGGTGTCCAGCCGTACGCCCCACAGGTCGTCGAGGAGCCCACCCCGGCCGAGGAGCGCGAGGAAGGCCGTACCGACGACGACCGTGGGCAGCACGAAGGGGACCGTCACGACGGCCCGCAGCACGTTCCGTCCCGGGAAGTCGAAGCGCGCGAAGACGTACGCGCCGGGGAGCGCGATCAGCAGCGTGAGCGCGGTGGAGGCGAGCGCCTGCCAGGTGGTGAACCACAGCACGTGCCGGATGTCGGACTGGGCCAGTACGTCCGCGATCCGGCCCAACTGCCAGGCGCCGTCGACCTTCAGGCCCCGTCCGACGATCGCGACGACGGGGTAGGCGAAGAACACCGCGAAGAACGCGACGGGCAGCGCCATGAGGCCCAGCCTCGTCACGCCGCCCCTGTTTTTGAGGGACCTGCGCGGTGCTGCTTCCGTTACTTCAGTACGAGCGAGGTCCACGACTTGACCCACTGGTCCCGGTCGGCGGCGATCTTCGCGGGGGCCATGGTCTCGGGGTCCTTGGCCTGCGGACCGTACTGCGTGAACTCGGCCGGCACGGTCGCGCCCTCGACCACCGGGTAGACGAACATGTTGAGCGGCATGTCCTGCTGGAACTCCTTGGTCAGCAGGAAGTCGATGAAGGCCTTGCCGCCCTTGGTGTTCTTGGCGTTGCTGAGCAGGCCCGCGTACTCGGTCTGCCGGAAGCAGGTGCCGTACGACACCCCGGTGGGCGCGGTCGTCGGCTTCGGGTCGGCGTAGATGACCTCGGCGGGCGGCGAGGAGGCGTACGAAACGACGAGGGGCCGGTCGCCGCCCGCCTTCTTGCCGCCTGCGGAGCCGGAGAACTCCTGGTCGTAGGCCTGCTCCCAGCCGTCAACGACTTTGACGCCGTTGGCCTGGAGCTTCTTCCAGTACGCCTGCCAGCCGTCGTCCCCGAACTGGGCCGCGCTGCCCAGCAGGAAGCCGAGGCCGGGTGAGGAGGTGGCCGCGTTCTCGGTGACGAGGAGGTTCTTGTACTCGGGCTTGACCAGGTCCGCGAAGGTGGTCGGCGGGGTCAGCTTGTGCTTGCTGAAGTACGCCTTGTCGTAGTTGACGCAGATGTCGCCGGTGTCGATGGGCGTGACCCGGTGCTTGGTCTCGTCGACGCGGTACGCGGGCTTGACGGTGGCGGAGCCCTTCGCGTCGTAGGACTGGAAGAGGCCGTTGTCGAGCGCGCGGGAGAGCAGGGTGTTGTCGACGCCGAAGAAGACGTCGCCCTGGGGGTTGTCCTTGGTGAGGATCGCCTTGTTGACGGCCTGTCCGGCGTCGCCGTCCTTGAGGACCTTGACGGTGTACCCGGACTGCTTTTCGAAGTCTTTCAGCACGTTCTTCGAGACGGCCCAGGAGTCGTGGCTGACGAGGGTGACGGTCTTGTCGGATCCGGAGCCGCCGCTCCCGTCCGACCCCGACCCGCACGCGGAGAGCGTGACCAGGCCGAGGCCCACGAGGACAGCACAGTACTTCTTGGTGTTCACGGTGATGACCGAACTTCCTACCCAGAATGACCTGGGCGAGGTTCAGAGGGTCTGCGGCCCGATTGCCGCACTCTCAGCGCTGCGCGCTCCCCTGTCGGATATGAAGGTGTACGTACAGGTGGTACGGGGTTGTACGGGGTAGTACGGGTGAAGATTACCTCTCGGTGGCCGCGAGCTGACCGCACGCTCCGTCGATCTCCTGGCCACGGGTGTCCCGGACGGTGACCGGCACCCCATGGGCCGCGATGGCCTCGACGAACGCCTTCTCGTCCTCGGGACGGGAGGCCGTCCACTTCGAACCCGGCGTCGGGTTCAGCGGGATCAGGTTGACGTGCACGGGCTTGCCCTTGAGGAGGCGGCCGAGCCGGTCGCCACGCCACGCCTGGTCGTTGATGTCGCGGATCAGCGCGTACTCGATGGACAGCCGGCGCCCCGACTTCGCCGCGTACTCCCAGCCGGCGTCGAGAACCTCGCGGACCTTCCACCGGGTGTTCACGGGGACCAGGGTGTCGCGCAGATCGTCGTCGGGCGCGTGCAGCGAGATCGCGAGCCGGCACTTGAAGCCCTCGTCCGCGAAGCGGTGGATCGCCGGGACGAGTCCGACCGTCGAGACGGTGATCCCGCGCTGCGAGAGCCCGAGGCCGTCCGGCTCGGGGTCGGTCAGGGCGCGGATGGACTGGACGACCCGCTTGTAGTTGGCGAGGGGCTCGCCCATGCCCATGAAGACGATGTTGGAGAGGCGGGCGGGTCCGCCCGGGATCTCCCCGTCGCGCAGCGCGCGCATCCCGTCGACGATCTGGTGCACGATCTCGCCGGTCGACAGATTGCGATCGAGGCCGGCCTGTCCGGTGGCGCAGAACGGGCAGTTCATGCCACACCCCGCCTGCGAGCTGATGCACATGGTGACCCGGTCCGGGTACCGCATCAGCACGGACTCGACGAGCGTCCCGTCGAACAGCCGCCAGAGCGTCTTGCGGGTGGTCTCCTGGTCGGTCGACAGATGCCGTACGACGGTCATCAGCTCAGGGAGCAGCGCTTCCTGCAGCTTGGCGCGTGAACCGGCGGGGATGTCGGTCCACTCCGCCGGGTCGTGCGCGAGGCGCGCGAAGTAGTGCTGCGAGAGCTGCTTGGCGCGAAAGGGCTTCTCCCCGATCGCGGCGACGGCTTCCTTGCGCTCGGCGGGCGTGAGATCGGCAAGGTGCCGCGGCGGCTTCTGGGCTCCGCGGGGGGCGACGAATGTGAGTTCTCCGGGCTTAGGCATGGCCCTACCAGTGTCGCAGACGTACGAAGAGGGACTCGCCGCCCTGTGGACAACGAGCCCCTCACGTACAGAACCGCAGGTCGGACCCTGTTTCAGCCCGAACCGACGAACAGCACGAACATCAACCACACCACCGGCGTCGTCGGCAGCAAGGAGTCCAAGCGGTCCATGCTGTATCTATTTGCCGCTACCGCGGCGCGGCGCCGTGGCCCTCACCCTGACCCGACGAACAGCACGAACATCAGCCACACCACCGGTGCCGTCGGCAGCAAGGAGTCCAGCCGGTCCATGATGCCGCCGTGGCCCGGCAGCAGCGTGCCCATGTCCTTGATGCCGAGGTCCCGCTTGATCATGGACTCGCCGAGGTCGCCCAGCGTGGCGCTGGCCGCGACCGCGAGGCCCAGGACGAGGCCCTGCCACCAACTGCCGTCGTCGATCAGGAACTGCATGCACAGCGCGCCCGCCACCATCGCGAAGGACACCGCTCCGAAGAGACCCTCGCGGGTCTTTCCGGGGCTGATGCGCGGGGCGAGCTTGTGCGTGCCGAAGCGCCAGCCGACGGCGTACGCCCCGGTGTCGCTGACGACCGTCAGCAGCAGGAACGTCATGACCCGCCAGGCGCCGTCGTCCGCGGTGAGCATCAGGGCGACGAACGTGGCCAGGAACGGCACGTAGAACGCCGCGAAGACGCCCGCCGTGACGTCCTTGAGGTAGCCCTCCGGCGGTTCCGTCATCCGCCAGACCAGGACGGCGAGCGCGGTGAGCGCCAAGGCGACCCAGGCACCCTCGGGGCCTCGGACGTAACCGGCGACGACCATCGCCGCGCCGCCGACCGCGAGGGGCACGAGGGGCGCCTTGATGCCCTTGCGCTCCTGCAGCCGCGAGGTCAGCTCCCACAGACCCACGACGACGGCGACCGCTATCACGCCGACGAACACGGCCTTGACGACGAACAGCGATGCGATGATCACCGCGCCGAGTCCGACCCCGACCCCTATGGCCGCACCCAGGTCCCGGCCCGCGCTCTTCTTCTGCGGGGCGGGCGCCGGTGGCGGGACGTCGGGCATGGGCTCCGGATTCTGCGGCACCGCCCCGTAGGGCTGTGTCTGCGGCGTGTCAAAGGGCTGCGTCCGCGGGTCGTACGACGGCGACTGCCGTACGTCGTACGGCGGTTGCTGCGTCTCGTCGCGGAACAAGGGGCCGCTCAGCCGAGCGGCCCCCCGGTCGTCATCCTGGTGTCCGCCGTATGCGGGCTCGTCGGGCACGATGGGCATGGGGCGAGTCTGCTGCGCCTCAGGCGCATCGTACGTGGGACCCGCCGGGGCAGCCCCCTGGACAGGCCCCTGGTCGGACGGCCCCCAGTACCCGGCTTGTGGCGGTGCCCCCCAGGAAGAGTCGTTCATCAGACCTCGAGCAGCTCCGCTTCCTTGTGCTTGAGGAGTTCGTCCACCTGGGCGACGTACTTCGCCGTGGTGTCGTCGAGCTCCTTCTCGGCGCGGCGGCCCTCGTCCTCGCCGATGTCGCCGTCCTTGATCGCCTTGTCGATCGCTTCCTTGGCCTTGCGGCGGATGGAACGGATCGAGATCTTGGAGTCCTCGGCCTTGGTCTTGGCGACCTTGATGTACTCCTTGCGGCGCTCCCCGGTCAGCTCCGGGAACGTCACACGGATGATGTTGCCGTCGTTGCTCGGGTTGACGCCGAGGTCCGAGTCCCGGATCGCCTGTTCGATGTTGCGCAGCGCGCTCTTGTCGAACGGGGTCACCACGGCCATGCGCGGCTCCGGCACGGAGAACGAAGCCAGCTGGTTGATCGGTGTCAGTGCGCCGTAATAGTCGGCCACGATCTTGTTGAACATCGCCGGGTGCGCACGGCCGGTGCGGATCGCGGCGAAGTCCTCCTTGGCGACCACGACGGCCTTCTCCATCTTCTCCTCGGCTTCGAGGAGGGTCTCTTCGATCACCACTTGCTCCTGCGTGTCTTGAGTAGGCCCGGCTGCTGTGCTGTGTCGGCGTCGGCGGCCGGCTGCGTCGCGTCTTCTTCCTGCACGGTTCCCGACCGGCAGGACATTGTCCATCCCCCGGTCAGGGTCATCAGCCCTGGCTGCCTTGGTCACCCACAAGCGTGCCGATCTTCTCACCCTTGACGGCGCGGGCGATATTGCCCTCCGCCAGAAGCTCGAAGACCAGGATCGGAAGCTTGTTGTCGCGGCACAGGGTGATGGCGGTCATGTCCGCGACCTTGAGGTCCTGGGTGATGACCTCGCCGTAGCTGAGCGCGTCGAACTTGACGGCCTCGGAGTTCGTCTTGGGGTCGGAGTCGTAGACCCCGTCCACACCGTTCTTGCCCATGAGCAGCGCCTCGGCGTTGATCTCCAGGGCGCGCTGGGCGGCGGTGGTGTCGGTGGAGAAGTACGGCATGCCCATACCGGCGCCGAAGATGACCACGCGGCCCTTCTCCAGGTGGCGCACGGCGCGCAGCGGGATGTATGGCTCGGCGACCTGGCCCATGGTGATGGCGGTCTGGACGCGGCTGTCGATGCCCTCCTTCTCCAGGAAGTCCTGGAGGGCGAGGCAGTTCATCACGGTGCCGAGCATGCCCATGTAGTCGGAGCGGGCCCGGTCCATGCCGCGCTGCTGGAGTTCGGCGCCGCGGAAGAAGTTGCCGCCGCCGATGACGACGGCGACCTCCGCGCCGTCGCGGACGACGGCCGCGATCTCACGGGCGATCTTGTGCACCACATCGGGGTCGACGCCCAGGCCCCCGCCGCCGGAGAAGGCCTCTCCGGACAGCTTCAACATGAACCGGCCGCGTACCTTGCCGTCGTCGCTCTTCTGGGCCTTGGTGGTCATGACGTTCTCGCCTCTTTTACGTGGTCGCACATACGAAGAAGGCCACTGCCGGTGGGGTGTCTGTCGCATCCCATGCTCGGCAATGGCCTCCTCGTCAGATCTGCTGTCGTCCGCCACGCGCGCGTGCGCGACGGCGTACCGGGCCGACTGCTGACGACCCTAGCGGGATTCCACCGGGCGCCGCGCGTCGATCGCGGTACGGACTCAGATGCCGACCTTGATGCGCGTGAAGCGCTTCAGGGTGACACCCGCCTCGTCCAGAACCTTCTGGACGGACTTCTTGGGGTCGAGCGCGTACGGCTGACCGAGCAGCGTCGCGTCCTTGAAGAAGCCGTTGACGCGACCCTCGACGATCTTGGCGATCGCGGCCTCGGGCTTGCCCTCGGCGCGGGTGGTCTCCTCGGCGATACGGCGCTCGGACTCGACGACCTCGGCCGGAACGTCGTCCTTGGCCAGGTACTTCGGCGCGAAGGCGGCGATGTGCTGGGCGACACCGCGGGCGACCTCGGCGTTCGGCTTGTCCAGCTCGACGAGGACACCGATCTGCGGGGGCAGGTCGGGCATCGTGCGGTGCATGTAGGCGGAGACGTAGCCGTCGGCGTACTGGGCGAAGCGGTCCAGGACGATCTTCTCGCCCAGGTTCGCGTTGGCCTCGTCGACGAACGCCTGGACCGTCTTGCCGGACTCGATCTCGGACGCGAGGAGCGCCGCGAGGTCGGCCGGGGAGGTCGCGGCGACGTGCTGCGCGATCTGGTTGGCGACGGCCTGGAACTTCTCGCCCTTGGCGACGAAGTCCGTCTCGCACTTCAGCTCGACCAGGACACCGGAGGTGTTGTCGTCGGCGATGACGGAGACCACGGCGCCGTTCTCGGCGGAGCGGCCCTCGCGCTTGGCGACGCCCTTCTGGCCCTTGATGCGGAGCGCCTCGACGGCCTTCTCGACGTTGCCGTCGGCCTCGTCCAGCGCCTTCTTGCAGTCCATCATGCCGGCGCCGGTGAGCTCACGGAGCTTCTTGACGTCGGCGGCGGTGTAGTTCGCCATGATCTGAAAATCTCTTCTCGGAGTTCGAAGTCTCGAAGTCGGCGGCGGCCGCGTGGTGAGCGGGCTTCCGCCAAAGATCTACGGGCTACGAAGATCTAGGGGCTGTGAGTGAACGGCGGGTGGCGCGGTCGGCACCACCCGCCGTCACTTCAGCTCAGCCCTTTGGCCCGGAAGGTCAGGCCGTTGGCCGGAGGGGTCAGGCCTGCTCGGCGTCGGCGACCGGAGCGGCCTCAGCCTCGGCGGCGGGAGCCTCGACGACCTCGGCAGCAACCTCAGCGGCAACCGGAGCCTCGTCAGCCTGCTCGGCGTCGGCGACCTTCTCCGTCTCGGCGGAGGTCTGGACCTCGGCGTCGGCGGCGGGGGCCTCGTCAGCCTTCTTCTCGCCCTCGAGCAGGTCGCGCTCCCACGCGGCGAGCGGCTCGCCGGCGGCCTTGTCACCCTTGGCCTCGGCGGCGACACCGGAGCGGCTGATGAGGCCCTCGGCGACGGCGTCGGCGATCACGCGGGTGAGCAGGGTGACGGAGCGGATCGCGTCGTCGTTGCCCGGGATCTTGTAGTCGACCTCGTCGGGGTCGCAGTTCGTGTCGAGGATGGCGACGACCGGAATGTTGAGCTTCCGGGCCTCACCGACCGCGATGTGCTCCTTCTTGGTGTCCACGATCCAGACGGCGCTGGGAACCTTGGACATCTCGCGGATACCACCGAGGGTCTTCTCCAGCTTGGCCTTCTCGCGCGAGAGCACGAGAAGCTCCTTCTTGGTGAGACCGGACGCGGCGACGTCCTCGAAGTCGATCTGCTCGAGCTCCTTGAGGCGCTGCAGACGCTTGTAGACGGTGGAGAAGTTGGTGAGCATGCCGCCCAGCCAGCGCTGGTTGACGTAGGGCATGCCGACGCGGGTGGCCTGCTCGGCGATGGCCTCCTGCGCCTGCTTCTTCGTGCCGACGAACATGACCGTGCCGCCGTGGGCGACGGTCTCCTTGACGAACTCGTAGGCGCGGTCGATGTACGACAGCGACTGGAGCAGGTCGATGATGTAGATGCCGTTGCGCTCGGTGAAGATGAAGCGCTTCATCTTCGGGTTCCAGCGACGGGTCTGGTGACCGAAGTGGACGCCGCTTTCCAGCAGCTCCCGCATCGTGACGACGGCCATGGCCGTTCTCCTTGATTTTCTCGGTTGTGCCGCGGGTGCCGGGACGGCACTCGCGCCTGACGCCCACATGCGCGTGCCCAGAGGACCGAGGAGCGCTGACATCGGATTCGTCTCTCGACGGAGGACCGGATGTCGGGGCGTGCGAAGTCGACCCGGTGACCCGGATCGCCAAAGGAAGTGTACGGGACCCGCGAGGTACCGGGTGACGCCGTTGTCCACAGGCACCTGGCGGTCCACAGGTCCCGGCCATGATCGACACGGGTACGGCACGGTTTGTGCCATGCGAACACGACGAAACCGGCACACCGCGCTGGGCTTTGTACTGGCCTTGTTCCTCACCTTGCTGACCTGCGCGGCCCGTGCGGACGACGCCCCTCCACCGCCACCGGGAGTCCCACCCCCTCCCGTACCGGCCCTGGCCCGCACCTGGCCCGTCGGTTCCCACCCCTTGGTCCTACGAGGCTGGGAGCCCCCGGCGACGCTCTACGCCCGGGGCCACCGCCCGTACCGGAGCGCCGGCCGGGGTCGCCAGGTCCACACCGCGGTGGCCCCGGGCGTAGAGCGTCGCCGGGGGCTCCCAGCCTCGTAGGACCAAGGGGTGGGAACCGACGGGCCAGGTGC
>NZ_JAEQAZ010000192.1 GCF_016654115.1 Streptomyces sp. MBT53
CAGCCCACCCACGGAACAGCACCCGGCGTGACCCGCACCCACCTCCGTTGTCAGTGCCGCGTGCGATGCTTTACGAGATGGCCAAGAAGACTGCGAATGACGACCCTCTCGCCCCGGTGACGCTTGCCGTGGGCCAGGAGGACCTCCTGCTCGACCGTGCCGTGCAGGAGGTGGTGGCCGCCGCCAGGGCCGCCGACGCCGACACGGACGTACGTGACCTGACCTCGGACCAGCTGCAGCCCGGCACCCTCGCCGAGTTGACCAGCCCCTCGCTCTTCGCGGAGCGCAAGGTCGTGGTCGTACGCAACGCGCAGGATCTGTCCGCGGACACGATCAAGGACGTGAAGGGGTATCTCGGGGCGCCCGCCGAGGAGATCACGCTGGTGCTGCTGCACGCGGGCGGGGTCAAGGGCAAGGCGTTGCTCGATGCCGCGCGCAAGGCGGGCGCGCGGGAGGTGGCCTGTCCCAAGATGACGAAGCCGGCGGACCGGCTGGCCTTCGTGCGGAGCGAGTTCCGGGCGACCGGGAGATCCGCCACGCCGGAGGCCTGCCAGGCGCTCGTCGACTCCATCGGCAGCGATCTGCGGGAGCTGGCGTCCGCGGTCTCCCAGTTGGTCGCCGACGTCGAGGGGACCATCGACGAGGCGGTCGTCGGGCGGTATTACACGGGGCGGGCCGAGGCGTCGAGCTTCACGGTCGCGGACCGGGCCGTGGAGGGGCGGGCGGCGGAGGCGCTGGAGGCGCTGCGGTGGTCGCTGTCCACCGGGGTGGCGCCGGTGCTGATCACCAGCGCGTTGGCGCAGGGGGTGCGGGCGATCGGGAAGCTGTCGTCGGCGCGTGGCGGGCGGCCGGCGGATCTGGCGCGTGAGCTGGGGATGCCGCCGTGGAAGATCGACCGGGTGCGGCAGCAGATGCGGGGCTGGACACCGGACGCGGTCTCCGTCGCGCTGCGGGCCGTGGCCGAGGCGGACGCGGGAGTGAAGGGCGGTGGGGACGATCCGGAGTACGCGTTGGAGAAGGCGGTCGTCACGATCGCCCGGGCGGCACGGTCGCGGGGACAGTCGTAGCGGACCCCCGGCCGACAGAGCAGGCGGCCGGTACCCGCAGGCCGACACCTGTGCGCGGATACAGCAATGCCCCCGAAGTGGGTCCGGGGGCACTGTACGTGGCGTGGCGACCACGATGTCTGTCCGTGAATCGAGGTAGAGGGCTCGACGTTGTCCTCACGGCGGATTGCTACTGGTCCGGTCCGCGCGAGCGCGGGCCGAGGCAAGTGCGGAAGGATCAGCCCTTGAGCGCGGTGACCTTGGAAGCAAGCGCCGACTTCTTGTTGGCGGCCTGGTTCTTGTGGATGACGCCCTTCGAGACGGCCTTGTCGAGCTGACGCGCGGCAGCGCGCTGGTACTCGGTGGCCTTCTCGACGTCACCCGCGGCAGCGGCCTCGCGGGCCTTGCGGATCGCGGTCTTCAGGGAGGACTTGACGGCCTTGTTGCGCAGCCGAGCCTTCTCGTTGGTCTTGATCCGCTTGATCTGGGACTTGATGTTCGCCACGAATGAGCCTTTGCAGGTTCTGGCACGGGGCCGCACGGGTCCCGGGCCGATGATTTTTCTTGGGGTGTGTCTCGTGCCGAACTCGAGCAAGAGAGGGCATGAGACACAGCCACCCAGGCTACCAGCAGCCCACTGACCCACCCAAACCGGCTTCCGCGGCCCGATCCGTTACCGTCTCGCACCGGCCCAAACCGGACCGCACCTCCCACGCGTGGGACCATGGAGCCTACGTATCGATCCGACCCGAGACCGCAGACACTGCGGACGCCTCAAGAATCAGGACCCTGCGTGCCCGCGATCCCCAGCCATGTGCCCGAGCCGAGCCGTACCGACCCGGCGCTGATCCGCAATTTCTGCATCATCGCGCACATCGACCACGGCAAGTCCACCCTGGCCGACCGGATGCTCCAGCTGACCGGAGTGGTCGACCAGCGGCAGATGCGTGCTCAGTACCTCGACCGCATGGACATCGAGCGCGAGCGCGGCATCACGATCAAGTCCCAGGCGGTGCGTCTGCCGTGGGCCCCCACCGACGGGGCCGACAAGGGCAGTACGCACATCCTCAACATGATCGACACCCCGGGACACGTCGACTTCACGTACGAGGTCTCGCGGTCGCTCGCCGCCTGCGAGGGCACCGTGCTGCTCGTGGACGCCGCCCAGGGCATCGAGGCCCAGACCCTCGCCAACCTCTACCTGGCGATGGAGAACGACCTCACGATCATCCCCGTGCTGAACAAGATCGACCTGCCGGCCGCGCAGCCCGAGAAGTTCGCGGAGGAGCTGGCGAACCTGGTGGGCTGTGACCCCGAGGACGTGCTCAGGGTCTCGGCGAAGACCGGGCTCGGTGTCGACGCGCTGCTGAACAAGGTCGTCAAGGAGGTCCCGGCGCCGGTCGGGAACGCGGACGCGCCCGCCCGCGCCATGATCTTCGACTCGGTCTACGACTCGTACCGCGGTGTCGTGACGTACATCAGGGTCATTGACGGGCTGCTCACCAAGCGCGAGAAGATCCGGATGATGTCCACGAACGCCACGCACGAGCTGCTGGAGATCGGGACGAACTCGCCGGAGATGCTTGGCGCGGACGGGCTCGGGGTCGGCGAGGTCGGCTATCTGATCACCGGTGTGAAGGACGTCCGTCAGTCCAAGGTCGGTGACACCATCACCACCCTGCACAAGGGCGCGACCGAGGCGCTCGGCGGTTACAAGGACCCCAAGCCGATGGTCTTCTCGGGTCTTTATCCGCTGGACGGGTCCGACTACCCGGAGCTGCGCGAGGCCCTCGACAAGCTCCAGCTCAACGATGCCGCGCTGGTCTACGAGCCGGAGACCTCCGCCGCCCTCGGCTTCGGCTTCCGTGTCGGTTTCCTCGGGCTGCTGCACCTGGACGTGATCCGGGAGCGGCTGGAGCGAGAGTTCGGGCTCGATCTCATCGCGACCGCGCCGAACGTGGTGTACCGGGTCGACATGGAGGACGGCAGCGAGCACGTCGTCACCAACCCGAGCGAGTTCCCCGAGGGGAAGATCGACAAGGTCTACGAGCCCGTCGTGCGCGCGACGATCCTCGCGCCGTCGGAGTTCATCGGCGCGATCATGGAGCTGTGCCAGACCCGGCGCGGCACCCTGCTCGGCATGGACTACCTCTCCGAGGACCGCGTCGAGATCCGTTACACGCTGCCCCTCGCGGAGATCGTCTTCGACTTCTTCGACCAGCTGAAGTCCAAGACCCGCGGCTACGCCTCGCTCGACTACGAGCCCACCGGCGAGGTCGACTCCAGCCTGGTCAAGGTCGACATCCTGCTGCACGGCGACAAGGTGGACGCCTTCTCGGCGATCACTCACAAGGACGCGGCGTACGCGTACGGCGTGCGGCTGGTCGCCAAGCTGCGCGAGCTGATCCCGCGGCAGGCCTTCGAGGTGCCCATCCAGGCGGCCATCGGCTCGCGGGTCATCGCCCGCGAGACGATCCGCGCCATCCGCAAGGACGTCCTCGCCAAGTGCTACGGCGGTGACATCTCGCGTAAGCGGAAGCTGCTGGAGAAGCAGAAGGAGGGCAAGAAGCGGATGAAGATGGTGGGTTCCGTGGAGGTTCCCCAGGAGGCGTTCATCGCCGTGCTGTCCAGTGACGACAGCGGTGGCGGCGCCAAGGGCAAGAAGTAGCGGGCCCGTACACCGGGATTCCGGAGCAAACCGAGACGATCCCCGGGGCCCGTCGTGCTGTCGCGCGGCGGGCCCCGCGTCCTGGCTCTGTAGGAAGCGACAGTCCGCCGCCCCTTACGCACCGGGCGGTCGCGCCTTACTCTGATCACTGCTCGATGGTTACTCGCGAGTTAAACAACAGCCGTAGCAATGAGCCAGCCGCACCGTCGCGGGCCCCGGAGGACGTCGTGAGCGACACACAGACCCTGATCGAGAACCGTCCGCCGTCCGTCGCGGGCCTCTTCCTGGAGCGCGTGGCGGCCACGCCGGACACCGAGGCCTACCGTCACCCGGTGCCCGCGGCCTCCGGCGAGGGCCCCGACGACTGGAAGTCGCTGACCTGGGCGCAGGCCGCCGAGCGGGTCTTCGCGATCGCGGCCGGTCTGATCGAACTGGGCGTACAGCCCGAGCAGCGCGTCGCGCTCGCCTCCGCCACCCGGATCGAGTGGATCCTCGCCGACCTGGGCATCATGTGCGCCGGCGCCGCCACGACCACGGTGTATCCGCAGACCAACGCCGACGAGTCGACCTTCATCCTCGCCGACTCCGGCAGCAAGATCCTGATCGCGGAGGACGCGACGCAGCTCGCCAAGGCCCTGGAGCAGCGCGCCGAGCTGCCCGAGCTGACGCATGTCGTGGTCATCGACCCGACCGGCGTCGACACCGCGGAGACCGGCGACTGGGTGCTGAGCCTGGCCGACCTGGAGGAGCGCGGTGCCGCGTACCTGGAGAAGAACCCGGATGTGATCAAGGAGCGGATCGCGGGCATCACCAAGGACCAGCTCGCGACGATCATCTACACCTCCGGCACCACCGGCCGCCCCAAGGGCGTCCGCCTCCCGCACGACAACTGGTCGTATCTCGCGAAGGCCATCGCGGCGACCGGCCTGCTCGGCCCCGAGGACGTGCAGTACCTGTGGCTGCCGCTGGCGCACGTCTTCGGCAAGGTGCTCACGTCCGGCCACATCGAGATCGGGCACGTCACCGCGGTGGACGGCCGGCCGGACAAGATCATCGAGCATCTCCCGATCGTGCAGCCGACGTACATGGCGGCCGTTCCGCGCATCTTCGAGAAGGTCTACAACGGGGTCGCGGCCAAGGCGCGGGCCGGTGGCGCCGCCAAGTACAAGATCTTCCAGTGGGCGGCGGAGGTCGCCCGAGAGTACGCCAAGGTCACCCAGGACAACTTCCGCCGCACCGGCACGGCCACCGCGCCCTTCGGTCTCGCCGCCAAGCACAAGGTCGCCGACGCGCTGGTGTACGCGAAGATCCGTGAGGCCTTCGGCGGCAAGCTGCGCGCGTGTGTCTCCGGATCGGCCGCGCTCTCGCCCGAGATCGGCTACTTCTTCGCCGGCGCGGGCATCCACATCCTGGAGGGCTACGGCCTGACCGAGTCCTCCGCGGCCTCCTTCGTGAACCCCGGCGAGGCCTACCGCACCGGCACGGTCGGCAAGCCGCTGCCCGGCACGGAGGTGCGCATCGCGGACGACGGCGAGATCCTGCTGCGCGGCCCCGGCATCATGGAGGGCTACCACGGGCTGCCCGAGAAGACCGCCGAAGTCCTGGAGCCGGACGGCTGGTTCCACACCGGCGACATCGGCGAGCTGTCCCCCGACGGCTACCTCCGCATCACGGACCGCAAGAAGGACCTCATCAAAACGTCCGGCGGCAAGTACATCGCGCCCACCGAGGTCGAGGGCCAGTTCAAGGCAGTGTGCCCGTACGTCTCCAACATCCTGGTGCACGGCGCCGACCGGAACTTCTGCACCGCCCTCATCGCCCTCGACGAACCGTCCATCCTGGACTGGGCGAAGGAGAACGGCCTCGAAGGCAAGTCCTACGCCGAGGTCGTCGCCGCCCCCGCGACGGTCGCCCTGATCGAGGGCTACGTCAAGCAGCTCAACGAGGGCCTCCAGCGCTGGCAGACCATCAAGAAGTTCCGCCTCCTCCCGCGCGACCTCGACGTGGAACACGGCGAGATCACCCCGAGCCTCAAGCTCAAGCGCCCGGTGGTGGAACGGGAGTACAAGCACCTGATCGACGAGATGTACGCGGGTTCGCGGGAGGCGTAGCGGCCTGTCGTCACCGGGGGCACGGTCCTAACGGCTGTGCCCCCGGCGCATGTTCTGCACCAGCTGCTCCATCTGCCTTACCTGGTTGGCCAGTTCGCGCACTTCGTCCACCGTGCTGGCGGCCATCTGCGTCTCGATCTCCTTGAGCCGCGACGCCAGTTCCTCGAACTGCCCCTGCTCACGGGCCAGCATCCGCTCCAACAGCTGGTTCTTCCGGTGCAGTTCGAGGAAGACGGTCACCTTCGCCCGCAGCACCCACGGATCGAACGGCTTGGTCAAGTAGTCGGCGGCGCCCGTGGCGTACCCACGGAACGCGTACCCCGCGTCCGAGTCGCTGCCGGTCAGGAAGATGATCGGGACGTCCTTGGTCTGGTCGAGCCGTTTGATGTTGGCCGCGGTCTCGAACCCGTCCATGCCCGGCATACGGATGTCCAGCAGGACGACGGCGAAACGCTGCCGCAGCAGCGCCTTCATCGCCTCCTCGCCCGAACGAGCCCGTACCAGTGGCTCGTTGAGAGACCCCAGCACGGCCTCCAGCGCGATCAGGTTGTCCTCCATGTCGTCGACCAGGAGGATGCCGGCACTCTCGTCGGTCGTTGCCTCAGCGCTCATGATGACTGTGCCTCACTCAGTCCTCGGCGGTGCCGCCGTCTCCCCGGGTACCCGCATCCGTCCCCGCGATGTCCGTCCCCCCGATGTCCGCCGCCGTGCCGTCCTCGGCCTCGGGGTCCAGGAGGGCGCAGACGACGGTCAGCAGCTGGTCCACGTCCACCGGCTTGGGCACGTAGTCGTTGGCGCCCCGCGCGATGGACTTCTCCCGGTCGCCGGGCATCGCCTTGGCGGTGAGCGCGACGATGGGCAGGCCGGTCCAGCGCGGGGCGCGGCGGATGGCGGCGATGGTCTCGTAGCCGTCCATCTCCGGCATCATGATGTCCATCAGCACGAGTTCGACGTCCGGGTTGCGCTCCAGGGTCTCGATGCCCTCGCGGCCGTTCTCCGCGTAGAGCACCGGCATGCCGACGCGGCCCAGGACGTGGGTGAGCGCGAAGACGTTGCGGATGTCGTCGTCCACGATCAACACCCGCCGCCCCGGCAGTACTTGACCGGCCCGGCCGGCCTTCCACGCCTCCAGCTTGGTGGGCGTGGGCCACGAGTCGTCCACCTCGTGCCCGGTGAACGCTTCGGACGACAACTGCTCGGCCACCATGGGCAGTTCCTGGTCCTCGGTCGTCCGCCCGGTCGCCGCGTGACCGGGGCTGACGACGGGCACGTAGAGCGTGAAGGTCGAGCCGCTGCCCGGTTCGCTCTCCGCGACGATACGGCCGCCGAGCAGCCCGGCGATCTCCCGGCTGATCGACAACCCGAGGCCCGTACCGCCGTACTTGCGGTTGGTCGTGCCGTCGGCCTGCTGGAACGCCTCGAAGATCACCGGGAGTTTCTCGGCGGCGATCCCGATGCCGGTGTCGGAGACGGCGAACGCGATGACCTCGTCGCTGTCGTGGGAGTAGCGGTGGTCGGGGTCCTTGACCCGGTTGACGCGGAGTTCGACCCGCCCCGTCGCGGTGAACTTGATGGCGTTGGACAGCAGGTTGCGCAGGATCTGTTGGAGCCGTTGTTCGTCCGACCACATCTCGCGCGGTACGTCCTCGCCGACCGACACCTCGAAGGCGAGCCCCCGGTCCAGGGTGAGCGGGCGGAACGTGGCGTGGACGTAGTCGAGGAGCTTGATGAGGGGCAGCCGCTTGGGGCGTACGTCCATCCGGCCGGCCTCGATCTTGGAGAGGTCGAGGATGTCGTTGATGAGCTGGAGCAGGTCCGAGCCGGAGCGGTGGATCGTGGTCGCGAACTGCACTTCCTGGTCGGAGAGATGACCGTCCGGGTTGTCGGAGAGCAGCCGGGCCAGGATCAGCAGCGAGTTGAGCGGGGTGCGGAGTTCGTGCGACATGTTCGCCAGGAACTCCGACTTGTACTGGGAGCTGGTCGCCAACAGGGCCGCCTTCTCCTCCAGTTCGGCGTTCGAGCGCTGCAACTCGGCCTGCTGCTTCTGGAGTTCGTCCGAACGTTCCTGCAACTGCATCGCGAGCCGCTGGGACTCGCCGAGCAGGGACTCCGTGCGGGAGTTGGCGATGATGGTGTTGATCGCGACGCCGATGGTGTTCACGAACTGGTCGAAGAACGCGAGGTGGACGTCGGAGAAGCGGGAGAACGAGGCCAGTTCGATGACGCCGAGGAGCTTGTCCTCGAAGATGATCGGGATGATGACCACGCTCGCCGGGGCGGCTTCCCCGAGCCCGCTGTTGATCTTGATGTAGTCCGGCGGGGCCTCCTCCACCAGGATCCGCTTCTTCTCCCGCGCCGCCTGCCGCACCAGACCGTGCACCGGCATACCGCCCGTGTCCACGGTCGCGGCCTGCGCGGACCCGTACCCCGCGATGAACGCGAGGCCCTTGGCCGGGATCGCGGCCCGCAGACTGTCCTCGTCGGGATCGGCCAGGAAGAACGCCCCGTACTGCGCGTTCACCAGCGGGGTCAGCTCGCGCAGGATCAGGTCGGCGACCTCCATCAGGTCCCGGTGCCCCTGCATCAGCGCGGCGAGGCGGGCCAGGTTGGACTCCAGCCAGTCCTTCGCGCGGGTCGTCTCGCGGAGGTTGGCCACCATCAGGTTGATGTTGTCCTTGAGCTCGGTGACCTCGCCCTGGGTCTCCACCGTGATCGAGCGGGACATGTCGCCCTGCGCCACCGCCGACGCCACCTCGGCGATCGCGCGAACCTGCGTGGTGAGGTTCAGCGCGAGTTCGTTCACGTTGGTCGTCAGGCGCTTCCAGGTGCCGTAGACGCCCTCCACCCTGGCCTGGCCGCCGAGTTGGCCCTCGGAGCCGACCTCGCGGGCGACCCGGGTGACCTCGGAGGAGAAGGAGGAGAGGGTGTCGACCATCGTGTTGATGGTGGTCTTGAGTTCCAGGATCTCGCCGCGGGCGTCCACGTCGATCTTCTTCGACAGGTCGCCCTGAGCCACCGCCGTCGCGACCTGCGCGATGTTCCGGACCTGTGAAGTCAGGTTGTCGGCCATGTAGTTGACGTTGTCGGTCAGGTCGGCCCAGACCCCGGAGACGCCCAACACCTGGGCCCGGCCGCCGAGTCGGCCGTCGGTGCCGACCTCGCGGGCGACGCGCGTGACCTCGTCGGCGAAGGCGCGCAGCTGCTCCACCATCGTGTTGACGGTGTCCTTGAGTTCGAGGATCTCGCCGCGCGCGTCGACCGTGATCTTCTTCGACAGGTCGCCGTTGGCGACGGCGGTCGTCACCTGGGCGATGTTCCGCACCTGTGAAGTCAGGTTCAGGGCCATGAAGTTGACGTTGTCCGTCAGGTCCTTCCACACCCCGCTCACGCCCCGCACCTGCGCCTGCCCGCCGAGGTTGCCTTCGGTGCCGACCTCGCGCGCCACGCGCGTCACCTCGTCCGCGAAGGCGGAGAGCTGGTCCACCATCGTGTTGATGGTCGACTTCAGCTCCAGGATCTCGCCCTTCGCCTCCACGGTGATCTTCTTGCCGAGGTCGCCCTGCGCCACGGCCGTCGACACCAGCGCGATGTTGCGGACCTGTGAAGTCAGGTTGTCCGCCATGAAGTTGACGTTGTCGGTCAAGTCCTTCCAGACGCCGGAGACACCCCGCACCTGGGCGCGTCCGCCGAGGTTGCCCTCGGTGCCGACCTCGCGGGCGACGCGCGTGACCTCGTCGGCGAACGCGGAGAGCTGGTCGACCATCGTGTTCACGGTGAGCTTCAGTTCGAGCAGCTCACCGGTCGCCTCGACGGTGACCGTACGGGTCAGGTCGCCGCGCGCCACCGCCGTCGTGACCAGGGCGATGTCCCGGACCTGCGCGGTCAGCCGGGACGCCATCGTGTTGACCGCCTCGGTCACATCACGCCAACTGCCCGACAGACCCTGCACCTTGGCCCGTCCGCCGAGCCTGCCCTCGGTGCCGACCTCGCGGGCGACCCGGGTCACCTCCCCGGTGAACAGGGAGAGTTGGTCCACCATCTTGTTCACGGCCCGGCCCAGCCGCCGTAGATCACCGCGCAACTGCCTGCTGCCGTCGTGGAGATCGACGCGCTGGGTCAGATCGCCGCCCGCCACCGCGTCCAGGACCCGGGTCGCGTTGGCGGCCGGGGCGACCAGGGCGTCGAGGAGCTGGTTGACGTCGTTGACGCGGGAGGTCCAGCCGCCCTGGCCGGGGCTGGCGGAGAGGCGTTCGTCGAGGCGGCCGTGGCGGATCAGCTCCCGTTTGACGCGCTGCGTCTCGGAGCTGAAGTGGGTGCTGCGGTCCATGATCTGGTTGAAGGCGGCGGTCAGTTCGGCCACCATGCCGTGACCCGTCTCCGGTGCCTTCGTGAAGTCGCCGTCGCGCGCCGCCGTCATCACGGCGAGCAGCGGGCGGAGATCCGATGCTCGAATCCAGTCCTCTTTGTGTCCGTCTTCGAGCACACGCGTAGCACTGTTCTCACTCATGGCGGCCCACTTCGGTAACTCGGCGCTTATGGCCGCGGCCAGTCTGTCACTCTGTCCGCATCGACCGAGGCGTATTCGTCCGATCTGCTCGGGGAGCTGTGCATGGGGGCAATTCCGACGCAACGGGAGACCACTTCGCGTGCTCCCGGCGCGCCCGCGCACCACGGCGCGGACCCGCGCACGACCATGCGCGCCACGCTCTCCGGAAGCCCCCTCGCGCCCGGCTCCGCCCGCGGCCTGGTCCGTGCCGCGCTCCGCGAATGGACCGAACTCGCCCTGTCCGGCACCGAACACCTCACCGACCGGCTGACCGAGGACGCGATGGTCGTCGTCAGCGAACTCGTCACCAACGCCGTCGTGCACGCCGGTACGGACGTCGAGTTGATCTGCCGCCTGGAGGACACCCGGTCCGTCGTCGTGGAGGTCGCCGACCACCACCCCTCCCGCGCCCCGCGCGACAACAGCGGTGAACCGGCGTACGAGACACCGGAGTTCGGCCGCGGACTGCGGCTCGTCTCCACGCTCGCCGAGGCCTGGGGCGTCACCTATCGCACCGGAACCAAGACCGTGTGGGCCCGGCTGCCCGCCGAAGGCCGCCCGGCCGACGAGGAGTTGGAGACCTACGGCGCCGAACGCGGCCTGCGCGTCGCCGAGATCCTCGCCCCCGAACCCCAACGCGCCGAACGCGACCGGGACTGGCTCGGCCGCGGCGCCCTCTCCTTCCTCGCCGAGGCCTCCGACCTCCTCGCCGGACAACTCGACGAGGATCTCGTCGCCGCGCTCGCCGGACAGCTGATCGTGCCGAGACTCGCCGACTGGTGCGCCGTATGGCTGGAGGACGAGGCGATGGGCCGCGGGGGCTGGGGCGAGGACGCCGGGGCCGGCGCCGGACCGCGCCTCGCCCGCGTCTGGCACGGCAGCGAGAACCGCATCGAGGAACTGCGCGGCGCCCTGGAGAAGCACCCGCCGCGCCCGCAGGACTCACTGCGGCCCGCGTCCTACCCCTGGCCCGGCGACGCCCTCGGCCCGCACGGCACCCACGGCGCGGCACTGGCGTACCGGCTGATCGCGGGCGGCCGTCCACTCGGCACCCTGGTCATCGGACGGTCCGGGCTGCCGTGCTTCCCCGACGAGGTCACCGGCCTGGTCGAGGATCTCAGCCGCCGGGTCGCGCTCGCCATCGGCGCGGCCCGCCAGTACGCCCGCCAGGCCACCATCAGCCGCGTCCTCCAGCGCGGCCTGCTGCCCGGCGCCGTAGCCGAGATCCCCGGCGTGCACAGCGCCCTCGTCTACGAACCCTGCGACAAGGGCGGCCCCAGCGGCGACTTCTACGACCTCTTCCCGGCCGGCGACGGCCGCTGGTGCTTCGCCCTCGGCGACGTCCAGGGCAAGGGCCCCGAGGCGGCGGTGGTCATCGGCCTCGCCCGCCCCTGGCTACGGCTCCTCGCCCGCGAGGGCTACGGCGTCGCCGACGTCCTCGACCGCCTCAACCAGCTCCTCCTCGACGACGCCACCGAGGCCGCCGACGCGGCGGCCCACGCCCTGGTCGCCGCGGGCGGCATGCCCGGCCCGGTCGGCGACGGCCCCCGCTTCCTCTCCCTCCTCTACGGCGAGCTGGTCCCCTTCGACGGCGGCGTCCGCTGCACCCTCGCCTCCGCCGGCCACCCGCTGCCCCTGCTCCTCGGCCCCGACGGCTCCGTCGCCACGGCCGCCCGCCCCCAGACCCTCCTCGGCGTCATCGAGGACGTCACCTACACCAGCGAGACCTTCGAACTCCGGCCGGGCGACAGCCTGTTGTGCGTCACCGACGGAGTCACCGAGCGCCGCTCCGGCCCCGTCCAGTTCGACGACGGCGACGGCCTCGCGACCGCGCTCGCCGACTGCGCGGGCCTGAACGCCGAGCTGATCGCGGAACGGATCAAGCGGCTGGTGCACGAGTTCGGCGGACGTCCGCCGGAGGACGACATGGCACTGCTGGTGCTCCAGGCGGAGTAGGCGGGCCGGGCGGAGTAGCCGGTTGTGCGGGTGGTGGAGGGGTGGCCGAGCGCCGGTCCGGGGGCCGTCCGGTTCGACGACGGCGACGGCCTCGCGACGGCGCCCACCGGCTGCGCGCCGAGCTGATCAAGTGGCTGGTGCATGAGTTCGGGGAGGGCTCCGGAGGAGGATGCCTTGGCGCGCCTGGTGCTTCAGGCGGAATGGGCGGGTAGGCGGAGGAGCCCGCCCGGTGCTGGACAATGGAGGACATGCCTTCCGCACTCCCCGACGGTGATCCCGTCCCCGACGACGGCGCCCTGCCCGCGCAGGCGCTCGCCGGGGCCGGGGACCGCCCCCTCGGGTTCTATCTGCACGTCCCGTACTGCGCGACCCGCTGCGGCTACTGCGACTTCAACACCTACACGGCGACCGAGCTGCGCGGCACGGGCGGAGTGCTGGCCTCCCGCGACAACTACGCGGACACCCTGATCGACGAGGTCCGCCTGGCCCGCAAGGTCCTCGGCGACGACCCGCGCCCGGTCCGCACGGTCTTCGTCGGCGGCGGCACCCCCACACTGCTCGCGGCGGGCGACCTCGTACGGATGCTGGGCGCGATCCGCGACGAGTTCGGCCTCGCCCCCGACGCCGAGATCACCACGGAGGCCAACCCGGAGTCGGTGGACCCCGCCTACCTCGCGGCCCTCCGCGACGGCGGCTTCAACCGCGTCTCCTTCGGCATGCAGAGCGCGAAACAGCACGTACTGAAGGTGCTGGACCGCACGCACACCCCCGGCCGCCCCGAGGCCTGCGTCTCCGAGGCCCGCGCGGCCGGCTTCGACCACGTCAACCTCGACCTGATCTACGGCACCCCGGGCGAGACCGACGACGACTGGCGCGCCTCCCTCGACGCGGCCCTCGGCGCGGGCCCCGACCACATCAGCGCGTACGCCCTGATCGTCGAGGAGGGCACCCAGCTCGCCCGCCGGATCCGCCGCGGCGAGGTCCCGATGACGGACGACGACGTGCACGCGGACCGCTATCTGATCGCGGACGAGGTGATGTCGGCGGCGGGCTTCGACTGGTACGAGGTCTCGAACTGGGCGACATCGAATTCCGGCCGTTGTCTCCACAACGAGCTCTACTGGCGCGGCGCCGACTGGTGGGGCGCGGGCCCGGGAGCGCACTCGCACGTGGGCGGGGTGCGGTGGTGGAACGTGAAGCACCCGGGGGCGTACGCGGGCGCCCTCGCCGCCGGCCGCTCCCCGGGCGCGGGCCGGGAGATCCTCACGGAGGAGGACCGCCGGGTGGAGCGCATCCTGCTGGAGCTACGGCTGCGGGAGGGCGCCCCCTTGGACCTGCTCCGGCTGGAGGGACTCGCGGCTTCCCGCCGGGCCCTCACGGACGGACTGTTGCAGCAGCAGCCCTACGACGAGGGACGCGCCGTGCTCACGTTGCGGGGGCGGTTGCTGGCGGACGCGGTGGTGCGGGACCTGGTGGACTGATCACTCGGGTGGGGTGAATCCAAGCAGAACGCCGGTTCGGTCCTTAGGCTGGTTCCTAAGCTGCCGTCGACAGAACGCGGCGGATGTGGAGGGCCACGGAGATGACTGCTGTGGATGATCGCCGAGTGCATGAGACGTTCGAGAACCTTGAGGTTCCCGAGGGTTACAAGGCTGAACTCATCCGGGGGGACATCGTGATGATGGCGGGGCCCGACAAGGTCCACAACCGCATCGTGCAGTCTGTGCAGGACCAGATTCCCTCCAGTCTCTGGGAGCGCCTCCAGACGCAGGATGTGGCCTTTCCCGGCGAGAACAGCGAGTCCCAGCCGGATCTAGTGGTCATGGAGATCGGTGCGGACGACGGTCCGGGACGACTCGTACCCGCTCCCGCCGTGACGATGCTCGTCGAGGTCGTATCGAAGACCAGCGCCCACCGGGACTACGTGGACAAGCGGTCGATCTACGCCGCAGGAGGCGTCCCTGTCTACCTGATCATCGACCCGTTCGAGGCCAAGTGCATGGTGCTGACGGAGCCGACCGGGACCGGCTTGGCGGCGAACTATCAGTCGGAGCGGACACGCAAGTTCGGTGACCTCGTAGCGCTGCCGATCGTGGACATCGACCTGGACACGACCACATTTGCCACCCTGCCGCGTCTCAGGCCGTGACGAAGTCGATCAACTCCTCCACCCTGCCCAGCAGTTCCGGCTCCAGGTCCTTGTAGGACTGGACCTTGGCCAGAATCGCCTGCCACACCGCACCGGTGTTTTCCGGCCAACCCAGCGCCCGGCACACCCCCGTCTTCCAGTCCTGCCCGTGCGGGACGCGGGGCCACGCGGCGATGCCCACGGAGGACGGTTTCACGGCCTCCCAGATGTCGATGTAGGGGTGGCCGACCACGAGCGCGTGCTCGCTGGTGACGGACTGCGCGATGCGCCACTCCTTGGTGCCCGGCACCAAGTGGTCCACCAGGATCCCCAACCGCGCGTCCGGGCCCGGGGCGAACTCGTCCACGATGGCCGGCAGGTCGTCGACACCCTCCAGGTACTCGACCACCACGCCCTCGATGCGCAGGTCGTCGCCCCACACCCGCTCGACCAGTTCCGCGTCGTGCCGGCCCTCGACGTAGATCCGCCCGGCACGGGCCACGCGCGCGCGTGCACCGGGGACGGCGACCGAACCGGATGCCGTACGGGTGGGCCGTAGCAGACTCGACGCGGGCTTCACCAGGGTCACCACGCGGCCCTCCAGGAGGAAGCCGCGCGGTTCCAGGGGGAACACCCGGTGCTTGCCGAAGCGGTCCTCCAGGGTGACCGTGCCAGCCTCGCAGCGGATCACCGCGCCGCAGAAACCGGTGCCCGGCTCCTCGACCACCAGGCCCGCCTCCGCGGGGACCTCGGGGGCCGGCTTGGGTTTCTTCCACGGCGGGGTCAGGTCGGCGGAGTACTGGCGCATTCGGATGACGATAGGAGAACCGGGGCGACCGTCGTCACGACACGCCGAAACGCGTTGCCAACGCGTCCCGTTGGGCCCGCACGAACCCCGCATCCACCACCGCTCCGTGACCGGGCACGTACACCGCGTCCTCCCCGCCCAGTTCGAGGAGGCGGTCCAGGGCGGCAGGCCAGAGACCCGGTACGGCGTCGGGGCCCGCCTGGGGTTCACCGGACTCCTCGACCAGGTCGCCGCAGAACACGACCGGCGGGTCGCCCGGCACCACGACCGCGAGATCGTGGTCGGTGTGTCCCCGGCCGTGCACCAGCAGGACCTCCGGGCCGCCGTCCAGTTCCAGCCGCAGCTGACCCTGACCCCACACGTACACGCATTCGCGGGGGTGCACGAAGACGTCCGCCGCGTTCTCCGCCGCCCGCGGGTCCAGCCCGTTGCGCACCGCGTCGGCCAGCAGCTCCTCGCCCCCGCGCTCGAACACCCCGCTCGCGCCCCCGCCCGCGAAAACCGTCGCCCCCGCGAACACCGCAGCCC
>NZ_JAEQAZ010000193.1 GCF_016654115.1 Streptomyces sp. MBT53
GTCCCCGCCGCCGCCCTGGGCCCGCTGTCCGGCCCCCGTCTCCGCGGGTGCACCGTGTTCGCCAGCAGGACCAGGAACGTGTCCGTCGCCGGATCCAGTACCAGCGACGTTCCCGTGAACCCCGTGTGGCCCACCGCTCCCCGCCCCGCCAACTCCCCCATGAACCAGGCCTGATCGACCCCGAAGCCCAGCCCGGGCGGGGTCAGGAGGAGCTCCACATAGTCCGCGCCGAGGATGCGGGCGGGGCCGTAGGAGCCCCCGGCCAGGAGCGTGCGGCAGAAGACCGCCAGGTCGCGGCCGGTCGAGAAGAGGCCGGCGTGGCCCGCCACGCCCCCCAGTGCCCAGGCGTTCTCGTCGTGGACGACGCCCCGCAGCATGCCCCGGTCCGCCTTGGCCCACGGGCGGCGCTGGTCCTCGGTGGCCGCCGCGCCGGGGCAGGGGCCGAAGTCGGTGGACGTCATGCCCAGGGGGCGGGTGATGCCGTCGTGGACGAGGACGTCGAGGGTGCGTCCGCTGACGCGTTCCAGGACGAACTGGAGCAGGAGGAGGTTCAGGTCCGAGTACAGATACTCGCCGGGCTCCCCCACCGGCGCCTCGGCCCGCAGCATCGCCAGGCGTTCCGCGTCGTCCGCGCAGTCGTACAGCGGGAGTTCGGGGCGCAGGCCGGACGTGTGGGTGAGGAGCTGGCGGACGGTGATGTCGTGGCGGGCGGCGGCGCGGAAGTCCGGGAGGTAGGCGCCGACGCGGGCGTCGATGCCGAGGGTGCCCCGCTCGATCTGCTGCATCGCGGCGACGGACGTGAAGAGTTTGGTGAGGGACGCCAGGTCGAAGGGGGTGTCGACCGTCATCGGGACGCGGGAGGTCGGCGGGAGTTCCACGCCCCGGTCCGTCTCGGGGTCGTAGGCCGCATACCGTACGGCCCAGCCCGCCGCCTCCTCCACGGCGATCACCGGGCCGCGGCCGGCGACCACGACGGTGCCCGCCGCCCAGGGGCGGTCGCCGGTGGTGAGGGCGTGGACCTCGCGGATCAGGTGACGGAGCTCCCCGGGGTCGAGGCCCGCTCGTTCCGGTGTGTCGCTGCGCAGTCTGGGGGCGCTCAGCTGCCCACTCCCTCCGGGGTCGTACGGGTGTTCCAGGGTCGGCACATTCCCACGAAGCAGGCCACCGCCACCAGTGCGGCCACCAGTTGGACGACGGCCATCGGGACGGCCGTGTGCTCGCCCGCGATGCCGACGAGGGGGGATGCCACCGCGCCGATGAGGAAGGACGAGGTGCCCAGCAGGGCGGAGGCCGAGCCCGCGGAGTGCTTGGTGCGCATGAGGGCGAGGGTCTGGGCGTTGGGGAGGGTCACGCCCATGGCCGACATGAGGACGAAGAGGGCGGTGGCCACCGGCAGCAGGCCCACCTCGCCGAACGCGCCCGTCGCCATCAGGAGCAGGGCCGTCGCCGCCGCTACCACCACCGCCAGGCCCGCGCCCAGCACCTTGTCCATGGAGACCCGGCCGACCAGCAGCTTGCCGTTGATCTGGCCGACCGCGACCAACCCGACCGAGTTGACGCCGAACAGCAGGCTGAAGGTCTGCGGTGAGGCGCCGTAGATCTCCTGGACGACGAAGGGGGACGCGGAGATGTAGGCGAACAGGGCGGCGAAGGCGAAGCCGCCGGTGAGCATGTAGCCGGTGAAGGGGAGGTCGGCGAGGAGGCGGCGCATGGAGTGCAGGGCCTCGCGGGTGCCGCCCACGTGCCGGTCGGCGGGGGCGAGGGTCTCGGGGAGGCGGGTCCAGACGAGGACCGCGAGGGCCGTTCCGACGAAGGTCAGGATCACGAACACGCCCCGCCAGTCCGTCACCCGGAGGATCTGGCCGCCGACGAGCGGCGCGACGATGGGGGCGACCCCGGAGACCAGCATGAGGGTGGAGAAGAAGCGGGCCATGGCGACGCCGTCGTAGAGGTCGCGGACCACGGCCCGGGCGATCACTATTCCGGCCGCGCCCGCCAGGCCCTGGAGCAGGCGGAAAGCGACCAGGGACTCGACGTTCGGCGCGACCGCGCACAGGGCGGTCGCGACGACGTACACCGCGAGGCCGGTCAGCAGGGGGCGTCTGCGGCCCCATCGGTCGCTCATCGGGCCGACCACCAGCTGCCCGAGCGCCATGCCGGCGAGGCACGCGGTGAGGGTGAGCTGCACGGTCGCGGCGGGCGCGTGCAGGGCGCGGGTGACCGCCGGGAGCGCGGGGAGGTACATGTCCATCGACAGCGGCGGGGTCGCGGTGAGGCCGCCGAGGACGAGAATGACGAGGAGGCCCGCTCGGCGGGTCGCCTTGAGCGACGACGGCGGTACGGCGGACTGCTGCGCGGCCGGTGCCTGCGCCTCCTGCTCGGGCATGTGCCCCTCCCTCCCTGGCTGGTCCGCCACCTATGCTCTCAGCTCGTACAGGGTGCCGAGGGTCTGGTGAACGAGGGTGGGGCCGCGATGACGGAAGAGAACGTGCGCTGGGGAGTCCTGGCGACCGGTGGGATCGCCGCCGCGTTCACGGCGGCGCTGGTGGATCTGCCGGACGCCGAGGTGGTCGCGGTGGCCTCGCGGACGGAGGAGTCGGCGAAGGCGTTCGCGGACCGGTTCGGGATCGAGCGGGCCTACGGCGACTGGGCCGCGCTGGCGGCGGACGGGGACATCGATGTCGTCTACGTCGCCACCCCGCACTCGGCGCACCGCGCGGCGGCCGGTCTCTGTCTGGAGGCCGGGCGGAACGTGCTCGTCGAGAAGGCCTTCACCCTCAACTCCCGTGAGGCGAACGAACTTGTCGCGCTGGCGGCCGACCGCGGCAGCTTCCTCATGGAGGCCATGTGGATGTACTGCAATCCGCTGGTACGGCGGTTGAAGGCGCTCGTGGATGATGGCGCGATCGGTGAAGTGCGTACCGTCCAGGCCGACTTCGGGCTCGCCGGGCCGTTCCCGCCCTCGCACCGGCTGCGCGATCCGGCGCAGGGCGGGGGCGCGCTGCTGGACCTCGGGGTGTATCCGGTGTCGTTCGCGCATCTGCTGCTCGGCGAGCCCGCCGACATCAAGGCGTCGGCCGTGCTCTCCGCCGAGGGCGCCGATCTGCAGACGGCGGCGCTGTTCTCCTGGGACAGCGGCGCGCTGGCGGCGCTGCACTGCTCGATCGTGGGCGGTACGGGGACCTCGGCGTCGGTGACCGGTTCGCTGGGGCGGATCGACATCCCGGACGGCTTCTTCCACCCGGAGCGGTTCGTGCTGCACCGGGACGGCCGTGACCCCGAGGAGTTCGTGCTCGACCCGGCGGACGGGCCGCGCAACACGTTGCGGCACGAGGCGGCCGAGGTGATGCGGGCGCTGCGGGCCGGTGAGAGCGAGTCGCCGCTGGTGCCGCTGGAGGGCACCCTCGCGGTGATGCGGACGCTGGACGCGGTGCGGGAGCGGATCGGGGTGCGGTACCCGCAGGAGGGCTGAACCCGGCTCATAGGCTGCGGTCCATGAACGCTGAGCAATCGAGGATCGCCGTGGTGACCGGCGCGGGCTCCGGGATCGGCCGCGCGGTCGCCGTGGAACTGCTGCGCGCGGGCTGGTCGGTGGCGCTGGCCGGCCGTCGCGCCGGGACGCTGGAGGAGACGGCCGCGCTGGTGCCCGAGGGTGCCTCCCTCGTCGTGGCGACGGATGTGGCGCGGCCGGAGGACGTGGCCGGGCTGTTCGCGGCGACCGTGGAGCGGTTCGGGCGGGTGGACCTGCTGTTCAACAACGCGGGGACGTTCGGGCCCGGTGGGGTGCCGGTGGAGGAGCTGCCGTACGACGCGTGGCGGCATGTGGTGGACACCAATCTCAACGGGGCGTTCCTGTGCGCGCAGGCCGCGTTCCGGCAGATGAAGGAGCAGGCGCCGCAGGGCGGGCGGATCATCAACAACGGGTCGATCTCCGCGCATGCGCCACGGCCGCACTCCGTGGCCTACACCGCCACCAAGCACGCGCTGACGGGGCTCACCAAGTCGCTGTCGCTGGACGGGCGGCCGTACTCGATCGCGGTCGGGCAGATCGACATCGGGAACGCGGCGACGGACATGACGCGGCGGATGGAGACCGGGGCGTTGCAGGCCAACGGGGTGGTAGCCCCGGAACCGGTGATGGATGTCGCGGATGTGGCGCGCACCGTGCGGCACATGGCGGAGCTGCCGTTGGCGGCGAATGTGCAGTTCGCGACGGTGTTGGCGACGTCGATGCCGTATGTGGGCCGTGGCTGAGGCAAGTTGCACAAACGGAATTTGACCGTCCGCACCATTGCGCCCGGTTACTGACTTATGCTCAACTCTTCTCCACCAAAGCTTCACAGTTGGAGCACTGAGCTTCCGCAGCCAACCCGAGGGGGGAGGCGACAGTCGTTCCACCGCCCGGGTGGGGGTGGGCCTCGCGTGGGACCGCGAGGTGTCACACCGGGCGGTGGAACGACTGTCGCACAGTTCAACTCCCGTCTTCCTCACGGGACTTCGCCGCCGCTACGGCCGCCCGCCGCTTGCGCAGCGCGAACGCGCCGCCCGCGAGCAGGACCACCGTCCCGGCCGCGCCCTCCAGCAGATGCCACGGCGACGTACCGTCCGCCGACGAGGCCGCAGCGCCCGTGGCCCCCGGAGCACCCTTGGCGCCCTTCCCCGACGCCGTCGGGCTCGCGCTCGCCCCGCCCTCGCTCAGCGGGTCGACCAGCGTGCCCACCGCCTTGGCCGAACTCCCTTTGCCGAAGCCCCAGTCGAGCAGTGCCTCGGTCTCCTTGTAGACCTCGTTGCCGCCGTTGGCCGGGTGCATCACGGTGACCAGAAGGGTGCGGCCGTCGCGGGTGGCGGCGCCGGTGAAGGTGTTGCCGGCGTGGCTGGTGTAACCGTTCTTGACGCCGATCATGCCCGTGTACGGGCGCAGGCCGTAGGCGCCGGTGAGCAGGCGGTCGGTGTTCTGGATCTGGAAGGTCTTCTTGCCGCCGGCCGGGAAGTTCGCGGTCCTGGTGGAGCAGTAGGCGCCGAAGTCGTCGTCGTGCAGGCCGTGCCGGGCGAAGAGGGTGAGGTCGTACGCCGACGAGACCTGCCCGGGGTGGTCGAAGCCGTCCGGGCTCACCACATGGGTGTCCAGGGCCTGGAGATCCTTCGCCTTGGCCTGCATCTCGGCGACCGTCTTGGCGATCCCGCCGTTCATGTGGGACAGCACATGCACGGCGTCGTTGCCGGAGCGAAGGAAGACGCCCTGCCACAGCTGGTGGACGGTGTAGGTGATGCCGGGCTTGACGCCGACCATGCTGGAGCCGGAGGGGACGTCGGCGAGATCGGCGTCGGTGACCCGGTAGGTCCGGGTCCGCTCGAACTTCCCGAGCACGGTGTCGGCGAACAGCATCTTCAGCGTGGACGCGGGCGCGAGACGCTGATGTGCGCGGTACGAGGCGAGCACCTCACCGGTCTTGTGGTCGGCGACGAGCCAGGAACGGGCGGTGAGCTTCTTGGGCAGACCGGTGGCACCACTGGTCTGGATCCCGTCGCGGGCCAGACGCTCACCGCCGATCGCTGTCGCCGCGGACGCGGGAGCGGCCGCCGCCACGGGAAGGGCGGCGGCGGTCAGACCGAGGGCGGCACGCCGGGTGAGCCGAGAGGAATCGCGCATCCGGGGACCGTACAAAATCGGGGGCGGACAGTGCACGGCGGGGGTGGCGAAAAGAAGCCGGTGCGAACGCGCGGCACCCCACACCAACACGCCATTGAACTGGGGTTTCCTGGCAGGAAGCCCTCCGCAGCTTAGGAATGAGCTGTCTGACACAATTCTGATTTCGGGCGTCTTTTTCTCAGGCCAGACACATCCTTTACTCAGGTCGACTCAAAGGTTTCTCCATAGCTTGTGGCCGCGCCCACAGCGGGCGCCAAGAACCTTTGGGGAATGGGATGTTTGGCATCTATCTCAAGCGCGAGCTGAGCCGGCGCAAGAAGGCGGCCCTGGTCATCGCCATGGGTCTGGCGCTCGGTATCGCGCTGGTCATCACCGTCAACTCGGTGTCGGCCGGCATGAGTCAGGCTCAGGACAAGGTCCTCAAGTCCCTGTACGGTCTCGGAACTGACATGACCGTGACCAAGGCGCAGTCGGCTCCCAAGGCCGGCAGCTCGCAGGGTCCCAGCTTCAAGTTCGGCGGCACCTCCACCAGCAGCTCGCAGAGCTCGGACCGGGTGAACACGCAGGGCGGTCAGGTCCTCGCGTCCTCCCTGGTCACCAAGGTCGCCGCGCAGAAGGGCGTGTCCAGCGCGGTCGGCTCGCTCACCCTGAACGTCACCAAGGTCGACGGCTCCTTCACCCAGGGCAAGGCGAAGTCCTCCACCACCTCCGGCTCCTCCCAGCAGGGCGGCCCCGGCGGCGGTGGCGGAACCAGCAGCACCGGCGCGCCCCAGGTCCAGGGCGGCGGCGCCAACTTCAACGTGAACTCGTACTCGGTCGCCGGCATCGACGTCACCAACCAGACGCTCGGCCCGCTGTCCACGTCGAAGATCACCTCCGGCAAGACGTTCACGACCGCGCAGACCAACGCGAAGGTCGCCGTCGTCAGCGCCTCCTACGCCAAGTCGAAGAAGTACAAGGTCGGTTCGACCTTCAAGATCTCCGGCACCAAGTTCACGGTCATCGGCGTCGCGACGCCCAACAGCAGCGAGTCCACGGTCGACGTGTACCTGCCGCTGAAGCAGGCGCAGACGCTGGGCGACTCGAAGAACAAGGTCACCACGATCTACGTCAAGGCGACCGACTCCAAGCAGATCTCGACCGTCAAGTCGACGATCCAGAAGAACATCTCGGGTACGACGGTCACCACCTCCGCCGACCTCGCGTCCACCGTGTCCGGCTCGCTGTCCACCGCCTCCAACCTGGCGACCAGCGTCGGCAAGTGGCTGTCCATCGCGGTCCTGATCGCCGCGTTCCTGGTGGCCGCGCTGCTCACCTCCTCCGCCGTGTCCCGCCGGGTGCGTGAGTTCGGCACCCTGAAGGCGCTCGGCTGGCCGAGCCGCAAGGTCACCCGGCAGGTCGTCGGCGAGTCCATGGTCAACGGACTGATCGGCGGCGGTCTCGGCATCGCGCTGGGTCTCGCGGCGGCCTACACGGTCACCGCGATCAGCCCCAAGCTGACCGCGCAGCTCGGCAGCACCGGCGGTGGCGGCCAGGGCGGCCCCGGCGGCGGCCAGGGCGGTCCCGGCCGGCAGGCCACCACCAACACCCTGGAGATCGCGCTGAACGCGCCGGTCTCGCTGACCACGATCGCCCTCGCGGTGGGCCTGGCCGTCACCGGCGGTCTGATCGCGGGCGCGATGGGCGGCTGGCGCGCCTCCCGGATGCGCCCGGCGGACGCCCTGCGCAGCGTGTCGTAGGACGCGGCTGCCGCGGAGCGGTCGCTGTCACAGGCCGCCGCACCCCCTGATCCGGGGCGCCGCCTCCACTCCCCCCGGGAGGCGGCGCCCCAACTCCCTTCTTCTTCACGGACGTATCGACGGAGATCCCATGTACAAGCTCACCGGCGTCACCAAGCGCTACACGCGGGGCAAGGAAACGGTCGAGGCGCTGCGCGGCGTCGACCTGACGATCGAGGACGGCGACCAGCTCGTCATCCAGGGCCCCACCGGCGGCGGCAAGTCGACGCTGCTGCAGATGATCGGCGGCCTGGACCGCCCCACCGAGGGCAGTGTCGAACTCGACGACGTCAACCTCGCCACCATCAGCGAGGCCAAGCTGACCCGGCTTCGGGCCGAGAAGATCGGCATCATCTTCCAGTCCTTCAACCTCATCCCGACGCTCACCGCGCAGGAGAACGTCGAGACGGCCCTGGTCCCGCTCGGCGTCAAGCCGGCGGAACGCCGCGAGCGGGCGGCGGAGGCCCTCACCTCGGTCGGCCTGGGCGACCGCCTCAAGCACGCCCCGTCCGAGCTCTCCGGCGGTCAGCAGCAGCGCGTGGCGATCGCCCGCGCGCTGGTCAAGAAGCCGAAGGTGCTGCTCGCCGACGAGCCCACCGGCAACCTCGACGAGGGCACCCGCGACGACATCATGGGCCTGCTCGAAGGCCTCTGGCACGAGTACGGGCTGACCTTCATCATGGTCACCCACGACTCGTCGATCGCCCGCCGCGCCCCGCGCCTGGCCACCATCAAGGCCGGCCAGATCACGCTGACCGAACAGGGCCGCGGCACCGGCCAGTTCGCCCCCCAGCGGAGCGACGCCGACCAGCAGTTCGCGCAGTACGGCAACCAGGGCTACTGAGCCCTCCCGTGGACCCCAGGTCCGCTGGTCCCGAAGGGGCCGTTCACCTCCCGAGCACCCGGTCGATCTCGGCCAACTGCCCGGCGGTGAACGGCCCCTTCGCGATCGCGCCCGCGTTCTGCTCGGCCTGGGCCACCGAGCGGAACCCCGGGATCGGCACCGTGCGCGGGCTGCGGGCCCACAGCCAGGCGAGGGCGCCCTGGGCGGACGTACGGCCCTCGGAGGTGAGGATCTCGCGCAGGGCGTCCACCCGGGCGACCCAGTCCTCGTCGGCCCCGGCGCCCTGCTTGAAGCCCTGCATCCAGACGGGCGGGGTGTTGCGGATGTCGCCGGCCTCCAGGGTCCGCCCGGCGGCCTGCTTGCCGGTGAGCAGGCCCATGGCGAGCGGGCTGCGGTTGATGCTCGCGAGCCCCAACTCCTCGCACAGCGCGAACATTTCGGGCGCGTCCTGGAACACGTTCGCCGCGTGCTGCACTGCCGCGCAGTGCTCCCCCTCGGCGAACACGGCGGCACGCGCGGGGTCGTCGGTGCTCCAGGCGTAGGCCCGGATCAGCCCTTCGCTCACGAACTCCTCGCACTGGTCGCGGAGTTGGGCGGCACGCCCCAAGTCGGCGTCGGACAGGTGCAGTTGGTACAGGTCGACGTGGTCGGTGCCCAGCCGCTCCAGCGACGCGGTGAGCGCGCGGCGGGCGTACTCCGGGGAGTCGTCGGAGCCGGTGAGGGTGCGGGTCTCCTCGTCGAAGACGTTGCCCCACTTGGTGGCGAGGACCACGTCGTCCCGGCGCTTGCCGAGTGCGCGGCCGAGCACGCGCTCGCTGTGCCCGGCGCCGTAGGTGTCGGCGGTGTCGAAGAAGGTGACCCCCAGGTCGAGGGCGCGCCGGACCGCCCGTACGGACTCCTCGTCGTCGACCTTGCCCCAGCCCAGCGGCTGCCCGCTCGCGTCCTGCCACTCCCCGCCGATGGCCCAGCAGCCGAAGCCGAGAGCGCTCACGTCGATGCCGGTGCGTCCGAGAGTCCTGCTGTTCGTCTCCATGCCTGCGGACACTAGGAGTTGGAGTGCACACCAAGGCAAGGGTTTTTACATCGGGGCGGCGCCTTTACGGCGGTCACGCCTGCCCGGTCTCGAAGCGGGCGATCCTGCCGTCCTCGCCGACCGTGAAGCTCCACCGGGTGCGCATCTCGCCCCAGGCGTCGTTGGAGTAGCGGGCGACGAGGGCCCGGCCGCCGTTCGACTCGCGGTCGACCTCCATGTGGCCGTGGGAGGAGAAGATCTCCCGGTCGATCCACTCGTCGAGGTCGCGGTCGGAGCCGTCGTCGGCCATCGTCGCGCCGGGCGCGAGCAGCGCCAGGAAGGCGTCGCGGTCATGGGCGTTGACGGCACTGACGAAGGCCCGGACGGACGGATCGCTGAGTTTGGCTGGCTGAATCGTCATGCGGGCAGACTCACACCGTTCCCCGGGGGCCGCCACCCGAACGGCGGTCTGGGCGGGCCCGCCGCAGGCCGGAGGTGCGACGGTGGAGGGACCGTCCCCGCCGTCCGTCCAGGGAGTCACCGTGACCTGTTACGACCGACAAGATCTGGGCCTGCTGCTGCTCCGGCTGGGTACCGGCGGTGTGCTGGCCGCCCACGGCTCGCAGAAGCTGTTCGGCTGGTTCGGCGGGGGCGGCATCGAGGGCACCGGCGCGGCCATGGAGGCGATGGGCTACTCCCCCGGCAGACAGAGCGCCACGATGGCGGGCCTCGCGGAGGCGGGCGGCGGCGCCCTGCTGGCACTGGGCCTGGCGACCCCGGCGGCGGGCGCCGCGGCGGCCGGTGCGATGGTCGGCGCCGCCACGGTGAGCGTGCCCAACGGCTTCTTCGCAGCGGCCGGCGGCTACGAGTACGCGGCCTCCCTCGCCCTGACCGCGGCCGGCCTCGCGATCACAGGGCCGGGCCGTATCTCCCTGGACCACGCGCTCGGCCACGCGGTCAACCGGAGCTGGATGGTCCCGGTGGCGCTCGCGGTGACCGGGGCGGCTACGGCCGTGGTGGTCGGAATGCGGAACCGGCGGGTGCGGGAGTCGGCGGAGTTCGGGCAGGAGGCGCTGTTCGACGAGGCGGACGCGGTCTTCGGCAGCAGGGGGTAGTCCGACGCGCAGGGACCTGATGGCAGGCTGGGTCCATGAGTGATCAGAAGGACCAGCCCGCCGGGCTCTGGACCGGTATCGAGGACCTCTGGACCTGGGTGGACACGAACCGTCCCATGGACGGCCGGGAGGGGCTCCTCCTGCGCATCCTGAAACTGTCCGAGGAGGTCGGCGAGGTCTCCGAGGCGGTCATCGGGGTGACCGGTCAGAACCCGCGCAAGGGCGTCACCCACACCTGGGACGACGTCCAGGCCGAACTGTGCGACGTCGTGATCACCGCGCTGATCGCGCTGCGCACGCTGACCCCCGACACGCAGGAGGTTTTCACCCGTCACCTGGCCCGGGTCAGGGAACGCTCCCTCGGCCCGTCCGCCGTTGTTCACCCCCAAGACCTGCCCGGGCCGCGCGGAGTTGGTGAGATCCGCTGAGCCTTCTCGTCGACACCGAGCCGACGAAGGGGTCCCAGTGCAGGACTACGTTTCCTCCAACGAAGTTTTCTCCAACGGGGTTTTCTCCAACGGGCGCAGGACGGTCGCCGTGGCGGGCACCTGCCTCGCCCTCGCCGCCCTCGGCCTGAGCTTCGACACCCAGGCGCACGCGGCGAGTTACGGCACACCGACCATCTCCCTCTCGGCCACCTACCTCTCGGGCGCGGTGGGCGCCGTCGGCGACCCGACGGTCCAGGTGACGGTCGCCCAGAGCGGCGCGGACGTCGGCGCGTTGACGGTCGCGGCGAGCAAGAGCAGCAAGACGTCCGTGGCATCGACGAGCGCGGTGACCGTCACCGGCACCGGCGCCACCCGTCAACTCGCCGTGGCGGCAGCCGCGCAGGGCTACACCGACCTGACCGTGAAGGTCACCGGCCTCGGCGGCAAGACGGCGACGAAGACCCTGCACTACGCGGCCTCGGCGGCGGTCCAACAGCCCGCCGACACCCGCTACTTGACCGGCTCCAGCGACGCCTCCGCCGCCGTCGACGTGGGCGGCGGCTACGTCGTCGTGGCGGACGACGAGTCCAACGTCCTGCGCCTGTACGACCGTTCGGCGTCCGGCGCTCCGCTGAAGACCTGGGACTTCAGCGACGACATCGGCGTCGACAAGGAGATCGACATCGAGGGCGCGGCCCGCGTCGGCGACACGATCTACTGGACCGGCTCGCTGGGCAACAACAAGGACGGCGAGTACAAGGCCGCCCGCAACACGGTCTTCACCACCAAGGTGACCGGCACCGGCGCCAACACCACGCTCTCCTACGGCAGTTCGTACGGCAAGCTCCGCGACAACCTGGTCGCCTGGGACAAGGCGAACGGCAACAGGTACGGCTTCGCGGCGGGCACGGCGGACGGCGAGATCCCCAAGGAGATCGACGGATTCAACGTGGAGGGCCTGGAGTTCGCGCCCGGCTCGACGACCACGGCGTACGTCGGCTTCCGCGCGCCGCTGGCCCCTGCGGTGGCGGGCGGCAAGGCGCTGCTCGTGCCCGTCACCAACATCGACAAGGTGGTCGCGAACGGCACCGCCGCGACCTTCGGCACGCCGATCGAGCTGGACCTCGGCGGGCTCTCGGTGCGCGACATCCGCAAGAACGCGGCGAACCAGTATCTGATCGTCGCCGGTTCCTGGGCCGCCGACGACAACTCCGACCCGTACGCCCTCTACTCCTGGACCGGCAACGCGGCCGACAGGCCGGTCAAGCTGCGTGACCTGCCGACCACGGACCCGGGCGCATGGGAGGCGGTCGTCGACGTGCCGGACCTGACGGCGGCGGGCGCCCGCGCCCAGCTGATCACCGACGACGGCGCGGCCGACCTGTACGGCGACGGCACGGAGGCGAAGGACCTCACGCACCCGGAGTGGCAGAAGTCGCGGGCCACCTGGTTCACGGTCACCGGCTGACGGACGAAGCCGATCAGTGCCGCGCGCCCGGTCGGGAGGCCGGGCGCGCGGCACCCTGGCACCCTGGTCCCCGACAACACCGTCGAGGACGAAAGCCGAGTCATGACCACCGAGAAGCTCACCGTAGGCGTCCTGGGCACCGGCATCATGGGCGCCGCGATGGCCCGCAACCTCGCCCGCGCCGGACACACCGTCCGCGCCTGGAACCGCACCCGCGCCAAGGCCGAACCGCTGTCCGCCGACGGCGCGCACGTCACCGACACCGTGGCGGAGGCCGTGCGCGACACGGACGTGATCCTCACCATGCTCTACGACGGCGACACCGTCCTCGATGTGATGCGCGAGGCCGCGCCCGTCCTGCGCCCCGGCGCCGCGTGGATCCAGTCGACGACCTCGGGCCTGGAATCGGTGGCCGAACTGGCCGCGTTCGCCGGCCGCCACGAGCTGGTCTTCTACGACGCCCCCGTGCTCGGCACCCGCCAGCCCGCCGAGGCCGGTCAGTTGACGGTCCTGGCGGCGGGCCCGGAGTCCGGCCGCGCGACGGTCGCCCCGGTCTTCGACGCGGTCGGCGCCCGCACGATGTGGGTCGGCGAGGACGGCGCGGCGGCCACCGCGACCCGCCTGAAGCTGGTCGCCAACAGCTGGGTGCTGGCCGTGACCAACGCGGCGGGCGAGGCCCTGGCCCTCTCCAAGGGCCTGGGCGTGAACCCCCAGAACTTCCTCGACCTCATCGCGGGCGGCCCCCTCGACATGGGCTACCTGCACGCCAAGTCCGCCGCGATCCTCAACAACCAGCTCACTCCGGCGAGTTTCGCGGTCACGACGGCGGAGAAGGACGCCCGCCTGATCGTCCAGGCGGGCGCGGCGAACGGCGTCCGGCTGGATGTGGCGGCGGCGGGCGCGGAACGGTTCGCGCGGGCGGCGGCACAGGGGCACGGCGACGAGGACATGGCGGCGGCGTACTTCGCGAGCTTCGATGCGGAGAAGCCGACCGACTGACGGGCCAACCTGCCGGTGAGGGGCGGGCGTTGGAGACCCCGGACATGGCACGATGGCCGCCGTGTCCGGTCAGGTCTGGTTGTCCCTCACGTCGTTCGGCGGCGTGGTCCTCGGCGGCGTGCTGTCCTTCCTCGTCCAGTTCACGACCCAGCGGTCCGCCGAGCGCGCTCAACAGCGGCACCAGCGAACGGAGTTGGCGGAAGCCCGGCGCGCGGAGCGGCTCGCGCTGCTGGAGCGGTTCGTCGAGGTCGGGGCCGAGGCGGAGCGGGTGGCCTTCGCCCGGCCGCCGGAGTGGGACGACACGACCCCGTGGAAGCTCACGGCCCAGGACGTCATGAACCGGCTCTGGGTCGTGGAACGGCTGGTCCGCATCCAGTTCCCGCTCCCGGTGCACGAGGCGGCTCGCCGGTACTTCCTCGACCTCAACCAGACCGTGTGGTGGGGCCTGCCCGACGGTGAGAGCGTGCGGGACTACCTGGAGGACAACCGGCTGGCCTTCCTCGACGCGGCCCGTGCGGTCATGCAGCCGACCGAGTCGTCCTGATCCGGCCTTGATCTCGTCACAGCCAGGACACAGCGAACGTACAGAAGAAACCGGGCGTACGCCCTGATCCGTCTCCCCCGCCGAAATGCCGGCACGTCCGGTCGCACGAACCGAACTCGGGGGACGTCATGCAGAAGAGCAGCATCCGCAGGGCCGCGATGGCGACGGCCGCGCTGTCGGCGGCATTGGTGATGACGGCATGTCAGCCGGGCGACACGGACACCGGGTCCGACGGGTCGTCGTCACAGACGCCGACCGCGACCGCCTCCCCCATCTCCTCCGGCTCCACGGGGGCCTCCGGTTCTACGGGTGCCTCCGGTTCTACGGGTGCCTCCGGGTCCACGGGATCGTCCGGATCCACGGGATCGTCCGGATCCACGGGATCGTCCGGATCCACGGGATCGTCCGGATCCACGGGATCCACGGGATCCACGGGATCCACGGGGACCTCCGGCTCCACGGGGTCCACAGGGTCGTCCGGGTCCGCGGGCACCGCGGTGAAGACGTGTGCCGCGGCCTCGCTCAAGGCGATCGCCTACCAGGCCGCCGACCGGCCGCAGGGCACCGGGACCGGGGCTGCGATCGTCCAGTTCACCAACACCACCGCCAAGTCGTGCGTCCTCCAGGGCCACCCCACGGTCGCCGGCGCCGCGAACGGCTCCCCGGAGCTCAACGTCCCCCTGAAGGTCACCCCCACCGGCTCCGCCTCCCCCGTGAAGCTGTCGCCCGGCGGCCAGGCCTGGCTGAAGCTGACCTTCGTGCAGGTGCAGGGTGAGGGGGACGGCTACTGCGAGTCGGGGTCGGCGCCGGTGATCTACCCGACGATGGTGATCGGACTGCCCGGCGCCGGGAAACACCAAGTCGCCCTTGAGGACGGGCAGTTCGCGGAGTGCGACGGCACGCTGACCGCGACCGCCGTGACAGCGACGAAGCCCTCCTGACCGTACGACCGCAGGGTTGGCCGTACGACCGGATGCCCGGCCGTGCGGCTACACCGACTGGCGGTGGTCGCCCGACGCCTCCGCCGCCAGGCCCCGCATGACGTGTTCGAGGAGGGCGAGGAGGACTGACTTCACCGACTCCCGGTCGCGGGCGTCGCACAGGACGAGCGGAATGTCGGGGGCGAGGTCGAGGGCGGTGCGGATCTCCTCGGGGTCCTCCTCGCAGACGCCGTTGAAGCAGTTAACGCCCACGGCGAAGGGGATGCCGCGGTGCTCGAAGAAGTCGACGGACGGGAAGCAGCTCTCCAGCCGCCGGGTGTCGGCGAGCACGACCGCGCCGAGCGCGCCGCGGGAGAGGTCGTCCCACATGAACCAGAACCGGTCCTGGCCCGGGGCGCCGAAGAGATAGACCACGAGGGCCGAACTCAGCGTGATCCGGCCGAAGTCCATGGCGACCGTGGTCGTGGTCTTCTGCTCGACGCCGGCGAGGTTGTCGATGCCGACGCTGGCCTCGGTGATGAGTTCTTCGGTGCGCAAGGGCGTCGTCTCGCTGATCGCGCCGACGAGCGTGGTCTTGCCGACGCCGAAGCCGCCCGCGACAAGGATCTTGGCCGTGGCGGCGTTGGGCGCGACGGTGGTGGCGCGGCGGTCAGATTCTGCGAATGCCATCGATCACTGCCTGGAGGAAACGGGCGTCGGGAGTACCGGCCGCGGTGGGCGGGGAGACGGAGACGAGTTCGTTGTCCAGCAGGTCATCGAGGAGGACCCGGATCACCGCGACGGGCAGATCGAGCCGGGCGGCGACCTCCACGAGCGCCGTAGGGGTACGGCAGAGCGCGAGCAGCCGGTTCTGTTCGGGCTGCAGGCGCTGGTCGCGGGTGGGTGGCCGGACCGTGCTGATCAGGGTGATCAGCTCGATGCCGGAGTGGGCGGTCGGGGTGCGGCCGCCGGTCACCGTGTACGGGCGGACGAGCAGCGCGGGGTCTTCGTCCTCCCAGGGATCTTCCTCCGACCAATGTCTCATTCATGCTCACCCGCGAAGGGCACACCGCTGTACTCCGGGAACCGGGGGGCCGCGCTGAGGAACTGCCCCACCTGCCGTACGACCATGGTCATTTCGTAACCGACGTTGCCGACGTCGACCTCGGAGGTGGCGAGCACGGCGAGCCGGGCGCCGCCGCCCGCGGTGGTGACGAAGAGGAAGAGGTCGTCCATCTCGATGACGGTCTGCTGCACCCGGCCGCCGCCGAAGTGACGGCTGGTGCCGAGCGCGAGCGAGTGAACTCCCGAGGAAATGGCGGCGAGTTGCTCGGCGTCCTCCTGGGCGAGCTTCTCGGAGGAGCCGACGAGGAGCCCGTCCTCCGACAGGACGATGGCGTGCAGGGTCTCGGGGATCCGCTCGATCAGGTTGTCCAGCAGCCAGGCCAGTCCGCCGTGCGTGGTGTTGGGCGCAGTCATGGGTTGTTCCTTGTCGGACGGGGACGGGTGGGCAGCTGACGCCGCTCGGGCGGGGTGGTGGGCCAGGTGGCCGGCGGGAACTCGTCTTGCGGGGCTGCCGGACGGCCGGGCGCGGAGCCTTCCCTGCCCATCGCCGACGGCCAGGCGGGCATGGGCACTTCCTCCTGGGCACGGGCCCGGCGGGTGCCGTCCCGGAGCGCGGCGAGCATCGACCGCGCCTGCTCGGGCCGCCGCTCCGCCTCCCGCCCCGGACCGTGGTCACCGTCGGCCTCCACGACCCGGTCCCGCAACTGCGGCGCGAGATTGGCCTGCCGCACCCGCCGCGGCAGCCGCCCGGAACCGCCCCGGTTCCCGAGCGACGACGCGCCACCGCCGGGACGGGAACCGCCCGGCAGCACACCGCCGCCGGGACGGAAACTGACAGAAGCCGTGTCTCCGGCGTGAAGTCCTGCGGACGGCATCTCACCGGCACGGAACCCCGAGGACGACGTCTCCCCGGTGCGGGAGCCCGCAGACGGCCTGTCCCCCGCGCGGGATCCCAGGGACGGCATCTCGCCGGTGCGGAAACCCTCGTACGGCGCATCCCCCGCCTGGGAGCCCGAGGACCGCGTCTCCCCTGCGGGAAGACCGGTGGACGGCGTCTCCATGCGGGAACCCTGGGACGGCGTGCCCCCCTTGCGGGACCCCAGGGCCCGCATCTCGCCGATGCGGGAACCCGTGGACGGCAGGTCCCTCGCTCGGGAACCGGTCGAGGGCAGGTCCCCTGCTCGGGACCCTGCGGACGACATGTCTCCGGCGCGAGAGCCCCCGGAGGGCATGTCTCCCGCGCGCGAACCCGCGGACGGGAGGCCACCCGGCGTCGGCGCATCTCCCGTGCGCGGCCCCTCGGACGTGGCGTCCCCCGCGCGCGAGCCGGCGAAGGGCCCGGTCTCGTGGGAAGGCGCCGCTTCGTAGGAGGGCGCGGTCTCGCGGGACGGTGCGGCGTCGTAGGGGGGCGTGTCCTCGTGGGGCGGTGTCGTGGCGGTGACGACGGGGCCCGCCGCCGAGGCGTTCCGTGTGCGCCGGGTGCGCATCGGCATGCCGCCCGCCGTCACTCCCGCGCGGGGCGGGCCGCCGACCGGGCCGGTGGGCTGGCCCGGGGCCGGGAACGGGTCGGTGGGGGAACCCGCCACCGACGCCAGGTGGCGTTCCGCGCGGGCGTCCAGGGGGGACGGTACGCCGTCGGCGACCGGCTCCGTGAGGGCCTGCGGCAGTACGACGACGGCGAGCGAGCCGCCGTACGACGAGGCCTGGAGGCTGGCGGTGATGCCGTGGCGCTGGGCGAGGTGGCCGACCGTGAAGAGGCCGAGGCGCGGGTCCTCGCCGAGCGTGGTGAAGCTGAAGTCCTTGGGGTGGTGCAGGAGTTCGTTCGCCGCCGCGTACTCGTCCACCGCGAGGCCGAGCCCCCGGTCCTCGACCTCGACGGCGTATCCCTGTGCCACCGGCAGTGCGCGGACGCGTACTTCGGTGTGCGGCGGGGAGAACGTCACGCCGTTCTCGATGAGTTCGGCCATGAGGTGGATGGTGTCGCCGACCGCCGGGCCCAACACCGCGATGGGCGGGAGGGGTTCGACGACGACGCGGGTGTAGCCCTCGATCTCGGAGACCGCGCTGCGCAGCAGGTCCGCGAGCGGCACCGCGTGCTTCCAGCGGCGCCGGGGAGCCGCGCCGGAGAGCACGGTGAGGCTCTCCGCATTGCGCCGCATCCGGGTGGCGAGGTGGTCCACGCGGTAGAGGTCGGCGAGGAGTTGGGGATCCTGCTCCTTGCGCTCCATGGAGTCGATGACCGTGAGCTGACGGTGCACCAGGAGCTGGATGCGGCGGGACATGTTGTGGAAGACCAGCCGCGCGCCCTCGCGCAGCGAGGCCTGTTCCAGCGCGACGCTCACCGCGGTCCGCTGGGCGCTGTTGAAGGCCTCCGCGACCTTGCCCAACTCGTCAGTGCCGTAGTCGAGTTCGGGCAGGTCGTCGAGTTCGGCGCGTTTGCCCTGGGTGCGCAGCCGGGTGATCAGTTCGGGCAGCCGTTCCTCGGCCAGTTCGAGGGTCTCGGCGCGCAGGCCGGACATCCGGCCGAGGAGGGAGCGGGTGATGCGCCAGGACAGCAGGGCGATGGCGAGTACGGCGACGAACGCGACGACACTGCCCCATATCGCCTTCATGAGCACCATGTGGGTCCGGTGCGCGGCGTCCTTGGTGACCTGTGCAAGGAACTGCCCCTCCACGGCCTGCACCGCGGCGGACACCTGCCCCGGGGCAGCCGCTCGGGCAGCCGCGGGGCGCGCCACGTCGATCGTGCCGTCGTGCGCCGCGGTCGCCGTGTTGACGGCTGTCTCGAAGGCCGCCATGGCGTCCCCGTTCTGCCCGCCCATGGCCGTTCCGAGTGCCGCCGCCAGATCCACGGGCAGATACGGTTCGACCTCGTTGGACAGCACCGAACCCCGAACCGCCGCGGCCGAGGCCAGGGCCGCCCGCTCCTGGACGGTCAGCTTCCCGGAGGAGGCGACGCCGTCGAGGATCGATTCCTCCTGCGTCAGCGCCTCCGTTCCGCGCAGGAACGCCAGAGCGTGGCTGGCTCCGGCCGCGGTGGCCGCGTCGCCGGCCTCCGTGTTCAGCGTCCCGAAGAGGTTCAGCACCGACGTCACGGTGTCGGAGTAGACGGCGTAGACATGCTGCCGACTGCTCTTCCCCGCGTCCACCGCGAGCCGTTCGGCAACCAGGTCGGAGAGTCGTCTCCGCACGGTCGCCAACTGGGCCCGGTACTGCGTCGATCCGTCACTCCCGGAAGCGACGTCCGCCTTGCGGAAACCGGCGAGCACGGCGTCGGTCCGGCGCCGCTGCGCGTCGAGCGCGGCACGGCCGCCGTGCGACGACAACACCACTGCCGTGAGCTGCCGTTCCTTCTGGAACTCCCCGATCGCGGGCACCAGGGCGTACGTGGTCTTCGCGGGCTGCCCCTCCTGGTTGGCCTTGTGCCACTGGTCGAACAGCGCGAAGGAACCACTGACCCAGAGCAGGACCATCGCCGCCGCCGGCACCACCGCGAGCGTGATGAGCGAGGCGCGAATACTGCGCCCGCGCCCCGTACCGGGTGCCTTCTGCGCGGACGTGTCCCGGTGTCTGCTCACTTCACCCACCGATGTCCGACGGCGCGACGATGGAGGAGGGCTGCGGTGAGGAACTGCGACACCGGTGATTTCCTTTCCGGGGTGGCGCGTGACGCGTCGAAACTCGCGGGCATACGTCAACACGCCTGCACAGACTGGGGAGTTGGCGGCGTAGCACGGCACGTACGCCAAAGACGGGCTGCGGTTTCCCGACGGGCGCCCGAGCCCCCCGCGCAGTTGGTGAGTTATGAAACCGAGCCATCCGACCCGGGTCAAGGGACCCCACAAACACTCCAGGCAGAGCCGTTTAGGGCGTTCAGTACACTATGCGCGTAGACAATCCGGCGGCCCTCCCGCCCAGCCGCCCGCCCACGAAGACGTTTTGGCTGACTACCCTGGGTGAAGTGCGGGGCAGAGGGTGGCACGGGTGACGTCGGGGACGCGACGGAAGCGGTGGGGCGGGGCGCCCGGACCCACCGCCAATGTGACCTAGTTCACAGCATAAACACCGTCCGCGCACACCAACTCCACCGGTTTCCGCGACCGTTGCTCACGCCCGCCCCGGCGCCTCCAGCAACGCCAGGGTCTGCGCCCCGAGCGATGTCATGCCGTACGTCTCCGCCCCGCGGGCCGCCTCCCGCAGCAGCCGGACCGCGTGCGGCTCGCTGCCCGGACCGCCCGCCCGGCGCGTCGCACGGGCCTGGGCCAGGCGGAGGCGGGCGAGTTCGGGCTGCGAGGAGCGGGCCGGGACCGCCGCCTGCCGGAAGCGGTCGAGGGCGGTCTCCGGCTCCCCCGCCGCCAGCGCCAGCAGCCCGACCGCCCGGGCGGTCGGGCCGACCAGGACGCTGGGCCAGCCGCCCAGGGCGAGCTGCCCGCCGTCGTGCGGCGCGAGACGCGCCCGCACCGAGGGCACCGCCTGCGCCAACTCGGCCTCGAATCCGCCTTCGAGGTCCAGCGCCGCGCAGACCTCCGCCAGCAGGACCAGCGCGGGCACCGCCCAACCCGACGGCGGGAACCGGTCGACGTCGGCGACACAGCCGAGGAACAGATCCGCCCCCTCGGCGTGCTGCCCGGTCTCGCACAGGGCGAGGGCCAGCCCGGCCCGCCAGACGGGGAAGTAGGCGTGGCGCTCGACGTCGCCGGCCAGATCGGAGGTGAACAGCTCGTGCAGACGGCCCTGTTGGCGCAGCAGCCAGTAGGCCTGGCCGAGCCGGGTCTGCGTCAGGTTGTCCGCGGGTACGGCGTAGTCGGCGCGGAGGAGTTCGATGAACTTCAGGGACTCCACGAAGATCCACTCGGCGGCGGCGTCGAACCGGCCGTGCCAGAGGTCGAGCAGGGCGTCCAGGGTGTGCCGCTGCCAGAGGGCCAGGGCGCTCTGCGTGTCCGCCGCGTGCTTGCGGTACTGGTTGGCGGTGGCCAGGGCGCTGAAGATGCGGCCGTTGCGCAACTGGTCGATGGCGACGGCCATGAGCGCCTCACCGCGGAAGTACGTCGAGTCGTGCCGGGCCGCGGCCTCGCGCAGCCGCTCGGAGAGGTCCAGTGACTCGGGCGCGCTCATGAAGTCGTAACGTGCCCACCGGCATTCGGTGAGGACCTCGCAGCGCACCTCGTCGTCGCCGTCCTCGGGTAATCGGCGCAGGGTGTCCTCGGCGAGCCGGGCGCCCTCGGCGGGACCGGCGAGCCCCGCCGCCGTGTCCTGGCTGACCGCCAGGGCCATCTTCTTCGCCAGATGCGCTTCGAGCCGCAGCCGCAGCCCCGCGGCCTCGGTGCCGCCGTCGCCCTCCAGCGCGGCCAGGCACCCCTTGATGGACTGGATCAGTTCGCGGTCGACCTGCCCGGGGTCGGACCAGCGGCGCGCCAGCCTGATCACGGCCTCGGCCTGCGCCCGCGGGTCCCCGGCGGCGCCGCGATAGGCGGCCGTGTAGTGCCGTTCCGCCTCGCGCATCTCGCCGGCGGCATGGCTGAGATCACCGCGCCGCAACAGCCGCAGGAACTCGGCCCGTTCGTGCGTCGTGGCCGAACGCCCGTCCTTCACGGGGGACTTGACCAGCCGTACCGTCTCTCCGCGAACACCCCTCGGCGGCGCGTCGGAGCCGGGCGGTGTTGCCAGGCCTGCCAACGCCCCCCTGGCGCCCAGGACTTCGTCGCACAGCTGGGCCAACTCCAGTGACGCCCTGCGGCGCCCGTTCTCGACACGGCTGAGGAAACTGCGGCTGCAATACACCTTGCCGGCCAGCTCGCTCAGCGACATACCGGCCGCGATGCGGCGCCGGCGCAACTCCGCGCCGAATCCGTCGTGCTCGATGACCATCCCCCCAACAACACGCCGGCCGACCGGTGTTGCCAAATACCCGCTGGCAACACCGGTCGGCCGGC
>NZ_JAEQAZ010000194.1 GCF_016654115.1 Streptomyces sp. MBT53
CGTCCGGGTCGGCGGTCGACGGCCAGGGGGCGACGCAGACCATCGTGTGCGGGCCGTCGCCGCGTGCGCCGAGGGCCGTTCGCAGTGCCGCGACCGCCATGTCCCGCTGCCAGCCGCGCTCGGCGGTGAGGACCGCGCGGAGTTCGCGGGTGAGGTCGGCGCCCGCCTGCGCCTCGTCCGCGAGCAGCGCGCCGATGCGGGTCGTCACCGCCATGGCCGCGTCCAGCTGCGGGGCGGTGGGCCCGGGGTCGTCGGCCAGGAGCCAGACGTAGCCGAGGACGACGCCCCGATGGCGTACGGGAAGGCAGATACGGCCTCGGTAGACGCCTGCCTCGGGGGTGGGCGGGATACGGACCGGGCCGGTCGCCCGGGTGATGCCGAAGCCCTCGAACCAGGTGCGGATCGCCGCCGTGGAGCGCCGGGTCAGGATCGAGCGGGTGCGGACGGGGTCCAGGGCGGTCGGGTCCAGGTCGCCCTCGCCGTCGTAGGCCCCGAAGGCGATCAGTTCGAAGTCGCGGTTCTCCAGGGTCGCCGGGGCGCCGAGCAGTTCGGAGATCTCGTCGACGAGCTCCTGGTAGTCGCCTCTGGAATCGGATGTCACCCGGGCATTCTCGCGCATTCCCCGGCCGAATCCGTGCCGCCTTCATACATCTGTCTGAGATCTGCGGCACGGATGCGTGACAGCTGTCGATGGTCGACGATCGGAGACAACCCTAGGTTTCACGGTGGTTCCCCTTATGTCCGACTGCTTGGAGGTACCCCCGTGCTGGGTCCCGTGATTCTCGCCGCCTCGCGCAGCGATCAGATGCGTCGGCTGATCTCGGCGGCGCCGGTGACCAAGCAGGTCGTGGACCGCTTCATCCCCGGCGAGACCGTCGACGAGATCGTGCCGATCGTCCAGGACCTCACCGCCAAGGGCCTGGAGCTGACGATGGACGTCGTCGGCGAGGACATCACCACCCCCGAGCAGGCCGCCGCCGCCCGTGACGCCTATCTGACCCTCGTCGACCGGCTGGCAGAGCTCGAACTGGGTACCCGGGCCGAGATGTCGATCAAGCTGTCCATGTTCGGGCAGGCGCTGGAGGGCGGTCACGAACTCGCCCTCGCCAACGTCCGGCCCGTCGTCGAGGCCGCCGCCGCCATCGGTACGACCGTCACGCTCGACGCCGAGGACCACACCACCCTCGACTCGATGTTCGCGATCCACGAGGAGCTGCGGAAGGACTTCCCTCAGACGGGCTGCGTCATCCAGGCCTACCTCTTCCGCACCGAGTCCGACGCCCGCCGCCTCGCCGAGGCCGGCAGCCGGGTGCGGCTCGTGAAGGGCGCCTACAAGGAGCCCGCCGAGGTCGCCTACCAGCAGAAACACGAGATCGACAAGGCGTACGTCCGGATTCTGCGGATCCTGATGGAGGGGGACGGGTACCCGATGGTCGGGTCCCACGACCCGCGCCTCATCTCCATCGCACAGGAGCTGGCCCGGCGCGCGGGCCGCAAGCTCGACGAGTACGAGTTCCAGATGCTGTACGGGATCAGGAGCGACGAGCATCTGCGGCTCGCCGCCGAAGGTCACCGTATGCGCGTGTACACCGCCTACGGCACGGACTGGTACGGCTACTTCATGCGGAGGCTGGCGGAGAAGCCGGCCAACCTCCTCTTCTTCGCGCGATCCACCCTCACCAAGGGCTGACCCCAACACCCGCTCACGTACAAGGAGTTACGGATCTCATGGACGCTGTGACCCAGGTCCCCACCCCCGTCAACGAGCCGGTGCACGGCTACGCGCCCGGCTCTCCCGAGCGCGCCCGTCTCGAGGTCAAGCTCAAGGAGCTGGCCGAGAACCCGATCGACCTGCCGATGACCGCCGGCGGCGAGCGGCGGATGGGCGGCGGCGAGCGCGTCGACGTCGTCCAGCCGCACAACCACAAGGCGCGGCTCGGCACTTACGCCAACGCCACCCAGGACGACGCCCAGGACGCGATCGACGCGGCCCTCGCCGCCGCGCCCGCCTGGCGCGCGATGTCCTTCGACGACCGTGCCGCGATCATCCTGCGCGCCGCCGAACTCCTCTCCGGCCCCTGGCGCGAGACCCTGGCCGCCTCCACCATGCTCGGCCAGTCCAAGACCGCCCAGCAGGCCGAGATCGACTGTCCCTGCGAGCTCGTCGACTTCTGGCGCTTCAACGTCAAGTACGCCCGCGACCTGCTCGCCGAGCAGCCCCCGGCCAACTCCCCGGGCGTCTGGAACCGCCTCGACCACCGCCCGCTCGAAGGCTTCGTCTACGCGATCACGCCCTTCAACTTCACCGCGATCGCGGGCAACCTGCCGACCGCGCCCGCGCTGATGGGCAATGTCGTCGTCTGGAAGCCGTCGCCGACGCAGACCCACTCCGCCGTGCTGCTCATGCAGTTGCTGGAGGAGGCGGGGCTCCCCAAGGGCGTCATCAACCTCGTCACCGGCGACGGCATCGAGGTGTCGAAGGTCGCCCTTGAGCACCGCGACCTCGCCGCCATCCATTTCACCGGGTCCACCAAGACCTTCCAGTACCTGTGGAAGACGGTCGGCACCAACATCGAGAAGTACCGCTCCTACCCGCGCCTCGTCGGCGAGACCGGCGGCAAGGACTTCGTCGTCGCCCACCCGAGCGCCGACCGCGCGGTGTTGAAGACGGCGCTGACCCGTGGCGCCTTCGAGTACCAGGGGCAGAAGTGCTCCGCGACCTCCCGCGCGTACATCCCGGCGTCGATCTGGAACTCCGGTTTCAAGGAGGAATTCGCCGCCGAGGTCGACTACTTGACGATGGGTGACGTCACCGACCTCGCCAACTTCGTCGGCGCGGTCATCGACGAGCGCGCGTTCGCCAAGAACAAGGCGGCCATCGACCGCGCCAAGGCGGACCCCAACTGCACGATCGTCGCGGGCGGTTCGTACGACGACTCGGTCGGTTACTTCGTCCGCCCGACGGTCGTCGAGTGCAGCGACCCGGCCAACGAGGTGTTCACGACCGAGTACTTCGGCCCGTTCCTCGCGGTGCACGTCTACGAGGACGAGAACTACGACGAGATGCTGACCCAGATGGAGTCGGTGTCCGACTACGCCCTCACCGGCTCGGTCATCTCCAACGACCGTGCCGCGGCGGCCTACACGATGGAGAAGCTGCGCTACGCGGCCGGCAACTTCTACATCAACGACAAGTCCACCGGCGCGGTCGTCGGCCAGCAGCCCTTCGGCGGCGGCCGTTCCTCCGGCACCAACGACAAGGCCGGCGCCCCGCAGAACCTGATGCGCTGGACCCTGACCCGCGCCATCAAGGAGACGCTGGTCGCGCCGACCGACTACACGTACCCGCACATGGGCTGAGCCACAGGCGGCCCGCAACCGGCAGACTCCCCGTCATGACCCCAACCCGTACGCAGGACACGGCGGTCACGGCGGACGACGGAGTACGGCTGTGGGCCTCCCGGTCCGCGGACGCCGTGGCACGCCCGACACCCCACCCCTGGTGCTGTGCCACGGCGGACCCGGACTCTGGGACATGTCCGAGGACGTGGCCGGGATGCTCGACTCCCGTACCACGGTGGTCCGTTGGGACCAGCGCGGCTGCGGGCGGTCCGAGCCGTGCGCGGGCCCGTGGACCACCGGACGCTTCGTGGCCGATCTCGACGCCGTACGACGGCACTTCGCACTGGAACGGCCCGTACTGCTCGGCCATTCCTGGGGTGCCTCGCTCGCCCTGAGCTACGCCCTCGCCCACCCGGACCGGGTCGCCGCGCTGATCTACGTCAGCGGCACCGGCATCGGACCGGACGCCGACTGGCACGGCGCCTTCGAGGAGAACCTACTCGCCCGGCTCGGCGAGGACCCCCAACGGCTCGCCCGCTGGCGGAAGTTGCCCGACGACAGCCGCGAACGGGCCGTGCTTCAGTGGTCCGCCGAGTTCGTGGACCGGAAGCGGGCCGTCGAGCACGCGGAGCGGATGGCCGACCCCTGGTTCCCCATCAACTTCCCCTGCAACAAAGCCCTCAACGCCGAGGCGAGACGGACCGCCGGCACCCCCGCCCTGTACGCCGCCTGCGAGGCCCTAGACCTCCCCGTGCTCATCGTCGACGGGGAGCGGGACATCCGCCCCCGGTCGGGCGTCGACTCGCTGGAGCGGGCGCTGCCCCGGGTACGGCGGGTGACCCTGGCGGGCGCCGGGCACCTCCCGTGGGTCGAGGACCCGCACGGGTTCCGCGAAGCCGTGCTGAGAGCGATGCGCCCATGACGTCAACGCGGGCACGACGTCAACGCGGTCATGACAGCGATGCGGCGATGACGGCACGCCGTGGGCCCGTGTCTCCGATACTGACCCCGTGACCATAGATCTCCGCCCTCGGCCCGGACGGCATCGTCCATCTGCCCGAGGAGGAGGACAGCACCTACGTCCGCACCGCGCTCGCCGGACCCCTCGACCTCGACGCCGATCTCCTCTTCGACTGGCGTGACGGAGACGTGCTCTGACGCCTCACCGCGTTTTGTGAAACCGCAGGTCAACGCCACGTGACTCGTTTCACCGTCTCAGATAGTAGGAAGTCCGAGTAATTGTGGAGACAGATGCGCGGTCCTGTCCTAGCTTTGTAGGAGCCGAACGTCTCGCTAGACCAAGCGAATGGCGGTCGTGAGCCGGACACCGCGCAGGCAATCCCTGTGGTCCGCCGCTCCCCGCCCCCTCCGGCGTCTCGTAACCCCCTTCAGCACTCCAGGAATCATCGAAGGAGTCGATTCTCCATGGCCGAGACGACCGTCCGCCGCCGCGTCCGCCACGTGACCCGCACCAGCGAGTCCGAGCGCAAGAACGCCGCCGCCGCTCTCCAGCGCGCCCTCGACCGCCGGGACAACGGCGGCGAGACCGGCCACTGAGCAGCAGTAACACCACCCATCAGCCGGGAGCCGCGCCCGCACGGGGTGCGGCGCGGTCTCACCGACCGCGCCGCACCTCGAAGTGGTCGACGCGCTTGCCGTTCTGGTCCAGCGCCGACACCCTGAGCCTCGGCGTGCTGCCGCTCTCCGCCTCCACCGAGAGGAGGGAGAAGCCCCGGTAGCGCACCCGCGACCACTCCACCGTCTCCGCCTGGCTGTGCTGGCCCTTCGCCCACTGCATGGTGTCGACCGTCCCGTGCCGGGTGACGTGCCCCTCGTAGCTCTCCTTGACGCCCGCCGGGAAGCCGTACAGATCCCGGCCGCCGCCGCCCGCCGTGACGTAGACGATCCCGTCCTTGGTCGGATCGGTGGCCGCGCCGATGGGGACCGCCCGGCCGACCGCGCCGTTCTTGATCGCGTCGGTCCGCTCGTAGACGTGGTTGTGCCCGTTGATCACCAGGTCCACCTGGTGCTTCGCGAACACCGGCAGCCACTCCGCCCGCACCCCGCCGTCCGAGGCGTGCGCGGAGGTCGAGTAGGCGCAGTGGTGGAAGAAGACGACGAGGAAGTCGACCCCCTTGGCCGCCCGCAGCTCCCGCAGCCTGCGGTCCAGCCACTTCGTCTGCTTTCCGCCCGTGTAGCCGAGGTTGGCGGTGATCTCGTACGACACGTCGTTCGCGTCGAGCGCCACGACGCCGACGTTGCCGTAGACGAAGGAGTACACGCCCGGCGCGTGCGACGGGTCGAAGCCGTTGTCCGGGAGGGACCAGCGGGCGAGCTGGCCGCCGTAGCCGTCGGGGGAGTACCAGGCCTCCATGTCGTGGTTGCCGGTCGTCACCATCCACGGGACGGTCCGGGAGACGCCCTCGTTCTGCTTGAGGAAGAGATCCCAGTACGTCGGGTCGTAGCCGTCCGTCGTCTTGCCCTGCCCGTTGGTGTCCGCGTAGCAGATGTCACCGGCGTGGAGGTGGAACGCGGGGTTCTCGCGCAGGATCACCTGGTCGTTGGCGGCGGCCGCGTTGCTCACGCCCTGGTCGCCGAAGGCCGTGAACACGAACCTCTCCGGGCTCCCCGGTGCCGTGCGGAACGAGCCGATCGTCGAGCGGTGGGCCGGGGCGGCCGGGTCGAAGCCCTCGTGGCCGACGCCGTAGTAGTACGTCGTGCCGGGGCGGAGGCCGTCCAGGGCCGCGTGGACGTAGTACTGCTCGACGGCCGGGCGGACGCCGGTCAGGCCGGGGGTGTGCAGGGCGCGTACCTCGGCGGAGATCCGGCGGCTGAGGTCGTCGGGCTTCGAACCCACGCGGACGTACGGCTTCTTGACCGCGAACGGCACCTGCCAGGAGATCCGCATCTCCGTCATCGGGTCGGTGCCGAAGGCGAGATGGCGGCCGAAGGGGGTGACCACCGCGCCGGGCACCTTCGAGGTGGCGGGGGAGGGGAGCGTGGCTTTGCTGTCGGTGGTGCCGCTCTTGCCGGCGCACCCCGTCAGCAGGCCGCCCGCCACCATGCCCGCCGTCACCAGCGTGCGGCGCCGGGTCAGCTTCGTGCGCAGGTACTCGTACTGCTCGGCCATGCTCATCCGGACCGCGAGGTGCTCCGGGATGCCGACGTCAGGTGTCTCCATGTCGATGAAGCTCCCCCAGAAGTCCAACGGCCTCCCAGCGTAGGGGTGAACACAGGTCGAATGGCTGACACCGGCGCCCGGGAGCCGTCCGCATCATGGACACCCGGTGTCATCCCATGGGACGCGGAGTACGGTGTCGGGCATGTCTCGCAGCATCGATCTCGCAGTGATCCCCGGTGACGGCATCGGTCAGGAAGTCGTGGCCGAAGGTCTCAAGGTCCTCTCCGCCGTCCTTCCGCAGGACGTGAAGCTGGAGACCAAGGAGTTCGACTTCGGCGCCCGGCGCTATCACGCCACCGGTGAGACCCTCACCGAGGACGACCTCGCCGCGCTGAAGCCGCACGACGCGATCCTGCTGGGTGCGATCGGTGACCCGAGTGTTCCGTCCGGGGTCCTGGAGCGCGGCTTCCTGCTGAAGCTCCGCTTCGCCTTCGACCACCACGTGAACCTGCGGCCGAGCAAGCTGCTCCCGGGAGTGGCGACCCCGCTCGCCGGTGAGCCGGAGATCGACTTCGTCGTGGTCCGCGAGGGCACCGAGGGCCCGTACACCGGCAACGGCGGCACCATCCGCAAGGGCACCGAGCACGAGGTCGCCACCGAGGTCTCCGTCAACACCGCCTTCGGTGTCGAGCGGGTCGTCCGTGACGCTTTCGCCCGTGCCCAGGCCCGCCCGCGCAAGAAGCTCACGCTGGTCCACAAGAACAACGTGCTGACCTTCGCCGGCCACCTGTGGACGAACGTCTTCAACAAGGTCGCGGCCGAGTTCCCCGAGGTCACCACCGACTACATCCACGTCGACGCGGCGACGATCTACCTCGTCACCGACCCGGCCCGCTTCGACGTGATCGTCACCGACAACCTCTTCGGCGACATCATCACCGACCTCGCCGCGGCCGTCTCCGGCGGCATCGGCGTCGCCGCGAGCGGGAACATCAACCCGTCCGGCGAGTTCCCCTCGATGTTCGAGCCCGTGCACGGCTCGGCCCCGGACATCGCGGGCCAGGGCAAGGCCGACCCCACCGCCACGGTCCTGTCCGTCGCCCTCCTGCTGCGCCACCTCGGCTACGAGGCCGAGGCCGTGCGCATCGAGGAGGCCGTCTCCGCCGACCTCGCGGAGCGCACCGGCAAGCCCGCGCGCAGCACCACCGAGATCGGCGACGCGCTCGCCGTACGAGTAGCCGGCTGACCCGCCGCACTACTCGAAATCTCTCGCAATATTTCGAAGCCGCCGGGTCGCAACCGCACCCGGCGGCTTTTCTTACGTCCCCGCCGGGTGCCACCATCATCCCTGGGTCGCATTCACGCCGTTTTCGTCCACGGTCCCCCGCGCGCGATAATCGAACGCGGAGCCGCGGAATGAGGGAATGCTCGGACGTCCTAACACTGGCCACTGGCAGTCGAGGGCGTGAGCGCGGCCCGTCACACACAACCGGTGAAGGACAACCACTCATGACGACGCCCACGATCGAGCTCAAGCCCTCGGCCTCGCCACTTTCCGCCGCCGAGCGCGACGCGATTCTGGCGAACCCCGGGTTCGGCCGCCACTTCACCGATCACATGGTGACGATCAAGTGGACCGAGGGCCGCGGCTGGCACGACGGCCAGCTCGTGCCGTACGGCCCGCTCTCCCTCGACCCCGCGAACATGACCCTGCACTACGCGCAGGAGATCTTCGAGGGCCTCAAGGCGTACCGCCAGGCCGACGGCTCGGTGGCCACCTTCCGCCCCGAGAAGAACGCCCGCCGCTTCCAGACCTCCGCCCGCCGCCTCGGCATGCCCGAGCTGCCGGTCGAGACGTTCATCGAGGCCTGTGACGTGCTGGTCCAGCAGGACCGCGACTGGGTCCCGGCGCACGGCGGCGAGGAGTCCCTGTACCTGCGCCCGTTCATGATCGCGACCGAGGTCGGCCTGGGCGTGAAGCCCGCCAACGAGTACCTCTTCCTGGTCATCGCCTCCCCGGCCGGCGCCTACTTCCCCGGTGGCGTGAAGCCCGTCTCCATCTGGGTCTCCGAGGACCACGTCCGCGCCGTCCCCGGCGGCATGGGCGACGCCAAGACCGGCGGCAACTACGCCGCGTCCCTCCTCGCCCAGGCCGAGGCCGCCGAGCAGGGCTGCGCCCAGGTCTGCTACCTCGACGCGGTCGAGCGCACGTGGGTCGAGGAACTCGGCGGCATGAACCTGTACTTCGTCTACGGCAACAGGATCGTCACCCCCACCCTCACCGGCTCCATCCTGGAGGGCGTCACCCGCGACTCCCTCCTCACCCTCGCCCGCGACCTCGGCTACGAGCCGGAAGAGGGCCGTGTCTCCATCGACCAGTGGCAGCGCGACTCCGAGAACGGCACCCTCACCGAGGTCTTCGCCTGCGGCACGGCCGCGGTCATCACCCCGGTCGGCACGGTCAAGCGCACCGGCGCCGAGTGGCAGCAGTCGGGCGGTGAGCCCGGCGAGGTGACCCTGCGCCTGCGCGGCGCCCTCCTCGACATCCAGCGCGGTGACGTGGTCGACAAGCACGGGTGGATGCACCCCCTGGGCTGAGCCGGACGGCCGGACACCGGTTCGACGCGTATCGCCTCCCCCGTGCGGGTATCCACTGATTCCGCAGGACACGGAAACACGGGGGAGGGAACGCGGTGAGTGGTGGGCCGATACCGCGACTGCGCTGGTTGCTGCGCACGTTACGCACCCCGCGCCGCCCGCAGAGCCTCACCGTGCTCCTCCTGCTCGCCGCCGGCGCGGGCCTGTTGCTGTGGTTCGCCAAGCACATGGACAACTACGGCGAGAACCTCGCCCTCAACCTGGGCACCGACATCGTCGGCGTCGTCGTCACCGTCTTCGTGATCGGCCCGCTGATCTCCCGCGCCCAGGAGGGCCGGGTCCGCGAACACACCCGGCTCGACTACGAGTGGTTCAGCGCCCAGGTCTACGGCTCGACGTCGAACGTGAAGGTGCTGGACACCTTCTCCAACCTGTTCGGCCCCCAGTACTCCGAACGCCTCTTCCGCGGCATCAGGTCCGCCACCGCGCACGGCGCCCGGGTGCAGATCCTGCTCCTGGACCCCGACTCCCTCGCCGTGATCCTGCGCGGGCGCGAACTCGGCGAGCAGAGCGCCGACATCCGCCGCGACATCATGCGCAACCTGCGCACGCTCGGCCACTTCGCGCGCCGACTCGACGACACCTCACGCCAGTTCCTCGAAGTCCGGCTCTGCTCGACCTCGCCGGGCGTGACCCTCTACCGCTGGGACGAACGCTCCCTGGTCTCCTTCCTCACCGTCGGCCGCCTCTCCGGCGAGGGCGTCCAGCTCGAAGTCGCCGTCCGCTCCCCGCTCGGCGCCTTCGTGGAGCAGCGCTTCGACGAACTGTGGCAGCAGAGCAAGCCGATGGAACGGTTCACCCATCTGCCGGTGACCCTGGTCGACGCGACCGACGGCCGCCGGGAGTTCACCTGCCGCTTCGTCTACGTCGACGACAGCCCGTATGTCGCCGGGCACGACCTCGTCTCCTACATGGCACGCCATCGCCTCGACCAACTCTCCGCGTACAGCGAGAACTTGACCGTGCCGGGTGCCCACGAACTGATCGTCGTGGACGACGAGAGCGACCTTCATCAGCTGCTGAGACAGCACTTCACGGAGAAGTACGATGCGTCGGCGACCGCATTCGTCGAACTGCGGCCGGCGGTCCTGGTCACGGAATAGAGGCCCTGCACCAATGAGTTCAGCGCTCCACCTCGCTCCACCACACACGAGCACCCGATTTCGCGCCTTCACGCCCCGTGACCTGGACGGACTGCTGAAACGCGTGTCCCTGTCGGCCACCGAACGGCTCGCCCTGAGGGCCGTCTCCTCGGTGCTGCCCTTCCGCACGAACAGTTACGTCGTCGACGAGCTGATCGACTGGTCGGCGGTGCCGGACGATCCGATCTTCCGGCTGACGTTCCCGCAGGCCGGGATGTTGCCCGAACCCGACCTCAAGCAGATGGCCGACCTCCTCTCCCAGGAGGCGCCGAAGGCCGAAGTCCTGCGCGCGGCCCACGAGATCCGGATGAAGCTGAACCCGCATCCCTCGGGCCAGCTCGACGCCAACGTGCCCGTGCACGAGGGCGAGCGCCTGGAGGGCCTCCAGCACAAGTACCCGGAAACGGTGCTGGTCTTCCCGCGCCAGGGCCAGACCTGCCACGCCTACTGCACCTACTGCTTCCGCTGGCCCCAGTTCGTCGGCGAGTCCGAACTCCGCATCGCCACCGACGACATCGCGACCACGTCCGCCTACCTCCGCGCCCACCCCGAGGTCACCAGCACGCTCATCACGGGCGGCGACCCACTGGTCATGAGCACCGAGGTGCTGAGCCGCTACGTCGACCCCCTCCTCGAGATCGACACGATCCGCTCGATCCGCATCGGCACCAAGTCCCTCGCGTTCTGGCCCTACCGCTTCACGACCGACCGCGACGCCGACGACCTGCTGCGCCTCTTCGAGAAGGTGGTGGCGAGCGGCCGTCACCTCGCGCTGATGGCCCACTTCACCCACCCGCAGGAGCTGCGTCCACCGGTCGTGCGGGAGGCGATGCGCCGGGTACGGGCCACGGGCGCCGTGATCCGCTGCCAGGGCCCCCTGGTGGCCGGCATCAACGACAACGCCGAGGCCTGGGCCGAACTGTGGGACGAGACGACCACGCTCGGCGCGGTGCCGTACTACCAGTTCGTCGAGCGCGACACCGGCCCCCAGGGCTACTTCGGCGTCCCGCTGGCCCGCGGCCACCAGATCTTCCGCGACGCCTACGCCCGCGTCTCCGGCCTCGCCCGCACGGTCCGCGGCCCGGTGATGTCCGCGATGCCGGGCAAGGTCTGCGTCGACGGCATCGCGGAGGTGGCCGGCAAGAAGGTCTTCGTCCTCCACCTGATCCAGGCCCGCGACCCCTCCCTGGTCGACCGCCCGTTCTTCGCGACCTACGACGAGACGGCGACCTGGTTCACGGACCTGCGCCCGGCGTTCGGGGCGAGCGAGTTCCTGCCGGGGCTGCCCTGTCTAGAGCACCGCACAAGCTGACATCGAAGGCACCGAAACACTTCAAACGGACTTGTTTCCTTTTTCCGTGACCCGAGTTTAGAGTGCTGCTCTAAACGAAGGGACGGAACCTCATGCGGCTCACGCCCACCGAACGCGACCGCCTCCTGCTCTTCGGTGCCGCCGAGCTGGCCCGCGCCCGCAAGGCGCGCGGCCTGCGGCTCAACGTGCCGGAGGCCACCGCGCTCATCGCGGACACGGTGTGCGAGGCGGCCCGGGACGGTCTCAGGCTCGCTCTCGCGATCGAGCGTGCCCGGTCGGTCCTGGGGCCCGACGACGTCCTGCCGGGCGTCGCGGACGTCGTCACCGAGGTCCACGTCGAGGCGGTCTTCGACGACGGTTCGCGCCTCGCGATCGTCTCCGACCCCATCGGCGGCGGAGCGCTCGCCGACCACGCCCCGGGCGCGCTCCTCCCCGGCCCCGCGCACGCCGAGCCCGAGGCGGTCGTCCGGCTCACCGTCACCAACACCGCGACCGTCCCCGTCTCCGTGACCTCCCACTTCCACTTCTTCGAGGCCAACCCGCGCCTCGACTTCCCACGCGCCGAGGCCTACGGCATGCGGCTCGCCGTCCCCGCCGGATCGTCCGTCCGCTTCGGCCCCGGCGAGAGCGCCGAGGTCGGTCTGCTCCCGATCGGCGGCGAGCGGATCGCGATCGGTTTCGCCGGGCTCGTCGACGGACCGCTGGACGCGCCGGGCGCGAAGGAAGAAGCCCTGCGCCGGGCAATCGCCTGCGGATACCTGGGAGTTGAGCTGTGAACCCGTACGAGTACGCCGCCACTCACGGCCCCCGCGCCGGTGACCGCGTCCGCCTCGGCGACTCGGGCCTGACGATCCGCGTGGAGTCCGACTCGCAGCGCTACGGCGACGAGTTCCTCGCGGGCTTCGGCAAGACCGCCCGCGACGGACTGCACCTCAAGGCCGCCGCCGTGCGCGAGACCTGCGATGTGGTCGTCAGCAATGTCGTCGTGATCGACGCCGTGCAGGGCGTCCGCAAGGTGTCCATCGGGATCCGGGAAGGGCGGATCTGCTCCATCGGGCGGGCCGGGAACCCCGACACCCTCGACGGGGTCGACGTCGTCGTCGGCACCGGTACGTCCATCGTCTCCGGAGAGGGGCTCATCGCCACCGCCGGTGCCATCGACACGCACGTCCATCTGCTGTCGCCGCGCATCATGGAGGCCTCCCTCGCCTCCGGGGTCACCACGATCATCGGGCAGGAGTTCGGCCCGGTGTGGGGCGTCGGCGTCAACTCGCCCTGGGCACTGCGCCACACCTTCAACGCCTTCGACGCCTGGCCGGTCAACATCGGCTTCCTGGGCCGGGGTTCGTCGTCCGACGCGGCCCCGCTCGTTGAGGCGCTGGCCGAGGGCGGCGCGTCCGGCTTCAAGGTGCACGAGGACATGGGCGCCCACACCCGCGCGCTGGACACGGCGTTGCGGGTCGCCGAGGAGTACGACGTCCAAGTCGCCCTGCACAGCGACGGGTTGAACGAGTGCCTGTCCGTCGAGGACACCCTGCGCGTGCTGGAGGGCCGCACGATCCACGCCTTCCACATCGAGGGCTGCGGCGGCGGACATGTGCCGAATGTGCTGAAAATGGCCGGAGTTCCGAACGTCATCGGCTCCTCCACCAACCCCACCCTCCCCTTCGGCCGGGACGCGGTCGCCGAGCACTACGGCATGATCGTCTCCGTCCACGACCTGAAGACCGACCTGCCCGGCGACGCGGCGATGGCCCGCGACCGTATCCGCGCCGGGACGATGGGCGCGGAGGACGTGCTGCACGACCTGGGCGCGATCGGCATCACCTCGTCGGACGCGCAGGGCATGGGCCGGGCGGGGGAGACGGTCCGCCGTACGTTCGCGATGGCCGGGAAGATGAAGGCCGAACTCGGCGCCCCTGAGGACCACGACAACGAACGCGTCCTGCGCTATATCGCCAAGCTGACCATCAACCCCGCCATCGCGCACGGACTTGTCCACGAGGTGGGGTCGCTGGAGGTCGGCAAGCTCGCCGACATCGTGCTGTGGCGGCCCGAGTACTTCGGCGCGAAACCGCAGCTGGTGCTGAAGTCCGGATTCCCGGCCTACGGTGTGGTCGGCGACCCGAACGCGGCGACCGACACCTGCGAACCCCTCGTCCTGGGACCGCAGTTCGGCGCGCACGGCGGCACGCCCGCCGACATCTCCGTGGCGTTCGTCGCGCAGGCGGCCCTGGACCAGGGCAACGACACGATGCCGACTCGCCGCCGCCGGGTGGCGGTTCGCGGCACGCGCGGTATCGGCCCCGCCGACCTGCGGCTCAACTCCCGTACCGGAGCGGTCGACGTCGACCAGCGCACCGGCCTGGTCACCCTGGACGGCGAGCCGATCCGCTCCGAGCCCGCCGACTCGGTCTCCCTCAACCGCCTCTACTTCCTCTAGGCCCCCCGGAGTTCCTCATGACCTATCGCATGCCCCCCGAGTGGGCCCCGCACGAGCGCACCTGGATGGCCTGGCCGGGACCCAACCCCACCTTCACCACCGAGGAGGAGCTGGCCGAGGCCCGCGCCGCGTGGGCGTCCGTGGCTCGTGCCGTGCGCCGCTTCGAGCCGGTGACGATGGTGCACGGGCCCGGTCAGGGCGAGGGGGCACGCGCGTTGCTCGGCCCGGAGGTCGACCTGGTCGAGCGCGACCTCGACGACGCGTGGATGCGGGACATCGGCCCGACATTCGTCACCGACGGCTCTCAACTGGCCGCCGTCGACTGGACGTTCAACGGCTGGGGCGCCCAGGAGTGGGCCCGCTGGGAGCACGACTCCAAGATCGCCCGCCATGTCGCCGACCTGGCCGGAGTCCCGGCACTCAGCAGCGCTCTCGTCAACGAGGGCGGCGCGATCCACGTCGACGGCGAGGGCACGGTCCTGCTCACCGAGACCGTCCAGCTCGGCGCCGGCCGCAACCCCGGCTGGACGCGCGAGCAGGTCGAGGCGGAGATCCATGCCAGGCTCGGCACCACAAAGGCGATCTGGCTCCCGCACGGCCTCACCGGCGACTACGGCGTCTACGGCACCCAGGGCCACGTCGACATCGTCGCGGCCTTCGCGCGGCCCGGCACGGTACTGGTCCACAGCCAGCGCGACCCGGCCCACCCGGACCACGCCCGCTCCCAGGAGTACCTCGCCCTCCTGCGTGCCGAGACCGACGCGAAGGGCCGCCCGTTGGAGGTCGTGGAAGTCCCCGCCCCGCAGGTGCTGGAGGCCGACGGGCACTGGGTCGACTACTCCTACATCAACCACTACCTCTGCAACGGCGGGGTCGTGCTCTGCGCCTTCGACGACCCGCACGACGAGGTCGCGGCCGGGATCTTCCGGGGCCTCTTCCCCGAGCGGACGGTCACGCCGGTGGACGCCCGTACGATCTTCGCGGGCGGTGGCGGCATCCACTGCGTCACACAACAGCAGCCGAAGGTATAGGGAGTCGGGCGATGGCCGGTGGGCGGAAGAACGCGCCGCCGCGCGAGGAGGTGCTCGCCGCAGCCATGGGCATGATCGCCGAACGCGGTCTTGAACAACTCACCATGGCGGCGCTCGGCCGCGAGGTCGGCATGAGCAGCGGCCATCTCCTCTACTACTTCCACTCCAAGGACGAACTGCTGCTCCAGACCCTGGAGTGGAGCGAGGGCAGGCTCGGCGCGGAACGCGGACGCCTGCTCACCCGCACGGCCTCCGCACGCCAACGCCTGGACGCCTACGTCGACCTGTACGTCCCCGACGGCCACCGCGACCCGCACTGGACGCTCTGGCTGGAGGTCTGGAACCGCTCGCAGAACGCCGACGCTGTGGCACGTGACCGGCAGGCCGCCATCGAGGGAGTCTGGCACCGCGACCTCGTCGCCCTGATCGCGGAGGGCGTCTCGCGCGGCGAGTTCCGCCGAGTCGACCCCGACCGCTTCGCGGCCCGCCTCCGTGCCCTCCTCGACGGCTTCTCCATCCACGTGGCGATCGGCCTGCGCGGCACGGACCGGGCACAAGTTCTCGGCCACGTAAGGGAGTTCGTGGAAGAAGGGCTTCTCGCGGACGCGTGAGGATGCGCCCGGGTTGTACGCAGACGAGCGCATTGACCCGGGGTGCCCGGTGCGCTTGCATCCTTGTGAGTCCCCGGTGCGGGACCGGGGGAAGACAAGGTTTCGGGGGGAACCATGTTCATGTCCACACGCACCTCAAGCATCTCCTTAGGGGCCGCGCTGCTCCTCGCGCTGGGCGCCGCCGCCCCGGCGCTCTCGGCACCGCACGCGCCCCGCCTCGAACGGATCAGCACCGGCGCCCGCGGCACCCAGGCCGACGGAGCCTCCACCACACCCGCGATCAGCGCCGACGGCCGCTATGTGGCGTTCGCCTCGGCCGCGACCAACCTCGTCCCGGGCGACCACAACGGCGTCACCGACCTCTTCGTCCGCGATCTGCGCACCGGCCGTACGGTGCGCGTCGCGCAGGGGCCGATCGTGGACCGGTCGGCGTTCAGCGCGGACGGCAGGTATCTCGTCTTCGTCACCACGGCCGCGCTCACCAAGGGCGACACGAACGGCGCCGAGGACATCTACCTCCGCGACCTGCGGACCGGCCGCACCGAACGCGTCAGCCACGGTCACGCGCCGGCCACCCCGGCGCCCCACCTCAACAGCGCGCCCACCATCAGCGGGAACGGCCGCTACGTCGCCTACGTCACCGCGTCCCCGGACACCGTGCCCGGCGACACCAACGGCCGGGAGGACGTGGTCGTCCACGACCGCAGGACCGGCCGTGACGAACTGGTCCAGTTCACCACCGGCGGCGCCCAGGGCGACGGTGACGCGCTCCAGCCCGCGCTGGGCACCGACGGCCGCTATGTGGCGTTCACGACGTCGGCCCAGCTGGACCCGGCGCACGACTGGACCCACGCCCAGAACGTGTACGTCCGCGACCGGGTCAAGGGTGTCACCGAGCAGATCAGCATCCCCACCCGCTTCGTCTACAAGAGCAGTTCGTTCGGGCCGTCCATGAGCGCGAACACCCGCCTCGTCGCCTTCGCCTCCAACGTCGACAGCCTCGTCCCCGGCGACACCAACAAGACGACCGACGTGTTCCTCTTCGACCGGACCAGGCAGACCACCGTCCGTCTCAGCACCGCGGCCGACGGCACCCAGGGCGACGGGGCCAGCTACGGCGTGAGCCTGAGCGCCGACGGCCGGTACGCGGCGTTCAGTTCCAGCGCCACGAACCTCGTCCCCGGCGACACGGACGGCGTCGCCGACATCTTCGTCAAGGACCTGCGCACCGGCACGGTCCGACAACTGACCCCGGGCGCCGACGCCCCGACCTACCTCGTCGACCTCGACGCCGACGGCAGGTCCGCCACTCTCGCGTCCCCGGCCACCAACCTCGTCCCGGCCGACAGCAACGGCGTCTCCGACGTCTTCGTCGACCGCCTCAACTGACCGACCACCACGGATAGTTCACGGGGGAACCGCACTTGAACACCACCACCCGCACCGCGCTCGCCGCAGCCCTGATCGCCACCGCCGTGGCGTTCACCGGGCCCGCGGCGAGCGCCGCGCCCAGAGTCGCGCACACCGAGCCGGTCAGCGTCACGCCCGGGGGACAGGCGGGCGACGGCACCTCGTCCGGGCCCGTCATCAGCCGCAACGGCCGCTACGTGGCCTTCGATTCGGCCGCCGAGGATCTCGACCCGAACGTCCCGCACGGCGGCATGTACATCCGGGACCTGCGCACCCACACCACCCGCTTCGCCGGATTCGGCGGCATCGTGGCCGTACTGAACGACGGCCGCTACGTCTACCACCAGAACGACGAGGCGTACCTGGTCACCCCGGGCAGGCCCGGGCAGAAGCCCTTCGGCATCGAGATCCCCGAGGGATTCACCGGCCCGCCCGCCGAGTTCTCCGTCAGCCCCGACGGCCGCTACGCCGTCTACACGCTCCGCCGGACCGGCGAGGGCAGCGTGGTCTTCCTGCGCGACCGCGTGGCCGGCACCACCGAGCGGATCAGCCACCCCCGCCCGACCTGGGAGCCCCGCAACGCCTTCGAGCCGACGGTCAGCGACGACGGCCGCCGCGTCGTCTACCAGTACACCTACGCCAACGGCCCGCGCGGCGACGACTGGGGCGACGTCTGGCTCTACGACCGCCGCACGCACGCGTACACCCAGATCGACCGCTCCTACGACGGCTCGGCGACCGAGAAGGAGTCCCTGAAACCGTCCATCAGCGGAAACGGCCGCACCGTCGTCTTCGAGTCCCGCGACACCCACCTCGTGCCCGACGACAACGACGTCAGCTGGAACGTCTTCGTGCACGACATCGCCACCGGCAAGAACCGCCGTATCCACGGCACCCAGGGCGGCACCGGCGAGGTCTACACCCGCGAGCCCGCGGTGAGCGCCGACGGCCGGTACGTGACGTTCATATCGAAGGTGGTGGAGCCCGGCAGCCAGTACGGCACGGAGAACCCCGTCTACCTGCGGGACCTGAGGAGGGGTACCACGACCCTCGTCACCCCGGACCGCACCGGCGGCACGGCCTCGGCCGTCGTCGCCCCGGGCGGGATCGCCGACGGCGGCCGCCGGGTCGTGTTCCTGACCTACGACCCGACCCTGATCCCGGCCGGCGACGCCAACGACACCACCGACGTCTTCGTACGTCACCTGAAGTGATCGACCGCATCCTGAGACGCACATGAGCGAGACACGGGGGCTGTGCCAGACTGCCTCCGTGTTCTCGTTCGCCACGATTATTGGCAGCAGGCGCGCCGGTCCGCAGTGACCGCCTCGTACGACCAGGTACGGGCGATCACCGTCGTCACTCGACCCGCGCGCAGACCTCTCGCACCCGCGAGGGGTTTTTCGCTTTTCTGGCCCATCTTCAGCCGGGAAAGCAGTGCGAGTGATCATTGAGGGACGGTGGAGCCGGTCATTCCGGTACAGACCGAGATTCAGATCCTCAGGAGCCAGACACCATGACGGAAACCAGCGCACTCGACGATGCGTTCCACGTCTTCGACACGACCCTGCGTGACGGCGCGCAGCGGGAGGGCATCAACCTCACCGTCGCGGACAAGCTGGCCATCGCCCGGCACCTGGACGACTTCGGCGTCGGTTTCATCGAGGGAGGCTGGCCGGGCGCCAACCCGAGGGACACCGAGTTCTTCGCCCGCGCCCGGCAGGAGATCGACTTCAAGCACGCGCAGCTCGTCGCGTTCGGCGCCACCCGCCGCGCCGGTGCCAAGGCCGCCGAGGACCCGCAGGTCAAGGCGCTTCTGGACTCCGGTGCCGATGTCATCACCCTGGTCGCCAAGTCCCATGACCGGCATGTCGAGTTGGCCCTGCGTACCACCCTCGACGAGAACCTGGAGATGGTCCGCGACACCGTCTCCCACCTGGTCGCCCGGGGCCGCCGCGTCTTCGTCGACTGCGAGCACTTCTTCGACGGCTACCGCGCCAACCCCGAGTACGCCAAGGCCGTCGTCCGTGCGGCCTCCGACGCCGGCGCGTCCGTCGTGATCCTCTGCGACACCAACGGCGGGATGCTCCCGGCCCAGGTCCAGGCGGTCGTCGCCACCGTCCTCGCCGACACCGGCGCCCGGCTCGGCATCCACACCCAGGACGACACCGGCTGCGCGGTCGCCAACACCCTCGCCGCCGTCGACGCGGGCGCCACCCACGTCCAGTGCACGGCGAACGGCTACGGCGAGCGCGTCGGCAACGCCAACCTGTTCCCGGTGGTCGCCGCCCTGGAGCTGAAGTACGGCAAGAAGGTCCTCCCCGACGGCAAGCTCCGCGAGATGACCCGCATCTCCCACGCCATCGCCGAGGTCGTCAACCTCACCCCCTCCACGCACCAGCCCTACGTAGGCGTGTCGGCCTTCGCCCACAAGGCCGGCCTGCACGCCTCCGCGATCAAGGTCGACCCCGACCTGTACCAGCACATCGACCCCGAGCAGGTCGGCAACACCATGCGGATGCTGGTCTCCGACATGGCCGGCCGCGCCTCCATCGAGCTCAAGGGCAAGGAACTCGGCGTCGACATCAGCGGCGACCGCGAGCTGGTCGGCCGGGTCGTGGACCGCGTCAAGGAACGTGAACTCAAGGGCTACACCTACGAAGCGGCCGACGCGTCCTTCGAACTCCTGCTGCGCGCCGAGGCGGAGGGCAAGGCCCGCTCCTACTTCCAGGTCGAGTCCTGGCGCGCGATCGTCGAGGACCGCCCCGACGGCAGCCACGCCAACGAGGCCACGGTCAAGCTGTACGCCAAGGGCGAGCGCATCGTCGCCACGGCGGAGGGCAACGGCCCGGTCAACGCCCTCGACCGCGCCCTGCGCGTGGCCCTGGAGAAGATCTACCCCCAGCTCGCCAAGCTCGACCTCGTCGACTACAAGGTCCGCATCCTGGAAGGCGTCCACGGCACGTCCTCCACGACCCGCGTCCTGATCTCCACGTCCGACGGCTCGGGCGAGTGGTCGACGGTCGGCGTCGCGGAGAACGTCATCGCCGCGTCCTGGCAGGCACTGGAGGACGCGTACACCTACGGCCTCCTCCGCGCCGGCGTCGAGCCCGCCAAGTAGCCCGCCCTCAGCAGGAGTTCTCGGCGAGTTTCTCGAACTCGCCGAGGCTCATGGCCTTGTCGTCGGCCCAGACCTGGCCGGGCTTGAGGGCGGTGATCTGCTCGGTCGTGAAGTCGACGACGCCGTTGTAGGAGTCGCCGGTGATGTAGTGCCCGAAGGACATCGAGTAGTGGTATTTCGGCTGGAGTTGCCGCGCACCGCGATGCCGGGCCTTCCAGGCGGCCGGAGGCGAGAAGAGCGGGAACTCGGCGTCCCCGGTCAGCTTCTCCTTCCGCACGTCCCACCCCGTGGTGACCGGCCCGTCGTCGATCCCCCTGGCCCAGCCGTCGAGCGACGGCGACTGGTAGTCGTCGTCCCCGCACGGCCGGATCAGCGCGTGCGGCACCCCGTCCGCCCCGAGCCGCACCCCGGCCAGCGGCAGATCGACGGCCCCGCATCCACTGAGCAGCAAACCCCCGGCCACGACACCCGCGACCGCGGCCGCGCCCCGTCGACCCCGCCCCCGCGCCCGGGTCAGCATTTGTCGTCCACGAGGTCGTCGAAGTCGTCCCGGCTCATCGCACGGCCGTCGGCCCAGACCTGGCCGGAGTGCAGCGACGTGAGGTCCTTCGCGGTGAAGTCGAGGACGCCGCTGTAGTGGACGACGGCGCCGCCGGGCACCGTGAACTTGAGGTAATAGGTACGGCCGGGCGCCAGTGCCTGGGGCCCGACCGCCTCGGTCCGCCACGAGCGGGGCGGCTCGAAGAGCGGGAACGTCGTCGTGCCGAAGGGCTCCCCGTGGGGCCCTACGAGGGGTGTCCCCCAGCCGGTGTCCGAGCCCTGGCCCTCCGGTGTCCCGCTCGCCCCGTCCGCCGTTTCGTCCGCGGTCCAACTGCTGAGGTGGATGCTCCCCGCGCGGTCGTGACCGCACGGCCGTACCAGCGCGACCGGCCGTCCGTCCGTGTCCAGCCAGGCCGCGGCCAGTGGCAGCTGCGCCGGGCTGCAGGCGCTCAGTAAGCCCACCCCGGCCGTCACACCCACAGCCGTCACTCCGACACGTTTCATGTCCCGCCCCCCGTCGAGGGCGGGACACGACCCGCCCTGTCCTACTGCAGATGCCATTTCTGGTTGGCGGCCCCCGTGCATGTCCAGATCTGTGCCCGCGTCCCGTTCGTCGATGAATTGCCCGTCACATCAAGGCACTTGTTGGCCGCTGTATTCACCACATCACCGGTCGTGGAGTTGTACGACCACTGTTGCGCGGCGGTTCCATTGCAGTCGTACAACTGCACCTTCGCCCCGTCCGCCGTCGAAGCGGACGTCACGTCGAGGCACTTGCCGAGCGAGCGCACCGTGCCGTCGGTGCCCACGGTCCACTGCTGCGCGGCCGAGCCGTTGCAGTCGTAGAGCTGGACGGCGGTGCCGTTGGTGGTCGAAGCACCGGCCACGTCAAGGCACTTGCTCGCCAGGCCCACGAACGCGCCGGTCTGGGCGCCCCCGCCGGACTGCGTGCCCGTCCAGGTGAAGGTCGCGGAGGTCTTGCCGGGGAGGGAGTAAGTCGCGTGCTGGCCGCCCCAGTTGATGGTGACGGTCTTCGCGGTGGACGCGTCGTTGTACGCGATCAGCGCCTTCGAGCCGTCCGGGTTGCGCCACGCCACGTTCGGCACGTTCGTGGATGCCGTGGAGGCGATCCGCTGCGCGCCCGGCCGGACGAACTTCGTCAGCTGGCCCATCGTGTAGTACTCGACGGTGTAGTCGACGGTCCCGCTCGCGCCGTCACCGTTGTGGACGGTGATGAGACCCGTGCAGGTGCCGCAACCCCCGTTGTGCGGGCCCATGTTCTGGTCCACGGCCAGCGACCACTTGGTGACCGACTTCGCCCAGTTGCGGGTGTAGTCGATGATGTTGTTCATGTCCTCGCGCTGCTGGTTGGCGATCCAGGTGCCGCCGGAGTGCTCGGTGCCGAAGGCGTCGAGGGTGGGGTACTGGTTGTGGACGGTGGTCTGCTTGGTGACCCCGCTGATGTCGCTGTAGCCGTGCCAGGCGATCCCGCCGAAGTTGGGGTTGGAGCGGACCGCCGCGTCGTCCACCGTCGAGGCCGCGTACGAGTCGTACACGTCCCAGTTCCAGTCGTGGGCCAGCACCTTCGTCGTCAGGCCCGACGCGTTGAGCTTCGGGAGCAGTTCGCTCTTCGTGAAGTACGCGAGCCCGGACGCGTTCCAGCTCATCGACGGGTAGCCGGAGCAGCAGGTCGGCTCGTTCTGGACGGTCACGTACGAGACCGGAACGCCCTGGTCCTTGTACGCCTGGAGGTACTTGACGAAGTAGTCGGCGTAGGCGCCGTAGTCCTCGGACTTCAGCCAGCCGCCGTTGAGCGAACCGCTGTCCTTCATCCAGGCCGGGGCCGTCCATGGCGAGGCCATGACAGTCAGAGAGGGGTTGAGACTCAACGCCTGCTTGGTGAGCGGCACGACATCGGCCAGGTCGTGCGCGATCGAGAACGACGTGAGGTTCGGGTCGGTCGCGCCGGAGGCCACGTCGTCGTACGTGTACCCGTACCGCGCCAGGTCCGACGCGCCCATCGGGTTGCGCAGGAACGACAGCCCGATCCCGTCCGTCGGCGAGAACAGCTTGGTCATCGTCGCGTTGCGGGTCGCCGCCGACAGCGCGCCGCTGCTGTTCATCAGCCAGGCCGCGGTGTCCGTGAAGGACGCACCGCCGCCGGTGAAGGTCTGGTAGCGGGTGTTCTCGTCGACGGTGATGTTCTCGCCGCTGCCGCCCGTCCCGGACGAGAAGGCGAACGGGGTCTGGGCCTGGAGGCCACGGGTGACATGGCGTCCGGCGGCGTCGTCGGTGGTGGTGAGCCAGGCCGTGACCTGTTCACCGGCCGCGTGCGCGGGGGGTACGGCGGCGGTGAAGCCGGCCACGGAGAGCAGTCCGGCGAGCAGCAGCCGGGCCGTGCGGGGGGTTCTCCTGGACATGGATGCGTTAGCCCTTCCTGACGAGACGTCTTGACGGGTCTGCGGGCCGTTAGTTAACTCACGGCGTGATCTAAGCCATGAGTGAACTGTGCGATCCCAGAGTGAACCAGAGCTCCAGAGCCGAGGGAAGGTCCATGCCAAGAACCGCCCTGCTCGTTTCCACCGCCCTGTGCGCCGCGCTGCTGTCACCGGCCGCCGTCTCCCAGGCGGCCGCCGCCGCCGACCCAGCCCCCACTCCCGTCGACCGCTTCGAGGGCGAGGTGCCCTTCGCGAGCCAGCCCGCCGAGGGCATCTTCACCTGGGGCAGCGACAACGACGACCCGCCCCAGCTGGCGCTGACCGCGAGACCGGACGCCCCCGAGGGCGAGAAGGTACTCAGCGGCACCTACGACATCAGCGGCTACGGCGGCTTCACCCACGACTTCGCCGCGACCGAACCCGCCCACGACTGGTCCGCCCACCAGGGCATCCGCTTCTGGTGGGACGGCCAGAACACGGGCAAGTCGAGCAACTTCGAGATCAAGGACGGCGGCGCCAACGGCGAGGCCTCCGAGCTGTGGACGACGTCCTTCACGGACAACTTCACGGGCTGGAAGCAGATCGAGATCCCGTTCACGAACTTCGTCTACCGCACGGACTACCAGCCCGTCGGCGGCATCGACCACGTCCTGGGCCTCACCCAGATGTGGGGCTACGCGGTCACCCTCCCGGTCGGCATCCACAGCCAATTCGCCATGGACGACGTCGAGTTGTACGGCAAGGCGGATCAATCGCTGCGCGCCTCCGTCGTCACCGACTCCGCCGTCTACCCGGTGAAGGAAGGCGGTACGGCCACGGTCAAGGTCACCGTCGCCACCACCGGCTCCGCGCCGATCGACGACCCGGTGACCGTCGCCTACACCTCCGACGGCGGCACCGCGACCTCCGGCAAGGACTACACCCCGGTCTCCGGCACGCTCACCTTCCCGGCGGGCACCGCGTCCGGCACCACGCAGACCGTGCAGGTCCGCACCCTCAAGGACAAGTCCCCCGAGAACGCCGAGACGATCCCGCTGAAGCTCACGGTCACCGGCGCCAAGGCCCCGACCGAGACCCCGCAGGTCGTCATCGACGCGCACGGACTGCCGTACCTGGACAGCAAGTTGCCCATCAAGAAGCGCGTCGCCGACCTCGTCAAGCGCATGTCGCTGGAGGAGAAGGCCGGCCAGATGACCCAGGCCGAACGCGGCGGCATCGGCACGGGCGCCGACATCGCCTCCTACGACCTCGGCTCACTGCTCTCCGGCGGCGGCTCGACCCCGACGCCCAACACCGCCGCGGCCTGGGCGAAGATGATCGACTCGTTCCAACTCCGGGCGCAGGCAACGCGGTTCCAGATCCCGCTGATCTACGGCGTCGACGCGGTGCACGGCCACAACAACCTGGCCGGTGCCACGATCATGCCGCACAACATCGGCATCGGCGCGACCCGCGACCCACAACTCGCCGAGAAAACAGGCGCGGTGACGGCCAGTGAGGTCCGGTCGACCGGTGTCCCGTGGGACTTCGCGCCCTGCCTCTGCGTCACCCGTGACGAACGCTGGGGCCGCTCCTACGAGTCCTTCGGCGAGGACCCGGCGCTCGTGCAGTCCATGGAGACGATGATCCAGGGCCTCCAAGGCGCCGCGAACGGCAGGCAGTTGAAGGACGACGACAAGGTCCTCGCCACCGCCAAGCACTTCGTCGGCGACGGCGGCACGGCCTACGGCTCCTCGACCACCGGCACCTACACCATCGACCAGGGCGTCACCACCGTCACCCGCCAGCAGCTGGAAGCCATCCACCTGGCGCCGTACCAGACGGCGGTCGGCCGGGGCATCGGCACGGTCATGCCGTCCTACTCCTCGCTCGACATCGTCGGCGACGGCCTCGGCCCGGTGAAGATGCACGCCCGCGCCGACATGATCAACGGCGTCCTCAAGAACCGGATGGGCTTCGACGGCTTCGTCATCAGCGACTGGAACGCCATCGACCAACTCCCCGGCGACTACGCGTCCCACGTCAGCACCTCGGTCAACGCGGGCGTCGACATGATGATGGTCCCGTACAGCTACAAGGACTTCACCGCGACCCTGATCGCCCAGGTGAAGGCCGGCGCCGTCACCGAGAAGCGGATCGACGACGCCGTATCGCGCATCCTCACCCAGAAGTTCAAGCTCGGCCTCTTCGAGAAGCCGTACGCCGACACGAGCAACGCGGCGCAGATCGGGTCCAGTTCACACCGCGCCGTGGCGCGGCAGGCGGCGGCCGAGTCGCAGGTGCTGCTGAAGAACGCGAACGGCGTGCTCCCGCTGAAGAAGTCGCAGAAGGTCTATGTCGCCGGTTCCAACGCCGACGACCTCGGCAACCAGACCGGTGGCTGGACCATCACCTGGCAGGGCTCGTCCGGCACGAACACCACCGGCACGACCATCCTCCAGGGCATGAAGAACGCCGGCGGTGACGTCACGTACTCCAAGGACGCGTCCGCATCGACCAGCGGCTACGACGTCGGTGTGGTCGTGGTCGGCGAGACCCCGTACGCCGAGGGCATCGGAGACGTGGGCAACGGCAACGACCTGACGTTGACCCCCGCCGACCAGGCAGCCGTGGACAAGGTGTGCGCGGCGATGAAGTGCGCGGTGCTGATCGTCTCCGGGCGCCCGCAGCTGATCGGCGACCGGCTGCCGAAGATCGACGCCGTGGTCGCCTCCTGGCTGCCGGGCACCGAGGGCGACGGTGTGGCCGACGTCCTCTACGGCAAGCGCTCCTTCACCGGTCAACTCCCCGTCACCTGGCCGAAGTCGGAGGCCCAGCTGCCGATCAACGTCGGCGACACGACGTACGATCCGCAGTTCCCGTACGGCTGGGGTCTGACGACCGTGGCGAAGGCGCCGACGGGTGGCGCGTCCACCCTGAAGGCGCTGGAGGCTGCCGCCGGGAAGGCGCGGTCGGCGGAGGCGGGCAAGGCGCTTGTCACGCAGGCGCGGCTGATCGTTCAGCAGAAGGTGGGCCAGAACATCACGGCGGCGGTGTCGAAGCCGTTCGCCGACGCGGACCATCTGTTGCTGACCGGGAAGTACAGGGCGGCCGTACAGAAGCTGGAGGAGGCTTACCGGGCGGCGTAAGGGAGTCGCTGTAGGGGTGCGAGGGGTTGTCGGTCGGCTGCGGCTTCGTCGTGGCTGGTCGCGCAGTTCCCCGCGCCCCTTCAGGGCGCGTCCGCTAGCGTCGGATTATGAAGGCTGTCGCTTGGGGCCGAAGCCTCCCGGGGTTGCTCGTGGCCCTGTTGCTCACCGCGCTGACCATGGTGTCCCCGGCCGCCGCGGACACCGGCGTCTCGACGATCGGCCGGGCCCTGCGCGAGGGGCCCGTCTACGTCGACCCTTCCGCGTCCGCGTTGCCGTCCGCGGACGCGCTCGCGCAGCGCATCAAGAAGGCGGACAAGCCGGTCTTCGTCGTGGTCCTCCCGGCCGGCTACCCGACGGCGAACCTCTTCACGAACCTCCGCACCGCCACCGGCATCACCGGCCTCTACGCGATCCGCCTCGGCGACCGTTTCGACGCCCGCGCGGACTCCTCGGTCCTGTCGAACGCGGCCGTGAAGAACCTGGTCAGCAGCGTGCAGGGTGAGGACGCGAAGACCCAGCTCGACGACTTCACCGACCGCGCGCTCGCCAACATGGGCGGCTCGGCGCCCGCGTCCTGGGGCGGGTCTTCAAGTGGCAACGGCGTCTCTCCGGTACGGCGCTGATCGTCGCGGGCGGGGTCCTGGTGGCCGGTGGCGCGGGGGCGTACACCCTCGTACGGCGTTCCCGCCGCCGCAGGCTGGAGGAGCAGCGGGCCGCGCTGGACAAACTGCGGGTGGTGGTCGACGAGGACATCACCGCGTTCGGCGAGGAGCTGGACAGGCTCGAATTCCACCCGGCGGAACCAGGCGCCGACGACGCGATGCGCGCCGACTACGAACGCGCCCTCGACGCCTACGAACAGGCGAAGTCGTACATGGCGGCGGCGACGAAACCCGAGGACGTCCGGGCCGTCACGCAGGCCCTGGAGGACGGCCGTTTCTCGCTCGCGCAGCTCGCCGCCCGCCGTGAGGGCCGCCCGCTGCCCGAGCGTCGCGCGCCCTGCTTCTTCGACCCGCGCCACGGCCCGTCGGTCGCCGACGCCACCTGGACACCGGCCGGGGGCGCACCCCGCGAGGTCCCGGTCTGCGCGGCCGACCAGGCCCGGCTCGCCGACGGCCGTGACCCGATGATCCGCGAGGTCGACACGGACTACGGCCGCCGCCCCTACTGGGACGCGGGCCCGGCCTACGGCCCCTGGGCGGGCGGCTACTTCGGCGGCGGCCTCCTCCCCGGCCTGCTCGTCGGCACCCTGCTGGGCAGCATGATGTCCACGCCGTCCTACGCGTCCGACTACGGCACGGGTTACGGCGACTTCGGCAGCGGCGGCTACGACGGTGGGGACGTCTCCGGCGCGAACTTCGATCCCGGGGACTTCGGCGGCGACTTCGGCGGGGGAGGGGACTTC
>NZ_JAEQAZ010000195.1 GCF_016654115.1 Streptomyces sp. MBT53
CGGGAACGGCCGGGGCGGACGGATCGGCCGAGTGCGGACGAGAACGAGAACGGAGCCGACGACGGGGACACCGCCGAGCCGGCGGCGGACGAGGACGGCGCTTCGGCCGTTCCGACGCCCGCCGACTCCGCGTCACCGTCCCAGGAAGCGGCCATGGTGCCGTCCACGCCGCCGCTCCAGCCCGTGCACCAGTCCGTCGCCCACGCCGAGGACCCGGCCGAACCCGTGCTGCGGATCCTCCCGCTGGGCAGCGGCCTGATCCTCATCGGGCTCGGCCTGGGTCTCGCCTTCATCGGCCTCCGGGTGCGGCGGGGTTAGGGCCGGTCCGATCCGGCCTACGGCGCGACGAGAAGCACCTTCCCGATGTGCCCGCTGTCCTCGACCACCTGGTGCGCTGCCGCCGCCTCGCTCATCGGCAGCTCCCGGTCGACGACCGGACGGACCTGGCCGGACTCGATCAGCGGCCACACATGCTCGCGTACGGCGGCGACGATGGCCGCCTTCTCGCCGAGCGGGCGGGCCCGCAGCGAGGTCGCGCTGATCGCGGCCCGCTTGCCGAGGAGGGCGGCGATGTTGAGTTCGGCCTTGATCCCGCCCTGCAGCCCGATGATCGCGAGCCGCCCGTTGACGGCGAGGGCCTGGACGTTGCGGTCCAGGTACTTCGCGCCCATGTTGTCGAGGATGACATCGGCGCCCGCGCCGCCCGTGGCCCGCTCGATCTCGGCGACGAAGTCCTGCTCGCGGTAGTTGACGAGGATGTCGGCGCCCAGCTCGGCGCAGTAGTCCAGCTTCTCCTTGGTGCCGGCCGTGACGGCGACCTTCGCGCCGACCGCCTTGCCGAGCTGGATCGCCATCGTGCCGATACCGCTGGAACCGCCGTGCACGAGCAGGGTCTCGGCGGGACGGAGGTGGGCGACCATGAAGACGTTCGACCAGACCGTGCAGACCACCTCGGGCAGCGCGGCGGCCAGCTTGAGGTCGATGCCCCGCGGCACCGGCAGCAGCTGCCCGGCCGGTACGGCGACCTTCTGCGCGTAGCCGCCGCCCGCGAGCAGCGCGCACACCTCGTCGCCGACCGACCATCCGGACACCCCGGGGCCGACCGCGATGATCCGGCCGGAGCATTCGAGGCCGGGGTAGGGGGACGCGCCGGGCGGTGGGTTGTAGAAGCCCTGGCGCTGCATGATGTCGGCCCGGTTGACCGCGCCGGCCACCACCTCGACCAGTACCTCGCCCTCGCCGGCCACCGGATCGGGGACCTCGTCCCACACCAGCGCCTCGGGCCCACCAGGTTCGGAAATCGTGATCGCATGCATGGGGCCGACGCTACTCCTCGTCATACGGCGGAACCCCGAGGGTCGATCACTCCGGCAGCGGCCGGGTGTCCGGCGTGACCTGCGAGCCGGGCGAGACGCGCACGATCGTGATGAGCCGGTCGGTCAGCTGAAGCGTCCCGATCGACGGGTCGTCGTAGCCGAGCACGCGATGCCCGCGTACGACGCTCACCACCAGGTCGTCCGTCTCGCGCGGTGTCCTGCCCACCTCGGCCTTTATGACGGGCCGCTCGGTCATGTCGAGGCCGCTGCCCTGCTGGATGAGGTCCTCCATGACCATGCCGGCGGCCGGGCTGAGCACGGACAGGCCGAGCAGCCGACCGGCCGCGCTGGCGCTGGTGATGACGGCGTCGGCGCCGGACTGCTTGAGCAGCGGCGCGTTCTCCTCCTCGCGCACGGCGGCCACGATCTTCGCGCCGCGGTTGAGCTGCCGGGCGGTGAGGGTCACCAGCACAGCCGTGTCGTCGCGCTGGGTCGCGATGATGATCTGCCGCGCCTTGTGCACCTCGGCCCGCTTCAGAACCTCGCTGCGGGTGGCGTCCCCGACGACCCCGACATACCCGTCACTGCTCGCGGCCTCGATCGCCTTCGCACTGGGATCGACCACGACGACCTGTTCCTTCTTCAGCCCCGTCGCACACACGGTCTGGATCGCCGACCGCCCCTTCGTACCGAAGCCGACGACGACGGTGTGATCCCGCAACGCGGACCTCCAGCGGTTTCCCGAAAGTACCCTAAGGACATGGACAACGACCTTGTGCAGCGCGCCCGTTGGGGCGACTTAGAGGGACAGAACTGGGCCGGCCTGGTCCGCCTGTCCTTCGAGGTCGACGAGGGTCCCGCCACCGCTGAGAGCGACGTTACCGGCACCACGGACACCAAGCCCGCGTTCCGGCCCATGACCGGACGGGACATCAGGAGCCGCGACGAGCAAGAGAAGGACAACCGGACGTTCGTCGAGTCGCGCGGCGGGCGATACGTATATACGTATGAGGAGCCGGACACGAGCGCCTGGAAGCGGAAGCGCGTCCGCCTGCCTAATGGGGAGATCGGGTATCGCGTCATCCGGCCCGTGTTCGAGGGCGCGTTGGAAGACCTCAAGCGGGGCATGGCACCGAACGGCGAGCATCTGGACGGCCTGATCGTCTACGACATCGACCGCCTCACGCGCGACAACCGGCACCTTGAAGACGCGATCGAGGTCGTCGAGAACTTCAAGCGCCCGATCATCGACTTCACGGGCACGCTCGATCTGTTGACCGACAACGGCCGGACGGTCGCGCGCATCGTGACGGCGACCAACAGCAAGCAGTCCGCCGACACGGCACGACGGGTCGCGCGGAAGCATCAGGCGCTGCAACAGGCCGGGATTCCCACAGGCGGTACAAGGCCGTTCGGTTGGAAGGCCGACAAGCGCACGCTGGACCCGTACGAGGCCGAGTGGCTGCGTCGAATGGTGCGTTGGCTGCTCGGAGGAAAGCCGATCTCCGCCGTCATCAACGCTGTCGACGAGGCCGGGGTGACCACGTCGACAGGCGGCAAGTGGTCCCGGCCGGGGCTCCTGAAAGTGATGCGCAATCCCCGATTGTGCGGGTACCGCTCGCGCCAAGCCATCGATGTTGACCCGGTGACCGGGACGGCGAACACCCGGGTCGAAATCGTCCTGAACGACAAGGGCGAACCCGTGATCGGGCAGTGGGAACCGGTGGTCTCCGTCGAGGAATGGGAGGCTCTCAGGGAACTGCTCGGGTCCAATCCCCAACCGGGCCAGGGGCACAACACACGCAAGCACCTGTTGCGCGGCACTCTTCGGTGTGGCCGTGATGGTTGCGGTGCACCGCTGCGAGCCAGGAAGGCCGACAGGAGCCGCAACAAGCCGGAAGGCTACTTCGACTATGCGTGCCCGAGCAGCGGCAGCGTTCCGTCAGGGTGCGGAGGCACGCGGATCAACGGCCCGGAGACGGACAAGGCCGTCACGATGATGCTGATCGCGAAGTACGAGGAGGAGGCCGCCAAACGGCGCGACGACCCTGAGCCTGCGACATGGGAGAAGGAAGATGAGCTGACACGGGTTCTCGAAGACATCGAGGAGCTGAAGCAGGCCCGCAAAGCCCGGATCATCACTGCTGAGACGTACTTCAGTCAGCTCGCGGAACACGAGGCCGAGAAGCGTCGACTCACGACGGAACGGAACCGAGTCCTGCGCAACAAGCACTCTGCGCGGAGCAAGCCCATTGATCTCGCGGAGACTTGGGAAGATCTGCTGCTCAGCGAGAAGCGCGCTTACATCGAAGACCTGCTGATTGCCGTACTCGTCGGACCCGCAGTCGGACGCGGGAGGCCTGTGCGGGGGCGGCTGACTCCGCTGTGGCGACCGAAGGGGGAGCAGCCGGAGCCTGGGAGCGACTTGGGCTGACCTTCGGGGCAGGTTGAGCGGGATGTGAGGCGCCGGGCAAGCCAAGGATCGTGTTCGCCCGTCGCCAATCATCGTCGGACCAGGCCGGAGCCTGTCGCGCCTGCTCCCGAGCCCAAGCCCAATCGTCGTCGCCCTCCAGAGGCAGCCTCAAACGAAGCCCCCGTCACGAGTCGATCTCTCGTCAGCGGCAGCTTCTCGATTGCGTGCGATGTCATCCGCGAGTCCGGCCGCGATGAGTGCGGCGCCGGGGGTGTGGCCCGAGCCGACGTAGCGCCAGTTCCGATCGGTGGTTGTGCCGGGAAGGTCGGTGTGGCCTACGTGGTGGGCGCGTTCGGCGCGGAGGACCGCGTAAGTGGTGGAGTAGGCACGGGACTTGGTGAGGATGTGGCCCCGGTAGCCGAGGGTGTGTGTCCAGGTGCGCAGGTGTAGCGGCTCGTACTCGGGCAGCGCACCGAGGCGCCAACAGTCGCGCATCAGGGTGCGGACATGGGCACTGACGGGTGCCGTGTCGATATCGGACCAGGTGGTGACCCTGTGGTCGATGCCGGCGCCGGTTTCGCTGGCCCCCTTGGTGACGTACTTGGCGACGTACGCGGCCACTGCGTCATCGGCGGGTCCATCGCTGTTGGCATGCAGCGGGCGGGCGTCGAACTGGGCGCCCCAGCGCAGGGCCAGTTCACCCACGGCCGGGCTGTAGGGGGTGTGGACCTGGACCCGTCGGGCCGAGGTGCGTACGGCATCGATCAGCCGGTCGGCCGTTCCCCAGACCGGGGGTTCGTCGTCGGGTCCGTTCGGGCCGTCGAGGCGGACGACGGCATGGACGTGGACGGCCGCCCGTTTCTGGTACTCGGCGACGCGGGCGAAGGACAATCGCGCGTAACGGGCGAATTGGGACTGTACGAGGCCGGCCGCGGAGGCCAGGCGCCGCCGTACGTCGATGACGAAGCGGTCCCACAGCTTGGATGCGTGCGCGTGCCACAGCACGTGGCCCGGATAGTCGTAGCAGTCGGGGCACAGCGGTTGACCGACAACGGGCGCGTCCGGGATGTGGACCGTGCCGCAGCCAAGAGGGCGCCCGTGTTCGCAGGTCGCGCCGTCGCGGCGGGGGCGGCACCGCTCTCCAGCACGGTGGACCGGGCCAAAGGACGGTGCGGTCAGGGTGACGAAGAGCCGAGGCCGGTTGCGGATGGTGGCGGGAATGTTTTTGCCGCCAAGCAGGCCCGCGCGGACGAGGTGGAAGGTGTCGCCTGCGTGGAGGCGGGAGCAGGCCGGGCAGACGGTGGCGCGTCGGTTGCGGCAGCGGACCAGGAGTCGTTCTCCGGGCTCGGCGCGGGTGTCGTAGTGGTGCAGGATCTCGCCCGTCGTGCCGTCCAAGGTGGTGGTCGAGCCGGACAGGTGGACGGGGTGGGCGCAGCCGCCAGTTGCGGTGATCTGCTCCAGCCAGCGCGGGAACCTGGGGTCTTGAGCGAGGCGGATGGCGTCGCGGTCTGCTTCGGAGAGCTGACGCAGGCGCGCCGCGCGGTCGAGGACGGCGCGCCTGTCAGCCGGGGTGTACTCCGGGGTGATGGTGGTGACCTTCCAGGGTGGGCCGCCGAAGCGGCTCGGTGGGTGGGTGGTGGTGCGCCGATGTCCATGGGGTTGTCCTCTCGGTGGTGCGGTTGATGGGGTTTCGGTCAGCGGATGGTTCCGGTGCCCCGGCAGACGCGGCAGCGCCGCAGCCGTCCGGTCCAGGTGCGGCGGGCGCCGTCGCCCTTGCAGGACGGGCACCTCACGCGAGACATGGGCATGGTGGTGGGTCCCTTCTGCTCAGGTGTGGGAGAAGCCGCTGATGAACCAGACGACGAGGCCGTGGATGGTGAAGACCACGGGGGTCTGGCCGAGGTAGACGCCGAAGAGGCCGACGCAGATCGCTTCCCAGACCCGTATGTCGCGGGAGCGGACGAGGAGGACGGTGATGATCCCGAAGATCACCGCGAACGTGAACGCCGTACCTTCGCTGATCACATCTGCGCCGGTCACTTGTCGTCTCCTTCCAGCGCCGCAAGGGCGCGGTCGAGGGCGGGCAGTTCAGGGGTCATGCCGGAGTACTTCCGTGCCGTCGACACGGCCTCTTCCGTCGAGGTCAGGTGGGAGCGGGCCCGGCTCCAGCCACCGTCAGGGCCCGTGCACACGGCCACGCCCCGTTCCTCCGCTGTGATCGTCTGAGCGACGGCCACAGCGTCTTTGTTGAGGTCGCCGAGGGTCATTTCGGCTGTGCCGGGGTCGTTGACGCGGTGGCAGATCCGGCCGCCGAGCTGGGCGCGTAGCGCGGTCACCCCGGGGCCGAGGTCGGAGCCGACGCGTTGGCCGGCGACGACCAGGTGCAGGCCGAGCGCGGACCCGAGCTGGCCCAGCCGCAGCAGCAGCGTGGAACACTGCTCCGCCTCCGCCTTGCTCTCCCGGGTCCCGTCGGACAGGTACAGCTCCGCGATCTCGTCGACGATCACGACGACCGGTATGGGCCGCAGTTTCTCGGGCAGTTCCCAGATGGAGCGCACGCCGGCCGAACGGCACACGCTCATGCGCTCCTGCATGTCGACGACGAGCGCGGAGAGCACGGCGACCGCTTCGCGTCGGCAGGTGGCCAGCGCGCTCAACCGCCGTGCGAACAGGCCGAGTTCCATGCCGCCCTTGCAGTCGATACCGACCAACGCGACGGGTTGTGTAGCGAGTTGGGTGATGAGCCGTGCCAGCAGGGTGGACTTGCCGGAACGGGTGGCCCCGGTGATCAGCCAGTGCGGCACGAGGCGCAGATTCATGACCCAGGCGCCGCCGGACTCCAAGGCCCCGATGAGCGCGGACAGCAACTCGGCCGGAGCCGTGGCTAAGCCGGGTTGTTGCAGCGGATCGCTGGCCATCGCGGTCAGCAGGACCACACCGCGTTCGGGTGAGGTGACCCGGACGGCGTGGACTCTCCACGCGTGCACGAGTGCGTCGGCCGCTTTCATGTACGTCATCGGGGTCTGGCCCGCATGCAGCCGTGCGGTCACGGTGAGCCCCATGCGGGTGGCGCGGGGGAATGAGGCTCGGGGTGCGACTGGCCGTACCGGATCGCCTTTGACGATCAGGTGCCCGACCAGTGTCCGGGCCGGAAGCTTGGACACGGACAGGTCGTTGAGCAGGGCGACCCGGCGCCAGGTGAACACCACCCGCCACGCGGTGACCGGGTAGCCGACGAGGTACCAATGCCAGGCCGGGCGGTGCCGGCGCACCAGGTCACCGACGACGAGCAGCCAGGCCAGCACGGCCAGGGCGAAGGCAAGCAGGATCGGCCCCATCACACGTCACCGCCCTTGGCATGCGCGGGAGTTGCGTGCACGGGGGTGATGGCGTCGGCGCGGAAGCTGACGCCGTGCCGGTCGCCCATCGACCACATGAACGCGGTCAGCCCGGTGACCTTGACGACCTGTCCTTCCTGGATGCCTTTCGGTTCGCCACTCACCGCGATCTCGATGACGGAGATCCGGCGCCCGTCCTGCCGCACGGTCACGGCCACGGTCCAGACCGGGTTGCCGTCCCGGTCCTTCTTCACCTCCTGTGTCTCGAAGTTGCTGATCTTTGTTTCCGGGGCGATGGCGCACCGCAGTACGCCCAGTCGCGCCGTGTCCACGGGAATGGACTGCATTGCTTGGCCTCCCTGGCCAGTCGGGACGCCCGACATATTCAGACGTCACTTGTCCTTACGAGTCACGACTATGAGGCTCTGTACGGCGAGAGCGCAAGTACTTATGCTGACGAGTGATGTCGCGCGTGCGACGTAACTATGACCTCGACCCGGAGAAGCCGCCATGTCGGAGATCCAGCGCCCCGGAGCCCTCTACCAGCAGGTCGCCGCAGCCATCCGCGAAGCGATCCTGTCCGGCGAGTTCGCCCCGGACTCGATGCTGCCGTCCGAAGCCCAGCTCATGGCCCGCTACGGGGTCTCGCGCCCCACCGTCCGCAACGCGATCGCGGCGCTGCGCGCGGAAGGCCTGATCGATGTCCGGCACGGCAAGGGCAGCTTCGTGCGGACGGGCGGACAGCCCGCGCTCACTCTCGAACGTCGCATCAGCCACAGCAGCGAGGGCAAGTTCGTGATGCCCAACGGTGACACCTGGCAGGAAGCCGAGCAGCCGAGCACCTACCGGACTCACACAACGAAGGACACCGGCCGTCTCCTCCAACTCGGCGAGGAGGAAGCTCTGTTCGGCTGTGACCGGCTGCTCACCGACCCCGCCACCGGAACGCGTGCCATGCACCGCATGCTGATCCCGTTCGAGGTCGCCGAAACCGTTCCACTGCTCGGCAAGGAACCGTGCAAGCCCACGGCAGCGATCTACTGGGTTCTCACCCAGGCCGGCCACAAACTCACCTGGACCGAGACCGTGCGGGCGCACATGCCACCGCCCGACGAGCGCACCACGCTCCAGCTCCCGGACGCGACACCGATCCTGCACGTGACCCGCGTCGCACACGGCAACGACGACCGCCCACTGTTGCTCGAAGAACTGCGCGTGGGTGCGGACCGTGCCGAACTCGCCTACCGGATCACCGCCGACGAACAGCCCACCCGACGCACCCGCACCTGACCTCGGACGGGCATCGGTCGAAACAGTCTTCACTTCCTCAAGGGCGCGCCTGCGGCGCGCCGGGGCGCCCGGCCGCCCCGGCCGGGCGTGCGGCGTGGCCGCCGGTCCCGTCCGGTCGGCAAGCGCCCCGCACCGCAGCACGCCCAAGGAGTTGAATCGTCGAACGGCCTTCGTAGGCAGGGGTGTTGGTGGCTGGTGGTCGCCGGCTGTCGAGACTTTAGGCAGCTCCCATGGGGCGAGCCTCGAAGAACAGGGGGCCGATCGGGCTAAACACGGGCAGGCTCCAAGAGACTGCCCGATCCGCTGGCGAGCGTAAGGCCCCCTGTTCACTCGCCCCATGGCAGCTACCGCCCAAAGTCTCGACACCCGGCGACGTGCCCACGTACCGCACTCAGCAGCGGAACGACGGCTCACCGCGCACCGCCGTCGCCATCCGCAAGCCCCTCCAGGAGACCGGCGAGTCGGTTCACCGCGCCCGACCAGCCCGTCACCCGCACCACACCGCGCCCCTCCTCATTGGTCGAGGCGACCGCCCGTAACTCGGACAGCTCGAACCCGACACCGAGGAACGCCCTGTTCAGCTGATCAGCGGACTCATGCGCTCCACGCCAGCCCGCGATGTAGTCGACACCCGACACCCACAGACCGAAGTCCGCCCCCGCAACGTCGCCGAGTCCATCCCTCAGCCAGTTCTCACCCGCGCCAGACACCTTGCCCACCTCTGCCCTGATCTAGGTAACGGATCGTCAACTCTCTTTGGTCCAAGGCAGATGCACAGCACAACGGCCCCGGTACCATCAGGCACCGGGGATCTTCGCGTTCCCCAACCGGGTCACCCTCCGCTTTTCCAGGGCTAAGGGGGTGGCCCGGTCTCCGTCTTCGGTTGTGAAGCGGGCCTCCTGGCACCGAGTGGGGAACCCGGCGGAGCTCCAGGAGGCGCGCCCCGTTCGCCAGAGGGATCACCCTCCAGCCCCCGGCTGCCGCTCACTCCCGAGGGAGCGAAACGCGTAGCGACAGCCGAAGATCATCAGGACGGCTTGTCGCCGCCTCCGCCGCCGAGGTCGAATCGGCACCACACGGTCTTGCCGCCCCCATCTCCTGGTGTCCACCAGACGGCCGCAGCCAGTCGCTGAAGGATCAGCAGCCCACGGCCGTTGTCCGGTAAGACCGCTTCCGACAACTCCTCCGTCAGCCCAGGCAAGAACGAGTCGCCCAGAGGAAGCACCGGGGGTGTCGAGTCCTCATCCGCGACCCCGATGAACAGCCACTTAGGCCACATCTTGAAGATCACGTCGATACGGCGACTCGCGCCAGGGCGGGCAAGGCAGCGATCCGGCACCACGTGGTTGACCACGTTGCCGACTAATTCCGAGACGGCCAACTGCGCATCGTCTACGGCGTCATCCGCGCCCACGCTCCGGAGGAACACGGCCGTCTGGTCACGCGCGATGCGCCCGGTGTCGCTGAACTCTGCGAGGAGCGTCAGCGTCAGGAAGTGCCCGCCTGAGGAAGGATCAGGCCGCGTGTACCAATGAGCCATCGCGTTCAGTTCCTCGGCCACGTACGCATGCCGGCGCGCTTTCCTCGCGTCCATGACACGACCCCGTCTCAGGTCACGGCTGCCGAGTCCCTCCCGGCAGGGTGACCCGAGGGTGCACCTCTCTTCCCGGCTGTCGCTCCCCCCTCTTGGGGACCCCCCTCGTGGGTACACTCGCGAGACGGACGCGGCACAGTAGACAGAAACGCCAAACACCGTCAGGTCGATCACAATGGGGAAGTGAGATGACCGAAGCTGCACCGACACCGGCAGCGCTACCGCCGCATGTCCTGGAACGCGCGGACGTGCGGTCGGCTATCGCCAACCACGACTTCGGCGAAGTCTTCAGACTCGCCAAGATCCACGGAAACGTCAGCTACGCCAAGATCTCCGAGGCCGTCGGCTACAAGCGCGAGCACATCGGCAAGATGGCCCGCCCCGAGACCGACGGCACGGGCGCCCGCCCACGGATCACCCAGTTCCACAAGATCCTCGAAGTCGTCGACGGCCTGCGCATCCCCGGCCAACTCGCAGGACTCGCCCCACGCCCGTGGGAACTGGAAAGACCGGCCACACCGTCCCAACTCGACGACCCGAGCGCCCTGATCGCGCAAGGTGGCGCCGGACTGTGGGACGTCGCCGAGCTGCTCCGCCGCACGGAGATGTCCAACATCAACAGCGCCGCCCTGGAGTCGATCCAAGGGGGCATCGACCAACTGGCCCGCGCCTACCCGTACGCCGATGCCGACTACCTCCACGAGCGCACCCGCAACGGCCTCCAGTACGTCACCAAACAGCTCGAAGGCCGAATGACGCTCAGCCAGCACCGGGAACTACTCGTCGACACCGGATGGCTCTTCCTCCTCAACGCCTGCGTCCAGTACGACCGAGGACAACGCGAGGCCGCCAACCTCAGCAAGGCCGCCGCCCTCCGCATCGGCCAGGAAGCCGGACACGGCGAGATCATGGCCTGGGCATGGGAGATCGAGGCCTGGTTCGCCCTCACCCAGAGCCGATGGCAGGACATGCTCAACGCCGTCGAAGCCGGACACGTCGCCGACCAGACACACTCCGTCGGCGTCCAGCTCTACGCCCACAAAGCACGAGCCGCAGCCCGCATGGGAGACGCCCGCCTGGTGCGCGACTCCCTCGACGCCGGCCGCGCCCGCCTCGACCGCCTCCCACGCCCGGACCACCCCGAACACCACTTCATAATCGACCCGGACAAGTGGGACTTCTACGAGATGGACGCCTACCGTCTACTCGGAGACGACGAACGCGCCGCCGCCCACGCCCGGTCAGTGATCCGGATCAGCACCGGCCCCGACGGAACCGAGATCTCACCCATGCGCGCAGCCGAGGCCCGCCTCACACTCGGGGTAGCCGCTGCCCGAACCGGCGACATCGATGAAGCAATCGGCATGGGCACAACCGCACTCGAAGCAGACCGGAAGTCGCTCCCATCCCTGCTTTTAGTAGCCGACGAGCTGGACAAGGAACTGCGGTCCCGATACCCGCGCGAACCCGCATCACGCGACTTCCACGAGCGGATCATGACCATCAAGCGAGGCGCCGCCTCACCAGAGCTGCCGTTCTGAGGGCCGAACGGCCCTAGACCACAGGAACGCTCCCTCGTTGACTGGGAATTGCGGTCCCGTTGTCGGCAGCCGGGCACTCCCCCGTCTCGGCTCCGGCGCGGGTCCGCCCTGGCCGAGAGGACAACCCTCGTGAGTGATGAATCCGTCCGCAGAATCGTCATGGACCGGCAAGCCGCACGATCCTCCGGCCCCCGTCGATCCGTCCAACTTGGACACGCCGAGGCCCTCAGGCTGCTGGGCAGCATCTCACTGGGCCGGATCGTGTTCACCTTGCATGCCTTGCCAACTATCCGGCCCGTCAACCATTTCCTGGACCACGGGAACATCATCATCCACGCTGGCAAAGGCTCCGCGCTGAGTACCCACGCCGAAGCGGATGACGGGCGCGGAGTGGTTGTCGCCTACGAGGCAGACACCATCGACCTCCGCACTCACCTTGGCTGGAGCGTGATAGCGACCGGCTACGCACACCTGATCACGAGCCGCAACGAGTTGGACCGCTATCGACAACTCATACACCCATGGGTCGACCAGACCATGGACTATGTCATCCGCATCCACCCCGAAAAACTCACAGGGATCAGACTCATCTGCCCGTCCTCGGTTAGCGCCTAAACCTCCCGTGCAACAAGGCACGCATCGCCCGTTTGTCGGTGCAGCGTGGGCTTGGGAGAGCGAGGGATGACCAAACCAGAGCTTCCATTCTGAATCTTCCTGACTTCATCGCCGCCATGCTTAACCAGGATTTAACAGTCTGGTTCAGCAAGGCACATCATCCAAATCTATAGTCGGCCCGAACAAGAGAGGAGCGCGATTACTACGCCCCAACTATTGAGATGTGGTCGATGAGGCCCGATCGTCGCGACTTGGGGTAGCCAAAAAATCATGTACATGATAAAATATGCGACCTGCGTGGCATCCTGAATCCGCGATGCGCATCTATGCCATCTTGACAAATAAAGGAGTAGTCGAGTGAGACGAAGAATACTGAATACGGCTCTAGTACTGGCGAGCACCTTCGGGCTGAGCTTGGTGTCGGCCAATGCGGCGCAAGCCGGACCGAACGGCACATGCGCACTAGGAGAGGTTTGCCTCTATTATAATTCGGCCGAAAATGGCCTTAATGCATACTTCCCTCAGACGTTCAACATTCCTAGTTACAAACCTTACGCATTCGTGCAGTCCGAACACGGAGGCACTGGAGCGAATCAGAGCGTATACAATAACGCCGCCTACGTCTACAATCGCAGCAACGGCAATTTTGGCGTCTTCTACAATAGCAGCTACAGCTGTGCAGTAGCTTGCCAGGAGATTATCTCAGGGCAGCATATCGATCTGAACTCGACGATGAAAAACAATAATGCGTCTGGCGGCGGCGGGGGATTCTAGCGGTAAGACCTGCCATCAGATGCATAAGCCGAGCGTGGCCATCCATACGAAAATGGCCACGCTTTTCGGCTGTGCGGTCATAAATTGCAGAATTAATCACACAGCGGTACACCAAAGGACAAGCCCTACGTCTGAAGATTTAAAAGTTAGACGATGTAACGAATTTCCGATCTAATAAGACTTTCCACCAGGGATTCGATTTCCGATATGCCTCAATTTTCGATACTACTGCGGCGAAGTTCGAGCGTAGCAGTTCTTGGAATTATGGCAACGCTCGCCAGTTGCACCACTAAGGGCGAAGATCCTGCTGCACCACAGCGCGCCGTTACGAACCCACCTCGCTTGACGAGCGCCAACAATCGAGCGATGCCTCTAGATGATTACCTTCTAAATGCTAAGCAACTTGATTCGATATCATCAGCCTACTCCCTAAGCATTGCGGGCTGTATGCACAAGTATGGTTTTTCATACAGCATTCGAAAGTCTTCAATCAATTCTGGGATGGGAGCTGATGCGCCGAGCAGCCGCGTGGACGGTCGCTTTGGGTACCAGAGTATGACCCATGCAAAGAAATGGGGTTACCACCCCGAAGGGGGATTCCCTCAGAGCGGCAAATTGAACACCAGTCCGGCTATTGGTCCTGAAAAATGGTTCGCATTGGCTGGCACTCGGGACTTGAATGCTGAATCTGGCCCCGGCGGACTTACCCGAAGTGGTGCCAAAGTACCCAGCCGCGGCTGTACCGGTTCCGCCTTGCTTGCTATCACAGGCTCTCGCAATGGGCATATTGGGGATTCCGAAATCGCCACGAGTCTCAATTTTGACACCCTGGTGGCAGGTCAAAAAGATCCCCGGACGCTCAAAGTATTCTCACTCTGGTCGCGTTGCATGCAAGAATACGGCTACTCCTACAATAGCCCACTTGATGCCCTGAGCGATTCAACCTGGGCGAAGTCAAGTAAGCCGTCTAGCGCAGAAATTAAAACTGCCGCGGCTGACCAGAAGTGCCGAGCTCAGCATAATGTAGTAGGTGTTTGGTTCGCGGCTGATTTTGAATATCAAGAGCGAGCCGTGAAAAATAATCGGACCGCACTCACCAAAGCGAAGGAACAGATAAGGCGACAAGTTTCAGCAGCTCAAAAGATCATCAAAAAATCTTAGCCTACAGTCACAGATTGACCGCAGTGTATCTTTCATCCCAGATAGTCGTGACCCCAAGCTAATCTGGTATCGAGCAATATGTGGAGCCTATCCGCAGCACAGTAATAGTACCGGGCGCAAATCACGGATGCAGCGTGCCGAGCTGGGCAAGCTGTTCAGTCCACGTAGCATCCGGGATACGGATAATTTCGTTGTCGGAAGCGCTAGGCCAGCGCTCAGTCTCTGCCAATGCAGTCAAGGTCAGGTACGCACGCAGGGTCAGATCAGCACCCGCCCGCGCCTCCTCCAAACCACTCAAGAGCCGGTCCGTGACAGTCGTCCCTAGAGTGATTGTTGTTGCATACGGTCTGAGACTGATCGGCTCCGCCACAAGGTGGAGAACACCAACCCAGTTCGCCGACCCTGGCAAGTCAGACGTCCAAAGGCCTCCAGAGACGAGGAACGGTGCACCGACGGTGTACTCATCCCGGGCGCTCACCTCAAAAGTCAGAGTGAGACGGTGCCCGTCCCAACCTTGTTCGAGATGAACCCGCTGTGTTGCTCGGACACTGATCGTGTAGTCGTTCACTCCGAATTGGAAGTTAGCCATCGTTCCTCATTCAATTCTGTGTCTCGACTGATAATGGCGGCTTGATCCGGTCGGTCGGCAATAGTGGGGCAGTGTGAAAAACTCCCGGATCGCTGGAGGCTCTATTCGTTGCCTCCAGCCGCTGGGTTGGAGCTGATGTTCAGCGTAGTGCGTGGGTCTCGTGCTCGTGAGACAGGGTGTAGTCCATGACAGGTTCACCGGCATCAGGAATCATGACGTAGACCATCTGGAGTACCGGCACAGGGGACACGCGATGAGGAACGACAAGCGGCCATCGCTCAAGAGCAGGAAGTTCTCAATTTTGCGGTCCCTCTGGTACCGATCACACGCCGAAGCCAGAGCCGACGCCGAAGCAGGGCGTTCCATCGCGATGCCGGCAACGCAGAGCAGCGTGCCTCCGCTTCAGCAAGTCCTACGACGCCTGGCAATGGGTCTCGTAGTCCTCGCCGTAACCACGTTGATCGTCTACGTCGACCGCGACGGCTACAACGACAACTCGGACGGTTCGGTCGACCTCCTCGACTCTGCGTACTACGCCACCGTCACCCTCTCCACTACCGGCTACGGCGACATCACCCCGGTCAGCGACGGCGCCCGCCTAACCAACATCCTCGTCATCACACCGCTGCGGGTGCTCTTCCTGATCATCTTGGTGGGTACCACGCTCGAAGTCCTCACAGAGCGCACCCGTCAGCACGTTCGTGTGCATCGTTGGCGCTCCCGTATCCGAGATCACGTTGTCGTTGTTGGCTACGGCACTAAAGGACAGCACGCTGTTCAATCGCTCTTGGGCCAGGGTGTGCCCAAAGAGCGGATCATCGTTGTGGACCCAGTGCGTAAAGCCGTGGATGCCGCCAACAGTGACGGCCTCGTGTCCGTGTGCGGAGACGCAACCCGCGCCGACACGTTGCGCAAAGCTGAGACGCAGAGCGCAGCACGAGTCATCATCGCTCCCCAGCGTGACGACACGGCCGCCCTAGTAACCCTCACGACCCGCCAGCTCAACAGGCATGCCTCTATCGCCGTCGCAGTCCGCGAGGACGAGAACGTACCGCTGCTGAAGCAGAGCGGCGCCGACACTGTGATCACCAGTTCCAGCGCCGCCGGCCGGTTGCTCGGTGTGGCTACGGCCAGTCCGCACTCAGCCAACACCTTGGAAGAACTCATGACCTACGGCTCCGGCCTTGATCTCATCGAGCGCCCCGCATCCGAAGATGAGGTAGGACGTTCGCCGCGTGAGAGCAAGGACTTGGTTGTAGCCGTCGTCCGCCGTAAAGAGGTTCTGGCCTACTCCGAGCCAGAGGCACAAATCCTCAAGGCCGGAGACCGTCTGATCACAGTTGAGCGGACCGTACCTAGCATCTGATCAGGCAAAACTCGCTGGAGATTAGTGGCACCTCCAGCAAACCGTTGACTCCAGCGGTTCAAACGCCATTCCTCGCGGGTGCGTTCGGTGAGGACTTCCAGGGTGGTGCCGACCAGGACGATCAGGAACAGCACGCGCAGGGGTGTGACGACGAGGATGTTGGTGAGCCGGGCGCCGTCGCTGACCGGG
>NZ_JAEQAZ010000196.1 GCF_016654115.1 Streptomyces sp. MBT53
TGGTGTCCGGATTTCCGGACACCACCCTCCCGGCCGCTGCGGCGAGTCGAATCACGGCGGTGTCCATCAGCTCGTACAGCGTCGACCGCTTGTATCCCCACCGCTGGTCGCCATAGTTCTCGATGCTGCCGTACTTGGCGAGGTGCAACTCTTCTTCACGGATGGCATCGAGGACGAACCCGATCTCAATCTCTGCGCGGAACTTGGCCTTCGTGACGGTGTGGGCCAGGGTGCCCCGTGCGGCCTCAATGGCGGCCTCGTATGCCGCGAGCCTCTCCTCGGGTGCGTTGGGGAGCTTGGTCCGGTCGATGAGCTGCGGCTGGAGCGGGTCGACAACGGCGGGGCGCCCGCCGCCAAGGTTGCTGAGGAGGTCATCCTCCTGGTCCGCGCGCACGGCGGGGACCTGGGGGGAGGCGGCGGCGGTCTCTGCGGGTGTGTCGGCGGAGGTGTCGACGTCGTCCGCGGCGGGCGTCTCGCTCGTCTCGGTCTCCGCCTCGGGGGCCTGGTCCCTGTCCTTGGTGGTGATACCGAGCCGTCGGCGCTTGGAAGGGCTCATGCGGCGCTCACCGAGTCGAGCAGGAGGCGGGCAATCTGCCCGTAGTCGGCGACGGCGGTAGCGCGGGGGGCGTGAATCCGGGTCGGGCTGTGGGTTGCCGGCGCCTCGGCGATGGACACCGTCTTACGGACGGGGGACACGATCGCTTCGGGATAGTCCTCGGCGGCCGACTCCTCGACCTCGCGGGCAAGGTTGGACTTCTCCCACATGGTGGTGAGGATGGCAGCAACGCGGAGTTTGGGGTTCTGGCGGCGCTGAATCTTGGCGATGACCTTGTTAATGCTCACGGAGCCTTGCGCGTCGAGGACGCCTGGCTTGATGGGGATGATCGCATCGTCGGCGGCGATCAGGCATGCCAGGGTGACGAGGCTCATCGTGCGCGAGGCGTCGATCACGGTCACGTCGAACTGTTCCTGTGATTCGGCGATGGCGTACCGGAGTGCGTCGTCCGTGCCGCCTGAGCGCTCGTACTCGACCCGGGTCAAGGTGTCGTCACACGGGACCACGTACAGGTTCTTGAAGGCGGTGGGGTAGGTGGCCTGGTCGAGGGAGACGTCTTCGACGGGCGCGTTCGGGTTGTTGGGGTCCTTGTCGGTTCCGAGGAAGACGTGACGGAGGTTGTACCGCTCCGCGACCGGCAGTCCTTCGGGGTAGACGACGCCGAGCCAAAACGAGATGGCGGCGTTCTGGGGGTCGCCATCGATCAGGCGCACGCGCAGGCCCATCGAGGCCCAGGCCGCGGCGAGTTCAACGGCGGTCGTGGTCTTGCCCACGCCTCCCTTGTTGTTAGTGACTACGAAGACGCGGGACGGGGCGGCGGGCCGGAAAGTCGCCGGTACCAGGGTGGACGGAATCCACTGCTGATAGGGCGTCTCGGGGTCCCACTGGCTGACGATCGAGAGGAACTCTAGATCGTCCGCAAGTGGCGGAATGGGGGTGAGTGTCGTCATGGCGTAGACGGTAGCGATGCTCTGCGTCCGGAAGCGACGGACCCGGCGATATGACGCCCGAAAGCGGGGCCGAGTGGCCGACAGCCCTTGCGGCGCTTGGTGTCCGGATTTCCGGACGCCGCCATGGGTGGCCCTCGTGATCACCCTCATGGGTGATCGACGGATACTTGCCTGATGACACGAGGCAAGGAAGACGGACGGGCCGCCGGGCCCGGGAAGATGCGTTCCGTTCGCCCCTTCGTGGTTACGGGGGGTTTCTGATGACTGATGGCCGCGCGCCCACTGTCGACTTGGTCGAGCGCATGGACCAGGAGGCGGCACCCGAGGGCCGTTGGATGCCTCTCGCCGAGTGCGCCCTCAACCCCCGCAACCCGCGGGACAACGGCCTCCCCGACGATCTGTCCGACCTCGAAGGCATCAAGGAGCGGCAGCTCCAAAGCTGCCTCGCCATCACGGTTGAGGCGTACTTGCGTCTGTGGCCGGCGGACCGGCAGCGCTTCGAATCCGAGGTCAAAGTCGTGATCATCAACGGCAACCGGCGCCGCCGCGCGGCCGGGAAGTACGGGCGTAGTGACCTGTTCGTCGTCACTGACGACACGATCGCGACGAGTCGAGCGGACGTGATGCGGGCGGCGTACGACGAGAACACGAAGAGACGGGATTTCGACCCGATCGAGGAAGCCGTCGCCGTGGTGGGGATTGTGGCGGAGTACGAGACCGCCAAGGAGGCCGCAGCGGCTGAGGGCTGGTCTCCGTCTTGGATCTCGCACCGCAAGAACCTGTTGAAGCTCCACCCCGAGCTACAGGAGGAAGTACGGGCCAAGGCTCGGGGCGAGGAAGGTCTCTCGATCAACGTTGCCCGGCGTCTCGGCGCCGTGAAGGGGATCAGCGACATGGAGCTCGGGGAGCAGCGCCAGGCCCTCGCCGAACTCCTGCGCGCCGACGCCGAAGCGAGCAAGGAACGGAAGGCCGTCCGGCGCAGGGCCCGCGAGGAATCCGACGCGCCCGCCCCGGACCCGGCGCCGTCTCCGGAGCCCGGCCCGCAGTCTTCCGAGCCGACACCGACGGAGCGCTCGGAGGCACCAGCCGGGGCCGGTGGCTCCTCGTCGGCGGGCCCCGGATTTTCCGCGGAAAACTGGAACGGGGTGGTGGTGCCCGAGCAGCGGGCCGCCGTCGTCGAGGCGGCGCCGGCACCCGCGGAGGCCGAGGAGGAGGGCGCCGGGCAGCGTGAGCCCGCGGTGTCGTCTCCCGTAGGCGTACCGATCACGACCTATGTCCCGGCCCCTGTGGCGGCCGTCTTCAAGCAGGTGGCCGATCACCTCTCGCACGGTCACCGTGTGCCGGTCGCGGTGGCGGATGTCGTCGGCCTGGTCGTGGAGTACGCGGCGCGCAACGGCGTGCCTCCTCTCCCGGTTCTGTCCGGCCGGGTCGAGGGCCGCTACGGCGAACAGCTCGGCGACGGGGGCGCACGGTTCACGTGGCGCCCCGCCGGAGCGGAGAGCGTGCGGACGGCCGAGCGGCAGCCCAAGGGACATCCGTCGTCCGGTCTCGTCAATCCGCTGTGCGCGGCGCCGATCCGCCCGGACGGCCAGCCGTGCGACAGGTCCGTGATCTGGAAGGTTCAGGACCCCGAGCGCGGAACGTTCTACTACTGCGACGCCGACCTTCCCGCCGAGGACGTTCCGCCCGGCGTCTGGCGCGGCTAGCGTCTCGCGTCGATGACGGACCCGGAGCTCTTCGGAGTTCCGGGGCCGTGGCGTGTGGTCGTTCGTCGAGGTGATCACGCCGGGCGGCGCGTGACTCGCTGGTCCGACTCGCTTTCGCTCCCGGGGGCGTTGTACGCACGGCGCAAGCCGGGCTGTGGCCACTGGTACATGCGGCACGAGACGAGAGTGTCCCCGCGTAGGTCGACCTCGACCTGATAGAACACCCGGCCGTCCGCCCAGTCCTGGCGAGCCATGACGGGAGCGGTCCGCCACGCCCCGCCCGACCAGACGGCCAGGGCGGGACGGCGGCCGGGGGGCCAGGTGGTCACCTTCGGCCGTGGGCCGTCCTCGCGTCGCCACGGGCGGGCGGTGACGGGTTCGGGGATCTCCTCGGCGGTGCTCACGAGTCGAGCCTACGCAGGGGCCACCGGGCGGTGCGCGGTCAGCCGTCGGCGGGAACGGGGCGGCCGACGTCGGCGAGGAGCTCGGCCGGGATGCCGTCGCGGGCCCACTCGATGGCGAGGCGGGAGGCGTGTCCCTCGGCGGAGTACAGAAGAGGGCTGCCCTGCGCGCCCATGATCCGGGTGGCCTCCTCGGCGTGCACGGGGATGCCCAGGTAAGCGCGTCCGGGGCGGCGCCACGTCAGGTCACGCACGGTGCCGTCCGCTGTGCCGCACCAGGCGTGTTCCATGGGGAACAGGCGATCCCACGCCATGCCCTCGACGTAGACGAGCTCGCCCTCGGATGCCCACGCCCACGAAACGGATTCGGTGTAGCAGCGGCCGGCGTCGCCGGGCGGGTCTCCGCCGTCCGGCCACTCCGCCGGGGTGAACAGGCGGCCGTACGTGAGGAGGAGTCCGGCCACTCCGCCGGCATGCCGGAAGCCGGGGAGCTCGCCGCGCATCTGCACATCCCGGCGGAGCTGGTCGACGAGCCACCCCTCGAAGTCGGCGGTCGTGGCGGTGTCGAGACTGGTCATGGGCGGGCGTCCTCCTGGTGGTGAGCGTGCACCGGTCGAGTCTCCTCTCTGCCGTGCACCCCGGGGAAGTCGGTTCGAGGCCGAACCCGCCATCGCCGCTCGGCGCGAGCCGCAAGGGGGAGTTGGGGCGAGGCGGGACCGTGCACCCTCCGACCGATCCCGCCAGGTGTGCACGGTCCCGCCGGCACCCAGGACGGCACGGCTCGGGGGGAAACCCGCAGGTCGGACCGAACCCGCCAGGTGCTGCACCCCTCTGCCACCGAACCCGCCAAACCGTGCACCCCCCCATGCGGTGCACGGCGGCGGTCGAGGCTGCACGCCTGCGACCTGCGCCGACACCCGGGCCGCCCCTCACGGATGCGGGACCGAACCCGCCAAACGGTGCACCCCCCGATTTACCTGGGCTTAAGTCGATCTCTCATGATTTATGAGCTGGGGACATACCCGAGGAGCCAGAGTTTCAGCTCAACTCACAGTTGAACTTGCAGTTCAACTGCAACTCATGTCATGGTGAAGGCCCACAACAGCCACGAAGGGAACGGCAACGACATGCAGGGTTGGGCCAACACCGACAGCAACGACAGCTTGTTTCACGCGTTCACGGGGGAGGACGGGGCCGGCCTGCGGGCCGTGTGCAACGGGCGCATCCGTCCCGCCGAGCGGCACCGCCGCCGCGACTGCGGACTCTTGACCGCCGAGGCGGCCCGCGCGCTGCCCTTCACCACGCACTTGTGCGAGCGGTGCACGGTCAAGGCGGACACCCCCGCCAAGTCGACGGCCGACGTGATCGCCGACGGTGCACCCCTCTACAAGCGGGCCGGACTGCGGCACGCGGCCGTGGGCCGCGGCCGTCGCGTGCACTACTCGCGGGGCAACGACGACACCTTGTGCGGCCGGGCACTGACGGCGTACCTCGACCTCGACGAGGCCGCGGCCCGGTACGCGCGGGGCGACGAGCTGTGCACCCGGTGCATGCTCGCGGCCGAGGAACTCGCTTACGCCAAGGCTCTTGCTGCTGCCTCGCCGGTCCGTCCGGCCATCGCGGGCAGCGCACCCACGGATGCCGAGCACCCGGACACCCTCGCCGCCCTCGACGTCCTCACCGGGACGCAACTCGCCACCATCACCGACGAACACGACTTCACCGGAAGCGACGACTACGACAAGACCGCGCACGGCGCCCTCGTCGAGCCCCGCGGCTACGGACGCGTTGCGGTGTACTGGCTCGTCGAGGGTCTCTACGTGACGCCGGACGACCGAGAGCCGCACCGCGCCGAGCTGCGCCTCCTCGCCGCCAAGTTCCGCGCGGCCGGGTGGGAGATCGAGCCGTCTTCCGTCCGGTCCGTGTTCGCGTGGCGGCCGTCCGCCTCGGCGTAACAGCACAACGCCCGGCCCCCTTCACCAGGGGAGCCGGGCGCCGGTCGAGGGCCTCGCCGCACACCGCGGCGAGGCCCTCGGCGTTCCGTCGGGGCTGCGGTTCTACAGCAGGGCTACGGGCTCAATCCAGCGCGCAGAGGCCATCCACCCGGACCGGGATTTGAGCGCCGCTTTCATCTCATCGGTGGTCGGGTGGCGAACGTCCGACAGCCAGACCACGGCCATCTGTGCGCGCTGACGGGCAAGGTTCCACCACAGGGGCGGGGGGTCGGCGAGTTCCATCACGACGTGCACCTCTCCCTCAGCGCCCGGCTTGTTGAGCGCCAGGAGAACCGGGCCGGTGGGGTCTTGCCAGAAGTGCCATGGTCCCCCGTCGGCCGGTGCCTCCTGGTCAAGCGGAGTGAGTGAGGCGTACTCGGGGAACCGCTCGATCTCTGCGCGTCCAGCGCCGCCGTAGGGCGAGAGCACGACCGCCGCCATCAGTGCACCGCCGACGGGGAACGCGGTCGGCTGAGCGATCAACTGCGGCACGTTCCGTTGACGCTGCTCGTGTCCCTGAATGTTCACCATGACCGCGGCTCCATCAGGGACCAGTCGGCGGCCGTGGGCTGCGGGTCGAGGTCAACGGCCAGCACCCGCGAGGCCGGGCCGAGCTCGTCCTCGTCGGGGCCGTCGTCGTAGTCCTCGGGGGGCTCGATCGGGTCGACGTCGTCCCGCGGTTCGTCATCGAGGCCGTCCTCCTGGTGCTCCTCGTCGGCCTGGTCCGCGGCGGCGTTCCATTCCTCCTCTGGGGTGGGGTGCGCGTCGGGGTCGAGCTCGTCGCCGTCGTCCTCCTCGGGCGTGCTGTCCGGGAAGTTGGGATGCCTGATGCCGTCGTACAGGACGATCACGCGGTCACCGGTCCCGGTGCTGAGGGTTCGCTCCGTCCCGTCGAGCTGTGCGCGGGTACGGACTTCGCCCCATGGGATCTCGGTCAGCGTCACCGTGGCCTCGAAGGTCTCGCGGCAGCCCTCGCACCCGTATGTGTCGTACCAGGCAGTGAGGTCGAACATGCTGCCCGGGTGCCGGTCGACGTGGATAAGGCGCCCGTCGCACTGCCCGTCGGAGAACTCGACTTCGCACCTCTCGCCGTGATGGCACCGGATGCCCGAGCACCGGCACGGCGCCGCGGGGTCCTCGTTCGGGCGCCACACCGCCTCGGCGTGCGCGCGCTGCGCAGGGGTGGCGGTTTCGGGGAGTGCGCGGATGCCGAGCTCTTCGGCGGTGATGCCGAGTTCGGTCTCGGCGGCGGTGGGCTGGAGTGCGTACACGACGGCGGCCGGGGCGGATGCCGGCGCGTCGGTGGTGGCGGATTCGGCGGCGGCCTCGGCCCGTACGCGCCGCAGCGCCTCTTGGTAGTCGAGGCCCTCGGCCTCCTTGAGAGCCCAAGCCGCCTTTTGCTCGGCGTTCCTCTTCGGCATGCGATGCCCTCCCGGCTCCGGGCGTCGGCCCCCACGCGGCCCGCCCGGACAGGACGGATCGTCAGCTCTGGAACGACCGGCATCCCGTGGGACCTTCGTACCGTCGGCGCCCGTGCACGGCGTGGGCGTGCGGGCAGCAGTAGGGGCGTAGTCGCGCCCTCCGCGAAGAGCGTAGCGGAGGGCTCGGACAGTCGGACGACGATCTACTTCGGCAGGCCGGTGCACTTGGCGTACGGCACCCATCGGCAGCTCGGCGCGCGCCCGTTGCAGCGCTCGCACACGGCTGTGGTCGATGTCAGGGGCAGGCCGTAGACCCACATGAGGCAGGACGGGGCCCGGTGAAGGCCGTGTTCGGCGGCGTGTTCGTGGAGGGCGGGGAGCCGGTTCCACCGCCGCTCGGCGGCCGTACGGCCGCGCGGCTTGGCTGCGGCCTCGGCCGTGTGCTGTTCGAGCCAGTAGGTCAGCGGTTCGCGCTCGCGCCGGGTGAGGGTGCCGGCGGCGGCGAGCTCGGCGACGGACTCGACCCAACCCTCGGCCGAGGCGCGCGGTTTGCGGCGGCGCTCCTCCCACGTCCACATGCGCTCGGCGAGGGCGACGGCCAGGGGGTAGACGACGACCGGCGCGGCTCGGCGGCGGTGACGGACAAGGCCGAGGGCGTCCTCGTCGGCCCGCCACTGTTCGGCGGCCACCTGGCCGTGGACCCACCACCACAGGGCCACTTGATGGGCGTCGGCGAGGAGGGCGTCACCGACGGGGCCGAGGCGGTGAACGAGGTCACGGTGCCCGCGCAGGGCACGGGCGAGGGCGGGGACGGGGCCGGTGTCGACGAGGTAACCGGCGTCGTCTCCGGCCATCCATCGGCGCCCGCACCCGCACGGCCGCCATCGGTGCCCCTCGGCGGCCAGCCATGCGCCGGGTTCCATGCACAGCGGGCAGGCCGGCAGGGGCGAGGAGCCGAGCCCGCCGGGCCACGCGTCGAGTTGGGCGGTCTCGGCGAGCCGGTCGGAGTGGGCGCCGGGGAGCGCGCGGGCGAGCTGTTCGGGCTCGCGTTCCACCAGGGCGGCGATCCGGTCGAGGGCTGCGGGGGAGAGGCGGACCTCGTCGCGCTGCGGGGAGGGGCCGTCGTCGGGGAGTTCGAGGGCGCGGTCGGTGAGGGTGTCGAGGAGCGGGCCGACGCCTAGGCCGTTGGCCGTGGCGGTGCGCAGCAGGTACGACAGGTTCGTTTCGCCGTGGATCAGGGGGACGCGGAGCGGGAGCTCGTCCGCGGTGAGCGGGACGGGCGGCGTCGGGGCGGTGGTCATGGCGGCACGCTCCCACACAGCACCGACAGTGGGTGCACCGTTCGGGTGACGCCGTTTGCAGGCGTCGCCCGCGCGAGAGGGTCGTGATCACACTGTGTGATCTTCGGGCGAGCCCCTCGGCGCCCGCGCGCCGGTCCCTGGTCGCGGGTCACGTCCGGGCCGAGCGCCGGACTCGAACCCCCTTTGAAGTGCACGCGTCAAGTCTCAGGAGAGCGGCACCACCTCGATGCCGCCGAGTCAATCATGATGTGCCCCTGTCAAGTTTGGCGGAAGCCGGCACCGCCCGGGGCCGGGGCGGGCGGGGGAGGCGGAGCCCGCTCCCCACCCCTCGGCGGACGCCCGGCCCACCCGCCGGGAGGCTGTCGCGTGCCCTGTCGTGTGGCCTGTCGCGTGACGCCCTGTCGTGTGCTGTGACCTGCGCGAACACCCCCAACCCCCCGGGTCTCCGCTCGACGCGACAGGGGGCCGCTGGCAGGGGCCGCCGCCGCGGCCGGGCGCGGCTCGCGCGGTCCCGCGCCCCGCGCGGCGGGGGCCGTCTCCGGGCCCGCCGCGGGGGCCGTGGCGGGCGGCGCTCCGACCGGCGCGAGCGGGCGGCGCGGGCGGGGACGGGCCGTCATCGTACGACCGGTGCGGCCGTCGAGGGCGCCGCACTCGCCCGCCTCACGGGTGACGTGAACGGCGGCCGTCCTCGGTGCCGGAACGTGCTGCCGGTCGGGCCCGCGTTCGAGCATCAGCCGGACCGGCGCCGCGAGCAGCATCGGGGGAGTCTGCACCGAGGGCGTGTTCACGTCTGCGATGCGCGGGGAGTCCGGCGTTCCGGCCTCCTCGGCGAGCCGGTCCTCTACGGCCTCCCGCTGCTCGTTCGTCCACAGGTTCACGGCGTACGCGTACAGGGCCCGCTGATAGGCCAGTGCCCGCCGGTACCAGATACGCCGGGCCCGGGAGATGACGGCGCCGGTCACGGCCATGCCCATGAACGGCGACACCGCGTCCGCCGCCTGCTGCGCCTTGTTGCGAATGCCCTCCCCGCGCCCTACGTGCTGCCAGGGATAATCCCAGCGGAAGCCGACGAGCGCGCCGAGCTCGGCTTGCGTGAACGCCCGGCCGCCGGACGCGCACCCCTGGGGTTCGTCCGCACGGCGCCGGGTGGCGCCGTACCACGTGGCGGTGACGCACTGCGCCACCTTGTCCGCGCTGAACGAACCGCCGCCCTTAGCCCGACCGGTGACGGGGTCGACCGGCCGCGCGCCCCGGGTGTCGACCCATAGCCCGGATTCCCACCCGAGTGCCTGAGCCACGGTGAGGGAGGGGAGCGGCGCACGGCCGCCCAGCAGGTCAACCCGCATGGCCAAGTCCGGGCGGGTGGTGGGGATGGGGCGCCGTGCGCCGTCGCCCCACATGGCCCGCTCGGCGGCGGCGACGTCATCGGCACGGACCACGGACCGCGCCCCGTCGGGCTCACCGTCCCGTACGGCGATCATCCACGTGCGGACACGGTGGGAGGCGGCGCCGTAGGTGGCCGCGTCCTCGACCTGGAAGGACACCCAGTCGAATTGCAGGGACTCGCGCAACTCGGTCTGAATCGCCGCACACAGCGGGGCAGCGGCCTTCAGCAGGTTGTCTGACTGCTCCATGGTGACGGACGCCAGGATGCCGCCCGCCTTGATCATGGCCATGGGCCACAGCAGAACCTCAGCCATCAGCGCCGTGCGCTCGTCCGCGCACGCGTCCATGGCCAGCCGCCGGAACTCGTCCGGGGTGCACCCGGGCGCGGCCGTCCCTTCCATGCAGTGCTGCGTTTGAATGTGGTGGTGGCACCCGTCGCAGTCGGCCATGTCGTCGTGCTCTTCGCACCAGGCTTCCCACTCGCCGTCATAGCCGGACGGGTCCCATGCGGCCTCGCCCTCGTTCTCGGCGTCGGACTGGTAGGCGTACTCGTGGGGGCCGCCGTAGTCCTGGCAGACGTCTTCCACCTCAAGGTGCCCGAGGTACTCCGAGGCGTGAAACAGCAGGTCCATGAACTTCTCGACCTCGGCCGGTTGTACACCGGAGCGCTTCCCGCCGGTCGAAATCGTCGGGCACGGCGTAGACAGGTGCAGCCGCTTGACCGACGTCAGCACGGGGTGCCGGGGGTCCAGCGTGCGGACGTCAGCGCAAATGATCGTGTATCCGGCGGCGCGCGCGGTCGCGGCGGCGCCCTCGTTGATCTCGATCCCCACCGCGTCCACATCGGCCGAGTCGTCGCCCCCCAGGGCGAGGCGCTGCCCCTCCGACATGCCGCCGGGGCCGTGGCACACGTGCACCATGCGTTCCGGGCCGCCGTCGGCGGGACGCCGCGCCCACCGCGCCGGGTAGGGCTGCGCGAACTCCGTGCAGGTGGGGCAGTCGGCGCACTCGCGGCCGTCGGCGCACGTCGCGCAATCGGTGTCGCACCACCAGGAGGCCGCACGCATGGCGTCTTCGTTGCCGTGCGCGGCAATGAACGCCTCCCGCAGAGCTGCGCCGTCAACCGGGGCCCCATTTGGCGCGTCCGCGTCAAATTCCCGGAGTTGCGCCACCGCCCGAGGGGCGGTGACGCCCGGCACCGCGCCGCCGTCGCCCTCCCATGCCTCCTCGGTCCCGGGGTCGGACACACCGGCCGGAGCCGCAGCGCTCACCGGCACCGCCGGCGCAACCGGAGCCGGGGCGGCCTGGTCCTGGCGCTCGGCCAGCTCCCGCGCGTCGGCCGCCCGCTCCGCCTCTGCCTCCTCCGGGGTGGGCTCCGGGGTGACGTCGCGCGGGTCGGCGGGGATCGGCGCACCCGCAAGGGCGGCCCGCATCTGCCCAGCCGACATGCGCCCGGTGACACCGTCGTTATAGGCGGCCGTGTACGTGTAGGCGCCCATCCGGCCCGCCGCCTGAGCCGCCGCACGGGTGACAACACGGCACCCGCCGACCGCACCCACCGCGCCGCCATCAAACGCCGCGTGAATGTGCGGGATCGTCACCGACTTCGTATTAACCCGGGTGACCTCGTACCACGTACCCCGGTACCGGACGTAATCGCCCTTCACAAAGTCGGCCCGCCCCCACACCTTGAAGCCGCGCCGCTCCGCCTCCTTGATGGTCTCCGCCCAGTACGTCAGCTCTTCGTCGTACTCGGCCAGACGGCGCGTCAGCTCTTCCCTGCGCGCCTCGGACGGCGGGCGCCGCCACACATCAGCCACACGGCCCTTGTCGTCAACACCGTCGCGCTCCCGCAGAACGCCGCGCCGCTCCGCCTCCAGCTTCTCGATACGGCGCAGCGTGCGCCCCGGGTTCTTCCGATACCGCTCGTAAGCCTCCGCCGCCTGGGCGCGGTTGGCCCAGTAACCGGCCCGCTCGCCCTCGGCGATGCTCTTGCGCATCGCGTTGTGCATGCGCTCCTGGTCCCTGCGGGCGCGCCCCTCCGAATGGTGACCCACCAAGATCGGCTGACCCATCCAGAACCGTTCGGCGATCCGGTCCGAGGTATCCCGCGCCGACTGCGACGATGCCGCCGCACGTCCGGACCGGTCCGTGAACCGCTCCGTCCGCTCCTCGGCCGCATCCACACGGGCGGCCTCCCGCTCGGCGAACGACATGGTTTCTTCGATCGCCACGGCGCACGACAGGCCGAGTGAGCGCACCGCGTCCGCGGCGCGGTTGATCTTCCACCGGTCGGCGCCGTTGTAGCGGCTGCCCCGGATGAAGATCCCCGGGGTGCGCCGGTAGGTCCAGCCCAGCGGGCGCAACGCTTCCCACACCCCGTCACCCTTGGCGGAGCCCTCAACAGTGGTGCCGTCTTCGTGGGTGTGTCGAATGACGATGTCCGCCGCCGCCTCGGACGCCTCCCCCGAAACCGCCTTTGACGCGTCCGCGTCAAGTTCCCGGGGTGACCCCCCTTCCCCGCGGGGGGTCGAGTCTCCATTTGAAGTGTCCGCGTCAAGTTCCCGGAACTGCGCCACCGGCCGAGGGGCAACGACGCCCGGCACCATGCCGCCGTCGGCCTCCCACACGTCCACCCCGGACGGGTCGGACACCACGTCAGGCGCGGCCTTACGAGCCCGCGTCACGGCCTGGCGCTCCCGCAGCAACACCGAACGGCTCTTGGGCTGCCGCGCGCTCCACACCGCCTCATCACGCCCGCACGGCCACGCGTGGCGGCATTCCTGCGGGTAGTAGCCGCACCCATCGAGCGGCGCACGCTCGTCGTCCGCGACCGGCGCGGGCACGTCGTCACGAACTGCCGGCGGGGAGAGCTCTCCGGGTTCGTCCCGCTCGACCGCGCCGCCGTCGCTCTCCCACCCGTCCACTCCGCCCGGGTCCGACACGACGTCGGGCAGCGCGACCGGCGCCGTGTCCTCGACCAGGACGCCGCCCACCTTGCACACCTGGGCAACCGTCGAGTTCATCGCGTGCAGCGTCGGAGTCTTGTCGACCGGCGCGCCGTTCACCCATGCCCCCGACGCGTCAATGTCGTACAGGCCCCCACTCCACACCGCGCGCATCTCCCCGGGAACCTTGCCCGTGGGGGTACCCGTCGCCCGCACCGTCACCGTGACCCCGTCCGCACTGCGCTGCACGGCCACCGTCCACCCGTTCCCCGCTGCCGTGTCCGCCATGGCCACGGCAGCCATGGGCAGCCACACCCCCGGCGCCGCTTCGGTCTCCGCGATCACCTCCGCACCCGCGTAACCGCCCTGCCAGTCCTCCAGCGTCGACACCGACGGCATGCGCCCGGCCTCGGTCCCCTTGGGCGCCTTCCACGGCTGCAAGAGGGGCTTAACCGACGCGGACGCCTGCCCCTTCTCCACCCCCGCGGTACGCCCGTGCTTGTTCTTCGTGGGCAGGTCGGGCCCCTTCAACGCGCGCCCCTCATCCCGCGCGGCCACAGCATCGGCCAACAGGTCCACGAACGCCCGACGCTCCGCCATCCCGGGCGCGTGTTCCATGTCGGATGCGTACTCGGCATCGGCGGGAAGCTCGAACATCACCGCCGTACCGCCGTCCTCGGACAGCCACACGCCACGACCGGCCGGAATGTCACCGGCCGCCGCACGGGCCAGGAACCCGCGCGCCGCCGCCGCACGCTGCGCCGGTTCCTCCGCCTCACTCTCCAGCGCGGACAGCTCCCGCTCACACCACCGCACCGCATCCCGCGCACGCGTCCGCCGCGCGTCCGCCGCATACGACGCCTTACGTGCACGCTCCGACCACTGGCCGGACGTCTCGTAGCTCACCCAGACGTGTTCGCCGAGCACACCCGCCGACCGGCGTACTTCCTGGTGAAGGTCGTACGCGTCACGGCGCCACGCGGCGCACTCCCGCGCGTCCTCCTCCGCCACGGTGAGCCGCTCACACGCCATGGCCAGAGCACGCCGCGCACGCTCCGCAAGCCACGAACGCGACACCCGCACCGTGCCCTCGTACGGGCCACGGAACGCGGGCGGGAACACCCCACCCCCGTTGCCGTGGCAGATCACCGGCAGCACCTCAACCGCGCCCCCGTCGGCCTCCCACCCGTCCACCCCGCCGGGGTCCGACACAACGTCGGGCAACACCGCCGGACGCTCCACCACGACCGGCGCACTCTCGGCCGGACCGGCGTCCGCCGCCGCGGGCGCCTCCCCCGGGACCATTTTTGACGCGTACGCGTCAAGTTCCCGGGAAAACCCCCCTTCCCCGCGGGGGGTCGAGTCTCCATTTGAAGTGTCCGCGTCAAGTTCCTCGGAAGTCGCCACGTCCTGTGTCACGCCGCTACCGGCCGGGGCGCCGCCGGCCGGAACCTCGACCGTCTCGGCCGGTCCCTCCCACCCCGGGCGGGTGATGCGCAGCAGGAACACCGACGCTTCCGGCCGCACCCGCCCAGCAACCGCGCGCGCTTCCGGCGCGCGCTCCGCGCACTCCTGAGCCGACGGCGCGTCAAGTCCGAACCAACGGGCGACGGCGAGAGCGTCACGCGCTGCCCAACGGGCCGTGTCGACGTCACCCCGCGCGTACGCGGACTCTGCGCGCTCCGTGCACTGTTCGGCCTCACGGATCGCACCCCGGGCACTGTCGTACTGCTCATCCGTCAGTCCGTCCCAATCGATGCGCTGAGCGAGCGCACGGACCGTGTCCAGGGCAGCGCGCGCCATGCCGACCGATACGGCAGTCTGTGCGTTCTCCTCCGCTTTCTCCGCCGCGCGCTCCGCATGGATGCCGTACACGCGCGCCGTCTCGGCCGTTGCCCGCAGCACCGCCGCCGGACGCTCCGCGATCACGTACGCGATAGCGGCCCCGGTGACCTCACCCCACGTACCGCGCACGTCCCCCGTCGGAAGGGTCACGGTGTGTCCGCCGCCCGACTGGAAATGGAAGCGGAACGGGAACCGCTCGCCGCACACGGACAGTTCCGAAAGCAGGTCGGAGCGCCGGAACTCCCCCTCGTAACGGTCACCCAGTGACCGCGCTTGCATCGCTTCCGGCCACTCCTCCGCCGCCCTACGGGCACGCTCGACTGTCTCCGCCGCAGTCTCGGCCGGAACGGGCGCCGGAGCGTCCGCAACGGGGGTCGACTCGGCCGGAGCGTCGCCGGTCGCCTCACCCTCGGCCGGACCCTTCACCGTGGCCGGAGTCTCCGCCGCAGCAACGGCACCGACCGGCACGACCGGCAGAGCCGCAGCGTCCGCCGCCCACTCCTCCGCCACCGTGTCCGACACACCCCAGTGAGCGCGCGACATGTCCACCTGACGGCCGTCCGGCGCCGGAAACGTGAACAGCGTTGCCGCGTCCGCCGCGTCGTCCCCCTCGGCGCACTCCGCAGCGTCCGCCCATGCCTCGCACTGTGCCGCGTCAGACTCCGCAGCGTCCGCCGCCGCTTCCGCCTCACGCACGAACCGCGCCATGTCGCGCGAGTGCGCTTGGATGATCTCCCACGCGCTCTCAGCGTCGAACAGGGACGGAAGAACGATCACGCCCCGGTTACGGTCCTCACGCTCGAAGGTCCCGAACTCAATCATCGTTTCCTTGTGCGCGTGCTTGGCCGCGTCGTCAGCGTCGTCCCAACCCTTACGGTCGTCGTCGGCCCAACCCTCGGCGGAGGACGCTTCCACACGCGCGAGGTACTCCTCACACTCCCCGAGTGCGGCGGACGCCGGACCCTCCCCCAACTCCCAACGGGCCGACAGCCATTCCAGACCCGCGCGCGTACGCTCCGCCGACCCATACGGCAGAGAGCACGTGACCGCGTCCGCGTACGCCACCCGCGCGGACAGCCGCTCATCCTCCGCCGCCGCAGCCGCACGCGCGCGCTCCGCCGCGGCCTCCGCACGCCCCTGCGCAGCGTTGCCACGCTCGTATGCAGCCTTGACGCTCTTCAGCCCCTTGGACACGCGGTCATGCGCCTTGCACGCCTTGACGCGGAGTTCCTCCGCACCCTTGACGTCCGCCGCTTCCGCCTTGCAGTCGACACAGCTTCCGTCGGTGCACTCGGCGCACTCCGGCACGTCCGCCACGACCGGCCACGCGTCCGCAACCGTCACACGGGGAGCGCCGTCCGTCTCGGCCCGGTAGTACGTGAGTGCCGCGCGGTAGCCGCGCGGGTTCGACGCGGACCACTTGCCCGCGCGCCACGTGTACCGCTCCGAACGGGGGTCGGTAGGCGTAGCGATGACCAGCGTCCACGCGTCGCCGTCCCGCTCGACCATGACACCCCACCCGCGGCCGGTAGCCGAGCCGGCCAGCGCGCCGAGGTTCCGCGGAGCACCCTCGGCGAGCGCTTCGGCAACGGGCATCGGGGCGGCGGTTGCAGTCATTCGGGCCTCTTCCGTTCGGTCCGCCGCGGCTCGTCCTCGGCGGTTGGTGCGGTCCCCACCTTACGAGAGTTGCAGCACAACTGCAAGTTCAACTGCAAGTTGGTCTGCAACTCTCGGAGTGATCGGCGCACGCCGACCAGCCCCGGGGCCCAACCTTGTGGAAAAGGTGCGCATTTGATGGCGGGTTGGGTGCCGACCAGGGAAAACGGCCGTTTCCGGGCCCGAAACCGCCATCGACGCACCCGAACCGGTAAGGGGTGAAACTTTGGTGCCGGGTGTTACTCGAACGGGCGCAAGGGAACTGATGGGGATCAGCTATCGTGTTTGCACTGGTCAACACCGAACCCGCCAAACGGTGCACCCCTCGGAGTCTGTTCGATTTCGCGAGTGTGGAAAAAGAGCGCACCAAATGGCGGGTTCGGATCACTGTTCCCGCCCTCGACTAAGGCTGACAGAGCCTCAAAAGTGGTCCTGACCTGCGGTTTTGATGAGCTCTCAGGGGGGTGCACCGTTTGGCGGGTTCCACCTAGTTAGAGAGGCTCAGACAACCCGCAGGCAAAAGACATGATCCGCTTCGCGGATCATGTCTTTTGCCTGCGGGTTGTCTGAGCCTCTCTAACTAGGTGGAACCCGC
>NZ_JAEQAZ010000197.1 GCF_016654115.1 Streptomyces sp. MBT53
GAAAGACATAGAGGCACCCCCTTCACACGGGCGCGACGGTGTCCCCGGAAACGGTGTCACCGGTTCCTGCGGCATGCCCCCGCACCGCCCCGCGGCAACCATGGAATCCGCCGCACCAAGGGCTGTCGCTCCGTTCACGAAACGGATATCACGGGGGTTTTCTCATGGTCGTCGACGTTCGCGAGGTCTCTCGGCTCTATCTCCGCCGCGCCGATCTGGAAGAGAAATGGGTGGGTTCCGAATTCCGGGCGCCGGGCGTTCCGGAACGTCTGGTGCGGAAAATAGCGCAGCGTTTTCACGAACAGCAGAGCCTCCCCAATGATCCCGACGCCCGCGGCCAGTACCTGCGGATGGCGGAGGAGGCGCGCGCCCAGCTCGCCTGCATGACCGACATGGGGCTGAAGGTGCGCTACTTCCGTAACTCCGGGCAGCCCTACGGAGCCTCCCGCGAACTCTGCGCGGCCCTGGACGCCGGCGAGGACCTGTATGTGTTCCCCACGGAGCACGGACACGGTCCGGAGGGCTACGAGGATCCCGACAACCCCCTCCTGTCGCAGTCGGGCACCGAGATCGACGGCACCCCGGCCCTCCGCAACGACGTACTGCGCGCCACCCACGACTATTTCGGGCACTACCTCATGCGCGCCCCCTTCAACCTCCGCGGTGAACTCTCCGTGGCCCACGCGCACCTGCGCATGTTCTCCCCCGGCATACACCGAGCGGTGCTGAACGAGTTCGTGGGGCAGATCGCCTGGTTCTACTACGGCCCGCACATCGTCAGGCCCGACGGCTCGGTCCCGTGCCGCGGCGACGACGACTGGATCCCGCCTCAGCAGCGCCCGTTCGCCGACCAGAAGATCAATCTGATGCCCGCCGAATGGGTCGACGAGTTCCTGGCCTGGGGCGGCGCGGAGACCACCTCGCGGAATCTCGGGGAGAGCGCGTGAGCCCCCTCCCCAGGATCCTCGACGGCGGTACCGCCACCGGCCTCCAGGCGGCCGGCATCCCCATGCTCGCGCCGTGGCTCACCAGCGCCCCGCTGCGCGACCCGGCCGGGACGGACGCGCTGGTGAAGGTCCACGCGGAGTTCCTGCAGAGCGGCAGCGACGTCGTCACCGCCAACACCTTCCGCACCAACACCCGGGCCCTGTCCCGCATGGGCGTGCCCGAGGCCGAACAGGCGGACTACGTGCGCCGGGCCGTGACCTGTGCCGTACGGGCCCGCCGGGTCGCCGGGACACCGCACGCCCTGGTGGCGGCCTCCGTCGCACCCGTCGAGGACTGCTACACCCCGGCGCTCACCCCCGACGAGGGGTCCCTCGTCCGTGAGCACGGCTGGATGGCCGGCGTGCTCGCGGACTCCGGGGCCGATCTCGTGCTCGTGGAGACGCAGTGCACGCGCCGCGAGGCCGTGATCGCGGTCGAGGCCGCGGTCCGGCGCGGGCTGCGGACCTGGGTGAGCTTCGTCGTCACGGACGGGGCCACCCTCCCCGACGGTGACGCGCTCCGCGAGGCCGCGCTGGCCTGTGTCGACGCCGGGGCGAGTGCGGTGGCGGCCAACTGCCTGCCCCGCACGGCCGTTTCGCGCGCGCTGGAGCGGCTCGACGGCCTCGGTGTGCCCGTCGGCGTCTATCCCAACCTGGAGGACCGGACGGCGCTCGACCGGTGGGAGCACAGCGAGCGCACCCTCCCGCCGGCCCTGTCGCCGTCGGTGTTCGCCGACCTGGCGTACGGCTGGGCCGCGGAGTTCGGTCTCGGCTTCGTCGGCGGCTGTTGCGGAACGGCGCCCGCGCACATCGGTGCCCTGGCGGACAAGTGGAAGGAAGAGGCGGCGGCGTGACGAGCATCCAGGTACGAGCGACGTTCGGACCCGCCCTTCTGCGCATCGGCGGCCACGGCACCGCCACCGCGACGCCGGAGAACCCCGTACTGCGCGCCCGGCGCCACCGGCTGCGGGCCGAGGTGCGCGAGGCCGGGTTCGAGGCCGCGGGGGCGGTGCGCGCGTTCGGGGTGCTGGCCGTTCTCGCGCCGGTGATCACCGACGAGCACAACGACGTCGCGTATCCGGGCGATCCCATGGCCCTTTATTCCGCGCTGAGTTACCCCATGGCGCGGGCGACGGCCTCGTTCGCCGACCCCTTCGGCCCGGCCGACGTGTACAACGACCTGTGCCCGTTGTGGCCCCGCCTCCCCGGCAAGAAGGAGCGGCCGGACGTGTCCCGCCGCCACGAGACCGAGGTGCGGACGACCGACGACACCGTCTTCGATCCCCGGACCTGGACCCCCCGCACCCGCGCCGACCTCGTCGGCCTGCTGCGGCGCCGCCGGCCCGCCGTCGTCCTGATCAGCGCCGTCTCCCCCGCACACCGCTACGCCCTGGAGATCGCCGCCCTGGTCAAGGCCGAATGCCCCGACTCCCTTGTGGTGATGGGCGGACGGCACGCGGACGAGACGGTGCGCCAACAACAGCCGGCCGAGGTGTATCTCGCGCCCAGTTCCACCGTCGTCGGCGCGCGCCGGCCCGACCCGGCCCCGGTGGACGTCGTCGTGAGCGGCGACGGCGGCCCCCTGTTGGACCTCACCCTGCGGGCCGTCGCCCGTTCCATGGACCTGGCGACCCGCACGACCACCGCACAGCGGGTCGTCGGCGAGCTGGAGCGGATGGCCGCCGAGGGAGGACAGGAGTACGGGCGGGGCAGCATCCTCGTCCACGGCGCCGCCGGCTGGACGGCCTTCCGCGTGGAGGGCCCGCCCGTCCCGGCGGAACAGGAGCCGTCTCCGTACGCGCCGTTCCTGATCCGCTCCCGGTTCCCGATCTTCACCCGTGACGACGGTACGACGTCCCGCTGCGCCCACGTCCTCGTCTCGGGCACCTGCCCGATGCGGTGCACCTTCTGCTCGGAGTCCGCGCTGCTCGGCCAGGTCAGGCGGTCGGCGCCCGGGGATGCCGAGCGCATGGTGGAACGGCTGCGGGAGTACGTCGAATACGGCGCGGAGGCCGCCTTCTTCGACGACTCGATCTTCTGGTCCGGCTCCTGGCCGCGCATCAAGGAGTTCTGCACCGCGCTGGCCGAGGCACGGCAGATCGACCGCGGCCTGTCCGTTCTGCAGTGGGGTGCCCAGCTCACCGTCGACGTGCTCACCGGCCCGAAGTCCGAGATCGTACGGGCGGGCCTGGCCCGGATGCGCGAGGCGGGCTGCACCTACGTCTACCTGGGTATCGAGAGCATGTCCGAGCAGGTGATGCGGCACGTCCACAAGAACGTGCGGCGCGGCACCCCGTGGAAGGAACGCGTGCGCCTGGCACTGGGGTTGTTGCGCGAGGCCGGGATCCGCGTCGGCAGCTCGGTCCTGTTCGGGCTGGACGGCGAGGACGAGAACAGCATCGCCGAGACGATAGAGGAGGTGGGCCGGCTCATCGACGACGGCTACCTCATGCTCGCCAGCCCGAACATCCTGACGTACCACCCGGGCACGGAGATCACCCGGCGGCACGGCATGGAAGACCGCCTCGACTACGGCTCCCAGGGTGTCGAGGTCCCTCCGCCGTACTCCTTCTTCGAAGAGGCCTATCCCGGTGTCGTCTCCCGGCTGTTGACGGAGGACAACATCTGGCGGATCCACCGGGAGACGCGGGTGCGGTGGGGTCATGTGCGCAACGGAGTGGAAGCGGTGGCGATGTGACGGTCCGTCAGTACACGGCGGCGGACGGTCTGCCCGCCGGCTACTGGAACGCCGATCCGGCGGACCCCCGGGCCTCGCACGCCTGGCTCACCGCGAACCGGTGGCCCGAGGACGGTGTGCGTTTCCTGGAGGTCCCCGGAGCCGGCGCCGCCTGCGCGGTGCGCCTCCAGGACGACCACTCGGGCTTCTCCCGGATGAACTGCACCGATGTGTCCGCCGGTTCGGGCCGCGCCGTGGACCAGCCCGAGGCGGACGTCAAGGAGGCCAGGGCCGAGGGGCTGCGCCAGCTGAACGTGTGCGCCCTCGGATACGGTCCGTCCGTCTTCCCCGCGGGCGGCGCGGAGTTCGACGCGGACGCCCTGGTGACCGCCCTTGAGGAGTACGCGGGCGCGCAGGGGCGGCTGCTCAGCTTCCTGCATCTCGACGAGGACAGCCCCGTACTGCCGCGGCTGCGGGAGCGCGGCTGGAGCGTGGGCGTCACCGACCGCTATTTCCGGATCCCGGACGTCGGAGCGGACGAGGACGCCTACCTCGCGGGCTTCTCCGCGCACCGACGACGCAGGCTGCGGCGGGAGTTGACGTCTTTGGCGGAGGCCGGTGCGACCGCCGAGATCCACCAGGGCGACGCGACCGAGGAGATCCAGCGGGAGGTCGCGCGGCTGGAGGCGTGCTCGGACGAGAAGCACGGGCTCCCGGGTGATCCGGCGCGGCTGCTGCGCGTGAACGAGCGCCTCCGGGAGGCCTTCGGCCCCGGCTACTGCGTGATCCTCGTGCGGGACCGCCACGGAACGGCCGTGGCCAGTTCGACCGTGGTGCTGGGCGCCCGCGAGGTGCTGCCGCGCATGGTCGGGCTCGGCCCCGGAAGCGCGGAGATCGGCGCGTACTTCCACGTCGCCTACCATCTGCCGATGCGGCTGGCCCGCGGCCACGGAGCCCGCGGTGTGCTGCTCAGCACCGGAACCCCGACTGCCAAGCTGCACAGGGGTGCTGTGGCACGGCCGCTGCTGAGTGCCGTACCGCCCGGCGCTCCCGCCCACCATGCGCTGCTGCGCCGTACGGACACGGCTCTGGCCGTCTGACGAGCCCGCACCACTCGTGCCACCCGGAACCCGAACCACTCACGAAGGAAGAGATCGCCTTGAACGCACGTCCCACCGTCCTGGTCATCGGCATCGGACCACTGCGTGAACGCTTCTTCGCGGTGGCCGAGCGCAGGGGTGTCGACACGGTCCTCGTGGACGAGACCGCCTACTCCCGCTACGACCGGCTGGCCACCGAGAACCACGCCTGGCAACTGACCGACCATCAGGACCCGGGGCCGGACCTGGACCGCCTCAAGTCGTTCGAGGGCAGGGTCGACGGCGTCCTCGCCTTCAACGACTGGGGCACCCGGATAGCGGCCCGCCTCGCGAAGGAGTGGGGCCTGCCCGGCGCCGGACCGGCGGTGGCGGAGGAGCTCACCCACAAGGCAGCTGTACGGCGCCGGCTGGCCGGTACCGGTGCCGAGCTGCCGTTCGTGCTCACCTCGGACCCCGCCGAGGCGGAGGAGCTGCTGCGGTCGGCGCCGTCCGGCGAGGTCATCGTCAAGCCCGTCGACGGCGCGGCCAGTCTCGGCATCCGGCGGGTGGCCGACCCCGCCGAACTGCCCGCCGCGCTGTCGGCCGTGATGTCCACCACCGGTCAACCCCGGGCGCTGGTCGAACACTTCGTGCCGGGGCCGGAAGTCTCCCTGGAAGCCGTGGTGTCGGCGGGGCGCACCCTGTTCGTCGGCGTCACCGAGAAGACCTGCACCGCGCCGCCGTCCTTCGTCGAGACCCGGCATGTGATCGACCCCGCCGTGCAGCGCGAACTGGGCCCGTCGGCACGGGACTTCGTCGACAGTGTGGCGAGGGCGCTGGACATCGACAGCGCCGTGCTCCACCTGGAGGCCAAGCGCGACGGCGACCGGTGGCACCTGATCGAGATCGCCTTCCGGCCGGCCGGCGGGCTGATCAGCGACGTACTGCTGCGCGCCACCGGACTCGACCTCTACGACGCCGCGCTCTCCGTCGCGCTCGGTGAGGCCGACCCCGTGCGGACGCGGCCCGGCACCGCCCCGCAGGTCGCGGCGGTCGAGTTCGTGGCCGCCACCGGAACCGTCGTGGACGCCCCCACGATGGCCGGGGTGCGTGCGGGGCTCCCGCTCGTCACCCACGCGGAGCGCCTGCTGGCGCCCGGCACGACCCTGACCTCGGTGGACGCCAACTGGTGGCGGGCCGGCTACGTCCTGGGCAGCGGACCGGACCGCGGCGAGACCCTGGCACAGGTGGCAGAGGCGAACGCCCGGCTGCTCGCCCTCCTGGGGCTGACCGAACTGCCCGACGCATGAGCCGTACGGACGGGCCGCTGCCCCGGCTGTTCGTGACGGCGATGATCGTGGACGCGGTCGGCTCGGGGATGTTCATGCCCTTCGCCCTGCTGTACTTCGTCCGGGTGCAGCACCTCGGCGTCGCGTCCGTCGGCGCCACGCTCACCGTGGTGAACCTGGCCCTGATCGGGTCGAGCGCGGTTTTGGGGCGCCTCGTCCAGTCGGTGGGCCATCTGCGCTCGCTGATCCTGGGCAACGCCGTACGCACCGTGCTGTTCGCCGTTTACGCGCTGACGCTGCCCGCCCCGCTGGCCGTCGGCGCGCTGGCCCTGTCCGCCGTACTCGACAAGGCGGTGTGGGTGTCGCTCGGCGCCACGATCGCCCGCCTGGCCCGCGGGCCCGCGTCCCGACGCGCGTTCGGCACCGTGGGCTGGGCCCGGAACGTCGGCCTGTGCCTGGGGTCCCTCGTCGGCGGGGTGCTGGCCTCGTCACACAGCACGGCCGGCCTGCGGCTGATCGCGCTGATCAACGCGGCCAGCTTCGCCGTCACCACGGCCGTACTGGTACGGCTGCGAGGGCAGGCGGGGCCGGAGGCCGACGCGCCCGCGCGGACGCCTGCCGGCACCACGACCGCCGGAGCCCGCCAGGTGCTGCGCCTGCCGGGCTTCGCGCTGCTGACCGCCGCCAAGACGTGCTTCGCGATCTGCGCCACGGTGGTGTCGACGTTCATCGGCCTCTACCTGGTCGACGACGCCCGGCTGTACGGCTGGACGGCCGGCGCCGTGCTGGCCGTGAACGGCGCGCTCGTGGTGCTGTTCCAGCAGTCGCTGGTGAAACGCACCGCGGACCGCGCCGCGCCCCGGATGCTGTCCCTGGGCGGCGCCCTGTACGCGGTCTCCGGGCTGGGGTTCGCGCTGGTCTCCCCCCTGCGGGACACGGTGCTTCCGGCGGTCGCCGTCTGCGTGGCGCTCGTCTCCATGACCGTGTACACGCTCGGCGAGATCGTGATCGCACCGACCAGCGACGGCTACGCGGCGGAACTCGCGGCACCTGGCATGGAGGCCTCCTGCATGGCGGTCTACCAGGCGTCCTGGTCCATCGCCTCCGTGCTCGTCCCGGTCGCGGGCGCCTGGCTGCTCCTCACCTCGGCGCCCGCCCTCTGGACCGCCTTCACGGCCGTGGCCCTCCTGGGCGCGGTGCTCAGCGCGAGGCTCGACCGTGCTGAGCGACCCGTCACAGTGTCGCCGTAGTCCCCTCGCCCGAGCCGCTGCCCGCGAGCCACTGGCTCCAGTCCAGGTTGAAGTCGGCGTAGCCGTTGTCGGCCGGGGCCTTGCCTCGGGGGGAGCCGGTGATGGTGACGGGGTCGCCCTGCTTGACCTGGCCGTAGAACCACTCGGCGTCCGCGAGGGACAGGTGGACGCAGCCGTGCGAGCCGCGGGCGCTGCCGCTGCCCGGGTTCGGGTCGCCGGTCGAGTAGTGCACGTAGGTGCCGGACTGGGTGAGGTGGATGTCCCAGGGCAGCGTCAGGTCGTAGTAGTTGGCGCTGCCCTTGTCGCAGCTGATGCCGACGCTGCAGGAGGTCATGTGGACCTTCTTCTGCTTGTCGATGACGGCCATCGTGCCGTCCCACGTCGGGAACTCGGCGCTGCCCGCGTTGATCGACAGGGTGCGCACGGTCGCGCCGTTCTTGGTCACCTTCATGGTGTGGTTGGTGACCGAGACGTCGGCGCGCACGTCGTCGCCGATCTTGAAGGTGTGGGTGTAGTCGTGCACGCCGTAGCGGCCGTTGCCGTTGCTGACGCCCGTCATGTCGGCGTCGATCTTCACCGTCGTACCGGAGGGCCAGTACGTCTTCGGGCGCCAGTCGGCACGCTGGTTGCCCATCCAGTGCCAGGCGCCGACCACCGGCTGCGAGGCGCTCACCTTCATGTGCTTCTCGACCGTGGCGTGCGCCGAGGCCGCCACCGGGTTGGTGAAGATCACCGAGATCGGCATGGCCACGCCGACCGTGGTTCCCGTCTGCGGGGTGATCGTGTCCAGCAGCATCGGCGGGCCCGCGGGCTTCGTCGGCGACGGCGAGGCACTCGCGCTGGGCTTGTCCGACGCCTTGGCGTCGTCCCCGCTCCCGCTCGCCTTGGCGCTGCCGCCCCCGCCGCAGGCACTCGCACCCACCAGCACCACACCGGTGACGAGTGCGATCCCTATGCTGCCCTTGCGCCGTCCCACGACGTGCCCCACTCTCTCGTTGCTTCGGCCCTGAATGGCCCGACTCCATGTCAGACGGTTACCCCGGGTGCGGCAGTTTCGTCTGCCACGTAAAACGTGTCCCAAGATTCGCTGTGCGTCGCCGTCTCACCGTGCGTGACCGGAGTCAGCGTTCGAAGACGCCGGTCAGCCGGGCGCGGTCGAGGACGGGCGCGGGGACGGTGGGCAGCAGGGCGCGGGGACGCACCCGGTCCAGCGGCGTCGCGCCGTCGAGAGAAGTCCGGAGGGCGAAGAGCTGGAAGACGTAGCGGTGCGGGCCGTGGCCCTTGATGGGTGCGGGGCCGTGGTAGCCGCGTCCGACGGTGGAACGCAACACCCGTACCCCGGGACCGGGGTGTCGCGCGGACAGGGCGCCGGGCTCCAGGTGTCCGGTCGCAGGGTCGATCAGGGCCAGGCAGTGCACGGCGGGCTTGGCCAGCGGGACGTCGATGTCCTCCACGACCAGCAGGAGTTGGGCGGTGCCGGGCGGGGGTGGGGTCCAGGCCAGGTGCGGGGACAGGTCGGCGCCGCCGATGTGTTTCGCGCAGTTCTGCAGCGGCATGGTGGCGCCGTCGTCGAAGTCCTGGCTGGTGAGGGCCAGTAGTTCGGGGCCTCGCAGGTGGGGCTGGTTCCACGCGGTGTGGGTCTCGCCCGCTCTGCGGTTGTTCAGGAGTCGGCCGAGCAGGGTCATCGTGTCGCCTCCAGCATGGCTACGACCTCGGCGGTGGTCGTGGTCTCGCCGAGTCTGGGGAAGACGCGCTCGACGCTGTGCCGGTGGGCCTCGGGGTCCGGGTCGGTCATGGCGTCGGTGGCCAGGACGACGTGATAGCCGTGGTCGGAGGCCGAGCGCGCGGTCGATTCGACGCCGGATCCGGTCGAGATGCCGGCGAGCACGATCTGTGTGGCGCCCAGGTCCCGCAGGAGGGTGTCGAGCCCGGTGTCGTGGAACGCGCTGCGCCGCCGCTTGGTGAGCAGGTGGTCGGTCGGCCGCACGTCGAGTTCGCCGACGAGCTCGGCCCAACCGGCGGACGGCGCAAGGCTGTTCGCGGACCGTCCGGCGTCCGTACGGCCCGGCGCGCGGCCGGTGACGTTGACCAGGACGACGGGCAGGCCGTGCCGCCGGAACTCGGTGGCCAGGTGGGCGGCCCGCTCGACGGTGGTGTCGGCGGCCTGGCGGGCCGTGTCGGCGAGGGCCGAGACGATGCCCTTCTGGAGGTCGATCACGACAAGTGCGGGTGTGGGGTCGATCGTTGTCAGTGGCACGGGGGTGTCTCTCCTGTGGTGGTCCCGGTCGTCGGGCTGTCCGTCCGGGCGCGCGGGGGCTTGGTGGTGGCGGGAGTCGGTGATCCCGGAGGCTCAGCGGTGGCAGCTGGTCGCGGCCCCCGAGCCCTGGGGGCGGCCGGGTTCGCCCCGCGCAGGAACGAGGCGATCGCGGCGAGGAGCGCGAGGGTGGCGCCGAAGGCGAACACGATGACGAGGCCGGAGTGGAAGGGCCCGGATATGAGGGTCGGGAAGAACTCGCTTCCGGTGAGGGCGTGTTGCTGTGCCGCGGTGAGGTGGGTCAGGGCGCCGCTGGGCTGGAGCAGGTGCTGGACCGGGTTGACGCCCAGCTGGGCGGCGAACAGGGAGGAGACCGGGGGCAGTTCGCCGACCTGGGTGGCGATGTGGGCCGGTACGCCCTGCTGTTGCAGGCCCGTGGTGAGGGTGTGCGGGAGGCTCCTGGCCAGTCCGGCGATCATGAGGGAGAAGAACACGCCGATGGAGACCGCGGTGCCGGAGTTCTGGAAGGTGGCGCGCATTCCGGAGGCGACACCGCGCAGGCTCGCGGGCACACTGCCCATGATCGAGGAGGAGTTGGGGGAGGCGAACATCCCGCTGGCGATGCCGTTGACGGTGATCAGCAGCGCGAAGATCCAGTATCCGAAGTCGATCGGCAGGCACATCAGGCCGAGGAAGCTGGCGCCGAACAGCAGCGCGCCGCCGGTGGCCAGGCCGCGTGAGCCGAGCCGGTCGGAGAGGTAGCCGGAGACGGGTCCGGCCACGAGGAAGCCGGCGGTGAGCGGCAGCATGAAGATGCCTGCCCACAGGGGTGTGTCGGCGTAGTCGTAGCCGTGCAGCGGGAGCCAGATGCCCTGCAGCCAGATGATCAGCACGAACTGCATCCCGCCGCGGCCGATCGAGATGGCCAGGCCCGCCAAGTTGCCGAAGGTGAAGGCCCGTTGGCGGAACAGGCCGAGCTGGATCATCGGCGCGGAGACGCGTCGCTCGATGACGACGAAGGCGGCGAGGAGGAGCAGTCCCCCGGCGATCAGTGCGTCGGCCGCCGGGTTGGTCCAGCCCATGGTGTGGCCGCCGTAGGGCTGGAGGCCGATGGTGATGGCGATCAGGGTGGCGCTGAGGCCCACGCCGAAGGTGATGTTGCCCCACCAGTCGACCCGGCCGCCGTCGTGTCGGGCGGTCTCGCGGAGGGTGCGGTAGGCCCACACGGTGAAGAACACGCCGACGGGGACGTTCACCCAGAACACCGCGCGCCAGTCCCAGGCCGACAGCAGACCGCCGGCGACGAGGCCGATGAACATCCCGCCCAGGGCGGCGACTTGATTGATGCCGAGGGCGAAGCCGCGCTGTTCCTCGGGGAAGGCGTCGGTCAGGATCGCGGCCGAGTTGGCGGTGAGCATCGAGCCGCCGACGGCCTGGAGCACGCGCCAGGCGATCAGCCACATCGCTCCGTGGCCGCCGTCGAAGGGGTCGAAGGAGAGCAGGACCGAGGCGAAGGTGAAGACGGCGAAGCCGGAGTTGTAGATCCGGACCCGGCCGTACATGTCGCCCAGGCGGCCGACGGTGACCACCAGGACGGCCTGGACCAGCCGGTAGCCCATGATCATCCACAGCAGATACGCGATGTTGCCGGGGGCGAGCGGGTCCAGGTGCACTCCGCGGAAGATGGCCGGCAGGGCGATGAGCACGATGGAGCCGTCGAGCGCGGACATGAAGACCGCGGCGGTGGTGTTCGTCAGCGCGGTCCACTTGTAGCGGTCCTCGCCGGCCGGACGGCGCGGGGTGCGTGTCCTGGCAGGTTTCGTCATTGGCTTGCTTCCTCCGCGGCCGTCGACGTCAGATCTTCTGGGCCAGTCGCTCCAACAGCGGTGCGGCTGCGGCGAGTTGCTCCAGCTCGGTCGGGGTGAACGTGCCGCCGGTCAGGGCTCGGCCGAGGAGTTCGGCGCGCGCGTTGCGCTTGTTCCGCAGCGCCTGCCTGCCCGCGTCGGTCACCGTCAGCACCGCGCGCCGCCCGTCCTCCGGGTCGGGGCGGCGCTCGACCAGGCCCCGGGTCCGCAGCGCGCCCAGCGTCGCCCCCATGGCCTGCGCGGTGATCTGGGCGTCGCGGGCCAGCGCCGAGGAGGTGGTGGGGCCGCTGCGGTCCAGCTGCGCGAGGGCGGCCCGCTCGGGCATCGTGAGCCCGCCCTCGACGGGCACTTGGCGCACCCGTCGCAGCAGCACGCCGATGCTCGCCAGCAGGGCCGCGGCGACGGCTTCGGGGTCCAGGTCTCTGTCGCTCATATACTAAGGCTAGTTTATCAATCTGCCTTAGTAAATGGCCGCACCGTGGCGGCCGCTCGCACACACCCCTGAATCGACCCCGCACGCACTCGGGGGACCCTGTCTCCAGGATCCCCCGTCAGTCGCGCAGAGTTCTCTGACTCACCGTCAGAACTAGTCGCAGGCAGCCCCGTTGAGCGTGAAGCCGGACGGTGCCGAGTTCTTGCTGTTGTTCCAGGTCCCGAGGAAGCCGAAGGTGAGGCTGCCGTTCGCGGCGACGTCCTTGTTGTAGTCGGCGGCGGTGGCGGTGACCCGGGAGCCGTCCTGGGCGACGCTCGCGTCCCACATCTGTGTGACCTGCTGGCCGTCGCGGTAGGACCAGGCGACCCGCCAGTTGTCGAGGGCCTTGGTGGTGGTGACGGTGACCGTGGCCTGGAAACCGTCGTTCCACTGGCCGACCAGGTCGTAGGTGACGTCGCAGCTCGCCGCGGCGGGCGGCTGCGCCGGTGCGCTGGTGGTCGGCGCGGGCGCGTCGCTCGCGGTGGCCGAGGCGGTGCCCTGGGGTTCCGTGTCGGGGTTCTTGTCGCTGGGCGCGGCGGACGCCGTGCTGTCGCTCGCCGTCGGCCGGCCGGACGCGGACGGCGTGGTCGACGGGTGCGTGCCGACGGAGGAAACGGTGGAGCCGGGGTCGAGCACCGGCTGACTGTCGGCGTCGTCGCTGGCCGTGTTCTCGCGCCCGGAGCCGCCCATCGGCATCATCGACACCCCGAGCGCCACGAAGGAGAGGAGGACGGCGGCGACGAGCAGACTGTTGCGGACGAGCCGCGCCTTGCTCGCGCCCTCCTTCGACTCCCCCGCCTCCAGTTCGGCCACCGGGCGCCCGGCACCGAGCCGTACCTCGGCGGCCCGGCGGCGGCGCTCCAGGTAGGCGAGCCCGCCCCAGCCGATCACTCCGCTCGCGAGGGCCGACGGCAGTCCGCCGCCCTGCAGTCGCAGACAGGCGGCGGCCTCCGCGCACTGCACGCAGGTGGCGAGGTGGCGGGAGAGGTCTTCGGGCGTGTCCGCGGACGGCGAGCGGGTGACCGCGTCCAGCAGCCGGGCGTAGCTGCGGCACTCCGCGTCCATCGGCGAGTCGAGGTGGTTGCGGTGGCAGCGGTCCCTGAACAGGCCGCGCACCTGGGCGAGTTCACCGGAGACGATCGCCGGGTCCAGTCCGAGGCGGCGGGCCACGACGGTCAGCGGCAGCGCCTCGACCTCGGCCAGCCACAGCAGTGCCGCGTCCGGCTCCTGGAGGTCCCGCAGTCCGCGCAGGGCGATCGGGCGCTGCAACGGCATGCCGTGGAAGCGGGCCGCCTTCTCCGAGTTGAGCCACAGCCGCAGGTCGGGGTCGAGCCGGTGCCCCCGCCCGGCGAACTCCCACTCCGCGGCCGTGGTCCGTACGGCGGTCAGCAGCAGCGGTATCACCGGCAGGACACGCCGGGTCGGTCCGCGCATCGGGCCGGACCCGGCGGACCGGGCCTCCTGTATGCCGAGTGCGAAGGCCTCGCTCGCCAGCTCGGTGGCCGAGGCGGCGCCGGACGTGCACAGATCGGCGTAGGACAGCACGGCGTCCCAGCACTCGGTGAACAGTGCGGCCTCAGCGGCGTCCTGAGGAGTCGGCAGGTCGGGCATGGGTCTCCTGCATCCACGAATGACGGCCAACTAGCTCTGACATTAAGCGAGTTGGAGGGGGGCTGCCTCGTGACAGGGCCAGAGCCTTTCACGCATCCCACACAACTGACAAGCCGGGTATTCAATTGCGGTAACCGTCAGTCGCCTCTGTGCAGTTGTACGTGTCCGGGCCTCTCCCGTCTCACCCGTCGCAGGAGTTGTCCACACCGTTACCTTACAAAGGCGCGGGCTCCTCGGCGGGGAGGCTGTCCATGAAGGAGCTGACGGAGAAGACCGCACGGCCGGGGCCCGGTTCGCCGTATCCGGGCGGGGACTTGAGCCCGAAGTCCTCCATCGTGGAGCGGTAGGCCTCGAGCAGCCGGATGTGGTACTCCAGCGGCGCGCCCTGCGGGTTGGCCTTGCCCAGCGGGGTGGTGGGCTCGGGGCACCAGGTGGTGAACCGGGGCGTGATGCCCTGCGACATGAAGAAGCGCAGGCCCTCGGTGGTGGAGGCGATCGCCTCGTCGACGGTCGTGAAGCCGAACGGCTCCGCCATCTCCACGCCGGCCACGAAGTTGGGGATCACGTTGCGCGCGCCGAAGATCTCCGCCGAGTCGAGGATCCGCTTGTGCCACTCGGCGCGGCCGACGTAGCGCTCCTTGCCCGGGCAGTGCAGCTTGAACAGATACTCGTCCCACACCTCGTAGTTGGGGTGGTAGATCTGCACGCCGTAGTCCTTGAACCGCTGCACGTCGTCCTTCGGCAGCGCCTGCGCCACGACCTTGCCGATCCACCGCCCCGGGAAGCGCTCCTCGATGGCCTTGGCGTAGTGGCCGTAGAAGTCGGCCTCGTCGCGCCCGGCGACCGTCTTGGTGATCGCGCCGCCGGTGAGGGTGTACGCGGTCGACACCTTCGCGGTGTCGTAGCGGTCGATGATCTCCAGGGCTTCGAGGACCTCCTCGACGTCCTTGACTCCTGTGTACGGTCGGCCGGCGGCCTTGTGCTGGCGCCAGTTGTGGTTGATGTCGCAGTACTGGCACTCCTCCTTGGCGCCGAAGTACTGGCAGACCCGGAAGACGGTCAGATAGATCAGGTAGCCCCACTGGATGGTCGGGGCCACCTCCATGACGGACTTCCCGTTGGCCAGCTTGTGCTTGTAGTACTCCGGCATCGGCGGCACCCCGACGTCCGCGATCCGTTTCCCGTCGAGATAGAGCCCGAGGACCCCGTCCTCGTCGGAGGCCACCCGGTACGGCGAGGTCGGATTCACCCGCACGGAGACGACGGTCCGCCTCAGGTCGTACGGGCCGCCGGTGAGGATGATCTCCTCCGGCGGGCGGCGCAGCGCGGCCTCGCCCAGCTCCGGCAGGGTGCCGTGGTCGAAGGAGAAGATGAAGTACGACTTCGGCTTGACCTCGCCGTCCTCGTTGTCGCTCAGCGCGGACGGGTCGAAGGCGACACCCCCGCGGAGCAGATCCTCCTTGAAGACGGCTTCCCGCGGCACATGCGGAAAGCGCTCCATCAGATCCTCGACCAGTGCGGTGCGGCTGCCCATCCCGTATCTCCTCCCGACGCGCGCGCCCTGCTCAGACGTACGACTCCTCACGGTATGCCCCCGGCGGTTCGGGGGTGGGAGCGGGGGGCGCGGTGTGGTGCGGTTCGGTCGGTCGG
>NZ_JAEQAZ010000198.1 GCF_016654115.1 Streptomyces sp. MBT53
ACGACCAGGATGCGGTCGGCGTCGGGGGCGAGGTTGAGGTCGTGGGTGATCATGATCGTCGTACGGCCGGCCATCAGTCGTCGCAGTGGCTTCACGACCCGTCGGGCCGCCATCGAGTCCAGCCCGGTCGTCGGTTCGTCGAGGACGAGGACCGGGGCGTCACGGAGGATCGCGCGGGCGATCGCCAGTCGCTGGAGCTGACCGCCGGACAGGCGGGCCGAGTTGGGGTCGACCTTCGTGTCGTAGCCGTCGGGGAGGCGGAGGATGAACTCGTGGGCGTCGGCCGCGATCGCCGCGTCCATGATCGCCTGCTCGCTCGCGCCGGGCCGGCCGCAGGCGATGTTCGCGCGGACGGTGTCGTGCAGGACGAGGGTCTCCTGCGGGAGCAGGGTGACGTACTCGCGGAGGCGGGCGAGGGGGAGGTCCCGAAGGGGGACGCCGTCGAGGAGGACTTCGCCGGCTTCGGGGTCGTAGAAGCGGAGCAGCATTTTGGAGACCGTGGACTTGCCGGCGCCGCTGGGGCCGGTGACGATCACCAGTTCGCCGGGGTTGACGGTGAAGGAGAGGCCCTCCAGGGCGGGGCGGTCCGCGCCCGGGTAGCTGAAGGAGACGTCGCGGAGTTCGACCGTGCCGTCGGGGCGGCCGAACTCCGTGCCGTGGCTGGGGTCGGCGACCGACGGTGCCACGTCCAGGATCTCGATCAGGCGCTCGGCGCCCGCGGTGGCGGCGGTGATGGTGAGGCCGAGTTGGGCCAGGCCGCGGACGGGCGGGTAGAGGTAGCCCAAGAAGGCGGAGAACGCGAGGAGTTGGCCGAGGGTCATGCGGCCGGTGGAGATCTCCCAGGCGCCGATGCCGATGACGGCGAGCACGCACACGGTCTCGATGACGCTGACGAGTTGCTCGTAGGCCTCGTTGAGGCGGGTCGAGCGGACGGAGGCGCGGAACCAGGCACTCGCCTCCTCGTTCAGGCGTCGGCGTTCCGCGTCGCGGCGGCCGTAGGCCTGGGTGAGGACGATGTTGCCGAGAGACTCCTCGACGACGGAGGTGATCGCGCCGTCGGCGACGCGGCCCGCGCGCGAGACGTCCTTGATGGAGCCGGAGAAGCGGCGGGCGGCCAGCCAGAAGAGCGGGGCGAGGACGAAGGTGGCGGCGGCCAGGTCCCAGCGCAGCCAGAACGCGGCGGCGGCGTAGAAGAGGGCGGAGAAGACGGCCGAGGCGGTGCCTATGACGCCGGACACGACGAGGGTTTCGATCGCCTCGACGTCGCTGGTGAGGCGGGACAACAGGTCGCCCTGGCGGTGCCGTTGGAAGAAGTGCGGGGGCAACTGCTGTACGTGGTCGAAGACGTGCTCGCGCAGTCTCATCACGAAGCGTTCGGTGGCCCAGGCGGCGAGGGAGTTGCCGGCGTAGGCGACGACCGCGCCGACGAGCGCGACGCCCAGCCATTTGACGGCCGGGCTCCAGAACGCGGCGAGCGATCCCTTCGCCAGGGCGCGGTCGGTGAGGTCGCTGAACAGGAGGATCGACTCGGTCTCGGCGAGTGCGGCGATCACCGTGCACACCCAGACGAGGATCAGCCAGCGTCTGAGGCCGACCGTGAGCGGCCAGAAACGGCGGAAAGCCGTGCGGGCGGGAATGGTAGGAGTTTCGTCGTCCTCATATTCGAGGTCTTCCTCTTCCGCATCCATGTCCACAATGCCCTCCACTTTCCGTCATCAGAATTCTTTGGGATTTTCGAATTCGGGAAAGAAAAGAGGGCCGACTGCGTGGGTCGGCCCTCCTTCTACTGCCGGATCAGCTGTCCTGGCCGGGCAGCGGCTTCGGCAGGGGCTTCGGCTCGTGCTTCTTGCGGGGCTTCGGGGGCGGCGGGGGCGGCAGCTGCTGCTTCTTGGGCTTGGGCAGCGGGGCGAGCTTGTTGAGGCCCATTCCGAACTCCTAGGTTGTGCTGAAGAATTTGTGCGTCAAAGTCGAGCGTTTTACCGCCCGGGGAATTCCCGACACCGAGAAACTTACACGCCCCCGACGCCAAGAAGCAGCAAAGTCGGCAAGCGAACGGCAAGCAGGTGCTGTGAATACCTATGTGAATCCTGAGCGACGTCCGCCAACCTGAGAGTTCTCTAATAAACCTGAGAGCAGCCTTAACGAACCTGTGCTTCCGCCCTCAGACAAGACCCTCAGCGGCGCGCCATGTAGAGGTCCAGCGCCTTGTGCAGCAGCCGGTTGAGGGGGAAGTCCCACTCCCCGAGGTACTCGACGGCCTCCCCGCCGGCGCCGGCCTTGAAGCGCAGCAGCCCCAGCAGGTGGTTGGACTCCTCCAGGGTGTCGGTGATGCCCCTGAAGTCGTAGACGGCGGCGCCGAGTTGGTGGGCGTCGGTCATCATCTGCCACTGCATGGCGTTGTTGGGCTGCACTTCGCGGCGGCGGCTGGTGGAGGCGCCGTAGGAGTACCAGACGTGCTGCCCGACCGTCAGCATCGTGGCGGCGGCGAGGATGTCGCCGTCGTGGTGGGCGAGGTAGAGGCGCATACGGTCGGGGTTTTCGGTGGTGAGGGCGGTCCACATGCGCTGGAAGTAGGGCAGCGGGCGCGGGATGAAGCGGTCGCGTTCGGCGGTCTCGGCGTAGAGCTCGTAGAAGGCGGGGAGTTCGTCGTAGCCGCCCCGGACCACTTTCACCCCGGACTTCTCGGCCTTCTTGATGTTGCGGCGCCACTGCTGGTTGAGACCGCGGTGGATGTCGTCCAACGACCGCCCGGCGAACGGCACTTGGAACACATACCGCGGCTGCCCGGCCGCGAAGCCCTCCTCTCCCCCGGGCTCCGTCTGCTGCCAGCCGGCCCGCCGCAGCCGGTCGGCGATCTCGTAGCCACGCGGTTCGTACGACGTCGGCTCCGCGTCCCGCAGCCGCCGCGCGTCCGGGTCGGCGATAGCCGCCTTCACCGCGTCCGCGCTCCACCGCCGTACGACGACGGGCGGCCCCATCTTCACCGTGAACGCGCCCTGCGACTTGAGATGCGCGAGCATCGGGTCGAGCCAGCGGTCGAGGTCGGCGGCGTGCCAGTCGATGACCGGCCCCTCGGGCAGATAGGCGAGGTACTTCTTCAACTTGGGCACGGGCCGGTACAGCACCAGCCCGACCCCGACCAACTCCCCACTCCCCTCGAACCACCCAAGACTCTCCGCCCGCCAGTCGGGCTTCACCTCACCCCACGACGGCACCTGCATATGGCTGGCGGAGGCGCGGGTCGCGATGAACGCGAGGTGTTCGGCGGGGGTGATGGGGCGGAGACGGAGGTCGGTCATACGTGGGGCTCCCTGCTGATCGTCGAACCGCCAGCGTAGGAGCCCACTTCGGCCGCGGGCGGCACCTCACTCCGGCCGAACCTCCCACGCGGCATCGCGCAGCGACGGCAACCCTGCCGCACTGTCGATGGTCCACTGTGTGGTTTGGGCATCGTCGACGTAAGAGGGATCCATGAAGCGGATGCTGCAGGTGCTGCGGAAGGCGGAGATGTTGCTGCTGACGGCGGCCCTGAAAGCTGATCGGTCTCTCGGTATGGACAGGAGGTTCCGGCCTCCGGCGCCCATCGCGGTTCGCGTCACCAGCCGCCCGCTGCGCTCCGCGGCCGTGCTGGCCGTGCCGCTCTCGGCGCTGGGCGGCTCGACCTTCGGGGCGTTCAGCGATGGGACGCGTTTCCTGCAGGCGGTCTGGTTGGGCGTCGGGATGACGCTGTTCTTCGCGCTGCTCCTGCGGCTGGAGCGCCTGAGTCAACTGCACTACGAGCGCGTGGGCTACGACCCCGCCGCCCGGCCGTTCGTGCACCGTCCACGCGCAGGTGGGCCCGGACGGACCCTCTCACGCCTCTCCATCCGCTGGGGTGTGCTGACGGTGATCTTCTGGGGTGTGGAAAGAGCCAAAGGTGCTCCGGTCAGTTGGCTCTTCAGCGGGGTTGCCATGGCGCTGGTACTGCTGGGCGTAGTCGCGATCAGCTACCTGGCGGAGCGGAGAAGGCGGCGGTCGCCGACCCGTTAGGGATCGTCAGCCGTCATCGCCCGTCCCGGGGTCCGAACGTCTCCAGCGCCTCCGTGTCCGACGCCCGGGCGTTGAGGAAGTAGTCCGCCCAGTCGGCGATCTCCGGGTAGGCGGACTCGCGGACGAGGCGGGTGATCGCCGCCTGGATGTCGTACGGCGTGACGCGCAGGTCCGTGCCGGGGCCGAGGAGGCACCAGTGGGCGCCGGTGCGGCCGTAGGGCATGCCTACGCTGCCGGGGTTGACGATCAGGCGGCCGTGGGCGAGGCGGACGTACGGCATGTGGGTGTGGCCGCAGACCACTGTGCGGATGTCTTCGGCGAGGTCGGCCAGGACTTCCGCCCAGCGGGACGGGCGGGAGTCGACCAGGACGATTTCCTCGTCGTCCCGGGGAGTCGCGTGGCAGAAGAGGACCTTGCCGAGGCCGCGGACGGGGAGGGTCAGGGTTTTGGGGAGGGCGGCGAGGAAGTCGATCTGGTCGGGGCGGAGGGCCGTTGCCGCGTAGGGGGCGATCGGGTCGGGGATCTCGGTGCGTTCGCCTCTGCGGTACTCGACCAACTCACGGTCAGCGTTGCCCGACAGCCACAGCACGCGGTCGCCCTGCGCGCGCAACAGGTCGACCACTTCCGCCGGTTGGGGGCCGGCCGTGATGTCGCCGGTGAGGACGATGCGGTCGGCGGCGGCCACGTCCGGTTCGGCGAGGACCACTTCCAGGGCGGGGAGCACACCGTGGATGTCGGAGAGGACCGCCACCCGGTCGAGTTCGTCCGTCATTGCGCGTCTGCCTCCAGTGCCTCCGCCAGTACCTCCGCCAAGTGCCTGCCCCGTACCCCGGCCAGCTGTTCCAGCTGCGTGCGGCAAGAGAAGCCGTCCGCCAGGACCACCGCGTCCTGCGGTGCCTGCCGTACGGAGGGGAGGAGTTGTTCCTCCGCGCAGGTCGCCGACACCTCGTAGTGGCCCTTCTCGAAGCCGAAGTTGCCGGCCAACCCGCAGCAGCCGCCGGACAGTTCGCCCGTGAGGCCGGCCGCCCCACGGAGCCTGCGGTCTGCGGTGTCGCCGAGTACCGCGTGCTGGTGGCAGTGCGTCTGGCCGACCGTCGGGCGGTCGACATGAGGTGGGGTCCAGTCGGGGGCGGCGTGGCGGTCCAGGGCCTCGGCGAAGGTAAGGACCCTGGCGGCGAGGCGGGCCGCGCGGGGGTCGTCGGGGAGGAGTTCGGGGAGGTCGGTGCGGAGGGTCGCCGCGCAACTCGGCTCCAGGACCACGAAGTGGAACGGGCTCTCGTCCGGGTCGGGAAGATCCACTCTCAGGGACAGGTCCAGCACGTCCAATGTGTCGTGCAACACCGCTCGGGCGCGGTCGAGTTGGCCGGTCGAGACGTACGTCAGGCCGCAGCAGACGCGGGCCCGGCGGGCCTTCCAGGGGCTGAAGGTGTACGAAGTCCCCTGGCCGTCCTCGTCCGGCAGTTCCGTCACGCCCCAGGTCTTCGTCGGCATAGGCACCACGAAGAGCCCGGCCGCCTCCAGGACCCGCACGGCCGCCTCCCCCACCGACGGTGAGAGGTGCTCGGTGAACGTGTCCGGCCAGATCATGACGGCGCCGCCGCGCGGGCGCTCGAGTTCCCGCCCTGCACGGAGGTCCGTGCGCATCCCCCGCATCTTCGCCCTGAACCACCGCTTCGACCACCGCGTGAACGTCACCCTCGCCACCCGCGGAATCCCCCGCTCGGGCGAGATCCCGCCCAGCCGCTTCGCCAGCCACGCCAACGGGCCAACCGAAGCGAGGGAGTTGACCAGCCAAGCCGTATGCGTCCGCTCCACCAGCCGCAGCCAGCGCGGCAGCCACCCCATCGTGTAGTGGGACGCGGGCCGGCGCCGCCCCTCGTAGTGGTGGTGCAGGAACTCCGCCTTGTACGTGGCCATGTCGACCCCGACCGGGCAGTCCGTGCGGCAGCCCTTGCAGGACAGACAGAGGTCCAGCGCGTCCCGGACCTCCGTCGACCGCCAGCCGTCGGTGACCAGTTCGCCCGCGAGCATCTCGTGGAGGAGCCGGGCCCGGCCGCGTGTGGAGTGCGCCTCTTCTCCGGTCGCGCGGAACGACGGGCACATCACCGACGGTCCCGTCACCTCCGTCGTACGGCACTTGGCGACCCCGACGCAGCGCCGTACCGCCGCCGTGAAGTCGCCGCCGTCGTGCGGGTAGCCGAAGGCCACGTCCACCGGTTCGCGGGGCAGGACGGCGAAGCGGAGGTTCGTGTCGAGGGGGGCGGGGCGCACCAGCATCCCGGGGTTCAGGAGGTCGTCCGGGTCCCAGAGCGCCTTCGCGCGCTCGAAGAGGGTCACCATCTCGTCGCCGTACATCTTCGGCAGCAGCTCCGCGCGGGCCTGGCCGTCGCCGTGTTCGCCGGAGAGGGAGCCGCCGTGGGCCACCACCAGGTCGGCGAGATCCTCGGAGAAGCTGCGGAAGCGGGCCACGCCCGGCTCCGTCAGCAGGTCGAAGTCGATGCGGACGTGGATGCAGCCGTCCCCGAAGTGGCCGTAGGGCGTGCCGCGTAGGTCGTACGTTCCCAACAGCCCTCTGAAGTCCCGCAGATACGCGCCCAGTTGGGCCGGTGGTACCGCGCAGTCCTCCCAGCCCGGCCACGCCTCCGAGCCGTCGGGCATCCTCGTCGCCGTACCGCTCGCGTCCTCGCGGATGCGCCACAGCGCGCGTTGGGCCGCCGGGTCCGTCACCACCAGGGAGTCGACGACGTCGGCCGCGCGGACGATCGTCTCAGCATGCGCGCGTGCTTCCGCCGCCGTGTCGCCGCCGGTCTCCACGAACAGCCAGGCACCGCCCCGGGGGAGGTCGGCCGTGGAGCGGACCAGGTCGGCGGCCATCCCCTCGACGGTGAGCGGCGCGAACGGCAGCAGGCCCGCAGCCGCCTCCGCCGCCGCGCTCTCGTCGGCGTACGCCAGCACGGCGAGCGCACGTGCGCGGGGTGCCTCGACGAGTCGTACGACCGCTTCCGTGAGGATGCCCAGCGTGCCCTCGCTGCCGCAGAAGGAGCGGGCGACGTCGGCGCCGTTCTCGGGAAGGAGGGCGTCCAGGGCGTAGCCCGAGATACGGCGGGGGAGGTCGGGGAAGCCGGTGCGCAGGCGGGGCAACTCGCCCTCCACGAGCGGTCGTAGGCCTTCCGGGGCGCCGGCCCAGTCGCGGCCGAGCGTCAGCCGGTCACCGCGCGCGGTGAGTACCGACAGCTCGCTCACGTTGTCCGCAGTCGTGCCCCAGGCGACCGAGTGGGAGCCGCAGGAGTTGTTGCCGATCATGCCGCCGAGGGTGCAGCGGCTGTGGGTCGAGGGGTCGGGGCCGAAGCGCAACCGGTGTGGGGCGGCGGCCTGTTGGAGGCGGTCGAGGACCAGGCCGGGCTGGACGACGGCGGTGCGGGCGGCGGGGTCCAGGGACAGCAGGCCGTTCATGTGGCGGGTGAAGTCGAGGACGACGCCGGTGCCGGTCGCCTGGCCGGCGATCGAGGTGCCGCCGCCGCGGGCCACGACCGGGACTCCGTGGGCCCGGCAGGCGGCGAGGGTCGCCGCGACGTCGTCGGCGTCACGGGGTGCGACGACGCCCAGCGGGACGCGTCGGTAGTTGGACGCGTCCATGGTCGTCAGCGCCCGGGACGTGATGTCGAAGCCGACCTCGCCCCGGACGGTTCTCGTCAGCTCCGACTGAAGATCCGGCATACCCCCAGCATGGACGGATTCTGTAAACGCATCCAGAACCTCCCCAGTTCGATCACTAACTCTCATATAGTGACCGACAGTTGAGCACCCGGTGTCGCTTCTCGCCCAGGAACCCGACGAGCACCCCCCGAGGACACGACCGAGGACGACAGAGGACCCCGACCAAAGACGCCCGAGGACCGACCGAGGACCCCCTTCATGACCGCCCCCATGCTTCCCGGCGAACGACCCACCTTCCGCACCCTCGCCCCCGCCCCGCTGCTCACCGCCGTCCTGGCCGGACTCGCGGTCGCCGGCGCGGTCTCCGTGGCACCCCACTCGCAGCGCCTCGCGGTCGCCTGCGCGGCGGGCGCCGGCGCGCTGCTGCTGTGTGCGGCCGTCGCGGCGGCGGCGCACGCCTACCAGACCGCCCGTGTCACCCGCCGCCGGCTGGAGGCCGTCACCCTGGACGCGGGCCGGCTGCTGCAGGAACGGGCCCGGCTGAGCACGGAGTTGGACCGCGAGCGCGTCCAGCTGACCGAGGAGCTGACCCACGAGCGGTCCCGGCTGACCGCCGAACTCACGCAGGAACGCGCCCGGTTGACCTCCGAGTTCTCCCAGGAGCGGATGCGTCTCACCACGTCCTTCGCGGAGGAGCGCAGCCGCCTCACGGAGGAATCCACCCTGGAGCGGGCCCGACTGACCGCCGAGAACAAGCAGTTGGCCGAGCGGGCCCGCCGGGACTCCCACGAGCGGGCCGCCGCGCTCTCCGCGACCGCCAACGCGGCGGGCCGTATGCAGGCGCTGGCCACCGGCATGCTCGCCGACCTGCGCGCGATGGAGGAGCGGCACTCCGACGAGGACGTCCTCGCCGATCTGCTGCACCTGGACCACCGCACCGCGCAGGCGGGCCGGCTCGCGGACTCCGTCGCCGTGCTCACCGGGGCACGCTCCGGGCGTCGTTGGGCCCGTCCGATCGCCATGGAGTCGATCCTGCGCGGCGCGATGGGCCGGATCAGCGGCTACCAGCGGGTGCGGGTGCACTCCGCGAGCGATGCCGCCGTCGCCGGGCACGCGGCCGAGGGCGTGATGCACGCGCTCGCCGAACTCCTCGACAACGCGGCGAACTTCTCGCCGCCGACCGCCGAGGTTCATGTGTACGTCGAGGAGGTGCCGGCCGGGGTCATCGTGTCCGTCGAGGACAGCGGCCTGGTCATGGGCGACATCCAACTCCGGCGCGCCGAACGGGCCGTGAGCGGCGACTCCGCCGAGCTGGGCGGTCTCACCGGCACCCGGCTGGGCCTCGCGGTCGTCGGGCGGCTGGCCCGCAAGTACGGCCTGAAGGTGTCGTACCGGCCCTCCGCGCGCGGCGGCACGGGTGTGCTGATGCTCGTACCGCAGGACATCCTGGTGCCGCAGGACGCTCCGGCGGATCCGCAGGGCGTTCTCGCGCTCCCCGAGCCGTCGGCCGCCCTGCCGACTGCGGCTCCGGCTCCGGTTCCGGCTCCGACTCCGGAGCCGGGGCGCGAACCGGAACCGCTCGTCCCAGGGCAGCTGCGGGTGTCGTACGCCTCCGCGCGCGCCGGCTCCGACCTGGACCCGGATCCGGTTCCCACGCACGAGTCCCCGGACCGCGACGAGTTGTCCGACGCCCTGTCGGAAGTCCTGGCCGAGTCGCGCCCGGAGGTCTCGGAGGGCCTGCCCAAGCGACGACGGGGCCAGGCGCTGGCGGAGGCCGAGCGTTCACGCGCGCGTGCGGAGGCCGCGGCTCCCCTGCTGCCGCGCCCCGCGCCCACGGCCGACGACACCCTGGCCCGGGCCGCCCGCTTCAACAGTTTCCGCCAGGCCGTACGCGGCGCGATGATCGAACAGCTCCCGCCCGTACCGGAGTTCGGCGCGAACGCGGAACAGGCCACGGCCGTACCGGAGTTCGGCACGACCGCCGAACAGGCCACGCCCGCAACGGAGTCCGGTGCGAACGCCGAACAGCTGGCGTCCGTAAGGGAGTTCGGCGGGACTGCGGCCGAACAGCTCGCGTCCGTGGCGGAGTTCGACACGATGACCGAACAGCCCGCGTCCGTACCGGAGTCGGAGCCGGAGCGCTCCGAACCGGCCCCGTCCCTCACCCGTCCGCACCCGGAAGGCAACCCCACCTCATGACCGGCACGACCACCGCCGACGAGAAGCTCACCTGGCTCATCGAGGGCCTCCTGGAGCGCACCCCGGGCGCGCGACACGCGCTGGTGCTGTCCCGGGACGGCCTGAAGCTGTGCCGGACGCCCGAACTCTCCGTCGACCAGGCCGACCAGCTCGCCGCGATCGCCGCCGGGATCCAGTCGCTGTCGCACGGCGCGTCGGTGGAGTTCGGGGACGGCAGCGGGGGTGTGCGGTCCGCGATGACGGAGTTCTACGGCGGGGTGCTGTTCATCGTCGAGGCGGGCGAGGGCGCGCATCTGGCGCTGGTCACCGCGGAGGACGCGGACGCGGGTCTGATCGGGCACAACATGAGCGAGCTGGTCGAACAGCTCGGTGAGCACCTGCGCGCGGAACCCCGTTCGTGATGAGCCGCCCCGGCAGGGACGACTCACCCGACCGCCTCTACACGCTCACCGGAGGCCGCGCCCGTTCCGCGCCGGACAACCCGTTCGACCTGGTGACCCTCGTGGTCGCCGAGTGCGATCCGGTGACCGGTATGCAGTCGGAGCACGCGGCGATCCTGCGGCTCACCGAACACCCCACCGCGGTGGTGGAGTTGGCGGCCGAACTGCGGCTCCCGGTGAGCATCACCAAGATCCTCCTCTCCGACCTTCTCGCGGCCGGCCGGGTCAGTGCCCGGCATCCGCGGAGGGCCGTGTCCGATCCCGACGTCCTGGAACAGGTGCTCGTTGGACTCCGCAACCTCTGACGCGCGCACCCCCTTGGGTGCCTCCGCCGACAACGGCCTCAAGATCGTGGTCGTCGGCGGCTTCGGCGTCGGCAAGACCACACTGGTCCGTTCGGTCAGCGAGATACGTCCCCTCAACACCGAGGAGACGATGACGAAGGCCGGCGAGGCCGTCGACGACATCAGCGAGGTGCGTGGCAAGTCCGCGACGACCGTCGCCTTCGACTTCGGCCGCATCACGCTCGACGCCCGCAATGTGCTCTATCTGTTCGGCGCCCCCGGCCAGGAACGGTTCTGGTTCCTGTGGGACCGGCTGTTCTCCGGGACGCTCGGCGCGGTCGTCCTCGTCGACACCCGCCGGATCGGCGACTCCTGGTACGCCATCGACCGCCTCGAACACCACGGCACCCCCTTCATCGTGGCCTGCAACGACTTCGGCGGCCCCGCCTACGCCCCGCAGCAGATCCGCGAGGCCCTCGACCTCGACCCGCACGTCCCCCTCCTGGACTGCGACGCCCGCTCCCGCGCGTCCGCGAAACAGGTTCTGATCACCCTGGTCGAGCACGTCAAGAGCTCCTACGGCACCCAGGGCCCCGCCCGCCTCCAAGTCCCCGTCCCCCACCAGGAGTTGGCCCTGTGACCGCGCCCGTACCGCTGAGTGGACCCAGGTTCCAGACCGAACCGGCGCAGCTGTACCGGGAGATGCGGCGCGAGCACGGCTCCGTGACGCCCGTGGTGCTGGACGGCGACATCCCGGCCTGGCTGGTGCTCGGCTACCGCGAACTGCACCAGGTCACCGGCGATCCGGTCCTGTTCAGCCGTGACTCGGACCTGTGGAGCCAGTGGGACCACATCCCCGACGACTGGCCGCTGCTGCCCATGATCGGCCGCAAGCAGCCGTCGATCCTCTACACGGTCGGCGAACGGCATCGTGAGCGCGTCGGCATGATCAGCGACGCGCTGGAGGCCGTGGACCCGTCCGAACTGCGGTCGTACACCGAGAAGTTCGCGGACGAGCTGATCGACGCGATCTGCGCCAAGGGCGAGACGGACATCGTCGGCGACTACGCGATGCTGCTTCCGGTGCGGGTCCTGGCCCGGCTGTACGGCTTCCGGGACGAGCAGGGGCCGGGACTTGTCACCGCGCTCAACGACATGATCGACGGCCGGGATCGCGCGATCGCCGGGCAGACCCATCTCGCCACGTCCATGGGGCGGTTGCTGGCCGACCGCAAGGACGAGCCGGCCGACGACGTCGTGTCGCGGATGCTGGCGCACGAGTCCGGCTTCGACGACGTGGAGATCGCCCAGGACCTGATGGTGATGATGGCGGCCGGTCACCAGCCGACCGCCGACTGGATCGGCAACTCGCTGCGGCTGATGCTGACGGACGACCGTTTCGCGGCCTCCCTCTTCGGTGGCCGCAACAGTGTCGCCGAGGCGATGAACGAGGTGCTGTGGGAGGACACCCCGACCCAGAACGTGGCCGGGCGCTGGGCCTCCCGCGACACCCAGCTCGGCGGTCGGCGCATCCGCACCGGCGACCTGCTCCTCCTCGGTCTTCAGGGTGCCAACTCCGACCCCCAGGTCCGCACCGACGGCTCCGCGCTCACCGGCGGCAACAACGCGCACTTCTCCTTCGGGCACGGGGAGCACCGGTGTCCGTTCCCCGCGCAGGAGGTCGCCGAGGTCATCGCGCGGACGGGCATCGAGGTCGTCCTGGACCGGCTGCCCGACATCGACCTGGCGGTGCCCGCCGAGTCCCTGACGCGCCGGCCCTCGCCGTGGCTGCGGGGACTGACCGCGCTGCCGGTGCGGTTCACGCCCGTACCCGCGCTCTGATCCCGCGCACGTCACGTCTCGCGTACGTCCTGCGTCCGTCACGCCCTTGGAGGCATCCCCGCATGAGCACCGGTACTGAAGACACCCGTATCGTCCTCGACCCCTTCGTCGGCGACCTGGACGGCGAGAGCGCCAGGCTTCGGGCGGCCGGTCCGCTGGCCGCCGTGGAACTCCCCGGTGGGGTGCCCGTATGGGCCGTGACCCGGCACGCCGAGGCGAAACAGCTGCTCACGGATCCGCGGCTGGTGAAGGACATCAACGTGTGGGGGGCCTGGCAGCGCGGGGAGATACCCGCGGACTGGCCGCTGATCGGGCTGGCGAACCCGGGCCGTTCCATGCTGACCGTGGACGGCGCCGACCACCGCAGGATGCGCACGCTGGTCGCGCAGGCGCTCACCCCGCGCCGGGTGGAGCAGATGCGGGAGCGGATCGCGAAGCTGACGGAGGGACTGCTCAACGGAGTTGAGGCCGCCGAGGGTGAAGTCGTCGACCTGAAGGCGGAGTTCGCGTACCCGCTGCCCATGTACGTCATCGCCGACCTCATGGGCATAGACGAGTCCCAACTCCCGCGCCTTAAGCAGCTGTTCGAGAAGTTCTTCTCGACGCAGACCCCGCCGGCCGAGGTGATAGCCACCCTCACCGAACTCGCGGGCATCATGGCGGCGACGGTCGCGGCCAAGCGCGCGGAACCCGGCGACGATCTGACGTCGGCCCTCATCGCGGCGTCCGAGGACGGCGACCACCTCACCGACGAGGAGATCGTCTCCACGCTGCAGCTGATGGTGGCGGCGGGCCACGAGACGACGATCTCGCTGATCGTCAACGCGGTCGTCAACCTGTCGACGCACCCCGTCCAGCGCGCCCTGGTGCTGGCGGGCGAGGCCGACTGGTCCTCGGTGGTCGAGGAGACCCTGCGCCACTCCACGCCCACCTCGCACGTCCTGATCCGCTTCGCCACGGAGGACGTCCAGGTCGGCGACAAGATCCTCCCGGCCGGGGACGCGCTGATCGTGTCGTACGCCGCGATCGGCCGCGACGAGCAGGCCCACGGGCCGACGGCCGGCGAGTTCGACATCACCCGCACCAGCGAGAACCGGCACATCTCCTTCGGCCACGGCCCGCACGTCTGCCCCGGCGCGGCCCTGTCCCGCCTGGAGGCGGACGTGGCACTCCCGGCCCTCTACGAGCGCTTCCCGCAGCTGGACCTGGCGGTCCCGGCGAGCGAACTCCGCAACAAGCCGGTGGTGACGCAGAACGACATCTTCGAGCTGCCGGTACGGCTGGCGCCGTAGCTCACCGCCTGTCCAGCGGCCGGAGCGGTCGTCTCATCGAACGGACGCGTTTCCGTCCGGTTTCACCGAGGGGATACGCTCCGGCTCGTGGCTGATATCGAGATTCCCGCTGACATCAAGCCCGCCGACGGACGGTTCGGCGCTGGCCCCTCCAAGGTGCGGACGGAGGCGCTGGACGCGCTGGCCGCCACCGGTACGTCCCTGCTGGGCACCTCCCACCGCCAGGCCCCGGTGAAGAACCTGGTCGGCAAGGTGCGCGAGGGTGTCTCGGCGCTGTTCTCCCTCCCCGAGGGCTACGAGGTGATCCTCGGCAACGGCGGCTCGACGGCCTTCTGGGACGTCGCGACCCACGGCCTCATCGAGAACAAGTCGCAGCACCTGAACTTCGGCGAGTTCAGCTCCAAGTTCGCCAAGGCGGCCAAGCTGGCCCCGTGGCTAGCCGAGCCGACCGTCATCGCCTCCGACCCCGGTACGCACCCGGACCCGGCCGCCGAGGCGGGCGTGGACGTGTACGCGTTCACCCACAACGAGACGTCGACGGGTGTCGCCGCGCCCATCAAGCGCGTGGCGGGCGCCGACGAAGGCGCGCTGGTCCTGGTCGACGCCACCTCGGGCGCGGGCGGCCTCCCGGTCGACATCACCGAGACGGACGTCTACTACTTCGCCCCGCAGAAGTCCTTCGCCTCCGACGGCGGCCTGTGGATCGGCGTGTTCTCCCCCGCAGCGATCGAGCGCGCGGAGCGCATCCACGCGTCCGGCCGCCACGTCCCGGAGTTCTTCTCGCTCCCCACGGCGATCGACAACTCCCGCAAGAACCAGACGTACAACACCCCGGCCCTGTCCACCCTGTTCCTCCTCAACGAGCAGCTGGAGTGGATCAACGGCCAGGGCGGCCTGGCCTGGTCGACGGCCCGCACGAAGGACTCGTCGAGCCGTCTGTACACGTGGGCGGAGGAGTCGAAGCACGCCACCCCGTTCGTGTCCGACCCCACCAAGCGCTCGCAGGTCATCGGCACGATCGACTTCGCCGACGAGATCGACGCGGCGGCGATCGCCAAGGTCCTGCGCGCCAACGGCATCGTCGACACCGAGCCCTACCGCAAGCTCGGCCGCAACCAGCTCCGCGTGGCGATGTTCCCGGCGATCGACCCGGCGGACGTCGAGGCGCTGACGAAGTGCATCGACTACGTGATCGAGAAGCTCTGACGGCGTCGTAGCCGACTTTTCGGCTACGGCCTTTTCGGCTACGACGACGAAGGGCGCCCCGCGGAGTTGGTCGCGGGGCGCCCTTCGTCGTCGTAGAAGGTCATAGAAGGTCATAGCAGACCGCGGGCGACTTACGCCCGACATCGAGGTGAACCCGGAACCGGGACAAACCCACCCCCCGCCACAGCCCCGTAACAGCGACAGCACAGGGAACAACTCCCTCCCCACTCCGCCGGTCGAACCCGTTGCGTCGCACCTCCGCGGCGCAACTCCTGCACTCCCGACCGAAGTTGGAGTTGCCCCATGACCAGGAAGTCCCTGCCGACGCGGCTCGCCGCCACCACCGCGCTGCTGCTCGCCGCCGGCGCCCTGTCCGCGCCCGCCGCCTCCGCGGACCCCTCCCCCGGCGACGCCTACGTCCTGAAGGTGACCACCGACCCGGCCGCCACCACCTCCGCCGACCGCCGCGTCGACGTCATCGGCACGGTCACCAAGGCCGACGGCACGCCCGCGCCCAACATCCCCGTCACCGTGCAGGAAGTCGTCAAGTTCACCACCTGGAACCCCTGGGGCGACCCGATCGACCCCACCTACTACGAGCCCCGCGACCTGGGCACGCCGGTCACCGACGCGAACGGGAGGTTCACCATCCCCGACGTCACCATCGACCACACGACCGGCAGCAGCCTGCTCAACGTCCAGCAGGGGGTGGACATCACGGCCCTCTACGACGTGGACGGCAACCTCAACACCCCGCAGGACGGCTACTACGCGGACACCACGGTGAACGCCAACGCCCTTCCCAGTTCGGTCAGTTACCGGGTCAGCAAGAAGAAGGTGAAGTCCGGCGACATCCTCACCGTCTCGGGCAGGGTCACCGTCCCCAAGGGGGTCCAGCCCGCGGGCACCGAGGTCTTCCTGCAGACCTACTGGGAGCAGGAGTACGACGCGAAGACGATCGCCACGTACAACGGCACCTTCGTCCTGTCGGTCCGCGTCACCGGCTACGACGACACGTTCACGCTGCGCACGGCACCGAGGGACATGTACGTGGCGGGGGCGACGCAGCAACTCCCCATCACGAACACGTCGTTGCCGCGCGGGTAACAGGCGAGCAGCCGAGGCCTCAGGCGGGGGGCGGGCCGCCCGCCTGGCGCGTCTGCTGGATCAGTACGGTGGTGGCCCGCTCCAGGAGTTCGCGCAGTGCGGCGTGTTCGGAAGGTGTGAACGCGTCCGCGAGTGCGCGCTCCAGGACGACCACCTCCTGGTAGGCGCGGTCCAGGAGTGCCCGGCCCTCGTCCGTGAGGGTGGCGATCTGCACCTTGGCGTGGACGGGGGACGTCTCGCGGCGGATGAGCCCCTTGGTCTCCATGTTGGTGAGCACGCTGCTCATGCTCTGCTGTGTCACCCCGCAGGAGCGGGCCAGCTGGGAGCCGGACATGCCGCCCTCGCGCGCGAGGGCCAGCAGCACGGTGTACTGCGTCATGGTCAGCCCGTAGGCCCGCAGCACCGCCTCGTGGTGGGCCATCAGCGCCTGCTCGGAGCGCCTGATCCGGACACAGAGGTCGTCCTCGGCCGGAGCCTCCATCGTGTACTCCCACTCCATTAACAGGTTCATGGATTGACTCAGGAACCTTACATACCTACAGTCCTCGATTGACGACTGTAAGGATACTGAGTCAGCACAAGGGGCTGTAATGAAGGCTGTCCTTTTCGACGCCGAGAACCACTACCGCGTCACCGACCTGCACGAACCCGAGCCGGGCCCCGGCCAGGTGGCGATCCGCGTCGCCTACGCCGGGATCCAGTGGGGCGACACCATGGTCCGCGACGGCCACTTCCCCCTACCGCGCCCCTTCGTACCCGGCTTCGAGGCATCCGGGCACATCGTCGCGGTCGGCGACGGCGTCGACCCGAGCCGCATCGGCGAACCCGTCGCCGCACTGACACCCGCGGGCGCCTACGCCGAGGTGGCCCTCGCACCCGCCGCGCTCACGCTCAACATCGGCGACCTGCCGCTGCGGACGGCGGCAGGCCTCGGCTGGGGCGCACCGACCGCCTACGACCTGATCAACACCGTCTCGCGGATACGCCCCGGCCAGAGCGTCCTGGTCCACGCCGCCGCCGGCTCGGTCGGCACCCTTGCCGCCCAGTTCGCCCGCCTGGCCGGCGCCGGCCGGGTCGTCGGCGTGGCAGGCACCAGCGCCAGGGCCGACTACGCCGCCCAATTCGGCTACGACCAGGTCGTACTGCGCGAGGAGTTCCCGGCCAAACTCGGCGACGAGAAGTTCGACGTGATCCTCGACCCGGTCGGCGGCGCGACCCGGCAGCACGGCCTGGAACAACTCGCGCCGCACGGCCGCCTGGTCGCGTACGGCAACCTCAGCGCCTACGAACCCGTCCTCGCCGACACCAACGACCTCCTCGCGCAGGGCACATCCCTCATGACCTACAACAGCAACCTGCTCAGCCGGACCCACCCGGAACAACTCGCCGACAGCGCCCGCCACGCACTCGACCTCGTCGCGGACGCCCAGGTACGCGTGGACATCACCGCCGAATACGACCTGACCGACCTGGCCGTCGCCGTACAACGCCTCACCGACGGCTCCACCCTCGGCAAGAGCGTCGTCCGGATCTCCTGACCAGTTGCGTGACCCACGTCTTAAAGAACGCGCGGGTACCCGTCAGAACTGCTGAAGGAAGTCGCGCCAGCTGTCGGCGGAGACGGTGAGGAGGGGAGCCGTCTCCGATTCCGAGTGCTTGCTGTCGCGGACGGCTCGGCCGTGGTCCATGGTGTCCGCGACCTCGATGCAGTTGTTCTCCGCCCCCGAGTACGACGACTTCCAGAAGGGGCTTACGACCTCGGTCACGATGTGTCTTCCTTCAAGTTCCGCAGTACGCCCCGGATCAGCTTGGCACTAGCGTCCGGCGTCAACGCTGACGATCGTAGTAGGTCGTATGCGTTGGCGTAAGCGGTAAGGTCCTTGGCCCCTTCCAGGACCGATGTGCCTCGCAGGTTGTCCATGGTCACCGCTTCGACCGTCGGCTCCTCGTCGAAGCTGAAAGAGGAGAAAGCGGAGGTGTAGGCACTCAGGACGCCCGCGCTGAAGGGCAGCACCTGCACGGTGACGTTCTTCCGCTTGCCGATCTCAAGCATCGCGAACAACTGCGCCAGGTGAATCTCGACGCTCACCAGCGGGTGCAGGACGACCGTTTCCCCCAGAATGGCCGTGTAGGACGCCCCACCATCCTCGATCTTCGCTTGCCGACCCTCGCGCACCTTCACCAACATGGCGGCCCGTTCGGGATCGATGTAATGGGGACTGGCGGCGATAACCGCCTCCGCATAGTCCGGAGTCTGCAACAGCCCCGGCACCATGACCGGCTGCCACTCCCGGATGTACGTCGCGTCGTCCTCCAGCGCGATGTGGTCGACGTAGTCCGGCCGCAGGTGCTCGGCATGCTCCAGCCACCAGCCCCGGTTCTTCGAGTTCTTGGCCAACTCCTCCAGCTTGACGCGGACTTCCGGGTCCGTGACGCCGTAGGCATCCAGCAGCAAGCGCACCTCGATCACGCGCGGGGTGGCGTGACCACTCTCAACACGGCTGATCCTGGCCTGACTTGACGCGATGATCTCGGCGGCCTGCGGCTGGTCGAACTTGGCAGCCAACCTGTACTGCCTGAGTGCCGTACCCAAACGCCTACTGCGCACCGTCGGCCGTCCACCTGCGGGCATGGGCCCTCCCCTCGTCTGCGGCAACGATGCCACACCGAGCGTCAACCTCAGGGCTTCATCACTCGATCGAGTGACACTCACGAATGTATTCGCCGATTCGCATTGCGCGGATCGCGCATCCAGTCCTAGTTTCTTGAACGCGCCGCAGCGCAACCCACCTTGACGACACGTCAGGACGGAGTTCCCCCATGCCCGCGTCCGAGAGCTTCCGCATCCCCAAGCACCGCCGGCACGTCCCTACCGCCCGCCAACGGCTCCGCAAGACCCTCGCCGACTGGGGCATCACCGACGAACTCGCCGACGCCGTCGTCCTGTTGGCCAATGAACTCGTCACCAACGCGGTGACCCACTGCCGGGTCCCCTACTCCCAGATCAAGGTCGAACTCACCCTCAACAGCACGGAGTTGGTCCTTGAGGTCTCCGACCCGGACCGGGACAGACTCCCCCGACCCCACGACTCGACCCCGGAGGAGGAAGGCGGCCGGGGTCTCGCACTGGTCGCGGCACTGGCCGACCACTGGGGATGCCGACAGGAGCCGTACGCGAAATGCGTGTGGGCCCGGTTCGGGCTGGAGGAGGCTCATGTTCCGTCGGCTTTATGAGGCAGCGGCCCGCCTCCTCACTCCCCCAACTCCCTTGAGCGGCAAGGCCCTTGTACGGGAAACCCGCACCCCGGACCCATACGTCTGGCGCCTCCCGACCCCCTACGACGCCCGCTGGCGCCGCTGGTCGAAACGCTCCCGCGCGGTCGGCCACCACCTGCCGTTCCCGACCGAGGAAGCGTGCTGGCAGACCCCGCCGCACCCCCAACTCCCGCTCTGGCAGGGCGAAAACGATCCAGCCCGCTTCTACGTACTGCGCTCAGACGTCGAGGTCCCGACAGACCCGGGCGATGATCCGCCTGGCTTCGGCGCCGTACACGGCGGACGCGGCGTGCGCATCCCAGACCCGCCGGTGGAGAGCGACCGCGTCGGCGTCGTCGAGCCAGTGCTCGGTGTACCAGTCCTCGATCACGACGAGACGCTCGTCCACGATCGTGAAGTCGTTGCCGATCGGCAACCGGAGCGCGGCGTCGAAAGGCACCACCCCGAGGTGGACGGTATCCAGGTCCAACACGGCGAGCATCTGGTCCAGTTGGGCCGCCATGACCTCCGGTGAAGCGATCCGGGCACGCAGCGTCCCCTCCGAGATCAGTTCATGCAACTCCTTGCCGGGGAGATACAACCACTCCTGCCGTTGCATTCGTGCGCGTACCGCGTCGTCCGTGTCCCTGGGGGTGTTCATCAGCTCTGCGAGACCCTCGAAAATGCATCGCGCGTAGTCGGGGGTCTGAAACAGGCCGGGGATGACATCGGGTTCCCAGGCCCGCAGGGTCCGTGAGTTGAGGACGAGGGAGTTCCACTCCTCTTGAACGGACCGGTGCCCGGTCTCCAGCCGTTTCCGCCAGGGACGTACCTGCCTGATTTCGTCGTTCATCGGGACTCTGTCTGCCTCTCGTGGTCAGCAGGACGGTGTCCGGATCAGCGGAGGGCCTCGATGGCCCTCACGATCAGGGCACGGGCGTCCGCCCCGTACACCGCCATGCTCCGAAGTTGTTCAAAAGCGCTCAGGTAGAGCGCGATCTCGGAGGGCTGGGTGACGCGGACCCGGGCCGACAGCAGTTCCACCGAGACGAGCGTGTCGTCGTATATGTGGAACAACTCCTTTGGCCCCACAATCCGTTCACGGGTTGAACTGGGGATGATGCCCAGTGACACCGACGGCAGTGCCCCAGCCGTGAGCAGATAGCCGAGTTGCGCCGCCATCGCGTCGTCGTCGCCCAACTGGTACCGCAGAACGCCCTCTTCGATCAGCAGGACGAAACGGCGCCCCGGCTCGTGGATGATCCGCGACCGCTCGACGCGTGCCACCGCTGCCTCTGCGGAGTCGTCGGGGATGCCGAGCAGGCGGGCGTTGACGGAGAGCACGGCACGCGCGTACCCCTCCGTCTGGAGGAAGCCCGGGACCAGGGTGGGTGAGTAGATCCGGAACAGTTCCGTGGACCGGAACAGTTCCGCATAGCTGCTCTGAAGTCGCTTCAGACCGCCGCGAACCTTGCGCCGCCATTCGCTGTACTGCGACTCGGCGTCTCTGGACTCGGCGATGATGTCCGCGGCCTGGTCGTCGGCTCCGCACGCGGCGCACCAGCGGCGTATGTCGTCGGGCGTGGGCGGTGTACGGGCGTTCTCCAGGCGCGAGGTCTTCGGATGGGTCCAGCCGCAGCGATCGGCCAGCTCGCTCCCGGTGATACCCGCATCCGCACGCAGATCCCGCAGACGCTGCGCGACGCGTTCACGCGCAGCCTGGGCTGAGGATGAAGGGGAGTTGGGCACGAGCTGACCGTACGCCTTGCGTTAGCTGATCTTGTAGTTCTCGTGCGGGGTCGCTCGGGCCCACACCGCTTCGAACGCTTCGGCGCACAGTTTCACCGCGGCCGCATCCTCACTGATCTCGCCACCACCGGAGGCGCCGTCCCCGGTGAAGTGGTTCCAGCGGATCAGTCGCTCGTCCAGGAGCCAGAAGTCATTGCCCGGCAGCGCGATGTCGGAGGCCCGCCGACGTGGCAGCCACCGTACCTGTTCGCCGGCCCCGATGTTGACTTGCGCGCCCTCGTGCTCATAGCGGATGTAGTCACTGACCGGCTCCGACACGATGCGGGCACGGCGCACGATCACGCCCCGGGCCACCGTACGGCGGATGAGGCTTGTCCATGGACCCCAGTATGGAGACTCCGGGTCGGTGTCCCGTTCGCCCGTCCGCTGCCAGTGGGCGAAATCATCGGCCTCGCCGGCGACTCCGTACGTGTCTCGCATCTCCAGATGGACAGCCGAGCGCTGCGCGCCGTCCAGGAGTTCAGTGAAGCTCGGCACGTTCTGCGGCATCGCAGGCCTTCCTCAGGATCGGCACCATACGGGCCGGGACACGGACTACTGCCTCGTGGTCAGGGATTCCCTTCGCGTGACCACGTGCCTCGAACGCGGCGCATTGGGCTTCGAGTTCACCGTCCGGCTTCCAACCCTGGATGACCAGTTCGTTCTTACCCTCGTCGACCCAGACGGTGGGACTCTCGCCTACGCCCGTGTTCGGGTCGATCCCGATGAACCGTAACGCCATTGCCGCCTCCAGCAAGCCGGTCGTTCGCAGATGTGCACCACTTTGAAGGCATCGAGATGCCTGGTCAAGAAGATAAATCGGCCACAGCCATGGACAACAAATGGGTGTGAACATTCATGAACATCACTGGGGTTGACGACCACGCGGCTCGTAGCGTCGAGACCGACATCAACCCCGCCACCGCCGAGGAGCACCACCATGAGCCAAGGCACAGCCCCACCACTGGCGCAGTTACCCGCCGGCTTCGACACCTGGCTGCTCGACTGCGCCCCGGCCCCCAACTGCGTCGTCTGCGCGACGAATTGGCGCCAGCTCACCGCCTGCAAGCAATCCGGCGACATCACGCAAGCCGCACGCCACGCCACCGAGATCCGCGACCACGCCTCCGGAGTGCACGCAAGCCCCTCCAACTGACCTGCCAGAAAGGCACCCTCATGCTCAACGGCACCGACCTCTACGCCCTCGACATCACCTCGGCCACCTTCGCCCAGGCCTGCGGCGGCCCCTGTACCGAAGGCTGCGTCACCCTCGCCCGGATCGGCGACGACTCCTGGGCCCTCGGTGACAGCAAGCGCCCCGACAAGGAGCCGCTGCGGTTCACCACGGAGGAGTTGTGCGTCGCCGGGATCGACCCGGCGCGGTTCGGGCTGGGCAGCTGAGCCGCGCGGCCCCATCGGCTCACCCGTCCCGGCCGGCCTCGACGTGACCCCAACTCGCGCTGTCCGGCCGGGATTTCACCACCGAGAGACACAGACGCCCCGAACAGGACCAGCCCCGGTGCACCACCACGCCTACCTGTGGACCGGCCCGAAAGCCCGCTTCGACCAGGAGGCGCTCCGCAGACCGCCCCACCCCGATCCACCCCCAC
>NZ_JAEQAZ010000199.1 GCF_016654115.1 Streptomyces sp. MBT53
GCGCATCGCGTCGACGGGGGCCGAGTGGTCGACCTGGAAGTAGACGATGCCGGTCATCTGCGGGGTGCCGCGCGACCAGTTCTCGAACGGCTTGGACGTGAAGTACGACACCGGCATGGTGATCCGGCGCTCGTCCCAGGTCCGTACCGTGAGGAAGGTCAGCGTGATCTCCTCGATCGTGCCCCACTCGCCGTCCACCACCACGGTGTCGCCGATGCGGACCATGTCGCCGAAGGCGATCTGGAGCCCGGCGAAGAGGTTGGCGAGCGTGGACTGGGCCGCCACACCGGCGACGATGCCGAGGACGCCCGCCGAGGCCAGCAGCGAGGCGCCGGCCGCGCGCATCGCGGGGAAGGTGAGCAGCATCGCGGCGACCGCCACCACACCCACGATCGCGGCCACCACCCGCGTGATCAGCGTCACTTGGGTCCGGACCCGGCGGACCCGGGCCGCGTCGCGGGAGGCGCGGGCGTAGCGCGCGTACGACGACTCCACGATCGCCGCCGCGACCCGGATCATCAGCCAGGCGGTGGCGCCGATCAGCACCAGGGTCAGGGTCTGGCCGATGCCGATCCGGTGTTCCTCGAGGAGTTGCGCCTGGTCGTAGGAGCCTCTGAGAAAGGCTGCGCAGAGCAGTAGTTGGTAGGGGACGCGGCCTCGGCGCAGCAGGCCCCACAGGGTGGTGTCGTCGTGGCGGGCGTCCGCCTTGCGCAGCAGTAGGTCGGTGACCCAGCCGATGAGCAGCGTGAGGACCACGGAACCGCCGATGACGATCAGCGGGCGCAGTACGTTCTCCATGTGTCCGACCGTACTGGCACGATGGCTTCATGAACATCATGCTCTTCCACTCGACGTACGGACTCCGCCCGGCGGTGCGCGAGGCCGCCGACCGGCTGCGCGCCGCGGGCCACGAGGTGTGGACGCCGGACCTCTTCGAGGGGCATACGTTCGAGACGGTCGAGGAGGGCATGGCCTTCAACGACGGGATCGGCAAGGACGAGCTGCTGAAGCGGGCCGTGCTGGCCGCCGCTCCCTACTCCGAGCGCGGGCTCGTCTACGCCGGGTTCTCGCTCGGTGCCTCCGTCGCCCAGACCCTCGCCCTCGGCGACGAGAAGGCCCGCGGGCTGCTGCTCCTGCACGGCACCTCGGACATCGCGGCCACCGCTTCTGTCGACGATCTGCCGGTGCAGCTGCATGTCGCCGAGCCGGACCAGTTCGAGACCGACGACTGGCTGAGCTCCTGGTATCTCCAGATGGGCAAGGCCGGTGCGGATGTGGAGATCTACCGGTACGCCGGAGCCGGTCATCTGTACACCGACTCCGGCCTGCCCGACTACGACGAGGAGGCCGCCGAGGCCACCTGGCGGGTGGCGCTCGGCTTCCTCGACAGCCTGTAGCGGCTACCTACCGGGTCAGCACTTCTTGGGCGGGTTCACCAGCGACATGAAGTGCCCGGACCACACCCAGGACGTCGGCTGGGCGTCGTAGATCCTGTACCACATCGCCCCCGAAGGGGTGTTGGTGGTCGAGCACTGGATCCGCAGGGTCGTGCCCGCCGGCTCCGTGCGGTACCGCGTCGACGAGGACGTGGGCTGGGAATATATGGGAGAGCTCTCGGCCGTGACCAGGTTGACGTACAGCGGCGCCGCCGCGGCCGTGTTCTCCAGGGCCTGGGCGGACGTCGAGGTGAGCCCGGCGAAAGCCAGGGCGGCCGTGAGCACTGCGGTCTTCGTCAAAACACCTTGGGGGGTGGCCATTTGACTCCAATCGTGGTTGATCTTGACGAGTTGAATGTACACAGCAGTGTCTGGACCGCTCCAACTGTTTTCCGGCTACACGGGGTTGTACGTCCGCTCGACCTTCTGCGTGCCGCTGCGCGTGCGGTACGACCGCTCCCAGGACGAGGTCGCGGTGGGCGAGGTGCGGTCGGACAGGACGTAGTAGTCCATCTGCGCGCGGTCGGCCGTGATGTCGAGGACGCCGTAGCCGTGGCGGTCCGTGTCGACCCAGTGGACGTGCCGGTTGGCGAGCTGGATGAGCGGCGCGGCGAGCGCGGAGACCGTGCCCTCGGGCACCTTGACTATGTCGTCGAGGTTGTCCGAGGTCACCGAGGTGATCACGAACTCCGTCGCGGCGGACGGTGAGAGCGGGTACGTGCCGGCGTCCACCGGCACGTCGTTGGCCCAGGACATGTGGATGTCGCCGGTGAGGAACACCGTGTTGCCGATCGCGTTCGAGCGCAGATGGGCGAGGAGTTCACGGCGGTCGTCGGTGTAGCCGTCCCACTGGTCGGTGTTGACGCCGATGCCGTCCTGCGGCAGGTCCAGCAGTTTCGCGAGCGGCTTGAGCAGGTCGGCGGTGAGTGAGCCGATGACGAACGGCGCGATCATCACCGAGTTGCCGACCAGCCGCCACTTGGTGTCCGACGCCTTCAACCCGGCCTTCAGCCAGTCGAGTTGGGCGCGACCCGTGATCGTACGTTCCGGGTCGTCGACCGAACCGCTGCCCGAACTCGCCTGCTGCGAACGGAAGGAGCGCAGGTCGAGGAGGGAGAGGTCCGCCAGCTTGCCGAAGCGGAGGCGACGGTACGTGGTGCCCTCGATCGCCGGGCGGACCGGCATCCACTCGAAGTACGCCTGTTTCGCGGCGGCTTGACGGGCCGTCCAGGTGCCCTCGGCGCCCTCGGTGTGGTTGACCGCGCCGCCCGACCAGGCGTTGTCGGCGAACTCGTGGTCGTCCCAGATCGCGATCACCGGCGCCTTCAGATGCAGTGCCTGGAGGTCGGGGTCGGTCTTGTACTTGCCGTGCCGGGTGCGGTAGTCGGCGAGCGTGATGATCTCGTTCAGCGGTGCGTGCGGCCGTACGACCGTGCCGCGCGTCCCGTACTCGCCGGACTTGTACTCGTAGATGTAGTCGCCCAGGTGCAGCCAGGCGTCGAGGTCGTTGCGGTTCGCGAGGTGGCGGTACGAGGAGAAGTAGCCCGCCTCCCAGTTGGCGCAGGTGACGACGCCGAAGCGGAGGCCGGACACGTCGGCGTCCGCCGCCGGCGCGGTGCGCGTGCGCGCCGCAGGGGAGTCGGTGCCGCCGGCCGAGAAGCGGAACCAGTAGTCGGTGGCGGGGGCCAGGCCGCGGATGTCGGCCTTGACGGTGTGGTCGGAGGCGGCGGTCGCGGTGAGCGAGCCCCTGGAGACGACGGTGGTGAACGCCTTGTCGGTGGCGACGGTCCAGCTCACCTCGGTGTCCGGGCCGAGCCCGGAACCCGGGACCGACTCGGCGGTGGGCGTTACTCGGGTCCACAGCAGGACGCCGTCCGGGAGCGGGTCCCCGGAGGCGACGCCATGGAGGAAGGCGGGGGTCTCGGTCGCGGCCCCGGCGGGCAGTGCGGCGACGAGCGGGCCGGCCAGCACGGCGGTGGCGGCAGCGGCCTTGACGACCGTACGGCGGCGCGGGAAGGGCGAGTTGGCGCCTTCGGTTGCTCTGTATCGACTGGTCACGAGCGACCAGGTTACTGACCGGTATTAACAAGAGCGGGCGAACTCGTGAAGTTCGCCCGCTCTTCCACCGGCCGTCGGTTCAGCCCTTCAGGGCCGCGTCCACCACCCTGTTGAAGTCGGCCACCGTCATGGGCGCGTTGCCCGCGCTGTCGGCGGTCAGCATCTTGCCGTTCATGACGAAGCTCGGGGTGCCCGTCACGCCGTCCTTGTTGGTGTCGAAGGTCTTCGACATGGCCATCGCCCAGGCGTCGTAGGTGCCCTTCTTGACGGCGGTCTGGAACTTCGTGTTGTTCTTCAGCGCGGAGACCGTGTTGGCGACCTTGATGAGGTAGCTGTCGTTCTTGAACGTGTCGGTCGTCTCGTCCGGGTGGTACTTCGTCGAGTACAGCGCGGACTTGTACTCCAGGAACGCGGTGGGGCTGACGTTCAGCGCGGCGCCCAGGGCGCTCAGCGCGTTCTTGGAGCCGACGCCGTTGTCCTTGTTGTCGATGAACGTGCCACCGATGTACTGGATCTTGAACTTGCCGTCGTCGATGTCCTTGATGACGGTCGAGCCGACGGTCTGCTCGAACTGGGCGCAGACGGGGCAGCGCGGGTCCTCGTACTCCTTGAGGGTCTTCTTGGCCGTCGACTTGCCGATGACGACCGTCGTGCCCTTGGTGCCCGAGGTGTTGGCCGGGGCGGTGACCTTGGCGTCCTTCAGGCCTTCCCAGTAGCTGGGCTTGTTGCTCTGCACGACGGCGTAGCCGATGCCGCCGGCTATCGCGAGGACGCCGACGACCGAACCGGCGACTATGAGCTGCCGCTTGACCTTCGCGCGCTTGGCCTGGCGCTCGCGCTCGGCGCGCAGCCGCTCACGGGCCGCCGTCTTCGCCGCCGCGCTGTTCCGCTTGCTCATGGTGGTGATCTCCATCAGGGACGCGCACAGGGTGTGCGCGGAATACGTATGGGGGGACTACACAGGGGTGCTCGTGATGCTCGTGGTGCCCGGGTGCCGGTGCGCGGACGTGTTCAGACCGCGAGGAGGCTTACCGAGCACGGCGGTCCACGCCGTCCCAGGGAGTGCACCAGCAGCAGCTCACGGGCGGTGGCCGTACGGTGCGTGGTGCGCGGCAGCCGGCTGACCGCGGGGGTGCGCCGGCCCGTCATCGCGGTGACGGCGAGCAGCAGCGGCCGGAAGCCGACCGCCGTCGCCGCGCGCAGCAGTTCGGTCAGCGCGCGCTCGCCGCGGCGCAGATACGCGGCGGCCAGCAGCCCCACGCCGATGTGCGCGCCGAGCAGCAGCCAGGCGGCGGTGGCGTCGGTGTGCGCGAGCAGCGCCGCCGCCTGCTGGGGGTCGTCGGTCATCCGGGCCAGCGGGGTGCCCACGCTGCCGCCGCTGCACAGCACGTCCAGGCCGACCGCGCGCAGCGGTCCGGCGACCGGGCCGCCCGCCCTGCCGTAGCAGGCGTGCTGGCCGGTGGTGAAGACCGTGTCGGCGGCCAGTTCCAGCGGGATCAGCAGGGCGGCGATCCGGCCGAAGCCGCGCTCGCGTCCCGCCAGCGCGTACGCGAGCACGAACACGGTGGCCGCGATGGCGGCCACCGTGCCGAACGGAAGGGGGACCCGGGACAGCAGCACGTGCGACGCGGTGCTGAGCGTCACGACCAGTGCCGTGAACAGCGCCGCGCGTACGGCCCTGAGCTGGATCCCGGATATGTACATAGCGTGGGTGAGTCTGTCATGCGCTCCGGTAAGGGACCCTTAAAGGGTTCCTGTGAGCGTACGGATGGTTACAGACCCGGAATCCGGCCGTTGCGGAACAGGTCGACGAAGATCTGGTGGTCGGCACGCGCGCGCGTGCCGTAGTCGTGCGCGAAGTCGACCAGGATGCCCGCGAAGCCGTCCTCGTCGGCCGCGATCGCCGCGTCGATGGCGCGCTCCGTGGAGAACGGCACCAGCGACTCGCCGGACTGGTCGTCGGCCGCCGCGTGCATGGTGGCCGTGGCCCGCCCGAGGTCCGCGACCACGGCGGCGATCTCCTCCGGGTCGTCGATGTCGCTCCAGTCCAGGTCCACCGCGTACGGCGACACCTCGGCGACCAGCTGCCCCGAACCGTCCAGCTCGGTCCAGCCCAGCCACGGGTCCGCGTGCGCCTGGAGGGCGCGCTGCGAGATCACCGTGCGGTGGCCCTCGTGCTGGAAGTAGTCCCGGATCGCCGCGTCCGTGATGTGCCGGGAGACGGCCGGCGTCTGGGCCTGCTTGATGTAGATCACCACGTCGTTCTCCAGGGCGTCGCTGTTGCCCTCGAGAAGGATGTTGTACGACGGCAGCCCGGCCGAGCCGATGCCGATGCCGCGGCGGCCCACGACGTCCTTCACGCGGTACGAGTCCGGGCGGTCCAGGGAGGACTCCGGGAGCGTCTCCAGGTAGCCGTCGAAGGCCGCGAGGACCTTGTAGCGGGTGGCCGCGTCCAGCTCGATGGAGCCGCCGCCCGAAGCGAACCGGCGCTCGTAGTCGCGGATCTCCGTCATCGAGTCCAGCAGCTCGAAGCGGGTCAGCGAGCGGGCCGTGCGCAGCGCCCCCAGCAGCGGGCCGTCGGCGGTGTCCAGGGTGAACGGCGGCACCTCGTCGCTCTTCGCGCCGGTCGCCAGCGCGTGCACCCGCTCGCGGTACGCGGCCGCGTAGATCTTCACCAGCTCGGTGATCTGCTCGTCGCTGAGCGCCTTCGCGTACCCGAGGAGCGCGATGGAGCCCGCGAAGCGCTTCAGGTCCCACGTGAACGGGCCGACGTAGGCCTCGTCGAAGTCGTTGACGTTGAAGACCAGGCGGCCGTTGGAGTCCATGTACGTGCCGAAGTTCTCGGCGTGCAGGTCGCCGTGGATCCACACGCGCGAGGTGCGGTCGTCCAGGTACGGGCCGCCCCGCTTCGAGCCAAACTGATTATTTGCAGTGAGGTCGTGGTAGAAGAGGGCCGCCGTGCCCCGGTAGAAGGCGAAGGCGGAGGCCGCCATCTTCCGGAACTTCACGCGGAACGCGGCCGGGTCGGCGGCCAGGAGCTCGCCGAAGGCGGTGTCGAAGACAGCGAGGATCTCCTCGCCGCGGTGCTCGTCGTTGAGCTGCGGAACCGACATCGCTCTGTGCCTCCTGGTACGGGTGGTACGTGACATGTGACGGGTCTGTCGTCACTTTCCAACGCTTGAAGGTACGTGGGAGTGCCCGCCTTGTGTCAGTGGGCAGGCATAGGATTCGGTCTCGTCCCCCCAGACCGTCCGCTGCTCGTCGTCGATCGTTTCCCCTGCTATCCCTGGAGGCCAAGCCGTGTCAAAGCCGCCGTTCACGCACCTGCATGTCCACACCCAGTACTCGCTGCTGGACGGTGCCGCGCGGCTGAAGGACATGTTCAACGCGTGCAACGAGATGGGCATGACCCATATCGCGATGTCCGACCACGGCAATCTCCACGGGGCCTACGACTTCTTCCACACGGCGAAGAAAGCGGGCGTCACGCCGATCATCGGCATCGAGGCGTACGTCGCCCCCGAGTCCCGGCGCAACAAGCGCAAGATCCAGTGGGGCCAGCCGCACCAGAAGCGCGACGACGTGTCCGGTTCCGGTGGTTACACCCACAAGACGATCTGGGCGGCGAACAAGACGGGCCTGCACAACCTCTTCAAGCTGTCCTCGGACGCGTACGCCGAGGGCTGGCTCCAGAAGTGGCCGCGCATGGACAAGGAGACCATCTCCCAGTGGTCCGAGGGGCTCATCGCCTCCACCGGCTGCCCCTCGGGCGAGCTGCAGACCAGGCTGCGCCTCGGGCAGGAGGAAGAGGCCCTGAAGGCGGCGGCCGAGTACCAGGACATCTTCGGCAAGGACCGCTACTTCCTGGAGCTGATGGACCACGGCATCGAGATCGAACGCCGGGTCCGTGACGGCCTGTTGGACATCGGCAGGAAGCTCGGCATCCCGCCCCTGGTGACCAACGACTCGCACTACACGTACGCGCACGAGGCGACCGCCCACGACGCCCTGCTCTGCATCCAGACCGGCAAGAACCTCTCCGACCCGGACCGCTTCCGCTTCGACGGCACCGGCTACTACCTGAAGTCGACGGACGAGATGTACGCCGTGGACTCCTCGGACGCCTGGCAGGAGGGCTGCCGCAACACCCTCCTGGTCGCCGAACAGATCGACACCACCGGCATGTTCGAGGCCAAGAACCTCATGCCGAAATTCGACATCCCGGACGGCTACACCGAGGTCACCTGGTTCAAGGAGGAGGTGCGCCTCGGCATGGAGCGCCGCTTCCCGGGCGGCGTCCCCGACGACCGCCAGAAGCAGGTCGACTACGAGCTGGACGTCATCATCCAGATGGGCTTCCCGGGCTACTTCCTTGTAGTCGCCGACTTCATCATGTGGGCCAAGAACAACGGCATCGCGGTCGGCCCCGGCCGTGGTTCCGCGGCCGGTTCGATCGTCGCGTACGCCATGGGCATCACCGACCTCGACCCGATCCCGCACGGCCTGATCTTCGAGCGGTTCCTCAACCCCGAGCGCGTCTCCATGCCCGATGTCGACATCGACTTCGACGAGCGCCGGCGCGTCGAGGTGATCCGGTACGTGACCGAGAAGTACGGCGCCGACAAGGTCGCCATGATCGGCACCTACGGCAAGATCAAGGCCAAGAACGCCATCAAGGACTCCGCGCGCGTGCTGGGCTACCCGTACGCGATGGGCGACCGCCTCACCAAGGCGATGCCCGCCGACGTCCTCGGCAAGGGCATCGACCTCTCCGGCATCACCGACCCCAAGCACCCGCGCTACGGCGAGGCGGGCGAGATCCGCGGGATGTACGAGAACGAGCCGGACGTCAAGAAGGTCATCGACACCGCCAAGGGCGTCGAGGGCCTGGTCCGGCAGATGGGCGTGCACGCCGCCGGCGTCATCATGTCCAGCGAGCCCATCGTCGACCACGCCCCGATCTGGGTGCGGCACACCGACGGCGTGACCATCACACAGTGGGACTACCCGCAGTGCGAGTCGCTCGGCCTGATCAAGATGGACTTCCTGGGGCTGCGCAACCTCACGATCATGGACGACGCCGTGAAGATGGTGAAGTCCAACAAGGGCATCGACCTGGAGATGCTCGCCCTCCCGCTGGACGACCCCAAGACGTACGAACTGCTGTGCCGCGGCGACACGTTGGGCGTGTTCCAGTTCGACGGCGGCCCGATGCGTTCGCTGCTGCGCCAGATGCAGCCCGACAACTTCGAGGACATCTCCGCCGTGTCGGCCCTGTACCGGCCCGGCCCGATGGGCATGAACTCGCACATCAACTACGCCGAGCGCAAGAACAAGCGCCAGGAGATCACGCCGATCCACAAGGAGCTGGAGGAGCCCCTTGAGGAGGTCCTGGCGGTCACCTACGGCCTGATCGTGTACCAGGAGCAGGTGCAGAAGGCCGCCCAGATCGTCGCCGGTTACTCGCTCGGCGAGGCCGACATCCTGCGCCGCGTGATGGGCAAGAAGAAGCCCGAGGAACTGGCGAAGAACTTCACCATCTACCAGGCGGGCGCCCGGAAGAACGGCTACAGCGACGAGGCGATCCAGGCCCTGTGGGACGTCCTGGTCCCCTTCGCCGGCTACGCGTTCAACAAGGCGCACTCCGCCGCGTACGGCCTGGTCTCGTACTGGACCGCCTATCTGAAGGCCAACTACCCGGCCGAGTACATGGCGGCGCTGCTCACCTCGGTCAAGGACGACAAGGACAAGTCCGCGATCTACCTGAACGAGTGCCGGCGCATGAAGATCAAGGTGCTCCCGCCGAACGTCAACGAGTCGGTGCACAACTTCGCCGCCCAGGGCGACGACGTGATCCTCTTCGGCCTGGAGGCCGTGCGCAACGTCGGCACGAACGTCGTCGACTCGATCATCAGGTCCCGCAAGGCGAAGGGGAAGTACGGCTCCTTCCCCGACTACCTGGACAAGGTCGAGGCCGCCGCCTGCAACAAGCGCACCACCGAATCCCTCATCAAGGCAGGGGCGTTCGACACCCTCGGGCACACCCGCAAGGGCCTCACCGCGCACTTCGAGCCGATGATCGACAACGTGGTGGCGGTCAAGCGCAAGGAGGCCGAGGGGCAGTTCGACCTCTTCGGGGGCATGGGCGAGGAGGACACCAGCGAGCCCGGCTTCGGGCTCGACGTGGAGTTCACCACCGACGAGTGGGAGAAGACGTATCTCCTCGCCCAGGAGCGGGAGATGCTCGGTCTCTACGTCTCCGACCACCCACTGTTCGGCCTGGAGCACGTGCTGTCCGACAAGGCCGACGCGGGCATCGCCCAGCTCACCGGAGGTGAGCACGCGGACGGCGCGGTCGTCACCATCGGCGGCATCATCTCGGGCCTCCAGCGCAAGATGACCAAGCAGGGCAACGCCTGGGCGATCGCCACCGTCGAGGACCTCGCGGGCTCCATCGAGTGCATGTTCTTCCCGGCGACCTATCAGCTCATCTCGACCCAACTCGTCGAGGACACCATCGTGTTCGTCAAGGGCCGCCTCGACAAGCGCGAGGACGTGCCCCGGCTGGTCGCGATGGAGATGCAGGTCCCGGACGTGTCGAACGCGGGCACAAACGCGCCCGTGATCCTCACCATCCCGGCGACCAGGGTCACTCCGCCCATGGTCAGCAGGCTCGGTGAGATCCTCAGCCACCACCGGGGCGACAGCGAGGTCCGCATCAAGCTCCAGGGCCCGACCAAGACCACGATCCTGCGCCTGGACCGGCACCGGGTGAAGCCCGACCCGGCCCTGTTCGGCGACCTGAAGGTGCTGCTCGGCCCGGCCTGCCTGGCGGGCTGAGCGACGGACTCGCAGAAGTGACCAAGGGGCGCATCCGCCAACGGATGCGCCCCTCAGTCATTCAACAACCCTTGTCACAGGCCTCAGTTGTGGCCGAAGCGCTTCTGCTTGCCCTTGCGGGCCATGTCGCTCGGCGTCGCCTGGGATATGCGCTGTTCGGCCTGTGCCTCCATCGAGGACGACGTGGCCTGCTCCTGGGCGCGCTCGGACTGGGGCTGCTTACGGTCACGATGCTTGTTCTTGGCCATGGTGATCTGCCTCCTGAGGGGGGATCTAGGGGCCGGGACCGCGACCAGATTCACATAGGCTGACGAAGAACGCATTTCGGATAATTACCGTGTGTGACATGGTTGGTGCGAGACGGAAGCCCCGAAACGCCACGCCGAAGATCGAGTTTCGGGCCGTTAACCCCAGTGCGGTCGGGCAGACTCGAAGCGAGCCCGAAGCAAAACCGACCGGGAAGAGGGTGAGTCGCGTGGACCGCTGCATCGTCCTGGTGGACGCCGGGTATCTGCTGGGGGCGGCGGCCAGTCTCCTCGCCGGAGAGCCCTCGCGTTCCCGTATCACCGTCGATCACGCCGCCCTCATCCAGGGTTTGCGCGAGCGAGCCGAGTCCGACACGGAACGGCCCCTGCTCCGCATCTACTGGTTCGACGGCGCCCCCGACCGCGTCCCGCAGCCCGAGCACCGCAGGCTGCGCGTGATGCCCCGGGTCACCGTCCGTCTCGGTGCCCTGACCCGCAGCGACGGCCGCTGGGCGCAGAAGGGCGTCGACGCCGCCATGCACGCCGAACTGACCGAGCTGGCCCGTAACCGCGCCTGCTCCGACGTCGTCCTCGTCACCGGCGACGGCGACCTGCTGCCGGGCATGATGGCCGCCAAGGAACACGGCGTCGCCGTACACCTGTGGGCCGTGCAGGCCGCCGACGGGGACTACAACCAGTCCGAGGACCTGGTCGCCGAGGCCGACGAGCGGCGGGTGCTCGACCGGACGTGGATCACCAAGGCCGTACGGGCGAAGGATCTCGGCGGGGTGTGTGCGCCGCAGCCCGTGCCCAGGCCGGAGATCGCCGCGATCCTGTCCGCGCCGCTGCCCGAGTCGGCGCCCGCGACGCGCGAGCGGGTGGTCGAGGACGGCGAGCACGCGGCGGCCGAGGCCGGTTCGGAGAACGGCACACAGGAGCGGGTCCCCGCACCCAAGGGCGTGCCCACCCCGAAGGACCTGGCGAGCCTCAAGGCCCCCGGAGCCGCCGCGCCCGCGCCGCATCCCGCGAGCGCCACCCTGCGCTGGTCCTCCGACAAAGGGTGGGTCGACCGGCCGGGCGGCGCCACCGAACCGCCCGAGGTCGCCTCGATGCCGACGCTGGCGCAGCTGACCACCGCCGAGCAGCGCTGGGCCGACCGCGAGGAGGACATCACCACGGTCGGCGGCGACCCCTTCGAGGTCGGCCAGGTGTTCGCCCGCCGGTGGATGGGCCGCCTCGGCGACCAGGGCGCCCACCTGCAGAAACTCTCCGGAATGTATCCCCGCGTCCCGCACCGCATCGACGGGGAACTGCTCCGCTACGCGGCCCGCTTCGGACTCCTCGCCCACAAGGACGACCAGATCGACGAGCACGACCGGTACGCGATCCGCGCCGGGTTCTGGCGCGAGATCGACGTCCGCACGGCGGCCGAGCACGCCCCCGCGGGGGATTGACGCTCTTTACCGGGGTATTTGCGGTTCTCGACCCACCCGCGAACGGGCGGGGGCCGCGGACCCCGTAGTCTCGTCCCTTGTGAGTACGCGCGCGGGACAGGCACTTCGACACGGTGGGGATGTCGTGTGCGCGGTGCGCGGACTCAGCAAGACCTATCCGGCGGTGCGCGGACGACGCGGTGCGCCGGGCACCCCCGAGGTACGGGCCACCGACGCCGTGACCCTCGACATCCGCCGGGGCGAGATCTTCGGACTGCTCGGACCCAACGGCGCCGGCAAGTCCACCCTCGTACGCCAGCTCACCGGGCTCATGCGGCCCGACGCGGGCAGCGTCGAGATCCTCGGGCACGACATCGTGCGCCACCCGGAGCGCGCCGCGCGGATCCTCGCCTACCTCGGCCAGGAGTCCACCGCGCTCGACGAACTGACCGTGTCCCTCGCCGCCGAGACCACCGCACGGCTGCGCGGCCTGGACCTGCGCGAGGCACGGGCCGAACGGGACGCCGTACTCGACGAGTTGGGGCTCACGGCCATCGCCGGGCGGCCGCTGAAGAAGCTGTCCGGCGGGCAGCGGCGGCTGGCGTGTGTGGCCGCCGCGCTGGTCGGGGAACGCCCGCTGCTGGTGCTCGACGAGCCGACCACCGGGATGGATCCGGTGGCGCGGCGGGCCGTGTGGGCCGCCGTCGACCGGCGCCGGGCCGAGCGCGGGTCCACCGTGCTGCTCGTCACCCACAACGTCATCGAGGCCGAGACCGTCCTCGACCGGGTCGCCGTCCTCGACCAGGGCCGGGTCATCGCCTGCGACACCCCCGCCGGGCTCAAGGAACAGGTCGCCGGAGAGGTCCGGGTCGAGCTGGTGTGGCGGGAGAAACCGCCGCTGGACGTCCCGGAGGTCGCCGCGCTGCGGGACCGGGCCGTCGAGTCCGGCCGCCGCTGGACGCTCAGGCTCGCCCCCGAGGAGGCCCGGGTGGCCGTCGCCACGGTGACCGGCGGGGCCGCCTTCGCCGCCCTGGACGACTTCACCCTGGCCACGCCCAGCCTGGAGGACGTCTATCTGACCCTGGGCGGAAACGGACAGGGGCTGGTGAAGGCATGAGTACACGAGCTGTCGTATCCGTATGGGACAGGGCGACTGCCGGCGTCGAGAGGAGCAGCGCGACGTGAGTGTCGTATCCGCCGATGTTCTGCCGAGTGGCCCGCTGGCCGTGCCGGAGGCCGCCGGGGCAGGCGCTGCCGAGCTGGGGCCGAAGGCGCGACTGTGGCCCTCGCTGGCCGCCGTGTACCGGGCGCAGCTCTCCCGGGCGCGGGTCGCGCGGATCCCGCTGCTGTTCGTGGCGACCTTCCAGTCCGTCGGCATCCTGATCATGATGCGCGGGGTCGTCGACGGCGGGAGCCACGACGCCCGGTTCGTCGTCGCGGGCTCGTCCGTGCTGGTCGTCGCCTACGTCGGGCTCAACCTGCTCGCGCAGTACTTCGGTCAGCTGCGCGGCAGCGGCGGGCTCGACCACTACGCCACCCTGCCGGTGCCGCCCGCCGCCGTGGTGCTCGGGGCGGCGGGCGCGTACGCCTCCTTCACCGTGCCGGGGACCGCGCTCACCGCCGTCTTCGGGTGTGTGCTGTTCGGGCTGCCGATGGGCAACATCTGGATCCTCGCGGCGGTCATCCCGCTCGCCGGGGCCGCCCTCGCCGGGCTCGGCGCGGCTCTGGGGCTGCTTGCGCCGCGACCCGAACTCGCCACGCTGCTCGGGCAGTTGGGCATGTCGGCGGCACTGCTGCTCGGGGTGCTGCCCGCCGACCGGATGCCCGACGCGGTGCGGTTCCTGCGGGACCTGGTGCCGTCCACCTACGGCGTCGAGGCCTTCGCGCAGACCTTCGCCGCGCACCCCGACTGGGCGCTCGTCCTCGGTGACCTCGCCGTATGCGCCGCGGTCGGCGTCGTTTCGCTGGCCGTCGCCGCCTGGGCCTACCGTCGGGCCGCCGTCCGGTGACGCGCCGCACAGCCGGGCCTGGCACGATGGCGTTGTGACCGCACCGCTGACTCCGCCTCCGCCGCCGCGTGACCAGTCCTCGCACGACCCGTGGCAGCCGCCGGGTGACCAGGGCCCCCAGGGCGACCCCGGTGCCCCGAGCGCCGGGTATCCCGTGTACGCCCCGCAGGAGGCGTCCTACGGCTCGGACGGGCCCGGAATGAAGACCGAGCTGATCGAGGCCGCCGTCGCCACGGTCGTCGTGGCGCTCGGCGGGGTGCTGCTCGGGCTGCTGTGGTGGTGGCTGGCCCCGCATGTGCCGCTGGTCGGGGACGTGGTCGACAAGAGCTGGGTCGTCTATCTCAAGGACTCCGAGGGCGAGCAGGCGGTGGGGGTGGACGGAACGTTCACCCTGCTCGCGGTGGGTTTTGGGGTGCTGAGTGCGCTTGCCGCGTTTCTGCTGCGGCGGCGTGGGGGAGTGCCGCTGGTCGTCGCGCTGACCGTGGGTGGGCTGCTGGCCTCGCTGCTCGCGTGGCGGCTGGGGATGTGGCTGGGGCCGACGAAGGACGTGCTCGCGCATGCCAAGTCCGTGGGCAAGGGGGTCACGTTCTCGGCGCCGCTGAAGTTGGGGGCCAAGGGGGCGGTGCTGGCCTGGTCCATCGCGGCGCTTGTTGTTCATCTGGGGCTGACCGCGTTGTTCGGGCCGCGGGATCCTGAGCCGCAGGGTGTTTCGGCCGACGGGTACGGGGCGCCGCTGTCGTAGGGGCGGGGGGTTTCTTCGCCCCCGCCGCCCCTACCCGTCCCGTCACTGGGGGCTGCCGCCCCCAGACCCCCGCTTCGGCCTG